>JAKQPS010000181.1 GCA_029564595.1 bacterium | reverse complement strand
CAAGATATATTACTCTCTGCTCAAGCTCTTCGTATGTTGGTTTTCTCGCTTCATCGCTATGCATTAAAATAAAACATATCACGCGCAGGCAATTTTAAAAAGCCTTTTTATGTTTTTTTTTTCAGAGAGCTAAATGCTTACTCTCACTTATTACAGCACTTATTACAGCAATTTTATCATGTAACCCTCAGTAACTCCAGCCCTATCGTCACTCCCGCTTTGTTACAGCAATAGACATCTTGCGCTGTTCGATTATGGGCGGGGATGGGGGCGGATTTATTTGCGTCGGGAGAGAAGCGCGGCGGCGATTCGCTCCCGACGGTCGATGAAACGTTTTGAAGAGTTACCAAAGAGAAACTATTTCAACCCGTATTCGTCGATAAAGCCGACGAACCGGGGCAATTTTCATAGCGGCGAACTGCTTCGTTGCCGCCGCATTTTTTTTCATGAACAATAAGTTCTATTCACTGCAAAAATGCGCCTTGCGCCTCGCATTTCATCCGCTCTGAACAATCGCTCCCGAATCCTAACGACGGATTCGGGTTCAATTTTGAATGATTATTGATGAAAACTAAGGATTGCATATGGATTCGGATTACTGTTAAAAGGCGTTCACGATAGTAATTCAACAAAACAAGCAAACATTCCACGTAATATGGCAAAATATAACAAACGGAGGGGTTGAGATGATTAGGACAAAAGGCCAGATTGAAGCCGACATCAGCGAAGCCATTGTGAAATTTGAAAAGGAGTATATGGGGCGCGGGCCGGAGGAAACCAAAACATACATAATTGACGACATGATTTTAGTAAGGTTGAGCGGTGTTCTTACCCCGGCAGAGAAGCATTTGGCGAAGTCCGAAGGCGACCCTGATGGTCAGGCTCTCATAAAACAGGTGCGAACAAAACTGATCGAAAAGGGACGAACGCTGCTCGAGATAGTTATTCAAGATATTACGAACAGAAAAGTGAAAAGTCTTCATACGGATATCAGCACTCATACCGGAGAGCGCGTTATTATCTTCGTAATGGATTCTCTTGTGTTGGCTGCAGAATGATTTGCGAAAAATATTTAGACAATGAAGAAATAGTTTTCTTGACAAAAAACGGAAAACTATTATTCTTTTAAGCGAAAGAAAACAAAGGCAGGTATTCAAGGGGCAGTAGTATTAGCCAGTTGAATTATAGGCCACCGGCGGTGAATGCATCCGGTGGTTTTTTATTTTGTTTCAAGTCCGCTCGGTTCGATTCCTGAGTCAAGCGGAAGTGAAGCCGGATGAAAGCGAGAATAGCTTCGTCCGGTTTTTTGTTATTACGAGAATAGATGATGAAGGAAACAATTGACGTTGAGAGCCATTTGATTGCTGCAAAACAAGCGAAAGGCGGAAAGTCATGAGAGAATATGGTCAATCAAAAGAGCGCGATGTGTATGCTAGGGCGGCATCACAACTAGTTATGGATGCGCCTGCATGGAAAAAGCTTAATCCGCCCGAAGAGTTGCGGCGCGTATTTGAAGCAAGTCCGGGTGTGCGAGTCGTAAGCGGCATTGACGAACTGATAGATATTGCGTGCGGCGGGCCCGGAAGCAGAATGATGAAGGTCTGCAGCGAATTGCCGGACGGAACCCGTGTGGTCGAGGCTGAAGTGATGCGTGTCAGGAACGGAGTTGCGGTTAATTACACCGAACCTTACATGAGACGTCGCGACCCGGATTGCATGTTGATCGCCGATTCGTCGCCGACGGACAAAGAAACTTTCAAGGAGCGATACGGCGAGGATTTTGATCCGTTGAGGGCGGAGGTATTCGACTGGCTGGCAGGACAGAAGCTTGCCGCTTACGCATTTGTCGCAGGCCGGCCGGGAATGGGTTTTGAAGCTCTAGCCGTCGCGCCTGAGAACACCGGATTTTTCGCGCTAGGGTTGGCGATGCTGCAAGGAATTATTCCTTTGAGCGACATTCCCGATGACTACTCGCCGCGCGTTATTCTGTATGTGGCGCCGATGTTCAGGCACACGCGATTTGAAGGCCGTCAAGTGGTGGCTCACAACAGGATGGATAATCTGCACGAAGTGTTCTCTTTTAACTTGTACCCGGGACCCAGCGCGAAGAAGGGGGTTTACGGAGCCCTGCTCGCGCTGGGCGAGCGGGAAGGCTGGATTACCGCGCACTGTTCGACGGTTCAAGTGGTCACCCCGTACGACAACATTGTGACCATCATGCACGAGGGCGCCAGCGGCGGAGGCAAAAGCGAAATGCTAGAGCAGGCGCACCGCCGCCCGGACGGCAGGCTTCTGCTCGGAGAAAACATCATAACCGGCGAAAGTGTATTTCTTGAAGTCCCCAGAAGCTGCGAACTGCTCGCCGTCACGGACGACATGGCTATGTGTCACCCATCTATTCAGAACGATTCCGGAAAAATGCGCGTTTGCGACGCTGAAGACGCATGGTTCATACGAGTCAACCACATTGAGCATTACGGCACGGACTTGAATCTAGAAAGGCTTACCGCCGAACCGCCCACAAATCTTTTGTTCCTAAACATCGACACTGTTCCGGGCAGCCGAGCGCTTATATGGGAACACATTCAGGACGCGCCCGGCGCCCCCTGTCCCAACCCGCGCGTAATCATACCAAGAGAGTCTTTTCCAAAGGCAGTCTCCAATTCTGTGTCAGTCGATATCCGCAGCTTCGGAGTTCGCACTCCTCCTTGCACGAAAGAGCGCCCCACGTATGGAATTATAGGCATGTTCCATCTGCTTCCGCCCGCGCTTGCTTGGCTGTGGCGTCTGGTGTCCCCTCGCGGACACGACAATCCCAGTATCGTTGACACCGAAGGCATGACCAGCGAAGGCGTAGGCTCATACTGGCCTTTCGCTACAGGCAGAAAAATCGACCACGCCAACCTGCTTCTAAAGCAGTTCGTCCAACACTCGCGGATGCGCCACATCCTGTGCCCCAATCAGCACATAGGAGCGTGGAAGGTCGGGTTCATGCCGCAGTGGATAGCGCGCGACTATCTGGCGAGGCGCGGCGCCGCCAATTTCCGCTCCGAACAACTGCGACCGGCGCGCTGTCCGCTGCTCGGCTATACCCCTCGCCAACTTCAACTTGAAGGCCGAATGATTGACCGCTTGTTCCTTCATGTTGACACACAGCCGGAAGTCGGCCCCGAAGCTTACGACCGAGGAGCCGCTGTTTTTCAGGCTTTTTTCGAGGAGCAACTGGCGCAGTTTCAGTCGGCCGAACTTGACCCTCTGGGAGCCGAGATTATCAACGTGTGTTTTGGCGGCGGATCGGTTGAGGACTATGAAAAGTTGATACCCGCTCTTTAGTTCGTTCTTAAGTCGGCAAGAGATTTGAAATCGCTAGAAGACAGTCGCGCGGAATCTAAAGGAGTGGAGAATGTCTGCGCCGCTTATGCGGGCAGGGACGCGTGTCGCGACAAGAAAAATTGAACTCTGAACTTGACCTGTCAACTATAAATAATCGGAGGGCAATACAGTGTTCGGATGCCATATCGGAAGGAATTTTCAAGTGACAGTTTCCGGAGGCTCGTATCAAGAGGGTCTGACGGCGACTGTGCAAGGCTTGCCGCCGGGTATATTGTTCAGCGAACAGGAGATATACGCCGATCTTCTCCTGAGAAAACCGGGAGCCGACGAGCTATCCTCGCCTAGAAAAGAACCGGATCTGCCTGTGATATTCACAGGGTTGAACGCGGCGGACACCATTGAAAACGCCGGGAACAGGAATCATACGAATGGAACTCCAATGACGATTGTCATCCCTAATCTTGATCGTCATTTCATCCATGTGAAGCAGTATCAAGACACGAACCGCACGCCGAGGCCGGGCCATGCGTCATACGCGTCGTTCATGAAATACGGCCCGGACGACGACGCAGTCGGGGCGGGAATTTTCAGCGGGCGATATACTGCGCCGATAGTGGCCGCAGGATATACCGCGAAAAAAATTCTTAAAGATCACGGAATAACCGTTTTCTCATACATCACTGAACTCGCCGGGGTAAGCTGTGGACAGATAGATCATGAAAGAGCTTTCACATATACGGAATCATATAAGAAAATGCGATGCGATCATGATCCTTTCTATCAGGAAATCTATGTGAGCAAGAGAATCACAATGGATATGAGATTTCTCGAAAAAATGAAAGTATTCGCGGAGATAGAAAACGAGATCGATGAAATACGAGCGAAAACGCCGGTTTTCTCAGCTCAAGAGACACAAGACAAATACGGCGTTCATCATATTGTAAACTGCCCCGATATCGAATGCGCGGAGGAAATGACGCGCGCCGCCAACCGTATTACAAGCACAGGCGACTCATCTGGAGGCGTTGTCGAAGTGGTCGCTCTCGGCGTTCCCCCCGGACTCGGAGAACCGGTTTTCGACAAGCTCGACTCCGAACTTGGGCGCATGCTCGGCATCGGCGCAGTTAAGGGGGTGGAAATAGGAGCGGGATTCGCCGTCAAGGACATGACCGGAATACAGAGCAATGACCAGATGCGTTCGGAAGGCGGCAAAGTGATATTTGACACAAATAACGCAGGAGGCGTAACGGGAGGCTTGTCAACGGGCCAGCCCATAATAGTGCGACTTGCTGTAAAGCCAACGCCTACAATCGACAAGCCACAGACAACCATAGACAAATATACTCTTGAAACATCAACGCTCGCCGCGATAACTCGACGTGATCCGACCATTGTGGGAAGAATATGGCCGATTGCGGAGAACTATGCGGCTCTCGTGCTGCTGGACAGTCTGATAGCTCATTATGGGTATCAATCTTTGAGAAAGGCGGCGTATTGAGATGAAAGCTGTTTTTGAATCTGAACTGCTCGGCATGGAACTTGTTAAAAGAGGAAAAGTGCGCGATGTATATCAAACAGAAGATCGCGATAAGTTGCTTATCGTTGCGTGCGACCGTCTTTCGGCTTTTGACGTTGTAATGCCGACGCCGGTTCCGGGCAAGGGAATCATCCTCACGCAAATGTCCAACTTCTGGTTTGAAAAAACCCGAGGAATTATTTCCAACCACATTATTCAAGAAGACTTGTCTTCATTGCGCGGCGACGATCTCGATCATAATTTGAAAGGCAGGGCTGTAATCGTCAGGAAATCCGAGCCTGTTCAAATTGAGGCGATAGTCCGCGGTTACATTTCCGGCTCAGGATGGAATGAATATAAGAGGACAGGGTCGGTATGCGGCATAAGTATGCCTTTCGGCTTGAAGGAGTCGGAAAAACTGGCCGAACCCATATTTACTCCCTCGACAAAAGCGCCGGCGGGGCAGCATGATGAAAATATTCCTTTCGACGATGCGTGTCAAATAGTCGGTGAAAATATGGCAAAACGGGTTCGCGATATAAGTCTTGAGCTGTACTCGTTTGCCGCCGACTACGCGTTCGGTCGAGGCATTATCATAGCGGACACCAAATTCGAATTCGGAATTTCCGAAGGAGAGTTGATTCTTATAGATGAAGCTTTTACTCCGGACTCTTCAAGGTTTTGGCCGGTAAACGAGTATCAGGCTGGAGGACCTCAGCGCAGTTTCGACAAGCAGTATGTCCGCGATTACTTGGAAAGCATGGGCTGGAATAAGAAGCCGCCCGCGCCTGAGCTTCCGCCGGATGTTATCGATAATACCATAGAAAAATACAAGGAAGCCCTATCGAGAATCATTGAATAATTGAAAA
Source organism: bacterium (assembly GCA_029564595.1). GTDB lineage: Bacteria > UBP15 > UBA6099 > UBA6099 > UBA6099 > UBA6099. The sequence goes on along the minus strand of JAKQPS010000181.1, from coordinate 14,790 downwards.
GGCTTCAAAATTTGCTTTTTTGCCATGCTCGCTGTTTTGTCTTGAGTGGTCATTCTTTTAATCCTATTCGGCGAGTTGAGGAAATAGATGCGAAACTGTTATGAAAACATTTCTGAGAGTTTGTTTTTGCCGATCGCGCATTAGTTACAGCAAACGACGGCATGTGTTATTTGAGTCAAAGCGGCGGTGGGAGGCGGGCGGGGATGATTTGCGTCGGGCGCGTTCGCTGCGCTACGACGCGCCCATGGGATTGTTTGTTGGTTTGGGGCTTGCGAGATATAATTGGTTTGCGAAAATCGGAAGCGCTATAGATGTATAAAGAGGTTCGGCGCGAACGGGACGGCGGCGGAGTTATGAAAGGGACGAAACTGATTGCGCTAGCGGCGGAGCATACAATAGAGCCGCGGGAGTTGATAAGACATACACTGAATATAGGCGCCCGGGAACAGGCATAACCGCTTATATATCATGCGGCAGATATCTTCCGCACGGTTTCCGTTGCGTCCGCGATTGAATCCGGGGCCGCCCACCCTATGTTCCCTAGTCATCCGGGCGGGTGAATCGGTCTTAATTGAAAATGTCGGCAAAACGAAGAACGCTTCTTGTGCGGCCCTCTATGCCCGCTTTTCCGAAATCCGACCAGCCATCGCGCCGATACTAAGCGCGTTTCGCGTAGCGCAATTATATAATTGCGCAAAGATGTCGACAGGAGTCCGGATATGAAAAGATCGCATATCAATAGGCTTATCGCCGAGACAGAAAGATTTCTCGAAGAGAAACAGTTTGCGTTGCCGCCGTTCTCCCGGTGGACGCCCGCGGATTGGGCGAGGGCGGGGCATGAGGCTGACGAGATTCGCGACGCCCAACTCGGATGGGACGTGACGGACTTCGGGCGGGGAGATTTCGCAAACTTCGGGCTTGTTCTTTTTACGTTGCGGAACGGCAGCTTGAACGGAGCCGCCGCAGATAAACCGTACGCCGAGAAAATCCTCATACTTGAAGAAGGCCAGATGACCCCCATGCACTTCCACCGCGCGAAAATGGAAGACATTATCAACCGCGCAGGCGGCATACTGCTGATGGAAGTCCGCAACTGCGCGCCGGACGGCGCCCCGGCGGACACCGATGTGACGCTCAGCCTCGACGGCGTCAGACGGACAGCGCCCGCCGGAACCGCCCTCCGCATTGTCCCCGGCGAAAGCGTCACCATCCATCGCGGCCTCTATCACAGGTTCTATTGTGAAAAAGGCGCGGGCAAAATTCTTGTCGGAGAAGTGTCGTCTGTGAACGACGACCATGCGGACAACGTGTTTGTCGAGCAGATAGGACGTTTCCCTGACATTGAGGAAGACGAGCCGCCTCTTCGTTTGCTGGCGACGGAATACCCGGAAGCAAAATAACAGGGAGGGCGGGCGCTGACGCGCCTTGCGCCTCGCGTTTCATCCGTTCTGAACTATAGCGTCCGAAGCCTAATGGCGAATTTTGAACAATCGCGTATTTGTTCAAGAAAGTCGACCTTATTGCGGGCTTTCCGCGCGGCAGAATGGCGGACTGAGACAGGAGGCGAAGTCCGTGTCGCTGGATGTGTGTTATAATATCATCGGAGTTGATAGGAGGCGCGCCATGAGCAGGGCGGAGATACTGAAGCATTTAGAAGAAAACTACGCTGAACTGAAAGAACGCCACGGGATTGTGGCGCTTGCGCTGTTCGGCTCCGCCGCGCGTGATGAGGCGCGTCAAGATAGCGACATCGACGTCCTTGTGGACTTCAAGGAACCGCCGACTTTCGATCAGTATATGGAGTTGAAGTTTCACCTTGAGGATTTGCTGGGCGGTCGCGTCGATCTTGTAACTCGGCGCGGATTAAGAGACCGCGTCAGGCCCTTTGTGGAGAAGGAGGCTGTTTATGTCGCGTGACTGGTCTATGTGGCTCGACGACATGATGGCCTGCTGCCGCAACATTATTGAGCACACAAGAAATGTAGATAGAAAGACTTTTTCTCCGGCGGGATTGTTTACGACGCAGTGTTGCGAAATCTGGAAGTTCTCGGCGAGGCGGCGAAAAAGGCTCCGGAAGAGGTCAGGATCCGGCATCCCGAAATCGAATGGCGAAAAATCGCCGGGCTGAGAGATGTGCTTGCTCATTTCTATTTCGGGCTTGAAGAAGAAACCTTATGGGACGCGATTGGAAACAAGGTTCCTGAATTGTTGAAGGCGCTTGAGGGAATCAGAAAGCAAACATAATAGTGTAATCAGAATCCGTCGTTGGGATTTGGGAGCGAACATTTTTCCGCCCGGATTTGCCGATAGAGAAAGAGATTCCGGGCGGACTTCATAGCGGCAAAACGAGTTACAACCCAAAAAAGGAATTAGAAGGCGGCTGCCGGAATAATTATCTTTGCGCCGTCGTTGCAATTGCTTTGCTCGCTAGTCCCTTTTCTCTGCTAAGCCGCATTGGCGAAAAATGCGGGCTAGACGGAGAAAAGGGCGCTGAACAACCACATGACACGCAAAAAATATTTATTCAGACCTAAAGTTTTCGCCCATTATGCCGATATAGGGAAAAAGTATAGTTGCCATATAACAAAAATAAGGCGGTCAAACATGAAAATCATGGGTAGCAATTCGTTCTTGCTCGCCGCGCAGTCAGCCACGTCCGGAACCAATGATTCAAAAAACGCTATGATAAAAGCGTTTACTAATCGGACATCGCTGAATAGCGCCAACTTGCAACAGGCGGCCCGCATGATGACCGAGGAGATTTCCGCCGCTAGAACGGGCTATGAGATGTCTGGAGAAAACACGGACTTGAGCCTGATCTGGCAACGAGCGCGCGATTGGGGACTCGGCGAGCAGAGCAAAATGGCGACACATGCCCGCAATGTCGCTGTGCGAGCGTCAAATGAAGCCACGTTAACTGACGCGCAACGCAAGATCATGAATAAGGAAATCAGCGCAATGCAGGCCGAAACGACAAGGATCGGGCTGACAAACAACATTCACGGAAGCCACACTCTTGCTAGGTTTGAGGAAACGCAGGAAATCGAAGAAATCGAACAATTGGTGGAAGTGGAAGAAAACACGATTACCGAGATTAAACCGCGTATAGATGTTTTATGGGTGGTTGACCGCTCGGGCAGCATGTCTGACGACATCGCGCATATCAAGGAAGACGCTGAGAAAATGTTCAAGGCGCTGGAAGACAAAGGGTTCGATGTGCGAATGGCAATTGAGAGCTTTGAAATCAGCCTAGACAGCAACGGGTCCACAGATTTCAGGTCCGACGCGGCCAGTTTCCAAGCTGATGTGGACAAAGTTCTTGGAAACATCGCTGGCGGAATCGAAAAAGGGCTTGTGTCCCTTGACCAAGCGATGGCTAGATTCGGAGATAAATTCGATCCAAACGCCACAAAAGTGACAGTCATGTTGTCAGATGAGTATTCAGACGATTTCTTCGACGTCGTAGGATATGCCAAAACCAGCCATACACAACAAGGAGCCGGAGCGGAAGAATTAAGGCAGAGCGTCGCGGACGCGCTGATATCCGCAGGCTCGGAGCTTTATGTCGTCGGAGTCAACGAAACATCCATGCCGGACAAGGATTATACGGATGTCATCGATAAAGTCGGCAAGGGCGCCGCTTTTAATATGGATAAACAAGGCGTATGGGTTGATAAAGTCACTGAAAACTTCATCGCCAGCGTCGAAAAGGACATCGAAGAAGGGAAATTCCAGATTGTCATAACGGAAAAAATCATCAGTTCATCCCGCGAACTCCTCGGCGACTGGGACATGTATTTTCAAACCGGGCCGGACGCGAAGGACCTCATAGTCGAGCGGTTCAAAACAAGCACGGCTGAAACCAGCGGGTTGTCCAAAGCCGACGCAAGCTCCGCGGAAAAAGCGAGGGAATCAATAGATATAATCGACAACGCCCTCGGTTTTCTCAATTCCAATAGAATTCAGGTGGGCGTGCTGAAAAATAATTTCACTGCGATAAACGACAATCTCGCCTCAAAATCGTTTATTCCGCAAAAACCAATCGCGCTTCTCGCAAGCGTCTTCAACTCCTACATGGATGCCTCGTACTGGGAAACTATCTGGCTGTAGAGCGGGATAATTCTAAGCAGTCGCCATGCTAACAAGACAGCTTTAACCCGAATCCGTCGTTAGGATTCGGGCTTAATCGGAATGTTGGCAGAAAACAAGTTTTTATGGGCAATTCTGCATAACGCACAATTGTCAATATGTCTTAAATGTTGCTTGATATTGTCTATTATTGCGGGCATTTCATTTTTATGTTTCATAATTTTGTTCATACATCATTTTCCTGATAATGGATTTTTAATGTCTGAGGGCAATAGAGGTGGATTTAATAAATGCCGCTGAAAAACCCGGGCTAAGCCATTTTTTTATCTTGTGAGCCATCATTCCTGTTGTGCCGGAATTTCTTCTTCTTTTAGCGCCGTCATCCCTCGAAAGAGGGAACCCATTTTCACCAAACACGCCAATCAGCCTCGTCCAAAAGCGCCAATTCTGAGTTTTGCCTCAGATTGTTCAAAAAGGCGCAAAAGAGGCAGATAATATTGAACCACAAAGGCACAAAGGCACAAAGGCACAAAGGGAAAACGAGGCTCTAGGGAAGGTTGTTCAGGAGGGGTTAAAGAGGGTGTAGGGTGTCTAGCTTGGAAAGTCTGGTCGGTGGCGGGCGGGCTTGTTATTTTTCGGCCATGGTGATACACTGTTAGTACAATGTATTACTGGGGGCGTATATGGTAAAGACTCTGACGAAACACGGAAATAGTCTAGCGTTGGTGATTGACAAGGCGATTCTGGAATTGCTGAAGGTAGACGCGGATACGCCGCTTGAGATTTCTACGGACGGAAACGCGCTTATTATTTCTCCGGTGCGCGACAAGAAGCGGCGGGAGAAGTTTACAAATGCGCTTGATTCGGTCAATACCCGGTATGGCCGCGCTCTAAAACGGCTGGCGGAGTGACATCGTGACTGAGCCGCTTTTTCTTTCTTTTTCTGAAGTTTTGCAGATTCACGAAGACCAGATCTCAAGATACGGCGGTAGTCTTGGAATAAGGGATGTCGGCCTTCTTGAGTCGGCGCTTGCCATGCCTGCGGCTTCATTCGGAGACAAGTTTCTGCACGAAGACATTTTTGAGATGGCAGCCGCATATTTGTTTCATATCGTAAAGAATCATCCCTTTGTTGACGGAAACAAGCGTGTCGGAGCCGTCGCTTCGCTTGTGTTTCTCGTTATGAATGATATTGACTTTGCCGCTGATGAAGTCGCTTTTGAGCAGATGGTTCTTGCTGTCGCCGAAGGCCGCATGAACAAATCCGCTATTGCCGCTTTTTTTCGAGAAAGCTCCAAATCATAACTCGATTACGCCGATGATTGAACTTGAATCCTAACGATGGATTCGGGTTCTTCGTATATGCGGGGCGACTGTTTTTTGTAGAAATGGGTTCCGCGCGCCACTTGGGTAAGATTTGAAAATGGGCGCGGGGCGGAGTTAGCGGTCGAAGCCTTCGACGTTGAGGATGAGGTCCACTTCTCCGCGGCCCATCTGGACTTCCTGAGCTATCTGTGTGGAAGAAAATCCTTTTCTGTGAAGCTGGATGATGCGGGAGCGTTTGTCGACGCCGCCGGATTGTGAGTCGTCTCTGGAAGCGGGGCCGCGCCGCGCCGCGCCGCGTCTGCCGGAGGCGTCGAGGTCCGCCGCGTCATCCCTTGAACGGGTCGCGGCGGGAAGCTCTCTTGCCGCTCCGCCCATTGTGGCTATCCGGGAGTCCGCTTGCCGGATAAGCTCTTTGAGAACGTCGATTTTTCTGTCTATTCTGTCCAGCAATTGTTCTGCGATTTCGCGCACCTCGACATCTGTGGCGGCGGGTTCGTTGGAGGAGAAGAATTCATTGATGGGCTTTTCGCGGCCTCGAAGTTGTTTGGGGCGCGGCTCTGCGGCGGGGGCGTTGTCGATCCATTTCTTAATCAGCACGGACGCCAGAATCACGTTAAATATAATCAGAACGACAAGAATCGCCACCATATCAAGTCACCGGGAAAAGGGCGGAGATGATTTCGTGGTTGTCGCGCCGGCGTCCATATACGACGCGGGCGAAACGCCTTTCTCCCCGAGGCTCCTTCCTGACATAGAATTTCAGAACGCCCATCACGGTGTCAAGGGTGAGTTTTTCCGCCAGATGGGTCGGCACGGGATCGAACGCCCCGATGAAAACTATATTAGTGTACGCTGTTCCGTTCTTTTTCGCCAGTTCGCTCATGAATTCGGAAAGGACGGGGAAGGGGATGCGTTTCATGTTGAGCATCTCGCGGCTCTGCGGCGCGTTGTCCAGATATGGGCTGGGGAAGGTCTTTATGCCGTCCGGGGGGACGCACGGGATGCTGTGCGTCTTTTCTGACACGCGTGGCAGATCGACTTTCAGCGGTTTGGTTTTGATGAGGGTCGCCGCGATGAAGGCGACGTCTTTGGAGGCGATTTTTTTGACGACGCCGGAGAGCAGGTCGATGTCTCGGGAGGGGACGGCGGCGGGGAATTCGAGGGAGGCGGTGGCGGCGCGGGAGGGGCCGAGCGGATATTCCACTGAGGCGGGGACGGCGAGCGCGGCGGCTTCGGGTTCGGAGACTGCGGGGGTTGGGATGGCGATGTCGGCCTCGGACGATTCAACGCCGGGAGAGAGGGCCACCTCGAAAGTGTCTATATCTTTTGCCATGTCAGATTTTTTCCGCGACGAGAGCTTTCAGGGCTTCCTGAACGCGGGACAGAGGTTCGAGCACATCCATGGTGCGGGTCACGTCGGTCAGGATGGATTTGATGGCTGGCATGGTCGGGGCGTTCTTGCGGTCGACGCGCACGCGCAACGGCTCGCGGTGTGAAAGGGCTTGAAGGTGTATCTCGCTTTCGCTGACTTCGGCGTAGTCGCCGTGTTTTTCCATTGGCTCGCGGGCGGCTTTGCCGAGTTGGACGAAGGGGAAGTTGAACATGCGGGTGAGCGGGTAGTAGTCCGCGTCGGCGACCACCAGCAGGTCGGGTTTGTTTTTGAGGTCGCCGAGGAGGCATTTGGCGAGCGTTTCGGTTTTGACGAATTTTTCGAGCGCGCGGCCGTAGAGTATCTGCTGAACTTTGGTGGGAGAGACGGGTTCGGTGTGCCTGAACTCGATGGGGATGCCGAGCCTGTCGGTGATGAGGGCGCCGCCCATGAACTCGCCCGCGCCGGATTTGTATATATCGATGTATCCCATTTTGTATTCTGACATTGCGTCCTCCTTGAGTTGACAATCATATCATAATAGAAAACCGGGCGGAGGCAAACCGGAGCGTCAGCGGGCGCGGCCCGTCCCTGCTTCCTGCAGTTCCGCCGCTTTGAATACGCTGCCCGCGATTATGGCGGCAAGGGCGAGAATGAGGGCGGGAAACCCGCCGCCTGAGAACACCCCAGCGCCGGCTTTTGAGAGAAGTTCGTTGCGCAATGACAATGATATCAGGAATGTGACGGAGCACATCAGTAGCGCGGCGGCGGAGTATGGTTCGTAAAGGTCTAGCCGCGCGCGCATACGTTTGCCCGCGAACGAAACGGCCAAGACGGCGATTACCGCGAAGATTGTTCCCGACGAGCCGGTGTACAGCCCTTTGAGAAAGAGGAATATGAACAGCAGCCAGAAGATGACGAACCCGCGCCTGAAGAATTTTCCTTGAATGCCGCCGGGGAAAACGAAGTTCAAAATTGATAGAGGAATCATCGCGGCGATGACGATGAGCGGGATGAGAAGCTCTGCGGGGAACGGGACGGGCCATTGCGGTTTCAAGCCGAGCATGGTTCTTTCTTCCGGGACGACGCCGAAGGGGAGTTGGGTGGAGGCGAGGGCGAGGAAGATGCCGGCGGTCCAGAGGATATTGCCGATGGACAATTTGACTTCGGCGGGTTTATTGAATAGATGAGAGGAAGACCATTTCCAATCGATGCGGTCGATGGATGGGGCGGATTTCGTGGCGGGTGGGGCTGAACCGGCGGCAGGGACGGGAGTGGCTGAAGCGTCCGCGCGCGCGCCGCAGCCGGGGCAAAACTTTGCTTCAGGCTTCATCTTCCGGCCGCACGCCGGACACACGCCGCCCACCGTCGTAGCCTCTTCGGCAGCGGACTCCTCCATGCCGAGACTTTTTGCGACGAGGCGTTTCTTCAGCAGGGTTTTTACATTGTCGTCCAGAGGTCGCTCGTAGTCGCAGTATAAACATGACGGCCTGTCCGGATACAGTTTTCGTCCGCAAACCGGACATTTCATTTCTTCCGCGCCGTCCAAATATTAGCTCCGTGTCGGCAAAATTTATTCGTCAGTTTGATATTAGATTCACCGCGCTCATAAGTCAAGGGATGCCGGGGCCATCGAGAGGGAGTCGCGGGCAAGCAGTAGAGAATAAACCCGAATCTTTCATTAGGATTCGGGATAAAAAAAGCCTCCCCGAGAGGGGGAGGCTTTTTGTTTCGATGTCAGAGTTCGCCGGTTCTCAACCGAAGAGGAACGGAGCGAACACGAGAGACACGATGGCCATGAGTTTGATGAGGATGTTGAGGGAGGGGCCGGCCGTGTCTTTGAAGGGGTCGCCGACTGTGTCGCCGACAACCGCCGCTTTGTGAGCGTCGGAGCCTTTGCCGCCGAGGTTGCCGCCGCCGGCTTCGATGAACTTCTTGGCGTTGTCCCAAGCGCCGCCCGTGTTGGCCATGAAGATAGCCATGAGGACGCCCGAGGAGGTGACGCCGGCGAGCAGTCCGCCGAGCATCGCGGCGGGTTGCGCCGGATCGATCAGCCTTCCGATGATGCCGATAACGAGCGGGGACGCCACGGCGATGAGGCCGGGGACGACCATTCTCTTGATGGCGGCGGATGTGCTGATGGCCACGCACTTGCCGTATTCGGGTTTGCCTTTCGCGGCGTCGAACGCTTTGTTCTTTTCAGCGTCGGACACTTTCTCGCCTGCGGCCTCTTTCTTGAAGATGGCCAGAACGGCGGCGAGTTCGGGGATGGTTTTGAACTGTCTGCGGACTTCTTCGATCATGTCGAACGCGGCGTCGCCCACGGCCTTCATGGCCATGGAAGAGAATAGGAAGGGGAGCATGGCGCCGAGGAGCAGTCCGGCGGTGACGTAAGGATTCATGATGTCGATTGAGGTCGTGATGCCGGAGGCTTTGGTGGCGACTTCTGTGAAGGCGCCGAACAGGGCCAGCGCGGTGAGAGCGGCCGAGCCGATTGCGAATCCTTTTCCGATGGCCGCAGTGGTGTTGCCCACAGCGTCCAATTTGTCTGTGCGTTTGCGGACTTCGGGGTGGTCGGAGAGAGTCATCTCCGCGATGCCGCCGGAGTTGTCCGCGATCGGGCCGTAAGCGTCTACGGCGAGCACGATGCCTGTGGTGCTCAGCATGCCGAGGCCGGCGAGAGCGATTCCGAACATCCCGCCGAACACGTACGCCAGAATGACGGCGATGGCCAGAACGACAACCGGCAGGGCGGTGCTCATCATGCCGACGGAGAGGCCGCTGATGATGTTAGTGGCCGTTCCGACTTTCGACTGCTGGGCGATGCCCTGAGCCGGGCCTTTGGACTCGGCCGTGTAGTACTCGGTGAGAAGTCCGATGGCTGTTCCGGCGACAAGGCCGCTGATGCAGGCTAAGAACAACTGCAGGCTCGAAAATTTCGCGCCGCTGGCGAACACGAATCCTTCGGGGCCGACGATAAGATTGATTGTGAAGTAAGAGCCGACGATCATCAGTATCCCGGCGAGGAAGGAGCCGTTGTTAAGGGCTGACTGCGGGTTTCCGCCTTCCTTGGTCTTGACGATGAAGGTTCCGAGAATCGAGGCTACGATGCCGACGCAGGCGAGAATGAGGGGCAGCATGATGCCGCGCACTCCGGCGTTGGTGATGGTGTATCCGAGAACCATGGCGGCGATTATGGAGCCGCAGTAGGACTCGAAGAGGTCCGCGCCCATTCCGGCCACATCGCCCACGTTGTCGCCGACGAGGTCGGCAACGACTGCGGGGTTGCGGGCGTCGTCTTCGGGGATTCCGGCTTCGACTTTGCCGACGAGGTCGGCGCCGACATCGGCGGCCTTGGTGTAGATGCCGCCGCCCACGCGGGCGAAGAGAGCTATCGAGCTGGCGCCGAGGCCGAATCCGCTGATCGTCTCCATCGGGTGTTCCATCCCTCCGAAAAGGAGGTACAGAATTCCGAGACCGAGGACTCCGAGGCCGACGACGCACATGCCCATGACAGAGCCGCCTGAGAAGGCGATACCGAGAGCGGTCGTCAGGTCCGTGCGCGCGCCCTGAGCTGTCCTTACGTTGGCTTTAGTGGCTATCTTCATTCCGAAGTAGCCCGCGAGAGCCGACGAGAACGCTCCGTACAGGAAAGCGGCCGCCGTAAACGGCGCGTCCTGCCTGATGCCGAGCGCAAGCAACAGCGCCGCGACGCACACCACGAATATGCTCAGCGTCGAGTACTCGCGTTTCAGAAACGCCATTGCTCCTTCTTGTATGTAACCGCTGATCTGTTGCATCTCGGCTGTTCCGGCGTCTTTCTTTGAGACCCATGCCGCTTTGTACGCGGCGAACAGAAGGGCCAGCACGCCGAAAAACGGAACGCCGATGATTGCAATCTGTTTGTATTGACCAAGATCCATTCTTCTCATACCTCCTATGTATGATATTTCTATAGATTAAATCTATAATAGACCGACTTTGACGCCGGAGAACTTATAGTAGTGTGGCCGCCGCGTTGCGGACGCGGGGTCTCCGTGCGTGGCCGGGCCGATTCCATTTTCCGCCCTGTCTTGTTTCCAAGTTTCATCCCGGAGCCGCGTTTCGTGGCTGAATGTCCGGGGTTGTCAGTCGTTGGCGCGCGCGGCGCGGGAGGATTTGTGATTGATTTCACAAACCTGCCCCGCAAAATATATATCATCGCAGTTTTTTTTGCAACAGCCGTTCTTGAGTTTCGCGCTCATAATCATATTTATAGCGCCTCGACCGTTCGCCGGGACGCTCGTCATTCGGGCCGCGTCACATCCGCTCCAAGCCCGCGAAGTTTTTCTTCGAATTTTTCATATCCCCTGTCTATGTGGTCGGCTCTGTATACAGTGGTCGGGCCTTCGGATGCCAGCCCTGCCAGAACAAGCGCCGCCCCCGCCCTCAAATCGGTAGCCACCACCTTCGACCCGTTCAACTGCGGCGTTCCTATTATCACGCAGGTATTTCCCTGCACGTTGACGTTCGCGCCCATCCGCGCCAGCTCCGCAACGTGCATGAACCTGTTTTCCCACACGGTTTCTTTTATTATGCTCACCCCTTCGGCGGTGGACAGCAGAGCCATCATCTGCGGCTGCATGTCTGTGGGGAAACCGGGGTGGGGCAGGGTGGTTATTTTCAGAGGGTCAAGTTTTTTTCTGCCGACCACTTTGAGAGCGTTCTTGTGCTCTTTAATCGAGACGCCGCATTCCATGAGTTTTACGATTATCGGGCGCAGGTCTTTCAACTGAACGCCTTCGACGGAGATGTTTCCGCGGGTGATCGCGGCAGCGGCCATGAAAGTGCCTGCTTCGATGTTGTCAGGTATCATGGTATGGGAGGCTCCGTGCAATTTGGCGACTCCCTCAATAGATATCGTTTTCGTGCCGGCGCCGTTGACTCTGCCGCCGATGGACTTGATAAACCAAGCGAGGTCCTGAATGTGAGGCTCCTCTGCGGCGTTCTCTATTACGGTGGTTCCTTCGGCCAGCGCGGCGGCCATCATTATATTGGCTGTTGCTCCCACTGAAGGGAAATCAAGATATATTCTCTGACCGCGCAGCTTGCCGCAACGAAGCTCCATGGAGCCGTGGTCGAACGTCAGCGTCGCGCCCATCCTGACCAGAGCGTTGATGTGAAAATCGACCGGGCGGGAGCCTATCGCGCATCCGCCCGGCAGCGGCGCCCTAGCCACTCCGAACCTCGCGAGCAACGGCCCGATCACGTATATCGACGCCCTCATCTGATTCATCAGCTCGAACCGCGTCTCGTACTTGTTCACGTCGCGGGCGTTTATCGTCATGACACCGTTGTCGAACGTCGTTTTCGCTCCGAGTTCGTTCAGCACCGTTCTCATCAGCCGGATGTCGCTGAGGTCGGGCATGTTGTTCAGGGTTATATCGCCTTCGGTGAGCAGGGCGGCGGCGAGAATAGGCAACGCAGCGTTCTTGTTCCCGCTGATTTTTACTTCGCCCTTCAGCCGCGCGGAACCGTTCACCTGTATACAACTGTCGCCGTTCGTTTTTGGCATGATCTCTCTTCTATTTGTCGCGGGACATAAAAAAAGACGTTCCCGCCGCTTTCAAGAGAATCACATTCTATCAAAATGAAAATCAAAATGCAACCGAGTTCGGGGCGAATAATGGAGCGGCGAGAAGCGAAAATTCCGGCGCGGCAAACGCGAAGCTCTCAACTGCCTGCTTTCCGTAAGGGCGGCGCGTCGGCAGCTTCGCAGCCGGGTGTTTCAACTTTTTCCGCGATGGGCTATATTATTAAGCTGATCGGACGAAAGGCTGGCGGACGAACGCGCTTCCGCCGCCTCGCGGGGTTTTCCGGTCGGAGTCGCGCCATGCAAAGCTCAACCATGCTGAAAAGCAGCACGATAATGATTCCCGACCCCGAATTGCCGTCCGGGGCCACTGGGTTGCACGTCGTGGAAAAGGGCGAGGGCGATCAAGCAATTCTTTTTATACACGGCCTCGGAGCCGACCACTACGAGTTTATCCATCAGGTGCGATATTTCAGCAACCGCTACAGGTGCGTCACGTTCGACCTGCGCGGGTTCGGCCACAGCCCGGCCACAGCCAATATGTCCATCGACCGCTCGGTGCTGGACGTCAAGGCGCTCGCCAAGGTTCTCGGCATCCGCAAGTTCATCCTCATGGGCCATTCTCTGGGGACTATGATCGGGTTCGACTTCGCCGCCAGATTCGGCGAAATGGTGGACAAGCTGATAATCGTCTCCGGAACATCCTCCATAAAAGAGAGCAGCGGCACTTACATCGGCCTGAAACTCATGCCTACCCTCGGCAGATTCATGAACGACAGGCAGCGCAGACTCGTCGGCGGAGTTTTCGCGTTCAACATCGGCGCGTTTGGAATGCGCAGCTCCCCGGACGTGATGAGATACTATCTGCGCGAAAACCCGTTCATGTTCACGAACAAATTTTTCGAAACCACCGCGACATATATGGACGAAATAGCGCAGTTCGACGCGAGAGAGAGAATCGGGCGCATTAAGTCGCCCACGCTCGTCGTCCACGGCGCGCTCGATCCGGGCATTTACGCCATATCTTCTTTGACCTCCGCGATAAAAGTCCCCGGCTCCAAACTTCACATATTTCCTTTCTGCGGGCATTCGCCGAACATCGAGACTCCGGGGAACTTCAACGCTCTTGTCGAAGAATTCATCGAGGGGTGAAACATGAGCAAAATCAAACTGGCCGGGCTTGTGGCTATTCTGGCGTTGACACTTCTTTTCGTGCTGAGCAACCCGGAAAAGGCGGAGGTGAACGTGTTCTGGATGGCGCGGCCTGAAACATCGGTAGCGCACATCGCGCTGTTTGCGCTCGCCATCGGCATGGCGGCTATGGCTCTTCTCGATCTTCCGGGCAAATTCCGCGCAGGCAAAAACCTTCGCGACCTGCGATCGAGCCTCAAGTCCGCCGAGGAAGAGCGAGACCTTCTTCTCAAGCGCGTGGAAGAACTTTCCGCCAAACCGGCGGATGGCGGCGAGCAGGGGAAATGAACTCCGCGCGGCGGGGGAGGCATCTCAAGGCATGGCTAGAATCATTGAATTAAGCCCCGATCATCCGCAGCCGAGGCTGGTGTCGTTCGCGGTATCCGCCCTCAGGGACGACGGACTCGTCGCTTACCCCACGGACACCACTTACGGCATAGGCGCGTCGCTGATGAGCAAAAAAGCCATCGAGCGCATCTATACTCTGAAACCTCACAAAAAAAAGAAGCCGCTCACTTTCCTTTGCTCGGACCTCAAAGACATCAGCCGCTACGCGCTCGTGCCGGACGGCGCGTACAGGATTATGAGAAAACTCACTCCCGGCCCGTTCACGTTCATCCTGCAAGCCACGCGCGAAGTGCCGCGCCTCGTCATGACTCCCCGCAAAACCGTCGGCATCCGCGTCCCTGACAACGTCGTCAGCCAAGCGATAATAAGCGAACTGGGCAACCCTATAATCGGAACTACCGCCATGAACAGCGGACGAGAATACATGGACGATCCGTCCGACATCAACGACAGCATCGGACACGCTCTCGACTTCGTCATAGACGCCGGAATCATCCCCTATGAACTTTCCACGATAATAGATTTCACTCAGGGAGACGAGCCTGTCATCATCCGTGAAGGCAAAGGCGACCCTTCTCCGGCTTTTTGAAGGAGGAGGGGAGTTAAGGGAAAACTTTTGAAAAAGTTTTCCCTTAAAATCCCTTTCAAAAAATTTCACGCTAGCGCCGAATGCGGAGCTTCGCTTCCGCCTTCGGCGCGTATCAAGTGAAGAGACATTGGGAAAGGTTTTTCAGTGGCATCTATTTCCAAATGATTTCCTGATTCCCCCTGAAACTCATATAGTGGTAAAACCTAAAAAAGCCCCGTTTCACTTAACAAATATCTTCTCGAGGCGCATTGATTTTGGAGTGCGGCGATTCATCGCCGCTTTAATCGCGATCAACGCTGACAAGAG
>JAKQPS010000199.1 GCA_029564595.1 bacterium | reverse complement strand
TTCAGGGGTACAAGCTGATTAAGGCGGGGCTTGACGGGTTGGGCAATTTCAGGTTGTTGCTGGGCGCGGAGCCGAGGACGGGCGAGCAGATTGGCGTCATGCCGAACGCGAAGGCGTCTCTGTTTGCAATGAGGGGAGACCTCGAACGGGAGCCGTTCAACGGGGAGACGCTCGCGCTGGTTGAGGAGCTGATACGCTATCTGCGGGATGAGCGGGTGGCGGTGAGGTTTCACGAGAAGGGGTTTCTCCACGCGAAATGTTATCTGTTTTATTCCGACAGGCCGGGGCAGCAATATATTTTTGAGCGGTTCAGGCCGGTGTCTGCGATTGTGGGTTCGAGCAATCTGACGGGGCCGGGGCTGACGAGCAACCGCGAGCTGAACGTTTCTCACAAAGTGATACTGGACGACGACGAGGCGAACGACCCGGAGGCGCAACAGGCGGTGCGGTGGCTGTCGGAGGACAAACCTAGTGAGGGCATAAAAGAGCTGAACCGGAAACTGATAAAGAGCGAGGTGGGCGCGCGGGCGATTATCGAACTGGAAAAGTGGTTCGAGAAGAGATGGGAGGCATCGAGAGATTTCAAGGATGAGTTGATAGAACTGCTGGACGCCTCGAAGTTCGGAGAGAAAGAGTACACGCCGCATCAGGTGTATATGAAGGCGCTGTTCGAGTATTTCAAGGACGAGCTTGGCGAGGAGATCGAGCAGGCGGGAAAGAAGTCCGTCATCGAGTTGGCGGATTTTCAGAAGGACGCCGTCAAGAAGGCCAGAAAGATACTGAGGATATACGACGGCGTGATTGTCGCTGACCCGGTGGGGATAGGAAAAACATGGATCGGAAAAAAGTTGCTTGAGGAATACGCCTATCACATGAGACAGAAAGCGCTGATAATATGCCCGGCGTCCCTGAAGAAGATGTGGGAGAACGAGATTCGGGACGCGACGATTCCTGCGACGATACTCACACAGGAATTGCTCGGAAGAGAGGACTTTGAGGCTGAAGATTACGGGGACGCGGATTTTATTCTTATAGACGAGTCGCACAATTTCAGGAACAGGAACTCGAATCGGTACGGGAATCTGGAGCGGCTGATAAGCATGAACGGGAGCCGGGGGCGGGACGGGATGAAGAAACAGCTTGTGCTGCTGACGGCCACGCCGATAAACAACGATCTGCTGGACTTGTACAACCAGATATGCCTGTTCACCGGCGGGGACAAGAGCTATTTCGCGGGCGCGGGCATCGGAGACCTGTACCGCTATTTTCTCAAAGCGAGAAGGGGGTCGCGGGACGGCGGAAGCGCGGTCGAGCTTTTCAATCTGCTGGAAGAGGTGGTGGTGAGAAGGTCAAGGGCGTTCATAAAGCAGGCGTACCCGGAAACGATGATTTCGGGCAAGAAGATAAAGTTTCCTGAAAGAGCGTT
>JAKQPS010000153.1 GCA_029564595.1 bacterium | reverse complement strand
GGCTCTTGTCAGCGTTGATCGCGATTAAAGCGGCGATGAATCGCAGCGCTCCAAAATCAATGCGCCTCGAGAAGATATTTGTTAAGTGAAACGGGGCTTTTTTAGGTTTTACCACTATATGAGTTTCAGGGGGAATCAGGAAACCATTTGGAAATAGATGCCAATGAGCTATCCTATCCGGGCGACCCGACAGGTCGCCCCTACGATTCTTTTCTTGTCAAAATTATTTTAAGAACTAGAGTTCTCTGAAACCCCTTTCCCAATAACTTTTCATAAGATACGCGCCAAAGGCGGAAGCGAAGCTCTGTCTTTGGCCCTAACATGAAAGATTTTGAAAGGGATTTTAAGGGAAAACTTTTTTAAAAGTTTTCCCTTAAGCCCCAACCGGGCGAGGCGGGCGGAGCGGGTTTGATGCAAAAAGGCGGGGGTAGTGGTATTATTGACAGATATGAAAGATGGAGAGTGAATAGACACATGAGATTAAAAGGATATATGGCGGTTGCGATGCTGGCGGCGGCGGTGGTGATGGCCGGGTGCGGGGGCGCAGGGGGCAAAAAGGGAGAAAGCGACAAGGCGGCAACCGGGGACGCGGTTGTGACGGGCCGGGTTGATTTGTATTCGGGGTACGGAGTTGCTGCGGACGGAGCGGGCAGGGCGGAAGCGCTGCGCGCCGGGGCGACTGCCAGATTGTACCGGATCCCGCCGGACGGGACGGCGCTGCTGCCGTTGCCGGGGAGCGCGGCGGCGGCGGTGAACAACGGGGTTTTCAGGATAACTGGAGCGCCTGCGGGCGAGAGCGCTCTGGTGGTCAGAGTCGAGACGGGAGACGGCAAGCCGACGCTCTCGGCAATTCTGCCTCCGCTTTCTGCGGGGACGAACAGCGTGGCGGTGAACCCTGAGACGGATATCGAGGCGAGGCTGCTTAGGAAGATGACGGAGTCGGGGATTGCCAAGAAGCGGGACGCGAAGCCGTGGGAGATAGACGCGTCGTTCGTGAAGCAGTTGGTGGACGAGGCATTGTTTTTTGAGAATGGCGGGCCGGGGGATCCTGAGAAGACGGCGGACAAGTTGCTGCCGGTGGCGCGGGCGGCGCACGCAAAATATACGGAAATGTTGTTCGGGGCGGGGACGGCGGCGGACGATGCGCGGATGGCGGCGCTGGTCAGGGGGATTGCCGGGCCGCTGACGAGGCTGGAGGCGGCGCGGGAGGCGGGGGCGGCCACGGACGCCCTGCGGGAGGCTGCCGAAGTGGCGGTCTCAAAGGAATCGAAAGAGGCGAAGCTCGCGCGGGGAACGATGACGGATATTGCGGCGTGGCGGACGGCGCGGGACATGTCGCTCGACTGGGCGGCCAGATGCATGAGGCAGGGCGGTCGCGGGGCGGGTTGTCCGGCGGTTGCGGATGGAACGTTCGACATGCCCGCGTACGGGGCGGCGCTTGGGCGCGCGCTGGCGGCGGCAGGGCGAGGGGAGGACGCGCGCGGGCGCATGAAGGCGTTTGCGGCGGATGGAGCAAGCGACGCGGCTCCTTCGCCGCTTGAGGCCGTGTCTCTGCTGATATCGCCGACCAAGACGGTCCTCGAGGATTTTAGAGGCGAAGCAGCGAAAATTGACGCCGAAAAGGACGTCGCGAAGCGGTTTGAACTGAAAAGAAAATGGGCGTCCGATTTGAGGGACGTATTGATAATCGGAGAAATCGGGCTGGAGGCCGGGGAGGCATACGAGGCGTTCGAGGGGTTGACCGCCGCGGAGCGCAGGATGGCCGAAGCGCTGAACGGAGCGGAGGCCGACATGGGGAAGGCGGTGGCGGCTCACGCGAAGTTCCTAGCGGAAGCGGAGGCGGCGCTGAAGCCCGTCGGGGAGGCCGTGAGGTCGCGTTTTGTCAAACTAGACGCGGCGGACGCGGGGCGGCTCGAATGGTCGCTCAGGGAGATTTGCATGAACGCTACCCTCTGGTCGCTGCCGACGGAATACTACGACGGCCCGGACTCAGACGGCGACGGCGCGTCGGACATCGAGGAGCGGATTGCCGGGACGGACCCCGCGGACGCTGGCTCGGTTCCGGCTCCCATATTGACGGCGGTTCCGTCCGTCCTTCTTCCGGCTCCCCCGGCGGACACCGACGGGGACGGTTATTCCGACAGGGTCGAGAGGGCGGCGGGGACGGACTTGGCGAACGCGGACTCGAAGCCGGTTCCGGGAAAGATGAAGTTCTGCGAGGCCGGGAAGGCGGCGTGCGTGGTTGCGCCGGGGGCGGCGAAGGCGGGGATGTCGAGACTGCATGGAAGGGTGGAGCACAAGGGCAAGCCGGTGGGCGGAGCGACGGTCGGCCTCTACGCGTCGGCCCGATTTCTGAATGAAAAACCGATGAGCGGGACGGTCGCGGTGAGCGGCTCGGACGGAAAATATACGATAGAAAAAGCGCCGAAGGGGAAGTATTTCGTTGCGGCGTTCAGGGACTCTGACGGAGATGGAGCGCCGGGCGACGGGGAGGCGGTCGGGTTCGCTGGTAACGTGTACCCGGCGAGAATAACGGCGGGAGGGGAGAACCCGGAGGGTGAAACGGCTGTCGTAATGATAGGGGCCGCCGGGGCGCTCAGGTGCGCGAAGGGAAAAGTTTACGATCACGCGGCGAAGAAATGCGTGGACAAGTGTCCGGCGGGGATGACGGCGTTTGAGATAACGGGGGAGTGCGAGTGCGGAGCGGGCAAGCTGTTGGTGACGGCGACGGGGGAATGCGCGGCGGCGTGTCCGGCCACGATGAGGACTGCGGCGGGCGCGGGCAGGTGCGAATGCCCGGAGGGCGCGGCGTACGGCGCGGAGGCGAAGGAGTGCGAGTGCGGGGCGGGGATGAAGCTGGACAGGGCGACGATGATGTGCGCGTGCGAAAAGGGGCTGTTGCTGGAAGGCCGCGGGGGGTGTGTCGAGGAATGTCCGCCGGGCCGCGTCGCCAACGAGAAGGCGGGCGTGTGCGAGTGTCCGCCGGAGTCGAGATACGACAGGACGGCGGGCAGGTGCGTGTGCGAGGCGGGAAAGATAATGAACCCGGCGGTTGCCGAGTGCGCGGACGCTTGCGCGGGCGGGATGAAGCCGGACGCGACGGGGTATGAATGCGCATGCGGCGACAGGGAGAGGTATGACGCGGAGTTGAAGCGGTGCGAGTGCGCCGAAGGGCTTATGAGGGGAAAGGACGGCGTGTGCGGGGCGGTCGAGCGCGGGCCGGAGCCTCGTGGCGAAGCGCCCGCAGTGGAACGCGGCGGAGCGGGAGCCACTAGGAGCGTTGTGACGCCGGAGGGAACGAACTTGGTTCCGTTAGAGAGATGAAGGCGAAGATAGAGCGTCATAATCATATTGCGGAATACCAAAAGGAAGGTGAAACGGGCCGGTTCGGAAATGCGAAAGAGCCGGCGGGCGGAAAAATGAAAAAAAGATGGATACATGCGATGGCGGCGGTTATGGCCGCGGCGGTTGTCGCGGCGGGCGCGGCTGCGGTTGCGATGGAAACTTCTCTGCCGCAGGGGATTGCCGAACTAGTGGCAGAGGATTTCGGAGCGTACATAGGGGCCGGGGCGGCGACGGCGAAGTCGGTGTCAGTGGCGGTGGCTCCGGCGGAGGACGAGACAGGCGAGTTCGGCTCGGCGCTACAGAGTTTCAGAGCCGACCTGATGCTTGCGGTTGCTGAAAAGGAATACTTCAGGCTGTTGCCGGCGTCGCGGTTCGACGTGCTTTCGGCGACGACGGCGGGCGGTGGCGGCGCGGGATATCTGACGGATGAACAGGTCAGGCGGATAGCGGCGGCGGCTCCTGTGGGATATGTGGCGGAGACGAGGATAGCGGTGGACGCATCCGGGAGGACGCTGCTTACGGCGCGGCTCAGGAGCGCGTCCGGCGGCGTCGCGCTGTCGCGGGAATATCTTTTGCGGAAGGCCGGGTCGTTGAAGACTGAGGAGTACGCAAGCCGCGCGGGCGCGCCTGATTCCGTTGAAGCGAAACCGGCGGCTGCCCCGGCGGATTCTGACGAAGAAGCGGCGTCTCAGGAAGAGCCTCGGACATCAGTTGAAAGCTCTCAAAAGCCGGACGACTCGGAAGAAGAGTCGGCGGATGAGGATTCCGGGGACGGCCTTGACTATGAGATGGACGAGAGCATGAGGGCGGCTATAGAGGAAGCGGCGGCGGCGGTGGAGGCGGAATTGGAGGAGGCTGAGGACGCGCTTCCTGAAGAGGAGATGCCTGAGCCGAAGGCGGCGGGAGGTCCCGGCCCGCTCGACGCCGCGCTTGCGAAGCTGCCGGTAGCAACTCCGGGAACGGTCGAGTATCTGTCAGGAATGCGCTCTGATCTCCCGGTTCTGGCGCTTGCCGCGATCCCGCTGAAAGACGACGGGACGCCGGGCATAGCGGTCCTGACATCAGGCGCGCTCGATCTCTATTATTTCTCCGAGCCGGGGCGTTTGAGCAGGTTGTGGTCGGGGAAGTTCCAGAAGGTGTATCCGAAGAGAGGCGTCGCCGGAACGATGAAGGTCGGCAGTTTCGGCGGGAAGAACTTGCTATTCGTTTCGATGAACCCGTTTGACAGGGCGTTCGCGTATGAGTGGACGGGGGAGAGCCTTGAGCGGGCCGGGAGAGTGTCGGGATTCGTTGCGGACGCGATGAGGGCGGAGGCAGTGACAGTGATGTCCGACTACGGGGTCGGGGTGACGAGTTTCAACGGACTGAAGACGCGACTGGTGGATACGTCCGGGGCGACGCCGCGCACGGTGAATTTCCCGGTGTCGCCGGACTACTATACGATATGCGCGAGGCGGTGGTCGGACACGAGCGCGAATTTGACGCAGTTGGTGGCGGCGGGCGAGGACGGGGTAATCAGGATGTACGAGGGGCCCGGCAACGAGAAGGCGAGAACGGAGACGCGGTACGGAGGCGCGGTTCTGTGCGCGAAGGCGGACGAGAGCGCGCAGGGAGCCGCGCAGTACATCGTGGCGACCACCGAGTCGGCGACTGAAGACGCGGTGGCGCTGCTGAGGGCCGAGGCGGGGCTGATAACTGAAATATGGCGCGCGGGACCGTTCAACGGAGCGGTGGCCGCTCTCGCCTCTTGGGACTTCGACGGCGACGGCAGGACGGAAATCATAGGGGCGCTCGACACGGGAGCCGGATTCAGGCTGTTCAGGGTTTTGCCGCCTTACACGAAGCGGTGACGATAAAGCGGCGCGGACTGCCCGGCGCGGTCCGCGAGCGGACAGGACAATAAATGATGAAAAAAATAAGAGCGGGCGGATGGACGGTCAGGGCGGCGGCGCTCGCGGCGGCGGCGCTCATCGCGGTTTGCGCCGCTCCGGCGTCGGCCGTTCTTCCTCCTAAATTCGGCGGAGAACTGGTCGTTGCGATACCGGACGGGATATCGAAATACGACCCGGCGCTGTTCATGTACGACCACGAATTTTTAGCGGCAGACCTTATATACGACACGCTGCTGGCTCCGGGGCCGAGCGGAGCGCCGACGCCTGTTCTGCTGGACTCGATGCCCGTCGTGTCCGACGACGGAATGACGTTTTACTTTAAGCTGAGGCCGGGAGTGTTGTTTCACAACGGGGCGCAACTGAACTCGGCGGACGTGCTGCACACATTTAAGTCGCTGATAAGCAATAGAAGGTCGCCGTACGGGCGCCTGCTGGACGGCGTGGCGGGGGCGGCGGAGTTCCGCTCCGGCAAGCAGCGCGGAATTTCAGGGTTCAAGATAACCGACCCTTTGAGGTTCGAGGTCAGGCTTACGGAGAGGCAGCCGAACTTCCTGCGATACCTGTGTTTTCCCGCGCTGTCCATAGTGTCGGCGGCGAACAGGGACTTCTCTCCGCCGATAGGGACGGGGCCGTTCGCGCTCGTCGAAACGACGTCGAGAGGCGACGCGACGCTGGCGGCGAACCCCAAGTATTTCGAAGGAAGGCCGTATCTGGACAAGATAACGCTGCGGGTCGTCAAAGACGACCGGGACAGGCTGACGGAGTTCAAGCGCGGGGCTCTCGACGTGTCGGACGTGCCCGCGCACGGGCTGAGCAGGGCCGAGCGCGAGATGTATCCCCCGCCGCTTGAGTCGGAGATGAAAAACATATATTTCCTAGACGTCAACCCCGACTACCCGGCGCTCGCGGAGCGGGCGGCGAGGTCGGCCGCGTCCGCGGCGATAGACAGGCAATCGATTGTGAGAGTGATACTCGGCGGAGCGGGGGCGGAGGAGAACAACACCGGCCCGGCGAAGCATGGATCGTCGGCCCCTCGCGACGCGGCCATCCCCCTGCCGTTGTGGTATCCTGACACCAGTTCCGCGCTGAAATTAGTTGCTGAAAAGATACAACTAAACCTAGGCCAAGCGGGCTTCAAGGCGACGCTCAGGGAGCGCGGGCTGGCTGACATCTCTCAATACGCCACGGACGACGCTCCGGCGTTCATACTGAGATGGATGCCGGTGATGATGGGGCTGTCGGAATCGGTGGAGACGGCGCTTTACGGCCCGGCGGGAACTCTGACGCGCTCGACCGCCATAGCCGGGAGGCTGGGAGCGGACGCTAAGGGGCAGGGAACGGTCATAATGCTGTTCTCTCGGAAACCGGCGTATTTAAGGCAGAGCAGCGTTTACGGGGCGGAGGCGGGGCCGTTCGGCGCGCCCCGCATCGATTCGGCTTACATAAGGGAAACGGACTGAAGGCATGGCGGCGGACAGATTGGAAACGGACGCGAAAACCGCTCCCGCCGAGGGGGCGAGGCGAAGCCTTTCCATACGCGCCAAACTGATGGGCGTGATGCTGGTCGTCTTTCTCATCCCCATCGCGCCCATGCTCTATCTGCTGAACATGCGGCTCCAGACGAGCTTCGACAATATAGACCGGGGACGCGTCACCAGCGCCCTAGACGGCATACGAAACGAGCACCGCGCGCTGGTGGAGAACACGAAGGACAGAGTGGAGACGCTCGCCAACGACCGCTTCCTCATCGAGGACGTCGCCACATACAGCATGTGGCCGAACGTGCTGATAAGACGCGTGGAGGCGATGCGCAAGACTTCCGGACTGGACATCCTGATGGTGGCCGACGCCGAATACAGGCTTATAGCCGACGGGGCCAACCCGGCTCGGTTCGACATCGAAGCCCGCTCTTTCGCCGACGACGCGTTCGTGCGCGACGCGCTCGAAAACGGGACTGTCGGCGTTACCCTCAGGAGAGACGAACAAAGCGGCGCGGTCTCGGTTATGATATACCATCCGATCCGTTATCTTGGGGTGAACGACGCAGTCCTCATTGGCGGCACGCGGGTAGGCCAAGAATACGTAGACCGGCTCCACCGTCTGGCGTCCGCCAGAGTGGTTCTCTTTGAAGGCAACAAAGCGACGCTCAGTTCACAGGAGGGAGACCCGGAGACGAGCCTGCCTGTGGGCGAAGAGTTTTTAGAGCAGCTCGACGCGGAGCCGGAAACAACCAAGCGCGTCCATGTCGGGCGCACCGACTTCACGGTCGGGGGAGTCCCCTTGACTGACCCGGACACCGGACGGGGGATGGGCTATCTGGTCATCGGCGTGTCGCGGGACACCGTGAACGGCATAGTCGCGCAGACGCGGCGGGACATATTGTACGTGATGCTGCTCGGCCTCGGCGTTTCTATGGCTCTCGCCGTTATCATGTCGGTGGGGATAACGAGGCCCATCGAGAAGCTGGTGAGGAGCGCCCGGCTGATAGGCTCTGGGCAGTTCGACGTGGCGGAGACGCCCGTCATGTCCGGCGACGAGATTGGGTTGCTGGCGCGCACCATGAACAAGATGGCGTTCGACCTGCGCGACTACAGCATCCGGCTTGCGCTCACCGAAAGGACGGCGGCATGGCGCGAGGTCGCCCGCAGGATCGCCCATGAAATTAAAAATCCCCTCTCCCCCATCCAGCTTTCCATCGAAAACCTGAAAGCGGTGTTCGAGGAGAACAGGAAGATGTTCGACGAGATGTTCCCGGAATCGTCGGACATGATACTCGAAGAGGTGGACAAGCTGAGGAGACTGGCCAATGAATTCTCGGAGTTCGCGCAGATGCCGGAGCCGGTGTTCGAGCGCGTGGACGCCGCCGAGATGCTGCATAACCTAGTGAAATTTCACAGCTCGACCGCCCCGGCCGGGGTCAAATTGAATATAATAGGTTGCGACAAGGCGATTGTGATCAGGGCCGACCGCGACCAGCTCAACAGGGTTTTCACCAACCTGATAAAGAACGCGGTAGAAGCGATGCCGGACGGCGGCGATTTGACGGTGTCCGCCGTGAAGACCGATGGCGGGGCCGTCTTCCGCTTCAGGGATACGGGGGTCGGCATGACCGCGGAACAGTTGGAGAGAATATTCACGCCGTATTTCACATCAAAAAGCGGCGGGACCGGGCTGGGCCTCTCCATCGCAAGAAGGATACTCGCCGACCACGGCGCGAGGATAGAAGCGTCCGGCGCGCCCGGAAAGGGAGCGGAGTTCGCGGTGACTTTCGGCGATCAGACAGCCGCCGAGACTGGAGGCTCAGGGCTTGAGCGATGAATCGATTCTGATAGTGGACGACGAGAAGAACATCCTATCGACCATATCGATGGCGTTGAAGTCCAACGGGTATGCCGTCAGGACGGCGGAATCAGGAGCAAAGGCGCTCGAAGAGCAGGCCGCCGCCGAGTGTTCCCTCGGAGTGTTCGACATTATGATGCCCGGCATGGACGGGCTTGAGCTTCTGCGCGTCTTCAAGGAGAAATGGCCCAACACCGCCGTCATAATGATGAGCGGGCACGGAACCATCAGCACCGCGGTCGAGGCAACCAAGCTCGGCGCTTACGACTTTATCGAAAAGCCCGTTTCGAGGGAAAAACTGTTGCTGACCGTCAAGCGCGCCATAGAGTTCCGTCGGCTGGAAAAAGAAAACATCGCGCTGCGGGACGAGGTGCGGCAGAAACACGACATAATCGGCGAAAGCTCCGCCATGAAAGAGCTTGTCCGCAGAATTATGACGGTCGGCAACTCGCAGAGCAGGGTGATGATAAGAGGCGAGAACGGGGTGGGCAAGGAACTGGTGGCAAGAGCGCTGCACAACGCCAGTCCTCGAAGGGACCGCCCCTTCATCAAGGTGAACTGCGCGGCCATTCCGCACGAGCTTATAGAGAGCGAACTGTTCGGACACGAGAAAGGGGCCTTCACCGGCGCGGCGGCCATGCGGCGCGGAAAGTTCGAGGCGGCCAACAAGGGAACCATCTTTCTTGACGAGATTGGCGACATGCACCTCGACACTCAGGCGAAAGTGCTCCGCGTCCTTCAGGAACACGAGTTCCACCGCGTCGGCGGAGACAACACGGTGAAGGTTGACGTCAGGGTAATCGCGGCCACGAACAAGGACCTCGAAGCGGAAATAAAGTCCAACAGGTTCCGCGAAGACCTCTACTTCAGACTGAACGTCATCCCGATATACGTGCCGCCGCTCCGGGAGCGCAGGGCGGACATACCGCTTTTCGCGCGGCATTTCTTCAGGCAGTTCGCCGACGAGTACGGCCGCCCCTCGAAGCAGTTGACCGAGTCCGCGGTGGAGGCCCTGATGGACTATTCTTGGCCGGGAAACGTCCGCGAGCTTCAAAACTTCATGGAGCGTCTTTTCATCATGGCCGAAGAACCGGTCATCGAGGCGAAAACGGTCTATGGCCACCTGCCTGAAGGCGTCGCTCCGGACGACTGGCGCTCAGACGCGCCTCTTGGCTCTCTAAAAGAATCCATGAACCTGTTTGAAAAAGAACTAATCGAGAAGAAACTCAAGGAGCACGGCTTCAATATCTCAGAGACGGCCCGCTCCCTCCAACTCGAACGCAGCCACCTTTATAAAAAAATCAAGGCTCACGGGATACGCGTGCCGTAAGCGCGCCGCCCGGTTTTTTCATCGCATATAAATCGACGAACAGCGAGGCAGAGACATGACGAAAACGAAATGGAGAAAGGCGGCTGGCATAGCTATTCTTGCGGCGGCTCTGTGCATGGCTTGCAAACCGTCCGCATCAGCCTCCGATCTTCTTGCAGGCAACGAGAGCTTCTATAAAGACGAAGGCGCGCACTTTGAAGTTCCATTCGAGTATTGGTCCGTTCAGGGCGTCCTCAGAGAAGACGGCTCTGATAAACCTATCTATTTCACCGCGCACTTCAACAGGGCCGGCAGCGGATACTTCCACGTGCGCAACGGCTACGGCTCGCTGCGGCTGGCCGATGGCGCGCACGACTTTCGCTCGTTCGGCATGGGCGTTGTTCAAGCCCTAGGAAAAGACTTGCTTCAGATGCGCGCCGAGCAACGGCCCGATTTCCCCGCGTTCAGGCGCGCATACGAACTCGCCGAGAAAGGCGAGTTCGAGAATTTCACGCTCATCCCCGAAGAAGACGCCGCGATGCACAGAGGCCGCCTATACATCAACCTCGGCGGCAACAGGCTTGAGCGGATCTCAAACTCCGCTTTTGACTATCAGATCGACCTGAACACATGGGCCGGGGTTTTGAAACTGTCTTTGCTGTCCGGCCGGGAGCCTCTCTATTTCGACGCAAACCGCCCCGTCCGCGTTGAAAGCGTCAGCGACCTGTACGGCCCGGAGGCAGGCATGCTGGTCGGCTACGCCGTTCCCCGCCTTAAAGTCTCCGGCTCCCTCGCCGCCAAAGATGGCGAAGTTAAGCTGTCCGGCGAAGCTTGGCTCGAACACTGGTGGGGCAAACCGAAAGGCGAAGCTATGGCGCAGTCGGCGAAGACGCTAATTTCATTTCCCGACGGCGGAGACCTTCTGGCGGCTAGGTTCTACGACTCCAAAGGCGAACAGGTCAGCGCCGTGGCTCTTTACAAAGCTCCCGACGGTTCGACGCAGCGAGACAACGAGGTTTCGTTCTCCGCTCTCGAAAGCTGGACCAGTCCGGACACCCTTACCATTTACGATGTCGGCTGGAAAATCGAATCCGAATACGCGCGGGGCGAAATACGCCCGGCGCAGGGCGCGAAGGACAGCGAATTGATGTTGATGCGCGGAGTCGGCGGTTTCTGGTTCGGGCCGTGCGAGTTTACAGGCTCGGTCGAGCGATCCGCTGCCATGCCCGCATCCGGTGTCGGCTTCTGCCGCTTCGCCTCCATAAAGGAATACCGCGCCGACTGACCGCCGCCCGCGTTCGGCGCAAATCTCCTCCGGGAGCGCGTTTTGATAGAATGCAGCGTGGGCGTCATGGCCCACAACGAAGCTAAAAATATCGGAAATGTCCTCGACCGGCTCGCCGGACAGTCGCTGGAGCGCGCGAGCATAACCGAAATCATCGTCGTCGCCAGCGGTTGCGACGACGGAACCGAAGACGTCGTCCGGCGCAAAGCTGAATCCGACCCCCGCGTAAGGCTCGTCGTCGAGCCTGCCCGAAAGGGAAAAGCCGAGGCTGTCAATCGGTTTCTGGCCGAGGCGACGAAGGACGTTTGCGTGGTGGTCGGCGCGGACACTCTTCCCGACTCCCGCGCGGTTGAATTCCTCTGTCTTCCGCTGGAACGCGGCGAGGTGGGCATGACCGGGGCGCGCCCCATTCCCCTCAATTCAAAAAAAACATTCCCCGGATACGTCGTCCATTTTTTGTGGTCTATGCACCACGACGTGGCGCTGAAACGCCCCAAGTGCGGCGAGATGGTGGCGTTCAAGAAAGTCTTCGACCGCTTGCCCGCCGACACTGTGGTGGACGAGCCTCAGATAGAGGCCCTCGTGCGCGCCGCAGGGCTTCAAATCGTTTACGAGCCGCGCGCCGAAGTATACAACCTCGGCCCGGACAACCTCCGCGAGATAGTCATGCGCCGGCGCAGCATCGTCGCGGGCTATGAAAGGCTGTCCCGCAGAACCACCCACCGCACCGCCACGCAGAGCCTCCGCTGGTGGCTCTTGTCGCGGGTGGCCGTCAGGGCGGCGCGTGGCGAGGAACCTCTTCTTTTTCTCGCCGGAGCCGTCGCCGTCGAGTTGGCCGCGCGCGTCCTCGGCTACTGGGACGCTGTTTTCTCCAAAGAGCCTCTCCATATATGGCCCCCGGCGGAGTCAACTAAAGACCCGGCCGCGTCCCTCCCTCCGCGCCGCTGACCGGCCTCCTGTTCGCCCTCCCTTGTTGTGTTGCGTCCCCTGTTGCAAGTATAATTGTTCCGACATTAACTAGGATTGGAGAAGCGCCATGGAAGAAACATACCAACAATTGAAGCAGTGCGTGCTTGACGGAAACCAGCCGGGAGCGGTCGAGGCGACCAAAAAGCTGATCGCAGCCGGGGAAGCTCCCCAGAACATTCTGGACTCCGCGCTGGTGCCGGCTATGGAGGAAGTGGGCGACCTCTTCCAGCGCAACGAATACTTCATACCCGAACTCCTCGTCGCCGCAAGAGCGATGGAGGGTTGCATGGCCATTCTGCAACCTCTCCTTTCGGCCGGCGATTCCAAACCGAGGGGCGTGGTCGTTATCGGAACCGTCAAAGGCGACCTGCACGACATAGGCAAGAACATCGTCGCAGCCATGCTCAAAGGGGCCGGGTTCAAGATTATCGATCTCGGCACCGACGTGGACGCCGCAAAATTCGCTAAAGCCGTCTCCGAGCATAAGCCGGACGTGATCGGCCTCTCCGCTCTTCTCACCACCACCATGCGCGAGATGAAGTCCATCATAGACGAGCTTGGCGGCAGCGGTCTCAGGGGCGGCGTGAAAGTCATGGTCGGAGGCGCTCCCCTCACTCAGCAGTTCGCGGACGAAATCGGCGCCGACGCATTCGGACAGGACGCCGCCGAAGCGGTCAAAAAAGCAAAACAACTCGTCGCAGTCTGAATTCAGACGCGTTTCTCGCGCGGGACGGCAGCGGGGCCGCGACAACTGGCCCGGTTCGCGGCGGCATAGGCGCGTCAGAATCAAAGCAACCGCGGCTGCGGGTTTTAAGATGACGACAAACCGCAATAATTTCAATAGGGATTCGGGGAACAATTTGAGCCCGGACGCGGGGCGCGGCGCCTCCGCGGATTTGTTACATTCGGCAAAAAAAAAGATGAGACTCGCGCTGCCCGCGCTCGCTTTCGCCGCAGCGCTGGCCGTCGCCGCGCGGACCTCCGTTTCGTCGGTGTCGTTTCCGTTGCGCGATGAGGGACATCTGAAGCTTGAGTCTGACCTTGCGCGTTTCCAGCCCGCTGTTTTCGCCGTAAAAGGCGGGCAGGGCGCAATCGAAGGCTCCATAGACTTCATCCGCGACGTGGCGGCTCCTTTTTCCCTCGTGGTGGAAGAAACTGTCGCAAAGAGGGAATCGGCGTTGCGGGAAAGGCTGGTCGCGCTCGATTTCGCCAGAGAGGAACTCCGTTTCTCGCTCGGCGCTCATCTGATGTCAGTCGAGGAGCAGGCGGCTCGCCTTGAAGCAATGCTTAAAAACAGGAGCGCCGTCGAATGAAATTGCGCGGCTTAACCCGCCGCGCCAAAAACTGAAATCGCCGCCCTCCCGCTCTGACGGGAAGGGCTTGACCGGGAGGATAAATGAACAAGTATGACGTAGCAATCGCTGGAGCCGGAATCGCCGGTTGCCATGCGGCAAGAAACCTCGCGAGGATGGGCCGCAGCGTCGTCCTCATCGACCGGCGCGAGACCTCCGGCCTCGGCCACGACTGGTGGGACAACGTGAACATGGGCATATACGACGAGGTCGGGCTGCCCGCCCCCGAACCGCCGGAGTTGCTTCAGGGCAACATCAACTTCAAGGTCTTCCCTCCCGGACAGAAGACTTTCTCTTTCGTCGCGGACACCGCCGGGAAGATGAACGTGGACAGGAAGATGCTGGCCGCGCGCCAGTTGAGATACGCGGTCGAAGCCGGAGCCCGCTTCATGGAAAAGACCGCCGCGCTTGCTCCTGTCGTCGAGAACGACCGCGTCGTCGGCATGGTCGCCCGCGCCGCGGACGGCTCAAAAATCGATATCCGCGCCTCCATCACCATCGACGCCACCGGCATCTCCGGCGCTCTCAGGCAGCATTCATCCGCAAAATACGGATTCTCAAAATACATCAGCCGCTCCGAAATGTTCGTCACCCACAGGGAAATCCACAAGGACGACGCCCGCGAGCGCGAAAGCAGGGTCGTCTTCGGCATCAACAACGGCGTTCAGTGGATTCACCGCGAGCAGCCGGGCATGGCGGACTTCTTCGCCGGGTTCATTAACTTCCCCGGCAGGCCGCGGCCCAGAGACATCGTCGCCGGGCTTCTGGCCGCAACGCCGGATGTCAAACCGAATTTGTTGCGCGGCGGCTACGGCGCTCCCATCCCCGTCAGGCGCGGCTTCGACTCGTTCGTCGCCGACGGGTTCGTCCTCTGCGGCGATTCCGCCTGCCAGTGCAACCCCATTGACGGCTCCGGCGTCGGCAGCTCGCTGCGAGCCGCCACCATCGCCGCCCGCGTAATCCACTCCGCCCTCGAAAACGGCAGGACGGACGTCGAGGCTCTCTGGCCCTACAACGCCGAATATAAACGCCTTCAGGACGCCTCTTTCGCCCAGTTGCACGCCCTCCAGATGTTCCTCGTCTCTCAACCGAAAAAACTCCTCGACATACTCCTCGGCAGAGGCATCATCAAACCGAGGGATTTCTGGGGCACGGGCAAGGCGAAACAGGAATCCGCTCTCGGACGGATTATCAAGCTGATGAAAATGATCGACAATCCGAGTTTTATTCTCAAACTGGTCGACGGCATGTCGACAGCAAAAAAAGCGAACGAGCTTTACATGCAGTTCCCGGAAAAACACGACCCGGCGGAATTCGAGAAGTGGCGGCGCGGCGTGAATCAACTGTTCGCGACCATACCGCCCGCGCTCGACGCTCCCGCCGAAATGAAATGATTGGGCGCCGCGAGCCGCGCCCGCTTCGGAGGTTGATTTGGACATCAAAAAAATCGGCATAGTCGGAGCCGGCGTCATGGGCGGCGAAATCGCTTTTGTCGCCACTCAAGCCGGGTTCCCTGTGGTTTTGAAAGATATCGAGCGCCGCTTCCTCGACGTTGGCGTGGCGAATGCCCGCCAGATTTACGAGTTCAAGGTCAGACGCCGCAGAATGTCAGAGGACGAGATGGAACAGAAATTGAAACTTATCTCCGTCACTCTCGGATACGACGAGCTTGCGGACGCCGATTTCATCATCGAGGCCGTTCCCGAAAACCTCGACCTGAAGCGCCGGGTTTTCTCCGAACTGGACGCGGCCTGCTCCCCCGGCGCAATCCTTGCCACCAACACTTCGGCGTTGAGCGTCTCTGCCATCGCGGAGGCCGTCTCCCGCCCGGAGCGCGTGGCGGGCATGCACTTCTTCAACCCGGTGTCCATGATGCGTCTGGTGGAAGTGGTCAGGGGCGCGCGCACGAGCGACGAAACCATGTCCTCCGTCTGCGCCCTCGCGGAAGCCATCGGCAAATCCCCCGTGCGCTGCGCGGACTCCGCCGGATTCATCGTCAACAGGCTCCTTTGCGCCGCCATGCTGGAGGCCGCCCGCTGCGAGCGCGAGGGCCTTATGTCTCGCGCTGAAATCGACAGCGCCCTAGTCAAACCCGACGCCGGGTTGCCAGTCGGCCTCTTTAAAATGGCCGACCAACTCGGCATCGACCTCATACACAAAGTCATGCGCATCCTGCAGGACGCTTTCGGCGACAGGTTCGCTCCGCCCGAAGAAGTCGAGCGCCTCATCGCTTCCGGCCGCCTCGGCGTCAAATCCGGAAAGGGGTTCTACGACTATGGAAAATCGTGAGCTTGTCCTGAACAGAATTTTCGCCGCCGTAGTCGCCGAAGCCGAACGCGCCGCCGCTGAAGGCGTCGCCTCTCCGCAGGAAATCGACGACGCGATGCGCATGGGCGCTCTCTTCAAAAAAACTCCGTTCGCTTACGCGGCGGAGGTCGGCGAGGAAACGATGCGCGCGCGCCTCGCCGGGTTCGCAGAAAAATACGGCGACAGGTTCAAAGTCTGACGCCCGCGCTCCCGCGCCGCTCAAGGAGAACGACTCTTCTCGCCCATGTTGATTCCTCTCTCGAAAAAATCCCCCTCCGTCCTCCGCGACATCCGAAAAATCGGCGTTTACATCGGCGTTCCCGGACTCGGAGACCTCCTTTTCATAACACCCCTGTTCAGGGAACTTAAAAAACAGTTTCCCGGCTCCGAAGTTGTTTTCATCGGCAAGTTCCTTCGCGGCTACGTCAGGCCCGTGTTCGACAACTGCGAATACATGGACAGGTTCCTCGAATTCCATTTTTACGAGGCCTTGAACGCGCGCAGTCTGGCGCGGTTCGTCAAGACGATTCGCTCCGAAAAGTTCGACCTGATTGTGGACACTCAGAGAAAACTGGCCCCCAGCCTGTTGCTCCGTCTGGGCGGCGCAAGATTCATGGTAAGCTACAGCAGCAAACAGATATTCTCAGATTTTACGGTGGATGACTCCGACAGGGCGTCGCGTCACACCGCCGACCTTTCGCTTGACCTCGTTCGCGCCCTCGGCGCTATGAACCCCGACCCCGCGCTGGAAATACCTCTGCCGCCGTCAAATAAGGAATACGCGGCCGCTTTCCTCGCTTCAAACGGTTTCTCTGAAGGCTCTCGTCTTGCCGGCCTGATCCCCTGCGCCGGGCATCCTTCCCGTCGTTGGACATCCGAAAAATTCGCCGCCCTCGCCCGCCGGCTCCGCGACGAACTCGGCTGCTCCGTCATCTGTTTCGGCTCCCGCGCGGACAAAGAAGTCATAGACGAGATTATCGCGGCGACAGGGCAGGGCGCGTTCTGCGAAGACTTTGAGCGCGGCTCCATTCTCGACTCCGCGGCGCTCATGGCCCGCTGCTCCGTCATCGTCGGCGTGGATTCAGGCCCTCTCCATGTAGCGGACGCCGCCGCCGCTCCCTGCGTCGGCATCTACGGCCCCACTCTCCCCGAACGATTCGGACTCATCGGCTCCCGCTCCAAAACCATCTGCCTATACTCCGACTGCTCCCCGTGCTCCGACCCCGAATGCGTCCACCGCAAATGCCTCAACCAAATTGAAGTCGAAGAAGTCTTCGACGCCGCCCGCGCGCTCATCGACAATTCCGCCTCCGACTAATCTGCTGTCGCCCGATCAAATATATCGCGCGAAGGATGCGGGTCGCCCGGAATAGGCGATAACCGGCAAAAGACGGACAACAGAAACAGCGAATCGCCCGGATGGAAAAGGACGTATAGGAAAGAATGCGCGCGAGGCCGTAGGGGCGACCCGTCGGGTCGCCCGGATGGGAAACGACGCGCAAAAAAGAATGCGAATCCATGTTAGGATTCGGGTTGAATAGAGGGTTGGTTTTTGGACAATCCGGCGGTCAGTCGATGACTTCGCAGTTGTCGAGTATCCGCTCGATCTCGTTCTTGCGCCCCAGAAGCATCCTCTGTTTGTCCTGAGCGATGTTAAGCTCGGCGTTTTCGGAGATGTCGCCCCATTCGCGGGCGGTGCGGATGTCGGACAGCGCTTCTTCCATTTTCGAGCTGTTTATATCTTCAAGCTCGCTCACAAGCTGGTCGTATTTCTCGCGCGTTATCCTGTAGACATCGTCCTGTTCGCTGTGACGTTTCGCTTCGGTAACTTCGATGCCGGGGTATTTGTTCTTCAGTTCCCTCAGCCGTTTCTGCCGCTCCTCGAAATCGAACGCGATGCAGTCAAAGAAATGGGAGGCGAACAGGGACACTACGGCCGCGGGTTGCGCGTCGAGGAACTTGCCGATTTTCTTCTCGTCCTTGAGAAGCTTGACCAGTTCGTCTTCCTCGCGGGTGACGCTTGGGCCGTCGGAATTGTTGCGGCAGGAGTATGCGGACGTGAAGTGAATGTTGTTGAGAATCCTGAACATTGAGGAAATAACCACGTCCGCGGGCGGGGCGACGTCGACAATGTCGGAACATTTCTCAATCTGAGTCTTCGACACCCACACGAAGGGCTGCATGTTAGTCGCTATGTCCGCCATCGCCACATCGACTATGTGTTTGATATATGTCTTGTCTTCCATCGACAGCAAGGTATCGAGCGTCCAGTCGCGCTGGGTTTTCTTGAACCTCTTGGTGAGCATGAAAGCGGTGTCTAGGAACTGTTCGGGGCTGAGCTCGAGCAAAAGCTCGAACAGGCGCTTGCGCACCGCGTTGTCCATGACTTCGGACACCGCGACCGCCGACTGTTCGACGTCGAACATGCGGATTTCGTCGTATATGGAACCCTTGATGGCGTCGTGCTGTTCGGGATCCAGCGTCTCTAAAAAAATGAGCGCCTCCAGTCGGGCGCCCATTTTGTTCGTCTGGTTCATCGCGGTTCCCGTGAAGAAGGTCACCGCGGTTTCCCTGACATCCTCCATGGGGACGCCTTTCTGTTCGAGCTGCATCATATCCCTGACGATTTTTTGTTTGTCCTTCAGGGACGGAGACTGCCTGAAGCGGGCGAGCAGCTCCTGCGCGATCTCGCCTAGTTCTCCCTTGTAAGAAATCTTTCCGGCCTTGTCCACTTCGAAGCGCGGGTCGGATTTCGCCGCCTGCGCTAGGCGGGTTTGCCATTCGGCAAACTCATTCTCCGCGACGAGGGCCGGGCAGACCAACGCCTTCAGTTCGGCGGGGGTTATCTCCGCCTGCTGATCTTCCACCAGCGCCAGAGCGGCGTCCAGAGGCTCCTGATTGATATGTTTGGAAAACTGTTCCGCTTCGTCCCGTTTCCTGAGATGAAAACCCCGGGATGAAAGCTTAACGAGGGGAGCGCGTTTCTTGCCGGCGGTGTCGAATATCTCGTCTTTCCCGCCTTCGAACTCCACTAGCAACTCGGAATCGGAACTCAAGCTTACTTTGCCGATGCCGTTGTTTTTATGCCAGACCCAATCGCCTTCCTTAAAACTCTTCGCCATGTTAAAGCGCCTTTCGGGCTTTTTATGCGCCCGTCCGTCTTTTTCGGACTGTAAATTCTATACATCCGCGTCATCGAAGTCAAGCGCGGGAGGCCAACTTCGTCGCTAAACACCTCGGCGCGCCGGAATATGGAGACGCGAAACAGCGTCAAACCGGAATGTTTGCGATTGCATTTATCTCTTTGTTATGCTAGTTTATCTGCGTAAAAAGACATGGCTGAAAATGTGACAAAAGCGGACAAAACGCGCCTCAGAATCATAGAGGCCTCGTTGCCGTTGTTTCTAGAAAAGGGTTACAACGGCACGTCGATGCGGGACCTGATGTCCGCAAGCGGCGTCAAGGCGGGAAATTTTTATTTTCATTTCGACAGCAAAAAGGCGCTTGCTCTTGCGGTGATGGACGAGGCGGAAGGGATATTCTTCGATGTGATGAACGCCGCCTGCGAAGCGGAAGGGCTTTCTCCGGCGCAGAAGCTTGGGGCGATGATGGGGGCGCTGGCGGCGCTGATCGAGGCGCGGGATTGCGCCGGCGGCTGTCTTTTCGCCAATTTCGCGCTCGAAATGAGCGACGCGGATGAAGAACTCCGCGAACGGACCGCTGCTTTCTTCGAGCGTTGGCGCTTGATGATCGAGAAGCTTGTCAGAGACGCCCGCCGCGAAGGCGAACTTCCTTCCAATATCGACTCTTCCGGGTTTTCTGAATATATCATCATGGCGCTAGAGGGCGGAATAATGCTCTCCCGGCTGAAAAAAGACGCCGCCCCTCTTAAATTCGCTTTCTCCACCCTTCGCGACCACATTTTTTCTCTCAAGGAAAAACCAACGCTTCAAGACGGTTAGGTTAAGGGAAAACATTTCAAATAGTTTTTCCTAAAAATCCCTTTCAACCCGAATTTTTCATTAGGATTCGGGAGCAATTGTTCAGGGCGGATGAAATGCGAGGCGAAAGACGCATTTTTGCAGTAGGGGCGGGGTTGCCCCGCCCCAAATTGTCGTAGTTATTGGGCGCGGAAACCGCGCCCCTACAGAACAAAAAAATGTGGCCGCAACGAAGCAGTTCGCCGCTATGAAAATCCCCACGGCTCATCGGCTCTACCGGCGAATCCGGGTTCAAAATCTTTCATGCTAGACTACCGCTTAATAGAAATCAGTCATTCTAAAGAATAATCAAAAAGAACGGAAGTTCGGGAAAAAGGGTTATGAGAAACAACCCTTTTCATAAGCTTTTCCAATCGCCGAAGGTAAAAGCCGTTATTAACACTTTTGAGATTAAAGCTTTCCTAAGTTCTTCATTTGAAACCGCGAAAAAGACCCCCGAACTGGGGTTTTACTTATCGTCGGAAATATATTGAAATAGCAGGGTGTTAATATATAATATCACGGGCAATGAACGCTGCTTTGCTAAAAATTATTCAAGGAGACTAAAAATATGAGTCAGGCAACAGTGAAGGCGCACGATGGAAGCTGTCTCGACGCAGGAACGCTTGAAAGGAACAATGTGATATTGGAAAAAGAGGAGATTTCTCCCACAATTTTCCATTTCCTGTTCAAGACGCCGGAGATAGCCAAGCAGGCGAAGGCGGGCCAGTTCGTGGTGGTCCGGGTTGACGAGCAGGGCGAGAGAGTTCCGCTGACGATAGCGGATTTCGACCGCGAAAAGGGAACGCTCACGCTGATTGCTCAGGTGGTGGGAGCCTCGACGCTGAAAATGTCCAAACTGAACGTCGGCGACACTGTGGCGGACATAGTAGGCCCGCTCGGCAGGGAAAGCCACATCGAGAAGTTCGGCACGGTGGTGTGCGTCGGCGGCGGCGTGGGTGTGGCCCCGGTGTTCCCGATAGCCCGCGAGTTGTTCAAAGCAGGCAACAGGGTGCTGTCAATCATAGGCGCCCGCAGCAAAGACCTCCTCATCTGGGAAGACAAGATGAAAGAGGTCAGCACAGAGCTGTTCGTCACCACTGACGACGGCACATACGGACGCCACGGCTTTGTGACAGACCAGTTGAAGGACATCATCGAGAGCGAAAAAGTGGATCTCGTGCTGGCCATCGGCCCGGTCGTCATGATGCGCGCCGTATCCAACCTCACGAAACAATATAATCTGAAGACGATAGTCAGCCTCAACTCGATAATGATCGACGGAACGGGGATGTGCGGCGGATGCAGGATAGGGTACGGCGAAGGCGGAACGAAGTTTGTATGCGTCGACGGCCCGGAATTCGACGCCCATCAGGTCGATTTCAAGAGCCTCATGGACAGGCAGGCCACGTATACCGGCGACGAGAAGTCGGCGTATGAGGGCGAAAAGGAAAAGTTCGCCGAACTGGAGAACCTTAAAGAGCTGCGCAAGAAAAAGACCCCGATGCCGGAGCAGCCGGCGGACATCCGCCGCCGCAACTTCGAGGAAGTCCCCTACGGGTACACCGAGATGATGGCGTACCGCGAGTCGTTGCGCTGCTTGCAGTGCAAGAACAAACCGTGCGTCGAAGGATGCCCGGTGAACATTGATATACCGACGTTCATCTCGCAGATAGCCAAGAAGGATTATCTCGGCGCGGTGCAGACGATAAAGAAGACGAACGCGCTGCCTGCGGTGTGCGGAAGGGTGTGCCCGCAGGAGTCGCAGTGTGAATCGCTATGCGTGCTCGGCAAGAAGAACGAGCCGGTGGCGATAGGCCGCCTCGAACGCTTCGTGGCGGACTACGAAGCGGCGATGGGGAAAGTGACGATCCCGGAGATTCCCGCGGCTACAGGTTTCAAAATCGCAGTCGTCGGCGCAGGCCCCGCGGGGCTGACAGTCGCCGCCGATATGCGCATGCTCGGACACGAAGTGCATGTCTTCGAGGCCCTTCACAAGTCCGGCGGCGTGCTCGTTTACGGCATCCCCGAATTCAGGCTTCCCAAGAGCATCGTCGAGCGCGAGGTCGATTACCTGCGCAAGCTCGGCGTGCATGTGCATGAAAGCTACGTGGTCGGCAAGACCCGCACCGTCCAGCAGATGTTCAGCGACGACGGATTCCACGCGATGTTCATCGCGTCCGGAGCCGGTCTGCCCATGTTTATGAATATCCCCGGAGAGAACCTCAACGGCGTGTACTCGGCCAACGAGTTCCTGACGCGCGCCAACCTGATGAAGGCATACAGGTTCCCGGAATACGACACCCCGATAAAGGTCGGCAAGAAAGTGGCCATCATCGGAGGCGGAAACGTGGCAATGGACTCCGCCAGAGTCGCCCTGCGGCTCGGAGCGGACGAAGTGCATCTGGTGTACCGCCGCTCGATGGATGAGTTGCCGGCCCGCGCCGAGGAAGTCCACCACGCGAAAGAGGAAGGCATTATCTTCGACCTCCTTCAGGCTCCCGTTAAAATCGACGGCGACGAAAAAGGCTGGGTCAAATCGATGGAAGTGCTCAAGATGGAGCTTGGCGAGCCGGACGCCTCCGGACGCCGCCGCCCCGTGCCCGTCAAAGGCTCGAACTACAGCATAGACGTGGACGTGGTAGTCGTCGCAATCGGCACAAGCCCCAACCCGCTCCTTCTCTCGACCCTCCCCGAACTGAAACTCTCGAAGTGGGGAACCATCGAGGCGGACGAGGAAACTGGACAGACCTCAATGAAGGGCGTTTACGCCGGCGGAGACATCGTCACCGGAGCAGCCACTGTCATATCGGCTATGGGCGCGGGCAAGAAAGCCGCCGCCGCAATGAACGAATATCTCAAGACTCTGAAATAAGCGGACGCCGACCGCTCGATTAATGCAAATCAAAAGCGCCGCGCTCCACAGCGCGGCGCTTTTTAGTTGATGTTGACAAATGATTATTACGATTTTCAAGGCAGCCGTTTTTTTGCGCTGCAAAAACAGGCAAAACCGAAAACAACGAAGGACGAGCCTATCGCAGGATTGCGTTAGATGCGGCTTAGAATCGTCTTTATCTTCGGCGCGCGGTCATTCCTCTTTCGGCAATGGGACTTTGTAAAGTCCCGAGCCTGTTAGGGAAGTGATGTAGAGTGAGCCGTCTTTGACGACGGGGGTGGCGGGCGTCTTAAGGCCGGAGGCGATTATCTCAGGGTCGGCTCCTTTGACGGCTTTCGCGATTTCTCCTGAGGAGAACAGGCAGGCGTATATTGTTCCGTCGGCTGTCCCTGTTATGCCGTCGGCCATTTTAAGTTTGGAGGCGAATGTGATTTTCTTGCCCCGGTTCGGGCCGTCGAGAGGGGCGGCGACAATCTTTCCGGCGGTGGTCTGCGCGATATAGAGCATTTTGCCGTCGGGGCTGATAAGCAACCCATTGGCGAACGACACGCCGTCCAGCAGCCTCTCCGCTTTGCCGTCCGGGGATATCTCGTGGACGATGCCGGATGTGGAGTCGGACATGTAAACTGTTCCGTCCGCCGAAACGGCTATTCCGTTCGGCGTTTTAAACCCGCCAGCTAAAACTTTTTTATCCTTGCCGTCCGCTGAGACGACGGATACTGTTCCGGAGCCGTAGTCGGCCACAAAGATGTCGCCGCCGGGGCCGCAGGCGATGCCGGCGGCGCGCGCGTGTCCTTCCGAAAACAGCGACACGTTTTCATCGTCGATGACTTGGAATATTTTGCCGCTGCCGTTCTCGACGGCGAACAGTTTTCCGTCCGGGCAGAGGGCAATTCCTTCGGAGCCTGAAATTTTGTCCTCAAGGATGAGTTGAGCGCCTGTCTGGGCGGATGCGCTGATTGAGGCGAAAAGGAATGCCGCCGTGATGGCAAGAATCGAAAGGGCCGCGTTTTTCATAATCGTTTCTCCTGTCTGGCGCCGGAGCTGAGATTTGTCCGGCAGTTCCTATTTATTCAAAGGGAATTATAACTCTGAAAAGCGGAGACGAAAGCGTACCGGAGCGAAAAGGCGGACGCGCCGCGTCGTGGACTGCCGGGAATTTGTTGTGCTATATTATTTTCAGTTATTCGATTTCAGCCCGCAGCGTTGAAAAAGCGGGCTGAAAAGAGGGAATGAAATGCC
Source organism: bacterium (assembly GCA_029564595.1). Classification (GTDB taxonomy): domain Bacteria; phylum UBP15; class UBA6099; order UBA6099; family UBA6099; genus UBA6099. The sequence goes on along the minus strand of JAKQPS010000153.1, from coordinate 19,767 downwards.
GGCGAACCTCACACCGGAATACAAGAAGGCGGAAGAGGCGTTCAGGCAGGCGAAAACCGTCGAGGAGAAGATAGCCTGTCTGGAGCGCATGTTGGCCGTGATACCCAAGCACAAGGGGACGGACCACATGCAGGGCGACCTCAAGAAGCGGCTGAGCAAGCTGAGGGACGCCGACGACCGAACAGGCGGCAAGAGGACGGACCCCTACGCGATAAAGGTGGAGGGGGCGGGCAGGGCGGTGATTGTCGGCCCGCCGAACACTGGAAAGTCGTCTCTGCTCGCGGCGCTAACAAACGCCAAACCGGAGATAGCCGATTTCCCCTTTTCGTCAACCCGCCCGATGCCGGGCATGATGCCGTTCGAGGATATCCAGATTCAGTTGATAGACACGCCCCCGGTGACGTCCGACAGAGTGGAGACGTATCATTCCAACTTGTCGCGCGCTGCGGACCTGCTGTTGTGCGTGGTGGACATCTCCGCCGCCGACCCTGTGGCGCAACTCGTCGATACGGCGGCTATTTTCGAGAACATCAGGATCAAATTTTCCGCAGTCAAACCTGACACGCCGCAGCTTATGGGGGTGGCGGAAAAGTTGACTTTTGTGGCGGTGAACAAGACGGACGCCGACGAGGACGACATACTGCTGGGCGAGTTCGGGCGGGCGGCGGCGACACAGTTGCGGATTTTTCCGGTCTCTGCTGCGACCGGGGCGGGGTTGGAAGAGCTTAAGAGGGAGATTTTCAAGGCTCTCGGCGTGTTGCGCGTCTATTCGAAAGTTCCCGGCAAGAAGGCGGACTTAAGAGCGCCGTTCGTGCTGCCTGTGGGAAGCTCTGTAATGGATGTCGCCCGGATGGTTCACAATGATTTTGCCGACAACCTTAAATTTGCCCGCATCTGGGGTTCTAAGAAATTCGAGGGCCAGAAAGTTCAGCGCGACTACATAGTTCAGGACAAAGATATAATTGAATTTCACTCGGATTAACCCGGATTTTTCACGAGAAAAATCTGAGAAAACGAATAAACCCTAATCCGAAAAAAGGATTCGGGTTCAATTTCGCGAACTATAAAAAACGCCCGCTTTTCCGCCGGAACCGGGCGCGTCGCGGGCCGGGTTCCGGGGCTATGGCGGCAGCGGCGGGCGCGGATGTCGAGGGCTGAAAGCGGCGCTCAGTCGAGCAGTTTTCCGACTATGGCGTTGATGCGTTTGCCGTCCGCGCGGCCTTTGAGTTCGGCCATCAGCTTGCTCATCACTTTCCCGGCTTCCTTTTTAGTCGAGGCTCCCAGTTCGGCGATGACAGCTTTGGCTTTTTCTTCAATTTCGGCGTCGGACATCTCGGCGGGCAGGAAGGAGTCGATAATCTTGAGCTGCGCTTCTTCCTTGGCGACAAGGTCCTCGCGCCCGCCGTCCTTAAACTGTTCGATGGACTCGCGGCGGGTTTTGGCTTCCCTCTGAATGACCTGAAGAGCCTCGCCCTCGTCCAAGTCTCTCATGAGTTCGACCTGTTTGTTTTTCAGGGCGGTTTTGAGAGAGCGCAGGGTGTCGAGCATGGTGACATCCTTGTCTTTCATCGCCTGTTTGATTTGTTCGGTGATTTGATCGAGAAGCGGCATGGCGTTTCCTTTCTTGCGGGCGGGGCGGCCGGGACGGCGCTACGGTTTGAAGCTGTCGTCCGGGTCGCTTTCTTCGCCCGGCGTCTGTTTCTGAAATATCAGTATACTGTAATGCGAGATATTTGGCACGTATGAGTGGGGGTATCCGTAGGGGCGGAGTTTTTCTGCGGAGTTCTCCCATATTTTTTCGCCTTTGAGAAGAAAACCGGCTTCGGCGGCGATGGAGGCAAAGTAGGGCGTTAGGAAAATATACTGGCCGTTCTGGTACAGGTTGCGGGTGAACACAGCCATGTGTTTATGTTCTTTGAGGGCGGAGTGGCAGCAATTGAGCGCGCCGAGCATGAAGTCGAAAAACGCGTCCACGGGCTTGGAGGGCGGGGCAGAGTTTGGGGCCCATTCCTCTGGATTCATAGGGTTCGGCGGGTCGATGAGGACGAAGTCCACCGAGTCAGGCGGCACGCTGTGAAGCAGTTCCGAGCAGTTGCCGGACACAAGCTTCTGGCGGGGTATGCGGTGTTTGCGGCAGATGTGGTAATAGATGTCCACCCAGCTTCTCTCTATCTCGAAGCCGACCGCCTCTCGGCCCAGCAGGGACGCGGCGATCAGGGACGTGCCTGTTCCCGCGAACGGGTCGAGCACAAGGTCCTGCCTCTTTGTGAAGAAAGCGATCAACTGTCCGAGCAAGTGCGGGCTTTTATATTCGGGGTGTTTTCTTCGCAGGTCGTGTCCAAAGAATTTAGGGAACTTCTGGGAAAAGACGGTGCGGGTGAACTGGAGCCATTCGCCGCTTGAAACCTCGTTGAGTTTGTTGCGGGGGTCAACCTCGAAAGAGCGCTCTTTTAGGAAAGGGAAGTTGGTCAGCAGGTCGAACTCGGGGGGTTTCTCGTCGAGTTTGAACATGCGGAGGATATTGAGCAGGTCGGCGCATTTTTCGGCGTGGGTGCAGGTTGCGCACATGTAAATTGGGCTGCGGCAGTGGAAACTGACGGTTTCAAGCGAAGGGTCGTCGTTTCGCATCAGACTATCGGTTCTTTCCTGAAGTCGGAGCTTTCGCCCATGTAGAGGTCGGGCATGTTTAGCAGGTTGATGATTTTTCCCTCGACGTTTCTAGCCGGGTCGGCGTGGCAGCAGGTCAACTCGACAACGGGGCGGTCGGGGCGTCCCGGGTTCTGCGACTTGACCCTGCACCTGAAGACGGGCGTGGCGGTCTTCGCGTGGTACAGGTCAACCACCTCGCCGTTCTCGTAGAGCATCAGCACCCGCTCGAAACAGCGCACCAGTTCCCTGTCGAACATCGGCTCGTGGATGGAGCCGTCGGCTTCCGCCTTCTGCTCGGAGTTGTCGTACATCCATTCGAGGACTTTCGCGCGGGAGAACTTCTTGCGCCACGGCCTATCCTGCGTCATCGAATCGAAGCAGTCTATCATGCCGAGTATCTGTGAGAAAACGTGCAGGTTGCTCCTCTGCTTGGGATATCCTTTTTTATTGATTCGCTCGTGGTGGTTCTCTATCACGTGTTTTGCGAGGGGGCGGTTGGCGAAAAATATGTGGTGCTGGACGACATTCATGGAGACTTCCACGTGTTTTTTGAGGATGGAATGTTCTTCAGGCGAGATAGCCCCTTGTTTGAATAAGATGTCCGGCATTCCGTCGTGGAGGTAGCCGATGTCGTGCATGAAAGCGCCGAGGGCTCCGCTGGCGATTTCCTCGTCGGAGAAAAAGAAGAGCATGTTTTTCCTTTTATTGTGGTCTATGCCGGGGCCGAATTTGGCGTCCGAGCAGACCGCGCCGCGAGCCTTCAGGTCGGCGTTGTACCGGGCGATGGTTGCCAGAAAATATATGCCGCAGTTCGCCATGTGGTTAAACAGGTAGCTGCTCTCGATTCTGTTGTCGTTTAGGTTGACTGAGACTTTGTCTATGCGCAGCGGCGAGAACGGCCCGTCTATGAGGTCGCGGCAGTCCTTGAGGAACTGTTCCAGCTTGGAGACGCTGATGATTGCTTCGGAGAACTGTTTGAGCAGTTTCATTTCTGCGGGCGGTCTGGCCGGGTCTAGTTTTGTGAGCGAGCCTTTTTCGAGCTTTATGTTCGTGCGGCTCATGCTCCTGACGCGGAGCATCTCCCGCTCCGGGTCCTTCTCGGTCATTATGTCCGCGAGCGAGGTCGCTATGTTCTGTTTGATGGCGAGAAATTTTTCAGTCTGGGTCAACTCGTCGTCGCAACCTTCAATGACGCCGCTCTGAGGCTCGTTCTCGCCTCTGACCCAAACCTCTGTAAACCCGAGTTCGATAAGTTTGCGGGCGACGCGTTCGTTTACTTCCACCCCGGAGTTGAAGCCTTTTACCCCCGAACCGAGGAGCACCGGGCGAGCGAGAACGAGCTTCTCGCCCATATCAAGTTGTTCAAGAGAGATTTTCTGCATAGTCCCTAGCGTCCCGCCTCCTACGCAAATAAGTGTAACACGCGCCGCCGCGCAAGTGAACAGGGAAACGGATTTTGAATAGAGAAACCTTGTGGAATTTGCGGAGGAATCCGAGTGGGAGCTTGAGGGCAGGCCGCGCCGTTCAACGCGCGCGCTTTTTTGCCGGAGAGTTTCTTATAAGCATGTATTCGCCGGGGTTTTGAATTTTGATGAAGCCGACGGGGTCATTGCCCGCCGCCGCCGCGCCCGCTTCGCCGCCGCCGGACACTTCGGGGTTGACGAGCGCGTGATACTTTAGGACGACCGCTCCGTCCGCGCCCGGCCTTACCCTGTATGCGCGAATTCCTCCGATGTCCGCCGCGACGAATCCTTCTCCGGACAGGAACGGGGAAGGCGCGCCCCCTGTTCGCTCGAAGACGATGAATCGTCCGGTTTCAGTCTGGCGGGCAAACGCCTGAGGGCGCGCCGCGAACCGCTCCTTGCAGTCGCCGCTCCAGCAGACCACCCAATGGATGTTATAGCGGTTGAGTTCGGCGTCCAGCGTGGAATCTGAAAACGAGGAAAGCGCGGCTCCGAGGAATCGGCCGTCGTGAAACCCCGCGAGGTTGTGTTTGAGGAATATGTATGGATACGGGCCGCCGATGAATTCGCGTCCTGTGATTTCTGAGAGCAGGGCGGGGAAATGGCCTTCGCCGTATTTGGGGGGCAGAGCGTCCCGGTCGTTCCAGCCGGAATCTTCGAGTAGTATGCGCCCGTTCGGGGTGGTGTTGCCGGACAGCCATACGGCGAGCGCCCGCGTGTCGCCGTCGATGGGTTTCCTTATCATGGAGTTGAACATGGCGAAGTGCGCGAATGAGAGCAGGAACAAGAGGGCGAGGGCGGGGAGGGCGAATCTTGAGAGCGCGGGGCGGGCGCGGAAAACGGCGGCCGCTCCGGCAGCGGCGGGAGCCGCCAGAAGGAAATCAATATAGCCGACGTAGCGCGTCGGGTTTACCGCCGCGGCCGGTTTCCAGAAGGAGCCGAAGTATATCAGCGCGAGGAACAGGACGGCTGTCAGCGCGAAGAACGCCGCGCGCGCGCGTTCTTTCCTGCCGGCGATTATCCCGGCTATGCCGAGCGCCAGAAGCGAGTCTTTCAATATCGTGTTCATCGCGGCGAACACGGGGTTCTGCGAGGGTTCTAGTATCTTGTGCCCCATCGCTTTTGAAAGCGTGAAGTAGTCCTTGAATATCCGGAACGGATCGAAGTTCAGCCCGTGAGGCGCGTGGGCCAGCTCCACTTTAAATTTGACCAGTTCCATGAAAGGGACGAGCCAGAAGGAGTTGACGGCGAGAGTTAGCGCGAGGAACATGGCTATGGAGCCTAGGCGGCGCAGGTTGACATTTCGCAAATGGCAGGCGAATAGGACGGCGGCGGGAATTCCGAACGCGACTATGGCCGTCTTGTGCGCGAGGAAACACAGGGGGACGAGCAGGCAGAGCCGCGCGGCGTGCGCGGGGCCGTCCTCGCGCATGAACCTGTAGAACACGGAGACGGCGTAGAAGCAGATATGGAACGCGAAGACGCCGGAGGTCATGCCTAGGAGCAGCATGATCACCGGGTAGCCCGTCCACCAATACGCGAGCATGACGATGAGCGCCCAGTCGCGCCGCGCCCCCGACAGCCCGAAATTTGAAAGCCCCGCGCGGAAACAGAGCGGGGCTATCGCCACCGAAACGAAAGTGGCTGCGGCCAGAACAGCCGCCGGAGGCGCAGGGTTCAGGAACGTTTGAAGGAACTGGAGGAACACGTTGCTGTTCCATGTGAAATTGAGAGGGTATCCGGCTGAGTAGAAATAGTCGAACCCCCAGAAAGCGAAATAAGACTCGAAGAATTGAGAGGCGCGATGCTGGAAGTAGAGCATCACCGGAAAGTCGTTGTAGGTAAGAGGGTTGGAGTTTGCGAGTATGAGGGCGGCGGGCGCGGCGATGTGCGCGGCGACGAACAGCCAAGCGAAGAATTTCAATGTCCTTTTCACCGCGCGCCCTCCTTTCCCGCGCCTTCGTGGGCGTAGGCGGGATAGGCCAGCGAGACGGCCTCCGCGACGAGCGCTCCTGAATCGGCGTCTGACGCGGCGAAGAGCAGTGATTTGGAAATAGCGGCGTCGAGACAGGAGGCGTTGTCGCCGCATGCTCTCGCTAGAGCGTCGAGTTTGGATTTAACGTCCGCGCCGCCCGCCGCGCCGTAGTAGCTTTTCAGCATCCACGGCGCGAAGTCATCCGCCTGAATGAGGGCCGCCGCTTTTTCAGAATCCCCGTAATCGACGGCGAAAAGCTCCAGCAGGATGCCGTCTTTGGAGAATCCGAGCCTGAGCCTGAAGACGCCTCCGTCCTCTTCATAGACCGAAAAGAACCACGCAATGTCCGGCGACGATTTCGCGTCCGGGAGCAAACTGCCTGAGGCGTTGTGAATAGACAGCGCGTTTTTGCGGAGAGCGTATTCTTTCAGAAGGTTGAACGGATAGGGACGCGCGGCGCGGATATAACTTTCCGGCAGGATGGGGGCGGAGGGGAACGCTTTCCCGCCGTACAGCAGCCCGTCGCAATCAAATAACTCGTCGAAGTAATGGAATACATGTTTGTCTGCCGGGGCGCCGGAATCGAAGTATACGACGCCGGTTCCGTTCGAGCAGTCGGCGCGGAGCCGTTCGATATTTTTTACATACCGGGCGTTGTCTTTGTTTTGAAAGGATTCGATTTGAAAGAAGGAGAATCGGAAAACGGCGGCGATGAAAAGGGCGGAGGCGAGGGTGAAAACAACAGGGAAAGGTTGCGCGGAGGTCGAAGGGGCTTTGCCGGCGGGGCGCGCGGCGAGCCATGTCAGCGCGAACAGAACCAAAGCGGTTGCGAGCGCCGCAAATATCCGCGCGGGGTTCTCCGGCGCAGAAACGGCGATGTCCGCCCATGACTGGAAATAGAGGGAAATGTTTTCGGCGGCGCGAAGAGTGCCCGTTTTGAAAGCGCCGGAGACGAGGATGAGAACCGCCGGAACGGAGGCGAGCAAAGCGGGGCGCATGGAGACGCCGCCCGAATCGGGGGAGCGTTTTCCTGACGCCGATGCTGCGGCCTGAACCAGAAGCGAGACGATGCCCGCTTCGCAAGAGTAGGCGGCGGCGATTGCGGCGGCGGAGCGGAGCCGGAAGACGCGCGGCGCGGGGTTGCGGCGCGCCTCGATAAACATCATCCATGACAGCGCTATCAGCATGAATGAAAATGAAAACGGGGCCGCCCTCCATGATTCGACGGCAAGGAATAAAGAGCAATAAATTATCAGAGCGTGAGAACGCTGTTTATCGCGGGGAGACATCCGGGAGCGCGAGACCGCGAGTCGGGCGCAGTGGACGCCGATTAGGAAAAACACGGACGACAGAAGGCGCAGGACGGGCAGCCCGCCGGGGAGGAGAGATGCGGAGCGGGCGAACGCGTGGTAGAGCGGCAGTAGGTTGTCATAAAGCGACAGAAAAAAGCCGATTGCCAGCGGGCGCCCGGAGAAGAAAAGCGTCCGCGCCTCGTCCGGGAACGGAAGGGGATAGAGCGCGGAGAAGGCGGCTCCGGCGGCGAGCGCTAGAACGGCGACGGCCGCGTAGGCGGCGCGGAGTCCGCGCGTCATGCGGGGCGCTGAATCGCTCTCGTTTGCCATATCGTCAATCAACCTTCAGGGCGTACACCCTGCCGTCGGTGGAGCCGAATATCACAAGTCCATTGTATATGAGAGGGTGGGAATCGTCGATGTCCCATCCCGTAAGGAACCGCCAGAGGAGTTTGCCGTCTGACACGCGGATCGCATGAAGGAATCCCGCGTGGCAACCGATGTAGGCGACGCCGTTGTGAACCGCCGGAGTGGTTTCGAAGCGGGCGGTTTCAGCGTCGTATGTCCAGATGGTTTCGCCGGTGTCGGCTCGGAGAGCGCGGACGGTGTGGGAGTTGTCGCCGAAAACCACCGCGTTGCCGTCGCTTGCCGCGCCCGACCATATCTCGGCTCCCGTTTCCGCGCGCCAGACCTCGAAACCGGTGTCGGCGTCGAGCGCGGCGAACGCGCCGCTCTTGCTTCCGGCGAAAACTTTGCCGCCCATTATCAAAGGAGCGGCCTCGACGGACCCGCCCAAACCGCGACGCCATATCTCTTTCCCCGTGTCCCCGTCGAAACAGTAAACGTATCCGTGGTTGCAGCCCATGTAGACTTTTCCGTTGTGGATGACCGGGGAGGATTCGACCGGGCCGGAAGTCGGGACGCTGTAAATGAGTTGCCCTGTCTCGGCGTCGATTTTCATCAGCGCGCCCGGTTTGTCCGCGCCGACGAACACCGCTCCCGTCGCGAACGCCGGGGATGATTCCGCCCACCTGATATAGTGGAACCAGAGGCGCTTCCCGGTTGCCGCGTCGATTGCGCTCAACCCGTCGTGCGCGGAAACGAACACTCTGTCGCCCACGACTAGGGGCTTGGTCTCGATGTCTCCGCCGATGCGCAGCGACCATATAATCTTGCCGGTGGCGGCGTCCGCCTTGAAGACAGTCCCCCCTTTGATTCCTTTATTGTTGCCGAAATAGACGAAGCCGTCAGCCGCCGCCGGGGCGGTCATCACAGGCGCTCCGGTTTCGACTATCCAAGCTTTCTTTTCGCGGAGGACGGAGTCGGTTTCGGCGAACGCGTCCATGAGGGCGGATTTTCCAAGAACGCCCCGGTGGATGAAGAAGAACGGCTCATGCGCTACGACTAAGCGGAGGAGCAGGCGGGATTTTGCGAGGTTGCCGTCTAGCAACGCTGAATGCGCCGCCCTGTGCATGGCGGAGTTGGCGGCCCAGAAAGCGGCGACCGCCGCCGCCGCGAGCATCGCATATTTGAAAAATTTCTTTAGCAGAACCGTGGCGGCCTTTCTTGCGTTTTGGGGGCCTATGCCGCGACCCGACGTTTGTATTATCCCTGAAACGGCGGCGAAATGCCACAGCGCGCCCGCGCCGGCTCTCCTCTCTCCTTTGACAAATGTTTCTTTTTTGTGCAATATCAGGACAGCCGACATGATTGATTTTCTATCTGACATGACATTCCCGCTTTTTATCGCGCTCATTGGAGAAATCGCGTCCCGCGCGGCTGAAGCATGGACCTCCGGGCGGGGCTTCGGGGTGTTTTTCGCCGGATTGTTCTCTATGCCGGTGGCTGCGGGGGCGTTCATCGCGGCCGCGCTGACAATACTGATCGCGGCGCTTCTCGTGCCGGTGGCGGCGCTGCTGGGATTCGGCTCCGGCAAATGGATGTTCACGCTCGGCGCGGCCATTCTTCTGGCGGCGGTGTGGGCGCTCAGCAGGGCGGTCGGCGCGTTGCTCCGGCGCGCTCCTGTCAGGGACTCAGACATAATTGATTATGACGGCGCAACGCGCGCGGGGTTGGACCTAGTGGGGTTCAAAGGGAAGTGGGTGGGAGAGCTTTTTCGGCTCGGATTCAATGTCCCGCGCGGGTTCATTATCAGCGGTACGGTGTTCGAGAAATGGACAGAAGCCGAGGGTCTGAGGCAAGAGATATTGCGGCTGGAGGGGGCGGAGGAGGCGATAGAGGAATTGCTTGCGGGGGCGCGGCTGCCGCGTGGGTTCGTCAGGCGGTTGGAGAAGGGGTTGCGCGCGCTCGGCGGCGGCGGGATGATAGCCCGGTCGTCGTTTCCCGGCGAGGATGGCAGGACTGCGAGCATGGCGGGCGTGTTCGAGTCGCTTTCAGCGGGGCGCGGCGCGGACGAGGCTCTGGTCGCCATCATTCGGGTGTGGGCGTCTTATTATAGCGCGCGCGCGGTCGCGGCGGCGGACAACGCGGGCGCGTCCCGCGCTTCGTTCCGACTGCCTGTGATAGTTCAGGAAAAAATTGAGCACGAAATATTTCTGGTCGGATGCTCGGCAAACTATATGAACGGTTTTATGGAAGAAACTGTCGTGTCGTACGAGGCGGCGGACGGGGCGGAAGGCGTGATTGTCCGCAACGCGTTCACCGGGGCGGAGCGGACGGAATCCGGCCCGGCGCCGCATCCGGTCGACCCCGCCGCGCTCTCCGCCCTTGAAGACGCGATGGCGAGGATGGAGGCCCTGTTCGGCAGGCCCGCCCAGATGGAAGCAGGGTTGCTTAACGGCAATCTTTATTTCTATCAGGCCCGCCCGCTCACTGGGTTCCAGCCGGTTGAAACTCTCGTCAATTCCTTCATTGTGGACATCGCGGATTTCCCGCCGTCCACTCTGACGCGCGACCTTTTTGATCTGCCGGACGGGATGTCGCGGCGCATGTCGGCGAAACTCGCTCCGCTAGGAATGCCGCGCGGCGAAACTCTTTTCGCCGAGCATAAAGGGCGTTTTTATCTCAAATATAATTCGGTCAGGGCGTGCCTTAATCCGCACAATCCGGCGAGGGCGAAGGCGTCCGCGCGGGCGCTCGCCCCGGCTGCGGCGGAGGCGGCCCGGATTATCAGCGGACGCGGTTTCAAGCGCCGACTTTCACTGCTCGACGCGCGTCTGAAGGCTGCCGCGCGGGACGATGACTGCTCACTAAGATATCTAAAAAACAGTGTTCTTATTCCATTATTTCGGCTTCAGTTGGATTTATTCGAGACGAGCGACATGCTGGCGGGCAGGCGCGCCGCATTCTTGGCGCGGGCGCTCGCGGACAAACCGGACGCGCTCGCGGCTGCGGCGGGAATAAGCATTGCCCCGCCGGATTCGCCGTGGAAAAAGATGATTCAGGCGGCGGCGCGAGTGAACCCCGGCGACGCCACTCAAGTCGAAATGTTCCGCGCGGAATACGGCTACTGGGGCAACCCGGAGGCGGAGGTTGCGGCGCCGAGGCTGGCGGACGACCCGGCTCCGTGGCTGACCGGGCAGGGCGTGGCGGGCGACGCCGGGGACGCGGGCGCGCGCGGCGGCGCGGCGGACTCCTCTCAGCAGCGGGTCGAGCGGGCGCTCAAAGAAAAATGGTCGGGCAACTTCGTCAACGCGGGGTTGCTCGTTTTCAGGTTCATGCTGCGACGGCAGAGGGAGACGATGGCGGCGCGGGAGCGGGCGCGGGACTGCCTGAACCGGGCTGTTTTTGAGATGCGCAAAAGGGCGCTCGCGTCGGAGTTCGGCGCGGACTCCTTCCACATGACAATCGACGAAATGTCGAGGGGCGGGTTGCGGGATTGGGAAATAGCGCGCCGGAAAGAGGAGCATGAGAAGCGCCTGTCGGAGAGCGCGGGGGCGGTCGTCCACATTCCAGAGCCGGAGGCTGCGGCGGGCGCGGCGGACGGGGAACTGCGGGGCCTCGGCGTCGGCTCGGAGACGGCGCGCGGGCGCGCGCTGGCGGCCGCCGGGCGGCTGCCGGACTTAGGCGGCGACATGCCTGTCCTGATAGTCGGCAGGCCGGACGGCGTTTACGGCGCGGCGGTGGGCCGGATATCGGCGCTCGTCATTGAGCGCGGCAGCCCCCTGTCGCATCTGGTTCTGCTCGCCCGCGAGGCCTCAATCCCCGTCCTAATAGGCGTCGAGGGCGCTATGTCAAAAGTCAAAAACGGCGACACTGTGACTGTCGTCGCCGGAAAGGGAGTCCTGCGGATTGGATAGGGGCCTTCACCATGTGATTCTTCCCGCGCTGGCCATTCAACTGTGCGTGATTGGCTTGTGCGCGGTGTATTACAGGCTCAAGTCCCGCAGGCTGGACTTCGCGACAATTATCTCGGCAGTGTTGCTCGTCGTTTTTACGGCGTTCAGCGTCGCCGGTATGTTTCCGTACGTATTATTCTTCGGGTTGTCGATGATAGCCGCCGATCTAGCGAGCCGCGAACCCGGCGCGAAGATAGTCGTTTTCTCCGCGCTGATATATCTGGTGACGAGGCTGATACTTTACAACTGCGGATTCACCGTGCCGATAATCAGGCTGTTCGTGTACAACAACATGTTCGGGATGCCGATGGACTGGTTCGCGAAAGCGATGGGGATAACCGACCCGGCAGTCAGGAGCGTAATCTACGGGTTCATCTCGGAGCAGAGCGCGTTCATGTTCAAGGCGACGACGCAGGGGCTGATATTCGCCGGGGCGGCGGCGTACGCTCATCTTTGCGCGGTGGTGGCGGCAAAGAGCGCGCCGGGCGCGAAGAATCTTCCGAGTTTCGGCCCTATGATCGCGCCGCGCTCCACTCCCATTCTTCTCGCAGCCGGATACGCCGCGCAAATCTTTCTCGAATCCCCTGTAGCGCGGGAAGTCGACGGCCCGTTGAAGATTATCGTCTCCGCCGCCGCCGCCTTTCTTATATCGGCTTTCGCCGACTTTTTATTCAAGTTCGCCGGAACGAGGTCGAACACCAAGAAACTCAAAATCGCTGTCTTCATCGCGGCATTCGCCGTCATCATCTATGAGATGCCGCCGTCGGCCCTGCGGGCGCAAGCCGTGGCCGAGCTTGTGTGGACGACGATTATTGTCGTGTATACGTTCCACGGAATGAGGCTCGTTTACAGAGCGTTCGGCTCCGGCTCCGGCAGAAAAGCGTTCGTCATCGCGTTGTTCATGACGGCGTTCGTGATACACGAGATATTCTTCGCCATGTGCGTTCTCGGCTTCCTTGAGAACGTGTTCGGGATGTCGAAGCTCATAGAAAGAGCGGAGGAAGGGAAGGCCGTCGCGGCCGCGCGTTCAGGAGCGACTGCGGGAAGTTTCATCGCGTCATTCGCGGCGGTCGCGGTCGTGGCGCTCATCGTCTCGCGCGTCGCGCTCCCTCGCGGCGGAACAGGCGCGCCGGGGCTGTTCGACAGGTTCGACCTCCCGGAGAAATCCATCGGCTACAGCCTCGAACAGCGCGGAGACGAGACGCTCGTCGCCGGCCCCGGCGTCGCATACTTCATAGACAGGTTCGAGTACCCGAACAAGGAAGGCGAGCGCCCCGTGTCGAACGTGACAATAGAGCAAGCCGCGCGGATGTGCGAGTCGGCGGGCAAAAGGCTTTGCGAGGCGGAGGAATGGGCGCGCGCCTGCGCGGGCGGCGACGACAATATGTTCTTCTACGTGCATCCCGAAAAGTTCGAATCATACACCTTTGTGGAGGATGCCTGCAGTTGGCGAGACGAGAATTCCGCCAACCGCAAGTTTGAGAGCGGCGCGTATCCCGAATGCGCCAACAGGCACGGCATACACGACATGGCCGGAAGCCTCTGGGAGTGGGTGGCCACTCCGGGCAACCCCGGCATGGCGGGTCTCATGGGGCCCGGCGAAAGAAACGGATGCCAGAGATGCAGAAGCTGCGATTGGGCCGCCCTCTATTTTGCCGACCAGCAAAACTTGCTCGAACTCGAAAAGATAGGATTCAGGTGTTGCCGCGACGCCGATTGACTCCGGCCCCGCCGGAAATCACGGCGTTTTTTTCCTCGACAGAAGATATCTCACGTTATAAATGAAGAACGCGTCTCTCGTGATAAGCGCGTTCAGCGCGACGGCAATTTTTGACATCGTCGATGAGGGCGGCATCCGGCGGTAAAGCTTTTTGCGGATCATAAAATCGACCGCGCCCCTCGGAAGAAGAGGAATCATAGAGAAGAAAGCGATGAAGCGCATAAACATCGATATCCTGCGTCCGCCGTGCCCCGCATAGAAACTTCCCTCCATGCCGGCGTTGATGCTCTCGACTTCCGCTTCCGACAACAGGCCCGACGCAGAGGCCGCCGCCAGTATCTCCGTTCCGGGGAAATACGACAGCCAGAAAACCAGCAGCCGGGTGGGGCGAAGCTCGTTGTAGAACCGCGCCGCGTCCTCCATCATCTCTTCAGTGTCCCCCGGCAGCCCGATTATGTGGTCCAGCAGAACTCGAATGCCGCGCTCTTTGAGCAGCGCAACGCTACGCCTTGCGTCGTCATTTGTATATATCCTTTTCAAAACGTTTTTGCGTTGCCCTTCGTCCACCGACTGAATCCCGATGGCCACATAGCGGCAACCCGATTCCTTCAGTCTGTCGGCCGTCTCTTTGTTTGCCGTCCGGGGATGAAGCGAGCAATAAAAAGGCAGCCCGACGCGCGATGGATACTTTTCAGCGAACTCTTCGAGCCATTTTTTATTGAATCCGAACACGTCGTCGTAGAATTTGACAAGGCGCGCCCTGCCGCGCGCCGCGACCGGCTCCAGTTCCGCCACAATATTGTCCACGCTTCTGTCCCTCATCCTCTGTCCGCCGGACAGCGAGGAGGAATAGCTGTTGTGGCAGTACGTGCATTTGAAAGGGCAGCCCCTCGACGCCATTATGGTGTAATGCCTTTCGAGCGCGGGGGCCTTGGAATAGAACAAATCCTTCGCCGGGAAAGGAAGCGCGTCCAAGTCTTCGACCGGCTCCGGAGCCGGGCCTCGGATGATTTCACCGCCGGATTTTTTCAAAACGCCCGGCCTTGCCTCCCGGTTCCCGCTCCCGGCGTCCGCAATAGCGAGCGGGAATGAGACGTCCCCCTCTGAAACAATCGCCACATCCACGGCGTCTTCCGCGATAACCCTTTCAGGAACCGCCGTGACATGAGTGCCGCCGAACATCGAGACTATGCCGGGATGAGCGCGCTTGATGTCTCGCGCCAAGCCGAGAGACCACTGATAGTTTGCCGAAACGCAAGAGAAAGCCGCGATGTCGGGTTTAGTATCGGCGACTTTTTTCAAAACAGCCGCGCGCTTGTCGAACATCTTAGCCAGCGACGGAAAGTCCCACATGAGATGTCCGCCGAAAACAGACGGGTCGAACGCGAGTTCGACCTGATGCCCCGCCTTGCGCGCAGCCGCCGCAAGATGCTCGATTCCGAGACTTTCGACTCCAATGTAGAAAAACAGAACTTTCATACAGAGTAATGATAGCGCTAGCGCCGCTCCTTGACATCCTGAAAACAAACTAATTGTGAAAGAGGAACAATGATAGCGCCCGACATGTCCGGCTGGCCGCCGCTCGCTAAAGGAAAAATTTAGAATATATGCCGGTATTTTAATTGTAGGGGCAATTCATGACTTGCCCGCTGATATGGCTGTCCGCATTATTTGCGTTATCGCTAATCCGGGCGATTCAGCGAATCGCCCCTACGGTTCTCGCTCGCTTGAAAAGAGCTTATGCATAACAAGTTATCATCGTTGCCAAGGAGACCTTGGCAACGATGGATGATCATCTATTTGCTGCGGTGTGGTTAGAAGCGAAAAGAGGGTACAGGCATCGCAGGAAAGCGCGCTGCCAGCCCCCCCGTTTTCGCAAGCGCCCACAATAGGGTCGCGGGCGCCCCCCCAAACTCGCTTTGGGGGTGTTGAATCATTTTCCCACCATTAAGACCTACCCGCTACTCGTAAGCATTTGCGCTGATAACGCGCGCCGCATTCCGCGCGCTTTGGAGTGCGACAATTCATTGTCGCTTTGCCCCTTCGGGAATTCATTCCCGGCTCCCGTGTAGGGCGGGAACACCCATTCCCGCCCCTCTTTCCTTCGCCCGATGATAAAAATATTAACCGTAGGGGCGACCCGGCGGGTCGCCCGTTGCTCCCCCCCCAGCCACGAAAAAGGCGAAAAAAGGGGACTGGCAGCGCGCATCCCAGCGATGCCTGTACCCTCTTTTCGCCGCCTCATATTCTTGAGTCAAGCCGAGACAGACCGTTGAAAACTTTCACCAATGCCGGGCGCCACCTTCAAGCGTTTTTTGCTTGTGGGTGCAAAAGCAGCGCGCCCCGTTATCATCGTTGCCAAGGTCACCTTGGCAATGGATAGGCCGAAAGCTCCGCTTTCACCGCTTCCTCTTCTTTCGTTGCCAAGGAGACCTTGGCAACGATGGAAGAGGGGACTGGCAGCGAGCGTCACAACGATGCCTGTACCCTCTTTTCGCCGTCCCGCAAAAACTTGTCACCATGCGACCGACAATAGAGGAGCGTCCCACAGAGAAACCCATCTCGAATTATTCTTTTTCAAGCCGCAGCAAACCACATTTTCACAAATTGCGAATCCGCCTTCAGCCGACTACACCGGGAGGCCGAACGAAGGATTTTGAGATATTTCCGCTGACACGCTTCAACCGAGGGCGCAAAATTGTCACAAAGCGCTTGCGCAACCGCAATACAGATGATATTGTAGCGACATAAGGAAAAATGAGTCGCATAGAAAAAAGACGCATATTGCTAATCAGTGATACCGCCGGATTATGGGAGGTGTTTGCGAGCTACACAACTGAACCGGGGCCTTGATAAGAAGTCGCGCGAGAACGCACATTATATGTGCGTCAGGCATAAACAAAGGTTAAATATATATAATGCGCATATTGATTGACACGAACATTTTTATATACAGAGAAGATAATAAAGTAGCTCCCTCTGATCTTTCAAAATTATTCCAATTGCTTAATAAGCAGGGTGTCAGCATATTTGTCCATAAGCTATCAATTGAGGAAGTGAAAAAAGACAAAGATGAGAAGCGGAAAAGAGTAGTATTGTCAAAAATTGAAAATTATCCTATTTGCAGTGAAACCCTTATTCCTGAAACAGGTAGTGAATTTGAAAAAACTATAGGGCCTCCTTCAAATGAGCACGATTATGTTGATAATGTGCTTTTGTTTAATATATACAAAAATGCGTTTGTATTTTTCGTTACTGAAGATAGAGCCATTCATCGAAAAGCTCAACATTTGGGGATATCAGACAGGGTGTTTAATGCAAAAGAAGCTTTAGCGTTTTTTATTGAATATGAAAAAGACGAAATGGTTTTACTACCTTCCGAAATAAATCATGTATCGATTGCAAGTCTGAATTATGATGATCCGATATTAGACACATTAAAGGGTGATTATGAAACCGGAACCGAAAGCACCGCCTTTAGAGATTGGTGGATAAAAATATCTCGCGAGGGAAGAAAGGCTTGGGTATATGATACAGAACAAGGCATAGGCGCTTTGTTAATATTGAAGGACGAGGATGAGGAGATTGCCGCTATCCCGCCGCAACCTAAAAAAAGGAGGTTAAAAATATGCACTTTCATCGTTTCAGCTACTGGCCTCAAAATTGGCGAGCTATTTATAAAAATATCTATCGAGTATGCTATGAAAAATGATATCGACGAAATATATCTGACGCATTTCACTAAAAATGATGATCTTTTAATTGAGTTGATTGAAGAGTTCGGATTTACTTTAATTGCCACGAGGGGAGACGGCGAAAGCATTTATTTGAAAAAACTTAAGCCTGATCGTGAAGGGGCCACATCTTCTGAAATCTCTAGACTGTTTTATCCGAGTTTTTGCGATGGTTTGAATGTGGATAAGTTTGTGGTACCGATTCAACCTAGATATTACAAAAGGTTATTTATCGATAGAGATGATAGACAGATGATGTTGCCCGGAATAAGCGGGGAAATGATTGTAGAAAGAAATACCATTAAAAAAGCTTATTTAAGCAAGTCAAGGATAAGAAGCCTAAAACCGGGGGATATTTTGCTTTTTTATCGCTCCGAAGATTATAAGGCAATTACAATAATTGGTGTTGTAGAAAAAGTATACGCCAATACGACAGACCCGGATGAGATTATAAGGAATGTCGGTAAAAGGAGCGTATACACAAAGAAAGAAATCGCAGATATGGCCGTTGACCCTACGATGGTAATCATATTCAATTACCATTTTCATCTTAACCCTGTAGCGTTGGACACCCTCATGGCAAAAGGCATATTAAATGGTCCGCCGCAGACAATACAGTCAATGTCACATGAAAAGTATATAATATTGAAAAGGATTGGAGGTGTCGATGAACGCTTTACTGTCAATTAAGCCGATTTACGTGAAAAAAATATTGGAGGGAACAAAAAAATACGAGTTCAGAAAGACAATATTCAGAAGCGACGTTAAGACGATATGGATTTATGAATCATCGCCGACTAAGAAAATAGTTGGGGCATTTGATGTCGGGAAGATAATCACTGACACCCCTGAATCACTTTGGGACAATTTTAAAAGCAAGGCCGGAATAAGCAAAGATGACTTTTTCTGTTATTTTGACGGAAAATCAAAAGGTTATGCCCTTGAAATCAAAAAACTCAAATTATTTAAAGAACCAATTAATCCTCAAGATGCTATAGAGGACTTCCACCCTCCCCAATCTTTTTGTTATTTTGATGGGATACCAACTGCGGTATTATATGAAAGCATTTGATTTGCGACAGAAAGTCTACGAAGAAGCTTAAAACCAAATATCGGGGGTCTGTCGATACATGACTGTTGAGAAACAAGCGATCAGGTCAAATGGGGTCACAGGCAGAGACTATTGACACATATTTGCTTTCCCGCAGTTCTCGTCATTGTTGTTGCCCCCTACGCCTTTTGAACTTATTCAACATCGGCTTAATATGTCAATTATCACTCGGTCTGACCCCTGATCACAAGCACGCACAAAAAAGTTATTATAAACTATTCGTTTATCATCTTTTTGATTCCTGTAACAATGTCTGGCAATATTAAGAAAAGCAAAAAAGCAAAAGGCAAATATTGGACAAATAATATATCAATGCTATTTAACCCGCATACATTGTTTGCGTCGCATTTAACTGGAAAGTAAGGACCTTTGGTCAGCAATAGTAGCATCCCTCTTGATGTTGCAAGTCCAAACGGGATAAAAACAAAAAATAGGATATATTGAAACACAGTCTTGATAGAGTAAAAGACGACTCCAACAGTGATACCATAAGGCAAACAATAAAATATGTAATTGATTATATGTTCTTTAGTCAGATAAGTGAATATCGTAATGTCTGGATCGCGGTGTAAAACGAAGTATTGACCAATAGCAAATACGTATATGTATATGGCCACGATCAGAAACGACCACAATACGCCTCCATAAAGCCCCCATATCATCATACGTCGAATGTTAATAAACTGTTTATTCTCTATTTGTGTTGATTTCTGCGATTCAGATTTGTTATGTGATGCTTTAAGATTCAAAAAATATTCAATGGTTCGTGAAAGCAAATAAAATAATAACACACTGATAATAAGCCGTTCCCAATAAGACGGCCAGCATGAATAATCAATAATATCATTATTGTAACCACAATAAGTTGAATTCAAAATAGGATTTGAATGAATGCTTTTGAAGCCAGTCAAGACAACATGAATTATGGAGTATAAAATTGACAACCAAAATAATATACGCAACTTTATTTGTGAAACAATGTACCATATAATGCCGCCGAGTATAACATAAACAGTCAAGCTGTTCAGTAGACCGACGGCTAGTCTCAAAAGAAGAGAGGGGAAAGAAAACTGGTTGGCGGATATCAGAAACCCGACGGAATATATTGAAAAGGCGACAAAGTGGACGGCTCCCAGCATCAGGCCGTATAATAAAAACCACTTTCTTGAGCGGCGCTTGTCATTTGTGTTCATCAATGTACTCGCAACATTAAATTTGCGAACGAAAAGCTACATTATAATTCCGTAACTGCACACACTTTCCCATCCATATTCGTCGCCATCGCCATCAATGCCAACTTGATAAAGCACTAGGAACATGATTTGCTCCGAAATGTATCAAGACCTCATATTTATTATTCCAATCCATTAGTCATTTTGCGGTGTGGACATGCGCCCCGAAAACAGTACCACCCGGAAAGTTAGGAAAGCAGTAAAATATAGCCTAACGGGGGTAGCATGGAATGAAGAAGAAAAGGTACACCGAAGAGCAGATAGTGCGAATACTGAGCGAAGCGCGTGAAGGC
>JAKQPS010000120.1 GCA_029564595.1 bacterium | reverse complement strand
CGGATGAAATGCGAGGCGCAAGACGCGTTTTTGCAGTGAATAGAACATAGGGTTCATGAACAAAAAAATGCGGCGGCAACGAAGCAGTTCGCCGCTATGAAAATCGCCCCGGTTCGTCGGCTCTATCGACGAATCCGGGTTTAACAATAGCAGCTATTTCCGCGCTCCATCTCAAGCAATGGCGCGTATAATTTTCAAGAATCGGCAAACAGAGATCTCGAACGGGACGAAGTGGCTGTTTATATATCTTTCAGAGGTTTTGCGCTGTTGCATATAGCGACAATTTCAACACATCCATCTTTCAGTCGATAGACTATTCTGTAATTCTTAAAGATTTTTTCTCTTATACTTTCATCTTCATATTCAGCCAGAGCGCGGCCGGCTAAAGGGAAATCGAGAATAGATTCAACGACGGCAATAATTCGTTTTGCGAAAAGAGCGGCATAATGTTCGGAGTCTCTGGAAATGAATTCGCAGATGTCTTCAAGATCGGCAATGGCTCCCGGCGCCCATCTTATTCTTTTGATATCCATTTTGACATCCGTTCCTTGACATCATCATGAGCAATTCCTTTCCCATTGTCCAAGTCTTTCAAACCGGAATCAACCTTTATCCTGAAGTACAACTCAGCCATAACATCGTCCAATGTCGCGTCATCCGGCAGACGCTCAATGATGCTAATCATCTGTTGTTTTATTCCGGCCATTTCTATCACCTCTTTGAAAATTATATATTATATACGCCGTATCTCAAAGCGAAGACTTGGCAAGCAAACATCATATCTTGGAGCGAGAATTGTTAATAGTTTTCAGTCTGATGTTCGAGGACTTCCCGCCATGAGTTCCGCTCAAGAAAACTGCCTTCCACGTTTTCTTCCATCTCGATAAACATCTTCAGGGGAATGGAGAACGTCAGCAGGTCGTGTCCGAGCATCCTCATGATGTTTTTGCGGGCGGAGATGTCGGTGAGACCGATTATGGCGCGTGGAGATTCTGATTCTTCTTCTTTCAGCGGGATTATGCCTGTCTGGTGGCAGCCCGCGCCGAAGGGGGCTATCACGTTCACCTGTCCGGCCCTCGCGTGGTTTGCCAAAACTATCAGGGCGGACAACTGATCGGGCCGCGCGAAAAATGTCACGACCTTGATTGTCTCGTCCGGCGTTACTTGCCCGACGGGCTTGAAAACCACGTATTTCGTCGGGACTTCCATCATCGGAAGGCCGTCAAAAAACTGTTTGGCGATGCAGGGGTTCTTGACGTATCTTTCGCCCTCGACAAGGTCGGGCATCTGCGCGGCGATTTGGCGTCCGGCTTCGGACTGACAGAATTCCGGATTTCCGGAAGAGATATAATTTTCTATTCCGCCGGGGAATTTATCGTATTGATTTCCGAAACCAAGCCCGACGCCCCCTCCTATGCAACCGAAAGTCTCGATATCCGCGACAGCAGGTTTTCCTTTTGCGGCGACGGCCAGAAGAAACATGACGCAACCCCAGCGGCCCGGCTTGAACTGGGTGGCTCCTTCCGGTTTTACGTCCGACCAGAGCATTGCCACAGGCGAATGTTCCAGTTTTACGGCTTTTGCGATTTTGCTTTCCATGATTCTCTCCGGCCTTCGTGGTTTTCGAGCCTCTGCGGAGCGTCCCGCGCGGGGCATCGTCAGATAAACATGCTCATGTTAGCCTTGTCGGCGGTGTTCAGGTAGTCGGCCACGCCTCCCACTTCCACGCCGTCTATCAATTCTTCTATTTTAATCCCCATTATATCCATTGTCATAGCGCAGGCGACAAACCTGACGCCTTGTTCCATCGCGGAGCTTATCAGTTCGCCCAACGTATTGACGTTTTTCTGTTTCATAATCATCTTCATCATCTTTGTGCCCATGCCGCCCATGTTCATCTTGCTGAGCGAGAGGGCGTCCGGGCCTTTGGGCATCATCGCGCCGAACATGGCGGATATGGCGTCTTTGCGAACGGACGACTCGCTTTTGCGCAACACGTTCAGGCCCCAGAAAGTGAAGAATAGAGTTACTTTGTTGCCCATGGCGGCGGCCCCGTTGGCGATGATGAACGCCGCAAGCGCGCGGTCCAGATCGTCGCTGAAAACGATGAGAGCCTTTTCCTTGTTCGGAGAGACCGAACAGGAAGGAGCGCCGTCATCAGATGACTGAGCCCCTTTGCGCACCACCGCGGTGTGGACGCCTTTTTCGGTTGTCATGGAAACCAGCTCGTTGCAGGTGTTTTCACACCACGCGGGGATGTCTTTAAGGAACCCCGGCTCGTTGGACGTTATCTGCACGGTCTGTCCGTCGCTCATCTCGTCTATCTTGCTCTTCAGCTTCATGATAGGGCCGGGGCACTGGACGCCGCAGGCGTTGACTTTGAAATCGATGTTCAAGTTTTGCTTGCTTTCATTCAGAGGCTGCCGGGGCGGCTCTTTTTTTTTACCGTCGTCAGGCGGCGGAGATTGAGGCGCGCGCGCCTCTCCGGCGGCGGCGGCATAAGTTTTGAATCCACCGCTGAGGTTTTTCGATTTATATCCGCGCTGAAAGAGTATCCTGTGCGCCACATACCCGCGCAGTCCGATGGCGCAGTACACGATATAGGTCTTTGATTTGTCCAACGCGTCGAGCCGCGCGCGCAACTCGTGCAGAGGAATCATCACCGAGCCTTTTATTGTTCCGGTTGCGGCTTCGGGTTCGTTTCTTACGTCCAGAAGGACATGCTCGTTCATGTCGAGTTTTTCAATCTCGTGCCAGTGGACGATCTGGGAGTCTCCTTTGAGGATGTTGGCGGCGGCGAAACCGGCCATATTCACGGCGTCTTTCGCCGAGCCGAACGGGGGAGCGTACGCCAACTCAAGCTCTTCAAGGTCGAAAACCGTCATGCCCGCCCTGACGGCGGTCGCGATAACGTCTATTCGTTTGTCTACACCGTCTCCGCCGACGATCTGAGCGCCGAGAACCTTGCCGCCGTCCGGCGAAAAGAGGAGTTTCACGGACATCATTTCGGCTCCGGGGTAGTAAGATGCGTGGGATGCGGAGTGAGTGAAAGAGACGAGATGAGGGATGCCGGCGCGCTTGAGCGCCTTCTCGCTGTTGCCGGTGGAGGCGACGGTCAGGTCGAAGACCCTGACGATGGCGGTTCCCTGAGCGCCTTTGAAAGCCGAGTCGCGTCCGAGAGCGTTGTCTGCGGCGATGCGAGCCTGCTTGTTCGCCGGCCCGGCCAGCGGGATCATGGCGGGAGCGCCTGTCACTATGTCTATCACTTCGACGGCGTCTCCCACCGCGTAGATGTCAGGGTCGGAGGTTCTCATGCGGTCATCCGTCTTGACGCCGCCGCGTTCGTTGAGGGCAAGCCCTGCGTCTTTGGCTATGCCGCTGTCAGGCTTGACGCCGATGGAAAGCACGACGAGGTCGCACACGATGTCGGGGCCGTTGGAAGTGGCGACGACAGTGCGGCCGCCCTCTTTGCGGAAAGACTTCACGCCGTCCTTGAGCCTGAGAGCCACCCCTTTGTCGCGCAGATGCCTGTGGACGATTGCGGCCATGTCGAAATCGATGGGCGGCATAACTTGGTCGAGCATCTCGACGACGGTGACAGTGACGCCCCTGCGCTCTAGTTGCTCCGCCATTTCCAGACCTATGAACCCGCCGCCGACGACCACCGCCGATTCGGGTTTGTTGCTGTCGACGTATTCTTTGATTTTTTCGGTGTCCGGGACGTTGCGCAGCGTGAACACAGTGTCAAGGTCAATGCCTTCGAGCGGCGGCCTGACCGGGGATGCGCCCGGAGCGATTATCAGCTTGTCGTAGCTCTCCGAATAGCTCTCGCCCGTTTTCAGGTTTTTGACCTCGACCGCCTTGCCCGCCCGGTCTATTTTTACCACTTCTGAAAATGTCCTTACCTCAATGTTGAACCTTGCCATGAGGAATTGAGCGGTCGCCACTAGCAGATCGCTCTTTTCGGTTATTTCATTGCCGACATAGTAGGGCAGGCCGCAGTTGGCGAAAGAAACGAACTCGCCTTTTTCGAAAACGATTATCTCGGCGTGTTCGTCCACCCTGCGCGCGCGCGCCGCCGCTGTCGCTCCTCCGGCAACCCCGCCCACTATCAAAAGCTTCGTCTGTTTCATACAGTTCCTCCGCGCCGGACGCGCGTCGCGTCCATGCATGTCTCGAAAATTGAATTTTTGGGTTGTTTGAATAACTCCGCCGTCCGGCGGATTTGTTCCGATTGAATGATTGTTGCTTTTTTTAGTTCCGATATCATCTCCGCCGCCTTGCCCTGCCATTCACCGTTTGAAGACAACGTGATTATAACACTGCAGCGGACGGGGAAGTTCCTGTTTTGACGAATCAATTGAAATGAATAGCGCCGGGGTGTAAAAAAACTGCCATTTTTGCGCTTATGTTTTATAATAATGGACGCCAAACGGCTATCGGAGGATCAAGACATGGGCAAACTGAAAACAATCGCGGCGGCGGCTCTGGCATTATTTGCGGCGTTCGGCGCGGCTAGCGGAGCGGAGGCGCAGCTTAAGGCGGGCGCGGCGGCGGCGGATATCACTCCCGACCTTGGCTGCTATCTCGGCGGATACTATCACATTTTCGAGACCGCAAAGGGCGTGCACGATCCGCTCCACTCTAGAATCCTCGCGCTCAGCCAAGGCGACGAAACGGTTCTTCTTATCGCGAACGAACTGATAATGACGGGCGGAGTGTTCGCGATTGAAATAAAGGAGCGGATAGAGAAAGAATACGGGGTTCCGCCGCGAAACGTGATGATAACGGCGGGGCACACGCACGCCGGGCCGGAAGGATATTACGAGGAGTTTGGAAAATATCCTAAAGAGTACAACCCGGAGATGAAAAAGAAGTTGCAGGATAAGATAACGGCGGCTGCGGGGCAGGCGCTGGCGGCGATGGAGCCTGCGCGCGCCGGAACGGCGTTCATATCGCTGGAGGGATACAGCCGCAATCGCCGCATATCGGGCGGCACGGTTGACCCGCTGGGGCTGTTGCTAGTGGTCAAGGCGCTGGATGGACGGCCCATAGGCGGGTTCCTGAATTTTTCGGCCCACCCGACGATAGTTAACGCCGGAGAGCTTCTGATTAGCTCGGACTGGCTCGGAACTTTCAGCGAGGAGATGAGCAAGGCGATGGGCGGCGGGGTGTTCCTGTTCATTCAGGGGGCCAATGGAGACATCAGCCCGGCGGGCGGAGAAGGGGCTGACGGATGGGAGCGGGCGCGCAGCTACGGCGCGAAACTCGCCGCCGCGACCTCGTCGAATATCGAGTCGGTGTCGCTCTCCGAGGATTTCCCGGTGGGCGGCGCGATGAGAGAGATGATATTCCCTGTGCGCACGATGAAATCCATGGGCGAATTCCGCGCGGCAATACCCGAAAAAACAGAAATTATCCGCAATTCCGACATGTCGGAAAGCGAGAAGGACGACAGGATAAAGATGCTTCAGGCGAGACTCGGAGTCGAATCGTTCATCATGCCGCTCGTGAAGACGATGAGCAGGGTGAAGGGCGGCAGGACCCGCACTTGGGTTCAGGCGTTGAGACTCGGCGACGCGTATGCTGTCACTCTGCCCGGAGAGCCTGTGGCGGATGTTGGGCTGCAGGTTCGCGAATCCCTCGCGCCTATGAAAACGGCGCTCTTCGGCTATGCCAACGACCACCTTGCTTATATATCCACCAGAAAGATATACGAAGAAGGCGGCTATGAGGCGGGCATGGGGCTTGTTTTCCCGGAAGCGACCGAAGAGATGATGGCTGCCGGGGCGGAGATGGCAGTAGAGTTGTCGAAAAAATGATTTCTTCCGCCGGGCGTCGGGAATCCGGCTGTCTGGTATAATACAAACAAGTCACAAAAAAACATAGAGCCGCGCGCGGCGCTTGCGTGGGAGTAACGCGCCATGTTTGAGGACATTCATCATTTCGGAATCACCATCCGCGACAGGCGGGCGGGCGCGGGCTTCTATGCGGGCGCTCTAAGGCTTCCCGCGCTCGCAGAGACCGTCAGCAGCGGGCCGCGCGCCGAACGCGTGTGCGGCCTAGACCACGCTCTCAATAGAATCATCTGGCATCAGATCGGCGACGGCGGCGTGGAGACTTTCTATCTGCCGCGCCACAGGTCCGCTCCGGGAGACCCCGGTGACATCCGCCGTCCCGGTTTCAGATACATCGCTTTCAACGTGGACGGATTTGAGGACTATGTCGGCAGGCTGGAAGCATCCGGGCTGAAGCTTCCGCGCGCGGAGACCGCCAGCGGAAAATGCGCGCTTGCAAAGGACCCGGACGGCTTGAATGTGGCGCTGTTCGACACGGGGAAAGACGCGTTTCCGGGGCGGGTTTCGTCGCTGAAAGAGATAGGGCTTGTGGCGGGCGACCCGGAAGGTTACGAGGAATTTTTCGACCTGCTGGGGCTGTGGAAGGTGGAGAGCGGCTGCGATTTTCTGGGGCCGGTGTTCGGCGTGGACGCGCCGGCGCCTCTGTACGGACATGTGAGGCTGATATGCCTTGCGGGAGCCGCGCTACCGGTCCCGCCGAGACATTTCCCCGCAGAGTCTGCGTCAGCCCCGGCAGTTCCGCGCGAAAGTTTCAGCGACGCCGGCGTCAAACATGTCGCGTACTCCGTGTCCAATATTGAAGCGTTCCACAAGCGCTGCCTCTCGGCGGGAGTACAGTTCCTCTTTGAGCCGACTCCGGTGAGCGGAGGCAGCGTAATCGCTTATTTCCTAGACCCGGAAGGCAACACGTTCGAGGCGATGCAACTTAATCCCGCAATGCGCTCTATAGCCGTCGCTGCGGGCGCGGCGCGGCGCGCAATGATGGATTTTTCCGTCCGCGCGCCCCGGGTTTTTTAAGAAAAAATGTTAAATAGAATAAAGGGCGATCTACGTCGTTGAATCATCGACTCGAACTGCCGTCACATACGAAACAGAATGCTCCCTCATTCTCGCTCGATTCGCCTCGTATCTCATCCCTTTCTTCGATTTCAGCCAGATTGGTGAAAAATGCGGGCTAGCCATGCGAGAGGAAGACAGAGACAAAGATGGGATCTGAGATAGCGGCGATATTTGGAGGGGCGTTTGTGATAGCGCTTTCGGGCGCGCTGATGCCCGGCCCGCTTCTGACGTTGACTGTGGCGCACGCGGCGCGGCGCGGATTCATCTCCGGCCCACTGCTGATGCTGGGACATGCGGCGCTTGAGCTTGCTCTTATAGCGGCGTTGATATACGGTCTGGGGCCGATAATCCAGAAGGACGCGGTAAAAGGGGCGATTTCGATTCTCGGCGGCGGGGCGCTGTTATGGATGGGCGTAGGCATGGCGCGCTCGGCGGGAGGCATGTCGCTGAATATCGGCGGCGGCGAAGAAAAGCCCGCCGGAGCGGCTGCGAACCCAGTGTTGGCGGGAGCTCTGGCGAGCGTTTCCAATCCTTATTGGATTTTCTGGTGGGCCACCATCGGGCTGGGCTATCTTGTCTCTTCCATGAAACTCGGCGCCGCGGGCGTCGCCGCTTTCTTTCTCGGCCACATATCCGCTGATTTCCTGTGGTATAGCGCGATATCCCTCGGAGTGAGCGGCGGAAGGAAGTTGCTCACGGATGAAGTTTACAGGGCGATAGTCTCCGTATGCGGAGCCGCGCTCGTAGGTTTCGGCGGCTGGTTCCTCTACGCCGCCGCCGGATATCTTCTCAAATGAAATCCTTGCCCGGATTTTTTAGGAGAAAAATCCGGAAAATCGAATAAAGCGCGATCTTGTCGTTGAACCCAAATACATCAATGGGATTCGGGAGCGATTATTCGACTAGGTAGACGCGTTTCCTGTAGGCGACTCTCGTTATAAGCGAAATATCTGTCAGGTCGATATCGGCGGGGTTTATCTGCGTCATAACGAAGGTCATGAACAAGAATTCCAGAGTTCGGCTCGGATTGTCTTTGAACGCTTTTCGGTCCACGGATATGACGAGGCGGTTTTCATCCGGAGCGCAGACGGCGGACTTGTTATCGGCAACGATTTCGCTTCCGTGGAAGTAGTAGAGGGCGCATTTATTGGAAATATTCAGAGGGGCGTAAATGACGACCGCGCCTTGTCGGAGAATCGATTCGATGCCCGTGTCTCCACTGGAGATGTCCGGGTTCAGCCATCCGGCTACGTAGATGTTGGCGGCGGTGGGAGAGAGCCTGCCGGGAGACACTTTGCCTTGCGTGTTTACCGTCATCAGGACGCGGTCCTGCGAGAAGCCTACCCTTGAAGAGCGTATGAAAAGCGGTTCAGGCGTCCCGCTGTACTCAAACGCGGCCCCGTCGAGCCTGTTGTGAGGGATGGACATAGGGAAGAGGCAGCCGGAGGGGCGAAGCGCGGGGCAGTCGAGTGTGTCTGCGCGGCAATCTGCTTCTTTGGGCATCGCGCCGACTACTACTTCGACGGCGCAGAAGTTCTCGACATAAGCTTCGTCGAACGCGTTTATGACGTGTATGCCGAACATGATTTCCGTTCCGGACGGCTGACCGGGGATGACGCCTTTCCAGACATCTCCGCCGGGCGAAGCCCTCTCCATTCTGATTCTCGAGAAAGAGGCTCCGCCGTCGGCGGTGTAGTTAATGAAAGCCTCCCATACTTCGGCGGTCTCTCTTTTGCGGGCTTTTTCGATGACGGCGGATACTGTCACCGGCTCGTTTTCGCGCGGGGAAGCGGGCGATATCTCGACTTTGTCGACGGTCGGAAACGCGCGGTTGTCGATAGCGTCCTTGACTTTGTCGGCGTCCTCGCGGGAAATGCCGAGCTGGTGGAGATAGTTGCTCATGGAAGCCCAGTCAGAGGATTCCTGAGCGGAGGCGGGGCAGCGCGCGGCCGCGAGCGCCAGCGCGGCCAATATTGCGGGTAGGACTTTTCTCATATCGTTCGCTCCTTGCTAATCCGCCGTCAGTCTCCCTGTTTCCAGAAAGTTTCGGCGATGATGTCGTTCTCATATTTTAAGTAATCTTTAAGTTCTTCCACCTTATAGTTCATAAGTTTTTTTATTCCTACGAGAGTTTTGCCGGGTATGCGGGCGAAATGCTCGGCCTTTTTGAAGGCGGCTGTTTCCAGTTCGGAGGACGGAACTATCTCGTCCACCAGTCCCAGAGAGAGGGCTTCGGCGGCGGTTATGTCATTTTCCGACAGGAGCAGTTCGTAGGCTTTGGACTTTCCGAGGATGGATGATAGGAAGAATGTGGCTCCGCCTTTAGGGACCATCCCTGTCTTGAAGTATCCTTTCTGAATGACGGTGTCGTCGGCGACTATGCGGTAGTCGCAGGCGAGGCTCATGTTCAGGAACTGGGCGACGATGTTGCCGCTGTCCACCGAGATGACGAACTTGTCCTGCGAGTACAGCTCGACGATGAACTGGCTGTAGAAATTCAGCATTCTGTGGATTTTGAGCCTGTCTTTTTCTTTCGAAGCGAAATCGATGAACTCCTCGTACTCGCGCATGTCCTTCTGTTCGGAAGTTCTGGCGACGATGATTACTCTGAGGTTTTTGCTGTCGCCGCACTCCTTGAAAGTCTTGCTCAACTGGTCCATGTCGCAAAGCCCGGCGGCGTTGAAAAGAGCTTTGCCCTTGAATCTGAAGATGGCGATGTTGCCGAACGATTCAAATGTAAACGAGTCGTAGATTCTTGCGCATTCCTTGCCGGTCATGGCGTGTCCCTCCGTGAGTTTTTTATAAAGAGGAGAACCCTGATTCAGGTTCGCTCAAGCCTTGTTTTAACCGGGAACCGGGTCTGAGTCCCCGGAGCGCGCATTATATGATTCGATATATCTTATTTTATCAAGCAACTCGATGGTTTGAACAGGTTTAGAAAGAAATGAGTTCGCGCCCGCCATAAAGCAGCCAAGCTTGGCAGAGAGGCTGGAGTCGGAGGAAACAGCGATGATTTTCGGGGCGTTTGCGCCGAGGCCGAAGATGGCGCGGCAGGTGTCGAGACCGTCAATGCCGGAGGCGTCCATATCGACAATGACGGCTTCATGGCGTTCTCGCGAGAGGGCTTCGAGAGCGAGGGCGGCTCCAGATGCGAGCGAGACGGAGAACCCGGCGGACTCAAGGGTCGAGCGAGGACAGGCACAGTCCTCAATGCTGTCGGACACGATGAGTATTGCTGCATTGAACGGCATGATATCGCCTCTGTTTCCCGAAACGGAGCGCGGGCGGCAAAGCCCCGTTTGCAGGGCAGTCAGTCGGGGCGCTTGTCGAAACCGACGAGTCCGCAAGCCGACGCAAGTCCGGCTTTGGCCGTTTCGTAATCTCGCTTCGCGGACGCGAAATTCAGACCCGCAGAGGTCAGGTTGTGCTCCGCGTCTATGACGTCCAGTTGAGTGGCGAAGCCCTCCTTGTAAGAAAGGGATGCGATGCGATAGCCTTCCTCGGCTGCGGAGAGGATGATTCTTGACGTTTCGAGCCTGTCTTTCGCCTCAATGATCTGGAGGTATGCGGCTTCCGTCTGAATCTTCACGCCGTTTGAAAGGTCGTCCATTTTCAGGTCGAGATTGCCGGCGCGGAGCCGAGCCTGAGCCGATTTTGCGGAGGCCAGCCCTTGGTCGAAAAACGGATACTCGACCGCGAGGACGGCGCGCCATGAGTCCTGCGGGGTGAACATTGAGCCTCTGGAATGAAAGGACCATTGTCCGGCAAAGGCGACGGTCGGCTTGTTCTTTTCAAGTTCCGCCGCTAGGTTCGCTGCGTCTCGCCCTTTCCGTATCTGTTCGAATTCGGGCCTGTTCCGAGCGGCCAGCGCCAAATAATGATCAAGGGGCGCAAGCTCGATATTCTCGAACGCGTCCCGGTCGGTTATTTTTAGTTCTTTCTCATAGGGCATGCCGATGATGTTTGCGAGGGCCCGCATTGCTAGGGTTCGGTTCTTTCTTGCCGTCGCCAGTTTTTCTCTGGCAGATTGCAGCTCGACCTCGGAGCGGATGACGTCGAGTTTGATTCCCAAGCCCGAGTTGAAGAGTTCGACGACATCCTTCATGTGGGACTCGGAGCGCGAGACCGACGATTCGAGCAGTTTGACGGCTTCGCCGGCTAGGATGGCTCCGTGGAAGAGAGCCTTGACCTCGGCGGCGAGGTTTATTCTCGCCAGCTTGGAATCAAGCGCGGCGATGTCTTTGCCTTTGCGCGCGGCGGAGACGGCTTTTTCCTTTTTGCCGAAGGTGAACACCGGTTTGACCACATTCAGGTCGCCAGTGTGCTGCCATTCTGGGTTTAGGCTGTATTCAATGAGTTGAATCTTGGGGACGGGGTTGGATATGGCGAACAGGTCGGAGCCGGATATGTTGACCGGGGCGACTTCATAATAGGAGAGGGGGAAAGCCAGCTTGCTTGAGCTTTCAACGCGTTGATAGTTGCCGCTGAGTTTCAGGCTTAGGCCGAATCGGGATTTGGTCTCCGCGAGCTTTTGCGCCGCAGATTCGGCGGCAAGGTCGGCGGAGCGGACGGAGCGGTTGGCCGCAAGGGCGGTTTCCACCGCTCTGTCCAGAGCGAGCGGAGAGTCCGCGAGAACAAGTTCCTGCGACGGGATGTCCGCCGCCGTTGCCGCGACCGGATGAATCGCGGAAAGAGCCAGAGCGGCCGCGCAGGCCGTTATAAATGTTGTTATTCCGATTTTCATTCAGTAGTCGCCTCCCCGTCGGGTGTTTTCTCCGCTCCGCTCGGCGCGTCGTCGGATTGTGTTTTTGAGAAAAAGTTATAAAGGATCGGGACGACGAACACGGAGAGAACGCCGGAGACCAGAATGCCGCTGACCAATGCGACGCCGATGTCGTTTCTCATCTCCGAGCCGACGCCTTTCCCGAACGCCATAGGAATCATTCCGAAGATGGCGGCGAGAGTGATCATGACGACCGGGCGGAAGCGCTCTTTTGAGGCGTCGATCATCGCCAGCGAACGCGGCCTGCCTTTTTTTACGTTTATGTTGAACTGGTCCATGATGAGTATCGCATTGTTGACCACTATGCCGCTCATCATGACGATGCCCATAACGACTGTGATGGAAAGGTTGTAGCCGAACATGTAGAGGCCGATCATCACGCCGATGAGCGAGAGCGGTATCGTGGTTAGAACGATGAATGGCTGTTTGAAGGATTCGAGTATGGCGGCGAGGGTGAGGAAGATGAGCGCGATGGCTATGATGCCGGCTTCGGCGAGACCGCGCTGTCCTTCATTCATCATCTCGTAAGTGGTTCCGAAAGCGTATTCGTATCCTTGAGGAAGCATGTTCTCTGAGTCCATCGCTTTTGAAATTCCGTCTGCGGCGCTGCCGAGCGGCGTTCCTTCTTCCAGATACGAGACGAGCTTGGAGATGCGGCGTTTGTCTTTTCTGATTATCTGTAAAGGCGTTTTTGTCTCCTCGATGTCTGCGACGGTGGAAAGCAGGAGCGGGCGGCCGGGCGCGCCGGGCAGCAGGAATTCTCCAACCTGCTCTTTGCCTTTGCGCTCGTCGAACTTGACGACGATGTCATAGTTCCTGTCGCCCTGCTTGAAGGTTCCCGCGACAATTCCTTCGAGGTTGCCTCGGAGCGCCATGCCGACGGCGATAGGAGGAGTTCCGAGGTCGGCCATCACCGCGCGGTTCGGCCTGATCTTTATCTCCGATTTTCCGGGTCTGACGGTGGTGTCGATGTCTCTCAATCCTCCGAGATTCCGGGCGATAGCCTGCGCGCGCAGCGCCAGATTATCGAGCGTTTCAAGGTCGTCGCCGTAAATCTCGAACTCAATGTCGGGATTCTGTCCCCCGACGGCGGAGGGGATGGACACCGCGACGATGCAGTCCGGCGTTCCTTTCAACCTCTCCTGAACGATGTCCACGAGGTCGTATATCGATTCTTTTCTTGCTGTTTTTTCAGGGAACACCAGAAGCATCTGCGCCAGATAGACGCCTTCCGTGTTCTGGCCCGCCACGCCCTCGACTTTGCCTATGGTGGTGAGCACTCTCTTGAGGCCGGGCACGTCTTTAAGGCGGGATTCGACCAGCTCGACGCGGGATTCCGTGGTCTCGATATTGTAGCCGGTCGGGAATTCGAGTCTCACGCCTATCTGCGCTCTGTCCATAATGGGAACGAAGCCCATGCCGAGTTTCCCGGCGAGTGAAAGAGAGTAGAAGAGGACGAAGACGACCGCCACAAGGAAGATAGCCGCCGGGACGCGGCGGCGGCGGTTGAATTCGAGGAACGCGCCATAGGCGGAGACCGCCGCGTCGAACATTGAATTCCACGCGCGTTCCATAGACGCGACGGGAGACTTCCCTCGCGACGCGGAGGCGGGCTTGAGCATAACCGAGCACAGCACAGGGGTCAGTGTGAAGGAGATGAACAGAGAGACGGCGGTCATTATGACCATTGTCAGCGCGAACGGTTTCAGGAAGAGGCCTATCATATTGTGCATCATGGCTATGGGAAGCAGAACCACGAGGTTGGTTCCCGCGCTGGCGATTACGGCTACGGCGGCTTCTGCAGTTCCCATTCGGGAGGATTCCTTAACCCTTCCCGTCCTCTCCAGCCATTTGATTATCGCCTCGATGACTACGATGGAGTTCATGACAAGGATTCCGATTGACATTCCGATGGCGAGCAGCGTGGAGCTGTTGAGGGAGTAGCCCATGAAACCCATGAAGAGGAAGCCTATGACGATGGTGATAGGCATTGTGATGGCGACAATAAGGGTGGTCCTGAAGTTGTACAGGAAGAGAAAGAGAATGGCGGCTGTCAGCAGTATGCCTTGCCAAGTGTTGGACCAAGCGCTGTCGACAATCGCCTGAGTGAACACCTCGTCGTCCGACACCCATTCGAGGGTCATGCCGCCGGGGATGTTATTGTTGATGTCGGCGATGGCTTTTCTTACGCTGCGGATGACTTCGACGGCGTTAGCGTCCGCTTTTTTCACCACTTTGACGACGACGCAGGGTTTTCCGTCGAGGGTCGCTTTCTGGCGCAACTCTTCGGTTCCCATCTTGACGACCGCGAAGTCCCCGATGTAGTTGCGACGGCCGTCCTCGTTTGCCGCCTCGATTAAGGCGATGTCGGAGACGCGTTTGAAGTCGGCGTCGAACTTGACGGAGTGTTCCTGAGAGCCGCCGCTGACGCGGCCTGAGGGGATGACGCCGACGCCGGAGGAAATGGCCTGAACCACGCTCATGCTGGAAAGGCCTCTTGCCGCGAGGGCCTCGCGGTCAAGCAACACATGAACTTCCCGCTCCGCGCCGCCGATTACCTGCGTCTGCGCGACGCCTTTGATGGTGGTTATCTTGTCGCTGAGGTCGTTGGCCGCGAAATCGTACATCTCGTCGATAGTCGCGTCGCCCGTCAGCGCCATGGTCAGCACGGGAGCTTCGTTTACGTTGAATTTTAGTATCTCGGGGTCTCTGACGTCTTTGGGAAAGTCGTTCCTTATCAGGTCGATTTTTTCTCTGACATCCATCGCGACGATGTCGACGTCCACTCCGGTGTTGAACTGAAGCAGCGTTATTACGACGTTTTCCGAGCACATGGATGTGACATGCTTGAGGCCCTCGATGGCGACTACTTGATCTTCAATCCTTTTAGCGACATCGACCTCAAGCTCGTCGGGACCCGCTCCGGGATAGACGGTGACGACGGTGATGATGGGCATCTCCATCCTAGGAGCCATCTCAAGGCCCATCTTCTTGTAGGCGTTATAGCCGAGGAATGAGAGCGCGATGATCAGGCAGAGCATCGCGACGGGGCGGCGCACTGACGCGTCGGAAAGAAACATTATTCCGCCTCCCGCCTGACGCTCACAGGCGTCCCGTCGTCGAGGAACCGCTGCCCGCTGACAGCCACCAAGTCGCCTTCTGACAAGGCTCCTTCGAGTATCTCGACGAAGCCGTCCGATTCAAGTCCGGTTTTGACCTCAACCATCTCGGCCTTGCCATCCCTAACGATGAAAACGACGTTCCCGCCGCGCAATTCGCGGACGCTGTCGGAGGGAACCGCTATAGATTCCCGCGTTCCGAGAACGACAGCCAATCCGGTCATGGCCCCCGGAGCGACGCCTTCAGGCGGGTTCGTCACAACGGCTTTTACCTCGAACGTTCTCAGCTTCGGGTTTATGGTAGGGCTTTTGTATGTGATTGTTTTCGGCTCAAACTCGACGCCGGGAACCTCCAGCCTGACTTTAGTTTCGTTTTCCTTTACGCGGGCGAACCACTGCGCGGGCAGAAATGCCGAGGCTTCGAGAACGGATGTGTCTTCGATTCTGACAATGGGATAGCCGGGGGCGGCCATCTCTCCGGCTTCGGCAAAACGCATGGCGACCCGTCCGCTGATGGGCGCGTATATCAGCGTGTCGCTGAGGTCTTTCTGGGATATGTTCAAGGCGATCTCAGCTTGTTTCTGCCTTTCGCGGGCCAGAGAAACCGCGCTTTCCGCCTGTTTTTTCGCGGCGGCCAATTGGTCGTGTCCAGACTGCGCTTTTTCCAAGCTGTCTTTGGAAACGACATCTTTATCATACAGTCCGGCTATCCTTTTAAGGTCTTTTTCCATCTTGAGCAACTGGGCGTTGACCTGTTCGAGGCCGGCTTCGGCGGCCCTGACGCCTTGTTCGGCCACCGCGCGATCCTGTCTGCCTATCTCTACCGCGTTCCTGAGTTTTATCGAATCGACTTCGAACAGTTTCGTTCTTCCCGCCGTCACCGCGTCGCCTTCGCTCGCGTATACGGCGACAAGCGTCCCCGGAATGCGCGCGGACACGTTGGCGGAGTTTTTCGCCGACAGCGATCCCTGAGACCTTACGACTTCCTCGAAAGCCCTGACGACGACGGGAGCCGTTTCCACCGACACGGCTTCGCGCGCCGCCGCTCCCGGCCCGGCGTTGTCCGCCTTTCTGTCCGAACACCCCGACGCGATCGTAAGGCATATCGCCGCAACCGCCATGATTCCGGCTTTTCTTTTTTTTCTTCCGTCCATATTCAGTCTTGCCCCCCGTATGCTCTTTTTTATTCCGCCGCCTCTATCGAAACTCGGCGTTGCTTTGCTATTCAGCGACAATCCCTTGAACAAAATTGTCGATTATAAAATCAGTGATGTCGTTGAGCGGGATTTTTTGGTGCGGCAGATACCCGTAATCGGAGTAGAAAGAGCACGCGTGCATGAGCAACTCCGCGGCTATCCGCGAATCCAGTTTCTTGAGGCGTCCCTTTTCAATCCCGTCGTCGATAAACGCCCGAAACATTTCGATGTGATCGTCCACGATCTTCGACAGAAACTTCCTGCCGTTCTCGCTAAGATCGAAGATTTCCAATCGCAGCACGCGGGCGGCGTGCCTGTATTTCTTGGCAAAATTCAGTTGCACCCTGAGCGCGGCCTGCAACCTATCCATCGGGTCTTCCAACCCGGCAATCGCTTTGTCGGTTTCTGCCTTAACGAGAGACAGCCCTTCCTTGATGGTGAGCATGAGAATTTCTTCTTTGCTCTGAACGTATTCGTAAAGCGTGCCTTTCGCCAGACCGGCGGCGTCCGCGATTTCCTGCGTGGTGGCGGAACTGTATCCCTTCTGCGCGAACACCTTCGTCGCTCCGTTGAATATCTGCCTTCTCCTTCGCTGCCGCCTGGCTTCCATGTATTCCTCCCGCTTAGCCATTCTCGGCCTCCTTCCGTCTTCCTGACACGCCGCGTAGAACGAACTCTTCAAGCAGCGTTTCGTATGCTTCTATTCCTCCTGCGTTCTTCTTTGCCAAGACTGAATGGGACCACAACAGGCACATGACGGCGATTAGTTCCGCTATCACAAGAGATTCCCCCTTGCTGAAGCGTTCGCGGCCCGCCGCTTCGGACACAAGCGAGGCCAGAGCGTTAAGATATCTTTCTTCAAAAACGCGAGTAATAAGTTCGCTGTCCTCGTGCTTTATCCGTTCGATCTCGCCTCCCATCACTTCGGCGAGCCGGGAATGCTCATCGAACAGCGCCAGTTGGGACTTTATGGCGATCCTTAGTTTTTCCTCAGGCGGCGCGTCCAGACTCGCGGCTTCAGAAATCTTCGCCGACATCAGGGATATGCCCACTTCCGCGATGAGAGGGATGAGGTCTTCCTTTTTATCGATATATTGATAAATGGTTCCTTTGCCGAGACCTGCGGCGGCGGCTATCTCTCTGATAGTCGCTTTGTGAAAGCCTTTTTCGGAAATGACCGCAATAGCGGCCTCGAATATCTGCCTGCGGCGTTTTTGGGCTGTGTCGCTCGCTCGTCTCATTATTAACCCGACCAGTCGGTCTAGTTATAGATTATTGTTATCGAAGCGGGTTGTCAAATGATTTCGAAAATATGTCGCGCGCCCATCGGCGACTCCGGGTTCCGATAAAATGCTGAGGCAAAAAAGAGCTTTCGAGAGCAAAAAATTCATAAAACAATACCACATTAGTTGTTTCCATGTGTTATTGTTATCGTGTCATATCGTTCCATCATGAAGACGGATGTTTTAACATGAAATAAATAAAGGAGAGACGGCATGTTTGTGAAGGCGATTGCAGCGGTTGTGGTTTTGATGATGTGTTTGGCGCGGACGGCGTGCGCGTCGGATTTGTGGGCGGATGCGGGGCAGTTGAGAGAGGTCAGGCGCTGCGGGGACGGCGTCCTGTATGAGACCGACGCGTCGCATGGGACGCTGCTTGTGGCGCGGGTGAGGGGGACTCACAAGGAGATGGGCAGGCAGTACGGCTGTCTGTTGGGAGACAAGATAATATCTGTGATGCAGGTGTACACGAAAGCATCCGACCCGAAAGATATAAAAAAGACGTTGATCTTCCGCGCCTGCCGGAATGTGTGGAAGCGAAACGAGCCGCATGTGCCGAATGAGTATAAGGACGAAATAGTCGGGATAGCGCAGGGGGCGAACAAGGCGGGATTCGATGTTTCTCCGCAGTTGGTGGAGACGGGGATAGCGTTGCCGAATTTTTCTGACATGCACGACAAGAAGCTGATGATGAGCGGGCTGAACCCGGACGACGCGAAGAGGCTTGGAATGGGGGCCGGATTCGATTTCCGCACCACGTGCAGTTCATTCGCGGCGTGGGGCGGCCGCACTGAGGGGGGCCGCTTGTTCGCGACGCGGGATTTGGATTGGGAATCAAAAACGGGTGTCGGGCAATACGGACTAGTCACTGTTTACGAGCCTGCCGGGGACGACGGCAGCCCACGGAACAGGTATGTCACTTTCGGGTATCCGGGGGTCATCGGCGCGATTGCGGGCATGAGCGAAAAGGGAATAACCATAGGCGAGATTGGCGCGGTAAACACGGTGGAGACGCAGGAGGGGACGCCGTGGACTATAACGATGCGCCGCGCGCTCGAGGAGGCGGACAACCTCGAAGAGGCGATCGCCATTATCGAAAAAAGCAAAAACACGGTCGGTTACAACTTCGTCGTCGGCTTCGGGGACCCACTCAGATACGGGACGCCCGGTTTTTCGCCGGCAGCGGTGGCAATAGAGCAGAACGGTGAATTCACTTCGGTTTTCAGGGACGACGACCCGAAGGAAAGAGAGTCGGCGTGGATAGACGCGGACGGAAACCCGGTTTTGAAGGACGGGGAGCAGATAAAGGTCGGACTGCCTTTGAAAGAGGCGGTTTACAGGGCGGACACGTCGTTTGATTTGAGGATACGCGGGACGCAGACGGCGAGCAACGGGCCGGCGCGCGAGAATTCCAATGGAGATCCGAGGGAAAGCGGCGCTTATTCTAAAAGGTACGCTCCAAATTTTTATATGCTCGACGCTCTGGCAAAAGGAGAGGCGTATTCGAGCGATGGACGGGAGATTTTCGCTGCCGGCGCTCCGAGGCTGATCTCGGCGGAAGAGACGCTCAGAATTATGGACGCGGTGTCTATGAAGGATTCCAATATTCTGGCGGTCGCCTACGACGCGACGTCTCTTGAGTTCTG
Source organism: bacterium (assembly GCA_029564595.1). GTDB lineage: Bacteria > UBP15 > UBA6099 > UBA6099 > UBA6099 > UBA6099. The sequence continues at coordinate 116,056 of JAKQPS010000120.1, read as the reverse complement.
GGTGGCTTACGAATCAATGTCGGATGGGAACTGGAAACCCGCTAGCGACAACAAATACTCTCGTTTCCGACTGAAGGATTTGTTCAGCGAATAGGCGGGATTTTAAACGCGTTCTGTTAAGAGAAAACCGTGAAAAACTTATTAGCGCGCGATTTATCCCGGATTCGTCGATAAAACCGACGAACCGGGGCGATTTTCATAGCGGCGAACTGCTTCGTTGCCGCCGCATTTTTTGTTCATGAACCGCATGTTCTATTCACTGCAAAAACGCGTCTTGCGCCTCGCATTTCATCCGCTCTGAACAATCGCTCCCGAATTCTAACGACGGATTCGGACTTGATTTTCGTTGTTTTAGCAAAATAAAGACAGTCGCGTATTTGCGGTGTGGTGGGGAGCGAAAAGAGGGTACAGGCATCGCAGAGAAGCGCGCTGCCAGTCCCCCCCGTTTTCGCGCTCACGTAATGGCAATACGTAAAGGCTATGTGAACTAGGAAAACAGAAACTATAACTAGAAACAGTCGTCTGTTTATCATAGTTGCCAAGGAGACCTTGGCAACTATGAGTGTGATACCTTGGCAACGATGAGTGTGAGTGTCTCATTCTTCTCTATTTGATAGAACAGCGTTGATGGGTATAATCTGAATACGATGAACGGATTGAGCGCGGACGAAGGTTTTTTCTCCAAGGCTTTCAAGATATGCAGCCAAGTGTTCTCCGATTTTCTTCTCGGAGGCATAGGGTACTTCAACAACACGGGGCTGCCCCCGCTCGCTCTGATGGGGCTTGTGCTCGGCATCATCCGCCTTAACCCCCGAAGAAGGAAATCGAAGATAGTCTTCGTGCTGTACTGGATAGGTCTGATACTGTCCATTGATTTCATATACGCGGTCGGATTCGGGCTGAACGCGTCTTTCGGTTCGAGCGTGGCCGCAACTCTGGCTTTCATTTACATTGCGTTGCTCATATTCCGCAAGATGTGGAAATGGCCGGTGTTTTTGACCGCCACGCAGCTTCTGGTTGTTCCGGTGTGTCTGCTCGGATTGGCCGTCAAGAGCGGGGAGATACGTAACCCGGCTGACAGGTGCGAAAGCATCTCCGAAGTCAGGGGCGCGAAGGTTCTTAATCACGAGAGATACAATTTTACCGACGTGCCGCACACCGCGATACCGAGGTTTTTCGTGCCGCGCCCGCAGAGGGGCGATGTCCTTGTCTGCGCCCACGTATACGTCCACGAGGAAAGCGTTCTGGTGAAAAACGCCATTAACAGGCTGGATCTTAAGACGGGAAAAATGACCGAGTGGCACAAGAGGGGCAACGTTCTCGCGATAAGGGAAGAGCCGGACACGGGCATAATATACGCGGTGATACAGAGGAACTTCAGGGAGCGCGGCGCGCCGAACGTCGAGTTCATCGTTTTTAACCCGGAAGGCGGCATAATAAACAGGATAGACCTGAAACTGAAACGGAACACATTTTACGGCTCGGGCGTCACGATAATGCCGGAGAAGATTTTCATCACCGTAGAGTCCAACTATTACGAATACGACAAGAAGAGCCGCGCCCTAGAAAAACTGAACATCGCGGGAAACTCCGGGACGCCGGTGTACCGCACGGCGTGGACGGAGCCGCACCTGTTCGGCACGTTCTCGGTGTCGCCGTTGTTCGGAAAGCTGTTCGGCTCCCGGCATCTGCTGAGGGTGAACACGGGGACGCGCTCGACGGAGATGTGGACTCAGGACTACCCGGTCGGCATGTTCGATGTGGAGATAAGACCGAAAAAAAGACAGATTGCGGCCAGCAGGAACTACCCGGCTGGAGCATGGCTGCTCGACTTCGATCTCAATAAACTCGTCAAGCTCGTCATGCCCGCCGGCGTCCGCGAAATCGAGTTTTCAAAGGACGGCAAGTATCTTCTCGGAACCAGTTTTTTCAAAGGCAAGTTCCACGTGATAGACGTCGAGTCGAACAAACTCGTCGCCGAGACTTTCATAGGCTATGGCTCGCGGGGGATGACGGTTGATTCAGACGGCAACGCCGTAATCGGGGCGTCCTGCGGCGTCGTCGGAATCAATCTGGATGAATTTCTGAAAGGGAAGAGCGGGGCAGGGGCGGAATAAGCCCGGCAGCCGGGCGACCAGTTTATTTGCGTGGATCGAACAGTTCGTACACTCCGCACGCGGTCACTGCGAAGTTCCTTCCGCTTTCCTCGTCCACGGACACGCTTCTGACTAGCTTGCCAACGCGCGTTCTTTTCAATCTCTTCCATTCGCGGACGTCTATCATGTCAACCGAGCCTCCGCTGTAGTTGGCCACCAACAGCAAGCCGTCCCGCCGGTTGAACGCGAGTTTGCGGGGGAAGTTGCCCACAGGCATCATTTTCACCACCCGGAAACTGTCCGCGTCGGCGGCGAACACCATCTTGAGGAACGGACAGGTGAAGTAGAAGAGGTTTCTCGCAGGATCGGCCGCGATGCCGAAGGACGGCAGCGGGACGCCCGCGACGCGCCCGCCGGGCAGTTGCGCTGGCAGCCGCAACGGCCTGCGGATTATTTTTCTTCCGGATTCGTCTTTCAGGCTCCGCACCTCGTACGCGTCGAACAGCCTCATCGGGTCAAGGGACGGAACGACCAGCCTGTCGTTTTCCGCGTCGAGCGCGAAATAGTCAGCATATCCGAGCGAGCCGAACCTTATCGGGGTCTGCTTTCTCTTTGTTATTCCGTCTATGCCTATTATCCTGCTGTCCGGCGGGCCTAGAAATATCGCGTATATCCGCCCGTCGGCGGGATCGACCTCGCAGTTTGTCACTTCCAGATTGCCAAACCTTATCCTGTCGGAGAGCGACAGCCCGCCTCCGGCGTAATCCATTTCGAGCAATTGAAAGTTCCCGGCTGTTTTCACTGTGGCGTAGAGTTTCTTCGTTTCCCGGTTCGCGCATAACCTCTCCGGGTAAAACGTCTGTCCGTATGATTTTTCGTTCTCGGCGATGACGTACTTTGTCATGTCGCCTGTCTCGGAATCCAGCCTGAGAACGGAGCCGTGCCCGAAGATGTTCTTAAAGGACACGAACAGCGCTCGCTCTTCAGCGTCCATTATCGTTTCATAAGGCAGAGAGCCTGAGAGGAATGCCAGCCTGCGGTATTCATCCATTGAAAGAAGGCAGCGCCTGCCGGAGTCGTCCTTCAAGCTTGCGCATGACGCCGCGGAAGGCGCTATCTGGTTGTAGCTTTGAACGTAGATTATCGATGTCCACAACAGGAGTATGTAGAGCGGGAAAAGCCCCGGACGCGCGTATGGCGTGTCGTATTTTCTGCCTTTGCGCCAGATTGCGTATCCGGCGGACAGCGCCACTGCCGCTATGAAAAAAAACGCCGTGTTCAGCGTGTGAAACATCAGGATGAAATACAGCCCCGGCAACAGGAAATAAAGCTGAAGCATGGGCGCGACGAAGAAGTTGGTCCAGATTCTTGCTTTCGCGGGCGGTTCTAGCCTGCCCAGCGCGGTTTCCATCTTGGCCGCTATCACGCGCCAGTACAGATAGACCGTCGCGGTGGCCGCAAGCATCGCCGTTATCATCAGCAGAAAAACGTCCATCCGTTCCGGGTTCAGGTACTGCGGGGCTTTGACCAGCAACGCCGCGTACGCCGCGATTATCCCCGCCGCCGGGATATATCTCAGCGCGCGCGACTTCGGCCTGTTCTTCCATCCCGGCATCAGCGCGTACGCCAGCGCGAAAAACAGGAACAACAGCGGAACTCCCCACCTGCTCGCCTCGAATAGATGAAGCGCCACTACGGAAAACCAGACAAGGTACAGCGCCTTCCCCGAATTCCACAGGCCCCGGCTCTCCTTCTCCTGTCTTTCGTCAGACATGGTCCGCGAGTACGCCGCTTCGATGTCGAACGGAACGGTTATCCTCAGGAAATATATCGCCGCGATGAAAAGAATGTACGACGCGAGAATGATTTGAACGGCGTTAAGGACGTGGCCGTACCCGTAGATGTCCGGTATCCTTGTCATTATGGATATCGGGAGAACGCAGACGGCGATTTTTGCGAAAAGAATAGAGCTTTGAGAGGGGAAGCCGGCTTTGAACGCGTAGGGGGCGCGGAGCGCGCAATCCACAACCCACAAAGCAAGTTTCATGGTCGTGAAAACCGCGCCGACCAGAGCTCTTTTCATGATAAAGGAAACCGGGACTCCTTCAGCGTTGGGAGTTTCTTTGAACGGTTCTTGTGCCGGAGATTCGGCGGGCGGAGTCCACTCCTCGAATTCAGGAGGCGGGGGAGAGGTCTGAGCTGTTAGTTCCGCTTCGACGGCTTGCTCCGCCGCGCCGGGAACCGTTTCCGGTTCGGCGGCCTTTGCGTCCGCCACAGGTTTTGTCTTTGCCCGAAAGTTTTTTAATCTTTGCAGTCGGACAGGTTTGAACGGTTTGGGTTTGCCCTGCGCCGCCGCCGCCCGCGCCCTGACGAAATACTCTATCTTTTCATAAGCCGAGAGGGCGGTCTCTCGCGCGCCGTCAAAAACTTTGCCGGCGTCCTCGCCGACCCAGTTCATGACTGTGAAAATATGCTTGAAGGCTGAATAAACGAAACGCAGCACGTAGAAGGCTATGAGCAGAAATATTATTAGACCTATTACTTGCATAAGCCTCCGCCGCTAATTGATGCTTTTGATCATATCGTCTCTGTTATAGAATGGATACCCGCTTTCGCGGGCATGACGGCGCTGGGAGGGATTATTTATCCGTTTCCCTTTAGAGCCGCCGCTGTCTCTGATTCTGCTTTAAACCCGGACGCTCCCTTTTAGCCATGCTTATGTTTTTCCGCGCTCCGTAGTTTGCGCCTTCACTTCTTCTTGATCTAATCATTCCCATATCTCCCGCGCCGTCATTCCCGCGAAAGCGGGAATCCATTTGAAATCATTGATAATTCCATTGAAACACATCAATAAATACCAATCTGATTCCAACGGGTATGAGTTTACAATGTTTGAGGGGAATTGAAAAGGAGGCAAGACTCGCCGCCAATTTATTGCCCGCCGCGATTGCGTTTGCTATACTGCATTCCATGGCGCGGACATCTTCAGGGTTAAGAACGCTTTTTGTTGTTCCGCCGAGGATGTCCCTGCTGAACAGGGATTCGGCGGCCACTCAGGTAGTGCCTCTGGTCGGATTGGCCTCTATTATCGGAAACATAAAGTCCGAATTCCCGGAAACCGCCTTTATCGACGCCTTCGCGGAAAAACTCTCCTTCAAGCAGACTCTTAAAAAAATTGAAGAGTTCAATCCCGATGTTCTGGCGTTCTCATGCCTGACGATACAGATAAACGACGCGGCGGAAGTGGCGGCGGCGGCAAAGGCGGGCGGAAAGCCCCCCGTAACAGTCGTCGGCGGCCCTCACGCAAGCCGTGTCCCTATGGACACGCTGGCAGAGTTTCCGGCGTTCGACTACGCCGTCGCAGGCGAGGGCGAGTTGACTATGGCGGAGCTTCTGCGCCTCGTCGCGGACGGCTCTCCGGCTTCCGGCGTCAAAGGCGTCTATTCCATCTCTCCCGACGGCGTCCGCGCTGGCGAGCCGCGCTCTTTCATCGATGACCTTGATTCTCTCTCTCTCCCTGACTGGAGCGCTTTCAACCTCGACGCATATTGCGCCAGCTTCCGGCTTAAATCGCAACGCATCCGCGAACTCTGCGTTTCCATCAACAGGGGCTGTCCTTTCAACTGTATTTTCTGCTCAAAAATCATGGGCAACAAAGTCCGCAAACGCTCTATCCCCGGCGTCATCGACGAGATTCAGAGAGACATCCGGGATTTCGGCGCGGGGCAGATTCTCTTCACGGACGAAACATTCACAGTGGACAGGGAAGGGGTGGTCTCGCTGTGCGAGGCCATGATTTCATCGGGGATCAGCGACAAGATTTCGTGGACGGCCGACACGCGCCCGGACATGGTGGACGACGAGCTTGTCGCCCTCATGAAAAGGTCGGGTTGCTTTTTCCTTTGTTTCGGCGCGGACAGCACGGACGACGACGCTCTGAAGATAATGAAGAAGAACGCGCGCGCCGCCAACATCTACACCGCCATCCGCATGTGCAAGGCTCACGGCCTTCAGACTCAGGCGGCGTACATCCTCGGCCTGCCGACGGACACCGCGCAGTCCGTCAGAAAAAACGTGAGCGGCGCGCTAAAGGTGAACAGCGACTTTGCCACGTTTTCCATCCTCGTCCCGTATCCCGGAACGAAAGTCATGGAGATGGCCGAAAGCGGAAACGAAGGGCTGACGCTGCTCACAAAGGACTGGCGGCTGTACGGCAAACAGCTCGGCTACGCCATGGAGACGAAGAACCTCGACCGCCGCAAACTTGAGAAACTCCAGCGCAACGCTTATTTCAGGTACTATCTGCGCCCCGCAAAAATCAGAAACGTGTTCAGGATAGCCGACGTGAAGATGGTGTTTTTCTATTTCGTGTCCCACATGCTGAAGCGGCTGGGCGTGAAGCCCGGCGCGAGGCTCGGCGGCGGCCCGGCGGCTCAATGAGAATCCTTTTCATCCAACGCCTCCCGTTCGCGCACATCGGCGCGATGCTGCTTTCCGCCGAACTGAAGCGGGCGGGACACGAAGTCGAAGTCCTCATCGCCGGGGACGGGCTGAGAGCGCGAGGCGCGGACGCCGTCCGCCGGGCGGACCTGCTGGGGTTCCACTGGATCTCCGGGTCGGACGGCTGGCTGAGGGATTTCCTGTCCCGGCTGCCTGCGCGCCCTCCCGTCGTCGTCGGCGGGCCGCACCCGACTTTCGTCCCCGATGACATCCGCGCGGTGTCCGCCGATTTCGCCATCCGGGGCGAGGCGGACGAGGCTTTGCCCGAACTGGCAGCCTCGCTCGACGCTCCGCTCGACTCCCTGAAAAACATTAAGAATCTCTGCTTCGACGACGGCGGCTCTCTTCACATATCGCCCCAGCGCCCTCTCGTGGAAGACCTAGATTCGCTCCCGTTTCAGGACGTCTCTCTTTACGCGCGCATCCCCCGGCTTGCGACAATCATCTCAGAACTGTACCCGGCGATGTGCTCGCGCGGCTGTCCGAACAGTTGCTCATATTGCTTCAATAAAAAATTTAGGGACATGCACAAGGGTCTCGGCGCATACACGCGGAGGCGAAGCCCCGCGAACGTCGTCGAGGAACTGCTCAGGGCGAAAAGGGATTTCGCGGTCAAGAGGGTGGTCTTCGAGGACGATTCGTTCATAACATCGAAACGGTGGCTGGAGGAGTTCGCGGAGCTTTACGCGCGGGAGGTCTCTCTTCCGTTCGTGTGCCAGACGCCCGCGTCCACGCTCGACGCGGACTCCGCCGGGATGCTGTCTCGCATGGGCTGCGTGTCCGCCCGCGTCGGCCTCGAAACCGCCGACGAAAACAACAGGCGGAAAATCCTCAGAAAGAATGTCTCCGACGAACAGATAACGGAAGCCGTCGCCCGACTCAAGGAGCGCGGCATCATGGCGCAGACATACAACATGGTCGGCATCCCCGGAGAAGGATTCGAAGACGCTCTCAAGACGATGCTCTTCAACAGGCGCATGAAGACGGATTTCACTTGGGTGTCATTCTACAGGCATTATCCGGGCACGGAGTTGCGGGAAGAGTTCGAGGCATCGGCTCCGCAGGCTTCGGCGGCGTCAGCCCCGGACGGTTTTTTCACTCCGTCCGCAGCGACCGCCGCAGATCTCAGGATGTCAAACCTCGGAATGCTGATGCAGTTCTTCAACGTGGCCCGCGCGCCTGTTCCGGCGGTCAGGCTGTTGTGCGCGCTCCCGCTTTCGCCCTTGTACGCGTTGCTTCACAAGGCCGTCTACGCTTTGTCCGTGAAGAAAATCAACCGCTTGGGATGGCTCCCGTTCATCAGGATATCCCTCGGTTTCAGCAAGTTTTTTTAGCTCTGCTATGCCGCGCGCGCCGCGTCGCTCGGTCAGAGTTCCAACTGGTCGCGGGCGATTATCTGGCGCAGGATGTCGTTCGTGCCGCCGGCGATTTCCATCAGCCGCGCGTCCCGATATATCCTCTGCGCCGGGCTGTCCGCAGACAACCCCGCCGACGCCAGAACCTTCATGCACCTGTCCGAATTCTTTATCGCGGTGTCGGATGCCGACACTTTGGCGAGCGCGACGAACGGCGCGCATTTCTCGCCGTTCTGCTTTTTCCACGCCGCGTTGTACATCAGCATCCGCGACACGTCCGCGTCCACATACATGTCCGTGACCCTGAACGCCACTATCTGGTGCGCCGCCAGCGGCTTGCCGAACGACTCTCTTGTCTCCGCGTGGCTCTTCGCCACATTGTACGCGGCTACGGCTATGCCGTTCGCCACCGCGCAGACGTTCAGCCTGACGTAGTCGAATATGTCCGCTATGACCGCCAGACCATTGCCGTATCCGCCGAGTATGTTGTTGTCTCCGAGGTTGACGTCGTTGAAGGAGATATTCGCGGCGACCGCGCCCCTCATGCCGAGAGTGCGCGCGGGCGCTCCGACGCAGATTCCGGCGGCGAACTTGGGAGCCGCGAACACCGTGAACGAATCCCCGGTCTTCGTCAGCGTCACTATCCCGTCCGCTACCGTCGCGTTGGTGACGTACGCCTTCTCGCCTGTCAAAATATAATCTTCGCCGCATTTTTCGGCTGTCGTTTTTATGGCAGAAACGTCGGAACCCGCACCCGGTTCGGAAACTGCCAGCGCCCCGATCTCGCATCCCTTCGCCAGCTTCGGTAGAATCCTTCCCTTCAACTGCTCCGAGCCGTAAATCTCAATGGCCTTGCCCGCGCACAACATGCTCGTGGCGACGGCCTCCGCAGTTGACGCGCAATGCTCCGCTATCACGCTGATCGCCGTCAGCGCGGTGGCAAGGTCCTTGCCCGCCCCGCCGTACTGCTCCGGCACGGTCAGCGCCATCACGCCCTGCTCGGCCAGCTTCTTCCAGTTCTCCGCCGGGAACTCCGCTTTTTCGTCAACCTCCGCCGCGCGGGGCCCTATCTCCGCGGCGCAAAACTCCGACAACGATTTCCTCAACTTCTCCTGTTCCGCCGTTAGTTTGAAGTCCATGTTATTTGGCCCCTTTCTTTTTCGTCTTCAGCAGCATCTTTCCGATGACCTGCCGCTGAACCTCGGAGGTTCCCGCCCCGATCGTTCCCAGCTTGACGTCTCTGTAGTTGCGCTCCACCGGATACTCCCTCATATAGCCGTACCCGCCGTGTATCTGCACCCCGTCGTCCGCCACCTTCAGCCCGACCTCGGACATGAACAGTTTCGCAAGGCACGCCTCCAGCATCGCCGGGATGTTGTTGTCCTTCATCCACGCCACGCGGTACAGCGCCATCCGCGCCCCTTCCACCGCTATCTTCATGTTCGCTATCTTTTCCTGTATCGCCTGAAACTGCGCGATCGGGCGGTTGAACTGCACCCGCTCCTTGGCGTACTTTATGGACTCGTCGAGCGTGTTCTCCATCCCGCCAAGCCCCGCCGCCAGCAGGCACGAGCGCTCGTATTCAAGAATCGTCTTGCCCACAACCACGAACCCCATCCCCTCCGGCCCCAGCAGGTTCGCCGCCGGAACTTCGCAGTCCTCGAATATCAGTTCAGACGTCGTGGACGTCCTGTTTCCCATCTTGTCCAGTTCCTTGCCGATGGAGAACCCCGGCGCGTCCGCGTCCACAATGAACGCGCTGATGCCGAAATGGCCCGCCTTTTTGTCCGTCACCGCTATCACCACGAACTGAGACGCTATCGGGCCGTTGGTGATAAACATCTTCGTGCCGTTGAGAATGTACTTGTCGCCCTTTTTGACGGCGGTTGTCTGAACGCTCGCCGCGTCGGACCCCGCGTTCGGCTCGGTCAGCCCGAAGCCGCCCAGTTTCTCGCCCGAAGCTATCCCCGGCAGATACTTCTTTTTCTGCTCCTCGTTGCCGATCAGCCAGATGGGAACGCCGCAGAGAATAGTGTGAGCGCCCCAAGAGAGCGTCAGCCCGCCGGACGCCCCGCCGCGCGTGAGCGCCTCCATCCCCAGACACGTCGTCAGCACACCCGCGTTCGCCCCCCCGTACTCCTCCGGGAACGGCAGCGCCATCATGCCGAACTCGCCCATCTTCTTCCACGCTTCCCAGCAGAACTCCCCCTTCTTCTCGAACTCCTCCATCAGAGGATAAATTTCGTTCTTCGAGAAGTTGAACACGCTCTTCATGAACGCCTGTTGCTCTTCATTGATAGAAAATTCCATCTCGGCCTCCTTTGTGCGCGGCCTGCGGACGGAGCGCGCTCCGCGCCGCCTCGCCGCCTGTGCCGGGCCGCCGCCACATCGCGGCGGAGCCGGGTTTGACAACGCCCGCATTCGCGGGATGACAGGGCATGATTATACCCCAACAGCCAACAAATCGAAAAATATTTTTCCCGCCATCCCGCCAAATCACCCCAAACGCCACCGCCTTGGTGTAGGACGGGAACGCCGATTCCCGCCGCCCTTTCCTTTGCCTGATGATAAAATAATTAATCGTAGGGGCGACCCGGCGGGTCGCCCTTTGATAAGAAACAAATTGAACTGTATGGTCTATTCACGAATTGCCCGTATTTTCCCTATGCCGGGTCGCCCGAACACGGTTGAAAAGAAAGTCTCCGGGCGATTCGTGAATCGCCCCTACATGTTGGGATACGGCATCTCGTTGGCAATAGCAGAAGTGTCGCTTGGAGATAATGGCGGAATAGAAGAAAATACCGCGCGAAGAAAGGAATCGGTATGTAGGGGCAATTCAAGAATTGCCCGCCGTTCCCCCCCCCGCCGTTTTTTTCGCCACCCGCCGCCACAAAAAAGGGGACTGGCAGCGCGCATCCCCAGCTATGCCCGCACCCTCTTTTCGCCCTTTTCCCCGCCATCCAAAAATACAAATTACAGACCTGCCCCCGCATTTCCCCAATATCCTTTTTAGCTTGCATTGTTTATAATTAAAAAAAATAGGAGTTTTCAATGGAAAAAGAAATATCATCAATAACATCTGCGCTATGCGATGATCTTGAATGTACGCCTGACAACTCTTTTAGGGATGAAAATAATTTTTTAAATGAGCTTCTCTCAAACAGTCACTATTTAGCAGTCAAGGATTATATTGAATCAAATAACGAGCAAAACCAAGCATTGCGAGCAAGGGAGTTTCTTGACAGATTCTGCATTAAATATGCAAAGTTGTCAAAGAACAATCCTCAAAACACGACAATAGAAGCAGCAAAAAACAGATTTATCGACCGTGTTAAAAACAAGTTTGCCGACGCACAAGGTGAAATATGGATATGCGGATACTATCTTGAAGACAATGTCGAAGAATACAGACTGACTGATTGTATAAAAATCCGGAAACCGAAACCAGATGATTTTACATCCGTATGTTTTGTGCCTAATAACATCGACCGCATTAAACCATCTGCTGTTGTAGAATTTCAAATTGAAACACATCTATTGTCCGAGTGCGATTATGGTATGAATATGCGTAGAGCCGAAGATATGATTATTGCGACACTGTCTTTGTTGAATACATGTTCAGTAAGATGCCTTGGATTAAAAATGGAAGATATCCCCGGAATAATCAGTTCAACGAATAACAATTTTCCATTGTTTACGCGCCCATTTCTACAGTTAGATTCAAACCGCTTTAAGGAGATATATGAATTAGTAAAATATCTAGATGAAGGGCCAGCAAAGATAGGATATGACCGATATCGGATATTCTTAGAAAGTAGTGTTGGAGAAGCTTCCGAAAGAAAAATCACAACGTTGGTAAATGCTTTGGAAGCAATTGTATTGAGTGAAAATGGCGAGCTGAAGTTTAAATTCTGCCAGAGAATCAGCTTATTGCTGACATTCTTAGGGTTTGATGGATTAAAAACGAGAGATATGCTAAAGGAATCTTATGATATTAGAAGCAAGTACATTCATGGTTCAGCGATAGACGAAAAGCAGAAGAAGAAGATATACGATCGTTTTAACATGACTATTCATGAACTGATGAAAAGAATAGCTGAGATAACTAGAATCGTTTTAACTTCATTTCTTATTTTGAATGTTGAAAAGGAAGAATTTGTGAGATGCATTGATGATTCTGTTTATTGCGAAAGTAAAAGAAAAGATTTGATTGATAAAATTAAATCAATTAAAGAAGACATCCGTCCCTCATTTGATATTAAATAAGAAAGATTCATTGACAGACCTGACCCCTCATCCTCCAGACTTAACCCAGCATCCATGAGTCCCGGTTCAGACTTTTTGCTTCATGTGAGGGTTTGCCATGTCGATTTGTGGTAGAATGGCAAACAGACAATATTCGGGTGAATCAATGCAGGGCGGTGTAGCAATGGGCATCGAGAAGTGTGAACAATGTGGAAGACCCTATTACAAATTGTTACCGAAGGATAAATTATGCGCAGCTTGTGAGAAAACGATACAGAGTGGCAATAAGAATGAATCAAGGGCGACAATGCAGGCTGCTAAAATCGAGCTATGTGACAAATGTGGCAGACCATTGCGTCCTGATGATAGATTCTGCGCGGCCTGTGGTAAAACGATACAAATAGGCATTAAGGCTGAATCGAGCGAGTTAATCATGGATAGTCAAATAACAGAGAGAAAAAACGGGCGAACGAAAGGAAATGAAAAGATGATGGAACAGTTTCAGAGTCTTCCTAAAGAAATCAGGATATGTGTAATATCGGCAATAATCATCTTGCCTTTATTGTTCGGTTGGTTTGTGTGGCCGACGCCGTGGAAAACCTATCAAGTTAGCGACCGGAACCTTCATGGGCTAATGAAACACAACAGAATTACCGGAAGTGTATGTACGATTTATCCATATGGAGCAAATAATGAAATAATATACGGCGATTGTTGGTGAGTATGGACAGGAGGGTATTATGATAGCCGATGAACGAATAGAGCGGTTAGAGGCGGAGTTGAAGCAAGAGCGGAAGCGAAGGCGAGGAATACTAGGGACAGTCACCAATTATGTAAGCGAGTGCGGGGTCAGGTCTGTAATTTGTATTATTGGAATGGTTTGGGGGAAAGGTTTGGGGTCAGGTCGAGATTGTTGGCAGATTATTCTGTAAGAATTAGCGGGTAATCATGATGTTTGACTTGCGACAACTGAATATAGGATGAGCCGGTTTTGGGGATATGCTGAAAAGCAATATTGAAGGGTTTTGGGTGAAAGCGGAGCATTTGAGTTTTAAAGCGAGATATGTTAATCGTGTAAACCAACGATAAAAGCTGATATGTCCTAGGGGAGTCAGGGGGCAGGTCTGTAATCTGTATTATTGAGCGGCGGATGGAATGGGGGTTCATGGCCTGCAAGGAAGACGGGAATGAATTCCCGAAAAGGCAAAGCGGCGATGAATCGCCGCAGTCCAAATTAATGCATTTTTAGGCTGATCTATATGCCAAGTTTTTATTGGATATACCCCATCGCACGCCCACAACCCCGTTGTGGGTGTTTCTTAACCATTAGCGCCCACAAGCAAAAAACGCTTGAGGGTGGCGCCCGGAAGAATGCGAACTGATTTGTATCCACAATCAAGTTTGGGGTGGCGCCCTTTTTTGTTCAGCAGGAACGCGGTTTCCGAGACCAATAACTGAGACAATTCGGGGCGGGGCAACCCCGCCCCTACTGCAAAAATGCGCCTTGCGATCCGCATTTCATCCGCTCTTAACAATCGCTCCCGAATCCTAACAACGGATTCGGGTTCATTCTTAGATTTCAACGCATTGGCGAAAAACGCGGGCTAATGACGAGTATGGTTAAAGCGCGGCGGTCTTTGCCTTTACCGGCTGTCGCAAGGAGCGTATAATGGAAATGGTTGCGGACGGTTCGCGGTTGAAGATTAATAGTATATCAAAAGACAGATTGAGCGCCTGAGCGGCGCGAGGGAATATCGAGGGTTGCCGGTTGACGCGCAAGGGGTCGAATCTTATTGCCATCGGGCGGGGGCGCGAGGGCGCGCCTGAGGTCTTGTTCGTCGTGTTCGACGACGAGACGGGGGCGGGGCTGCATCCGCGCGACAGGACGCCGCCGTTCGGAGCGGCGCTCAGCGGGGCGGCCCTCGAAGCGGCCGGCATCGGTTCCCGCCTGCTCGAACTGTCCGCGTCCGACGTGAAACGGGGGGATGTTTCGGAATTGCGGGGCGTCAACGCGGGAGTGGTGGCGGTGGAGGCGGGGGCGCGGCATGATGGTTTTCTTGAGAGGTTGCGCCCGGCGGTCAGGGAGCGCGGCGGCAGCGTTGTGGCGTTCGGGATGTACAGCGGTGTTTCTGCTGATTCGATATTGAAAAGGGGGCTGGCGGACTACTGTGTGATAGGGGAGGCCGAGGGGGCGTTGCCGGGGCTGGCGGAGCGGCTGATTTCGGGCGGCGGGGGCGGCATTCCTCCGGGCGTCAAATGGCTGGAGCCGGACGGCGGCATCGGGTTCTCCGGCCCGTCCGCGCCGGTGAACACGGACGATATGCCGTTTCTGCCGCTCCCGGTTCTGACGGACGGCAGGTACAGAAAGAACTCTTTCCCGGTTGCGATAGGACGACCTCTGAAATGGGGGTTCGCGCTGGGCAACAGGGGCTGCAGGTTTTCGTGCCGGTTCTGCACGGCGATGACGCGGCAGTCGTTGCGGAAAGAATACAGGCTGTGTTCGCCGGAGCGGCTGTTTGAGGAGATGAAATATCAGGTTGAGCGGGGAGGGCGGACGATTATTTCGGTGGAAGACGACCTGTTCACGGGAGACAGGGAGTGGACGCTGAGGTTCTGCGAGCTGCTTGAGAAGTACGGATGGGCGACGCCGTGGATAATGCAGACGCGGTTTGATTGTTTGGACGACGAGGTTCTTGCGGCGCTGAAGCGGGCCGGGTGCGCGGGCATGACGTGCGGGATGGAATCGGGAAGCGACCGCGTTCTGGAGGCGTTGGGCAAAAGGGAATCGGTGGAAACAATCCGGCGGACTGGAAAGCTGATAAACAAATATGGATTCGCGACGAGATACACGACGATGATAGGCTCGCCGGGGGAGACGGAGGCGGACGCGCGGATGACCGCCGCTCTCGTGCGGGAGCTTAACCCGACGGTGGTTCAGATGTCGTTCTGCACGCCGTACGCGGACACGGAGCTTGCGAAGGAAGCGGGGTTGCGGAGCGGCGGCAGGCGGTTCGAGGACCCGGCGGCTGGGATATGCGCGCTGAGCGCGGACAGGTTGAAAAGAATAAGGCTGAAGTTTTACGCGAAGCATTATTTTTCGCTGTTGTATCTGCGCGGCCACGCGGCGGGGGCGGCAAAGTATTTGATTGAGAACCCGCGAGCCGCGGCGGGACAGAACGCGGCGTTCGCCTCCTTCGTGGCGCGCCAAGCCATGAAGACGGCGGGGCTTCGGTTCGTTTCCCGGCGCGCGGAGTGACGGAGTGATAAAGACAATTCCGAGAAGAAGGATATATTTTGCGCCCGGAGCGATGGGGCTGGTTGCGCGCGGGGCCGGGGCGGGCGGCAGGCGGAAGCTCGAAGGGCTTATCGCCGGACGCGGCTTTAAGAACCCGCTCGCCACTGTCAGCGGCAGGGCGGGGCTGCGGCTGCTGCTCGAAACTTCGGGAATGCCGCCCGGCCGCGAGGTCCTTGTTCCCGCTTACACGTTCGGCATGGTGTATCCGGCGATAGCGGCGTCAGGGTTCGTCCCGGTTGCGGTGGATATCGCTCCGGAGACGTTCCAGATAAGCCCGGAGGCCGCGCGAAGGGCGTTGACAGTGAAGACGGGCGCGGTTCTGGCGACTCACATCTTCGGCGAGCCGTGCGACATCCTCGAACTGGAGAAGATGGCGCGAGCGAGCGGGCTGGCGCTGATCGAGGACTGCGCGCAGGCGTTCGGCGCGACGCTGAACGGGAGGCCGGCCGGGACTTTCGGCGACGCGGGGTTCATCAGCTTGGACAAATCGAAGCCTTTGCAGGGCATTCAGGGAGGCGTCATATTCGGGAACGACGCCGAATGGCTGGGCAGGGCGAGGGAGAGGGCGGAGTCGGCGGGGCCGCCGGAGCGCGCGCCGAGGCTGAAGTTCGCCGCCGCCGCCGTGGAGGACTTCGCGGTGGGAAGCCCGGCGTGGAGGGCGGCGATGTTGCTGTTCGGATATGAAGGGACGCGCCGCGCCATCGTGTCTACGTACCGCCGCAAAGAGGGCGCGAAGACGGCTCCCGAAGGGGCGCGCGCGGCAGGCTCGCCGCTTATGCCCGACCTGTTCGCGGAACTGGCGGCGATGAATATAGAAGGTCTGGACGCGCGGCTGGCCCGCAGGAGAAGAATAAGGGATATCTACAGGGAAGTCCTTGGCGGGACGCTGAAGTTTCAGAGGACGGCCCCGGGCGCGGAAGGCTCGTGCCACATGGCGGTCGCTCTGGCGTATGGGGACATCGGGAAGCTGAGGCTGCGGCTGGCGCTGCGAGGGGTGGACGTCGCGGCGGGAGACGAGATAGCCGACGACTGCCTGAAGGCCCCCGGCTCGAACGTCGCCGCTGTCTTCAGCCGAGCTATGACGCTGCCGATGTCCGACAGGATATCGGAAACGGACGCCCTGCGCGCCGCCCGCGCGGTGAAGGAGACCGCTTCCCGCGCGGATTGAAGGCTGACGCCAACCGCCCGGTTGAAAACGATATGACGATTGTCAATATGGCAGACGCGGCGCGAACGTATTTCAGCGTGCGCGCCGCGAGGCGAGCCGGGACGCCGCCCGCGCAGATTCCTCTGGTCTATTTCGACATCACGAGGCGCTGCGACTCCGCGTGCGTCATGTGCGCGTTCAGGGACAGCGCGGCCAGAGCCGAGGACGAGCTTTCGACGGAAGAGATAAAGGCGCTCGCGCCGGCGCTCGCCAGCAAGCGCGCCCGCATTGTTTCATTCGGCGGCGGCGAGCCGATCCTGAGGCCCGACCTCGAAGAAATCATTCGGGCATTCCGTCGCGAGGGGATATCCGCGCACGTCAATTCCAACGGGCTTTCGATAACCCCGGAGCGCGCCGCGTCTCTCGCGGACGCCGGACTGTCCATGATTTACATTTCCTGCGACCACTGCGCTCCGGAAAAATACCGCCGCATAAGAAACATCGACGGCTTCGACAGGGTTGTTTCTGCGGTCGAGTGTTTCAAGTCGCTGAAACGTCCCGTGCCGGTCGGGATAAACGTCGCTGTTTCGAGTCTGAACGAATCGGCGCTGGAAGACATCGCGGACTTCTTCGCCGGGATGAAAGCGGACAAGATACAATTCACTCCCGTGAACAGGCTGCCGCAGCACAAATCAATGACGGAAGAGACTCTGGAGCCGCTTGTGCCGAAAGACATCGAGGGCGTCAAATCGACTCTCAGGAAGATTGCCGGAAAGCTCGACTCGCTGCATATCCGCTCGAACACGAGGCATTTCATAGACAACATCCATCTGGCTTACGAAGGGCGCGGGAGGGTTCCGTGCTATGCGGGTTTCCTGTGGGTAGTCATCGACCCGGCGGGGAATGTCATGCCGTGCTATGAATATGACACTGGCTTGAATTTAAGAGAAAAAACGATAGAAGAAATAATGGATTCGGGAGAATTTCGGTCGCGGCTGAGGGAAGTGAAGGCGTGCGGGGCGAAGTGCTTCGACTGCGGGAGCGCGGAGACCGGCGCGAGGATGCGGCTGGCGCACGCTGTCGGCAGGCCTTTTGAGGTGTATGGCGAAATCAGGATGCACGGCGGAGCGTGAGAGAGCGGACGGACGCGAGAAATCGCGTCACCGGGCCGCCGAGACGGCTTTTTCCAATGACAACTCGAACACCCCCGCGCGGGACACCGCGTATATCCTGTCGCCGTCTCTGGACAGCGTTACTCCCCGGAGCCGCGACCCAATGTTCTTAGAATAAACCACTGAGCCGTCGCTTCCGTTTATAAGGAGCAGTTCGCCTGTGATGTAGTTGCCGGCGGCGAGCAGGCCCCGGCTCGAAGCGAACGTCATGTGCCTTAGTCCCCGGCTGTATGCGCCGAGTTTTGTGACGCGGAGGTCGGACAGCCGGACGCGGAATATCTGCCCTGTGTTGAAGTCAGAGACGTAGATGTCGCCGCGCAGCCTGTCCGCAGCAAGATGCTGGTAGAGAGGGCCGAACCTGAGGCCCACTCCGGGGAGGGGCTTTTTGGCTACTGTAAGCAGGGCGCCCTGTTCGGCGTCGAAGCGGGAGCGTATGACCATGCCGTCTGAAACGGCGATGAAGGAATCGTCTTCGAGCGGCAGGATTTCCTCGATGTTGCCCATATTGATTTTATGAAGAATGTTTCCAGAGCCGTTGATGATAAACCAAGGAAAAGTCGCCAAGTCGGAGTTGACGTAAAAAAGGTTTGAGCCGGGCAGGTGGGCCATCCGGCAGGGTTTGAAAACCTTGGCTGGGAGCGCGCGACGCTCTCCTTCGAGAGAGCCGCCCGCGACGCTCATCATCCGGCCCGTGTTGTATTCTCCAACGAAGGCGGAGTTCGTTTCGCAGTCCAGCGTCAGTTGTTCCGCCGCTCCGTCGAGCCAGTCCAGTTCGTAGGTTTCGCCGCCGGCTCTGTTCCATGCCAGAGCGCCCGGAGCGCGGAACACGTTGGAAAGGAAGAGAATTGAGCCGTCGCAGCTTTCCACAACCTCGTAGAACTCTCTAGGGAAAGGCGCGGAGGCGGCCATTCGTTCAAGCGGCTTGATGTGTTTCGCGACAGCGTCGTCGGGAACGCCGTCCGAAAAAAAAGTCATAGGAGACAGATACCAGAATCCGCCATAGAGAACCAGAGCGTATGCGGCGAATGCGGCGGCTCGCGCGGCGGCGGGCAGGCGGAGCCTGACTTTTATCGCCGCCACCGCCGCGACCGAGATCAGGGCAGTGGCAATCTCCGGAAGAAGGGCGGGCATGTTGATATAAAACGACAGCAGCCAGACCGCCGGGATGAGGCACAGGACGGGCGCTGCGGCGGCGCCCCGCGATGTCGCCCATGTTCCGGCGGCGGCCGCCGCGACCGCGAACGCCACAGGCTTGACGCCGAACATGTAAAAGAGGGTGTAGGAATAAGCGAGAAACATCATTGCCGGGAAGAAAAGCAGCGCAACGCCGGAAGTTTTGAGAATCCGGAATCCCGGCTTGGAGCCGGCGCGCCCGGCAAGCGCCCAATGAAGAATCAGGAGAAGAAGCCCTGCGGCGACGCTGGCTCCGAGGGCAGCCCACAGCGCGTCTCGCTCGAACCTTACCACAAGGAATTGCGCCGATAGAACGGCAATCGCGATGACTATTTGGACAACTGTCAGAACTATCTTCATTAAGACATCCCGCGAATCCGCCGAAGCGCGCCGACTTTACGGCCAAAATTCCGGCTTGGCAACTATCCGCATTGGTTAAAAATGCGGGTTAGGAGCGTAAAAAAAAGAACGCAGATTTTCAACCCCATTTTCAAAGCTTCTCATATTAATATGCGAATGTCTACCCTGAATATTCCTTTGTCGGACGCGGGGCGCGAGAGAATTCGGGATGGACACACTGGCCGTAGCGGGGATATTATCATGGAGTGAGAATACTTTTAACCATTCCGACGGTCGACAACCGCTCCTACATGGGAAGCAGTTACAGCATGAGGTTTGCGGACAATTTCATCCCGTCGTTGGGGCTGGGCTATCTGGCGGCGTCTCTGGCAAAGAGAGGGCACGAGGTAAAGATACACAACCCGGTTGTTCCGGAAAGCGTGGAAAGGATTGTCGAGGAGGCGGAGCGGTGGCGTCCCGATGCCATAGGACTTTCGCTTTTCACGCCCCACATGAGGAGCGTCAGGGAGTTGTTCAACGCCCTAGGCGAGGCGGGGCGAAGGCCGGCGATGATAGCCGGAGGGCCGCACATGTCCGCGCTGCCGGAGGACACCATGCTGAGGCATCCGTTCGATGTCGGCGTGGTGGGAGAGGGCGAGGAGACTGTCTGCGAGATTGCCGAAAGGATAGACCGGAAAGAGGGATTCGAGGGGGTAGCCGGGACGGCGATTCGCGCGGACGGCGGGGTGGTATTCGGTCCCGCGAGGCCGTTGATCGACCCGCTAGACCGCATCGCGCCCCCCGCCAGAGACCTCATGCCTCCTTTGAGGACGCACAGGCCGACGCCCGCGTCCATAAGGCGGTTCCCGTTGGCGGTGATGATAACGTCGAGAGGGTGTCCGTACGGGTGCGCTTTCTGCGACCGCGCCGTGTTCGGGGCGACATACAGGGCGCACAGCCCCGAATATGTGATGACGGAGATGGAGGAGACCGTCAGTAAACATGGGGCGAAAGAGATAAGGTTTTTCGACGACGACATAGCGATAGACAGGGATCGGGCGGAGACGCTTGCGGAGATGATGATAGCGCGCGGGGCGCGGACGCCGTGGACGTGCAACATAAGCGCGAAGGCCGCCGACCCGGCGCTTATGAAGTTGTTCAAGCGCGCAGGCTGTTGGCAGGTCCTGTTCGGGCTGGAGTCGGGCAGCGACCGCGTCCTGAAAAAACTGCGCAAACACACGACGACGGAGATGTCAGAGAGCGCAGTCCGCGCCGCACTCGCCGCCGGACTTAGAGTCAGAGCAGATTTCATTGTCGGCACGCCCGGCGAGACGATGGACGAGATGTGGCGAACCGTCATGTTCGCAAAGAAACTGAACGTCGATTTCGCCCATTTCAACAAATTCGTGCCGTTTCCCGGAACAAAGATACACGCCGAGCTTGCGCGCTCGGGGCGCTCTTTCGACTACGAAGAGAACTGGAGCGACACGGACGCCTCAAATATCGTCTATCTGCCGGACGGAGCAAGCCCCCGCGAATACTCCGAATTCCTGAGCGGAAGCTATAAATCCTTCTATCTGCGCGTTTCGTACATCGTCAGACGCCTGTCGAGAATCAGGACGTTTACCGAATTCGCGTCTCATGTTAAAGGAATGGCTGCGCTATTGTTCCTGAAATAAGCGGCTGCGGCGCGCTTCATGCCGGCGTTTTTTAACGCCGAATCTCAATTGATAATTTTTTTATAATCCTATTACACAAAAACAATTTTCTTTGGCTGACAGCATAGAAGCGCGGCTTCGGAGTTTTGCGCTGAAAATCTGCCGAGGACATTTTTTTGAGAGGAAAAAAGAGATTGGGGGGCAATAAAAGTAATTCTTGACACCGGAGAGGGGAGGAATATACAATGACGCGGACATGTGATATATTTCACAATGATTTCGGCGGGTTTCAAGCGCCGTATTTGAGAGGAAAACAATCCCTTTACAGAATGAAGAAGGTCAATTATGATGATAGTCCGCCGATGGGGGGGAAACAGGGGCAGGCGGTGACGGCGGCGAGCGAATTAAGGATTTAATCAATTAAATATAGAAACAAATATTCTTAGGGAGGACGCGTATGAGCAAACAGATCAAAAAGGTAGCGGTCCTCGGTTCGGGAGTGATGGGATGCGCTATAGCGTGTCACCTCGCGAACTGCGGGATACCCAGCTTGATGTTGGACATCGTGCTGCCGCTATCGGACGAGGAAAAGGCGAAAGGCGTTAAGAAGACCGATCCGGCGTTCCGCAACAAGCTGTCGGCCGGAGCGATGGCCGTGGCTCTGAAGGCGAAGCAGCCGATGGCTCCTCTGTACGTCAAGAGCAGCGCCGCTCTGATTCAGATCGGCAACTTCGAGGACGACATGGAAAAGATCGCCGATTGCGACTGGGTGATCGAGGTCGTCAAGGAAGACATGAAGATTAAGCAGGGTGTCTTCAAACAGGTCGCCAAATACTGGAAGCCCGGCATGATAGTTACGTCCAACACCTCCGGGCTGCCTATCACCGAGATGTCGAAGGATATGCCCGCCGAGATGAAGAAGCACTTCTTCGTCACGCACTTCTTCAATCCCGTTCGCCACATGAAGCTTCTGGAAATCATCCCCGGCGAACTGACGGACAAGAAGATTATGGACCGCATGGCCGAGTTCGGCGAACGCGTCCTCGGCAAAGGCATCGTGTACGGCAAAGACACGCCGAACTTCGTGGCAAACAGAATCGGCATGTACGCCATCATGAAGACCATCGCCCACATGGAAGCGATGGAGCTGAGAATAGACGAGATCGACGCTATCGCCGGCCCGCCGATGGGCCGCCCGAAAAGCGCCGCTTTCCGCACCGCCGACCTCGTCGGGCTGGACACTTTCTGCCACGTGTCCATGAGCGTTTACAACCTCTGCCCGAATGACGAAGAACGCGACGTGTTCAACGTGCCGGCTTGGATCAACGAGATGGTGAAAAAAGGCTGGCTCGGCAACAAGTCCAAACAGGGCTTCTACAAAAAAGGCAAAGGCCCGGACGGCAAGAAGATGTTCGAAGTCGTCGATTACAAAACCGGCGAGTACATTCCGAGCATCAAGCCCGACTTTGCTTCCGTGAAGGGCACGAAGAAGAAAGACACTCCGGCTGAAAAGGTGAAAGCTCTCCTCGCCGGCGACGACAAGGCCTCCGCGTTCGCGTGGAAAGTTCTCCGCGACGTGACCATCTACTCCTGCAACAGGATTCCCGAAATCGCGGACGATGTCGTCAACATCGACAACGCCATGAAGTGGGGATTCGCGTGGGACGCCGGTCCGTTCGAGACCGCCGACGCCATCGGGCTGAAAGACATCG
Source organism: bacterium (assembly GCA_029564595.1). Lineage (GTDB taxonomy): Bacteria > UBP15 > UBA6099 > UBA6099 > UBA6099 > UBA6099. The sequence continues at coordinate 93,364 of JAKQPS010000120.1, read as the reverse complement.
TCAAACGCATGAAGGACGACGGAGTGGCCGTTCCCGAACTGCTGGATAAAGCGGCGAAGGCGGGCGGTTTCTACAAAAAAGTCGGCCTTAAGAAGATGTACTTCTGCGCCAAGGACCTCAAATACAAAGAGGCTCCGCTCACGGCTCTCACCCTCAACGAGGACAATCTGGTGGCCCGACTTCAGGGCGCAATCGCCACTGTCGCAGACCCGGCTTCCCTCAAAATCAAGATCGCGGACCTCAAAGACCGCGGCAACGAGCTTGAAAAGAACGCTGGAGCCAGCATTTATGACATGGGCGACGGCGTGGCTCTGCTTGAGTTCCACTCCTACAAGGGCATGAATCCGATCGACGCCGACATCATCGCCATGATGATGAAGACCATCGATGTCGTGCAGGAAAAAGGTTTCAGCGGCGTGGTCGTCGGCAACGAAGGCACGAATTTCTCCGTCGGCGCGAACCTGCTTATGCTTCTCATGGAATCCCGCAACAAGAACTGGACGAACGTCGAGCTGGCCAGCAAGACGTTCCAAGACGCCAACATGCTTCTGAAGTATGCCCCGTTCCCGGTCGTGACCGCTCCCTTCCAGATGGTTCTGGGCGGCGGCTGCGAAGCCACGCTGCACGGCGACGCTGTCTGCGCGGCGGCGGAAACGTACATCGGGCTGGTCGAAGTCGGCGTGGGCGTCATTCCCGCCGGCGGCGGTTGCAAAGAGTACCTCGTGCGCAACCTCGAGGCCGCTCTCTCCAACCCGCACGTTCCCAGCCTGTTCCCGTTCGTCCGCAGGGCGTTCGAGAACATCGCGATGGCCAAAGTCTGCATGAACGCTTACGAAGCCGTCGAGAACAACATCTTCCGACCGACGGACCACATCACCGTCAACAGGGATTATCTGTTGAGCGACGCCAAGCAGATGGTGCTCGGAATGGTGAAGGCGGGCTACACTCCCAAGTCTCCTCGCAAGGACATCCGCATGATCGGCTCCCAGTACTACGCCGCGTTCAAGAATGCCGTGTGGACGATGAGACAGGGCAACTACATCAGCGAGCACGACGCGCTCATCACCGACTGGGTGGCGAAGATTCTCACCGGCGGCGACATCCCCGGCAGTTCGGTCGTAGACGAACAGTACGTTCTCGACCTCGAACGCGAAGCCTTCGTGAGCTTGTGCGGCACTGAGAAGACGCAGGACAGGATGCAGTACATGCTTCAGAACAACAAACCGCTCCGCAACTAGTCCGGGGCGCGATAACGAGACTACATATGGAGGATACAATATGAGTAGAGAAGCTGTCATCGTATCAGCGGCCCGAACTGCCATAGGCAGAGCGAAAAAGGGAACGCTGAAAGACATGCGCGCCGACGACATGGCCGCCGTTGCGGTAAACGCGGCCATCGAGCGCGCGGGAATAAAGAAAGAAGTTGTAGAAGACCTAATTCTCGGTTGCGCCATGCCGGAAGCGTCGATGGGCATGAATATTGCCAGAGTGGTGTCTTTCGCCGCCGGCCTGCCTATCGAATGCGCCGCCGCCACCGTAAACAGGTTCTGCTCTTCAGGCCTTGAATCAATCGCCATCGCCGCCGAACGCATCATGGCGGGCTGGAACGATGTCATAATCGCCGGCGGAGCTGAATCAATGACCATGGTTCCTATGGGCGGTTACATCCCCGAACTGAACCTAAAGCTTGCGACCGATTTCCCGGAGGCGTACTGTCCGATGGGCATCACCGCCGAGAACGTGGCCTCTCGCTATGGCATCACACGCGAGATGCAGGACGAATTCGCTTACAACAGCCACATGAAAGCAGTCAAGGCCATAAACGCTGGCGTCTATAAGGAACAGATTGTTCCTCTTAACGTGCCTGTAGCGGCTGGCCCGAAGTGGAAATTTGTCGAATTCAAAGTCGACGAAGCTCCCCGCGCCGACACCACAATCGAAGGCCTCGCCAAACTGAAACCTGTTTTCAGGACTGGCGGAAGCGTCACCGCTGGCAACTCCTCTCCGATGAACGACGGAGCCGCCGCGGTTGTAGTCATGAGCAAAGAGAAAGCCAAGGAACTTGGTTGCAAGCCGCTTGCAACTTTCAGGTTCTATTCCACAATCGGCACGCACCCGGACGAAATGGGCGTCGGGCCGCTGTATGCAATCCGCAAGCTCATGCAGAAGACTGGCATGAAAGTGGACGACATTGATAACTACGAGATTAATGAAGCTTTTGCTTCGCAGGCCGCATACTGCTGCCGAGAGTTGAAGCTTAACATGGACACCGTCAACATCAACGGCGGAGCCATCGCCCTCGGACACCCGCTGGGCTGCACGGGCGCGAAACTTTCCACACAGCTTTTATACACGCTGAACGACCGCAAGATGAAGTACGGAGTCGTCTCCATGTGCATCGGCGGCGGAATGGGCGCCGCAGGCCTCTTCGAGCGCGAAGAGTATTGATGATTCCCCGCGCTGCCGCCGCGATCGCTCCTTGAGAGACGCGGACGACGAACAAGCGCGGAGCGCAATGATTTAAAAAACGCCGTCCCGCAAGGGGCGGCGTTTTCTTTCGGCTTAATTTTCGAATATTACAATATTTGGAGACAATCAGCGGCTATTCCGCCTCTTGAGACTGTCCGGAGCTTGTGTTGAATTTGTTCATGGCGGAACGGACGCCTTCGGCGACGCACATTTCCAGAGCGTCCACGGCGCGGCGGAGCGCGATGTCAAGCTCTATCCTCTCGTCCTTGTCGAAAGGAGTCAGAACATGGTCGCGCAGGCTCTCGCTGGACGCCCGGCTGATGCCTACGCGCAGCCTCGGTATCTGTTCGGTCCCGAATGTGGAGATAATGTTGCGAAGCCCGTTGTGTCCGCCGGAGCTTCCAGAGAGTCTTAAGCGGAGTCTGCCGATGGGAAGCGCGGCGTCATCGTAAACGATGATGGTTGATGCCAACGCGGAGTCCCAGTTTATGTTGCACGCCGCCATCGCCTCTCCGCTCAGATTCATGAAGCGCAGGGGTTTCAGCGTGGTTACGGTCAGGCCGTCGAAGTCATAATCCGCGCGATCAAAGTCAGGCGTCTTTTTTTTGAATGCGGGCGCGCCGCGCCTCGCCGCGAACTCGTCGATAGCCATGAACCCTACGTTGTGCCGGGTGTGCGCGTATTTCCTTCCCGGATTTCCGAGTCCGACGATAATTTTCACTCTAGCGTCGTCCATGCCTGTTTCCTTTGAGCGCGAGCGGTTCTTTGCTCCCGAATCCTGACAAATGATTCGGGTTATGCGTCGATTATAAATTCTCGAAGGTGAAAACGCTAAGGGGCGGAAAATAAAAAAGCGGCGGCGCAGCGTCAAGCCCGCCGCCGCCGATGTTTTCTTTAACGTTACTCTTCGTCCTTCTTGTCTTCTTCGCCTTCGGCTCCTTCTTCGCCTTCCGCCGGAGCCGCCGCGACCTCATCCTTCGGAGCGACTATGCTCACGAGGACTTCTTCTTCTTCGTCCGTCAGAGAAAAATCTTCGGAGATTTTCAGGTCGCCGACATTGTAGTTGTACCCCAACTCCGCGTCCGCGAGGTCCAGCTCAATGGATTCGGGAATCTTGTCCGGGAAGCATTCGACGGTGACTTCGGTGACGAGCTGCTGGATGATGCCGCCTTTTTTCTTTACGCCTTCATCGTTGATGATGACGAGGGGCACGCTGATGTGGACTTTTTTGTCCATGGAAATCCTGATGAGGTCCACGTGGTTGATGACGTGGGCTATCGGCTTGTACTGGATTTCCTTAATCATGGCGAGGTTCTTTTCGGAAGAGCCCTCGATGTCCAGATCGATGATGACGTTGGAGCCTTCATAAGCTAGGAGCTTGTCGATCTCGCGGCGGTTGAGTTTGAGTTTCAAAGGGTCTTTGTTTTCGCCGTAGATGACAGCGGGCACCAAGCCGGCCCTGCGGGCTTCCCGCGCCGCGCCTTTGCCCTTCGCGTCTCGCGCTTGCGCTGTGAGTTTTGCGTTTGCCATTGTTCCATCTCCTTTATGATACGCCGTTCCGGGGAGAGCGAACCGCTCGCTCCGGCGGGTCTTCTAATCAATTTTCTTCGGCACGAACAACGCGCTTATCGACTCGCGGGCGTGCGCCCTGAGCATCGCTTCGCCGAAAACATCCGCTACCGAAACCACAGTGATTTTCGGGTCCTGTTTCTCCTGTGGAAGAGGAATGGTGTCCGTGATAATCAACTGCTTGAGCTTCGAGTTTCTGAGCCTTTCCATCGCAGGGCCGGATAAAGCTCCGTGCGTGCAGTACGCGCTCACGTCGGAGGCTCCCTTTTGTGCTAGAAGGAACTCCGCCCCGTTTACGAGAGTGCCGGCGGTATCCACGATGTCGTCGAACAGCATACAGCTTTTGCTGGCGACGTCCCCGATCAGCTCCGTCACTTCCGATTTGTTAGGCTCCGGCCTCCATTTGTTCAGGATGGCGAGCGGAGAGTCGATCCGGTTTTTCATCCGCGTCGCTCTCTCGACACCGCCGACGTCCGGCGAAACCACCACCGCGCCGCTCCCGCCAATGCCGTTCTCCTTGAAGTGTCGGATGACGGTTGGAAGAGACGAAAGGTGGTCGACCGGGATGTTGAAGAATCCCTGAATCGACGACGAGTGGAGGTCCATCGTCATTACCCGCGTGGCTCCGGCCGTTTCCAGCAGGTCCGCCACCAGCTTCGCCGTTATAGGCTCTCTCGGCCCGACCTTCTTGTCCTGTCTGGCGTACCCGTAATACGGGATCACCGCCGTTATGCCTTCCGCCGACGCGCGTTTGAGCGCGTCGATTATTATGAGAAGGTCCATCAGGTTCTCGTTCGCGGGGTTGCACAGGGACTGGATGACGAACACGTCCTTGCCGCGCATGTTCTCCCGGATTTCTATGCGGCTTTCGCCGTCCGAGAATCTTCTTACGACCACGTCTCCGAGTTTTACGCCGAGATAGTCCGCGATTTTTTGCGCTAGACCGGCGTTGGAATTTCCCGAAACGACAACCATGCCCGCGCAACCCTCGCGCTCTTTTCGGCTATCGTCGCATTCTTTTTGCTTCAATTCGACCCCTTTAACTTCTCAGTGTCAAAATTATTACTATAGATACGGAATGTTTTTTGTCAATTGCCGCCGGATAAAAGGCGGGGCGGCGCGGAGCGCCGAAAACGGTCGTTGGACCGCAGAAATCCTGATATTTCGACTGTTTGGCTTCTTAAATATCTATGGCGAAAGAAAACAAAAGACTGGCAGCGCGGGTTCCGGCGTGTGGGAATGGCGCTGAGCTTAAGCATAGTTAACAACCTCTCCAAACTCACAAAAGCGACAAACGCGACAAAGTTTGCGGATTGATTGTGATAACATTCATCTCTTATGGTCATTGACACTGTATTTTTCCGGAACTTATAATAATGAACAATATTGATGGCGGATGCCGCCGGTTGTTTGTTGTGCGCGGCTTTTTGTTGCGTTGGTAGGATAATTGGACAGGTTGCTTGAATATGATCCGGTAGTGGGCGTGGACATCGCGCCCGACTATATTCGCGCCACTCAGCTTGAGCGTGTGGGCGGAGAGTATTATTTGCGCAACATCGGCATGGTGGAGACGCCTCATGAATCATTCGAGGGCGGAATGATAGTGAGGCCGACGGCGGTAGCCGAGGCGCTGCGGGAATTGTTCCGCGAGCGGAGATTCGAGACCAAGAAAGTTGTCACCGCGGTAAGGGGCAAGGGAGTGGTGAGCAGAATAATCACTCTGCCATCCATGCCGCAGGAGCGGTTGAGAAGGCTGATTGAGAACGAAGTAAACAGATACATAGTTTTCAGCGAAGACGACAAGGTGGTGTACTACCATCCGATCGAGGAGTTCGACGAGCACGACCGGCGGAAGGTGAACATAATGCTGGTGGTGGCGCGCAAGAGCCTCTGCATGTCGTACTGCGAGACATTCAAGCGCGCGAACCTTGAGTTGACGGGCATAGATTTCGGCATGTTCGGAATAATGAGGGAACTCAGGAACAGCATGCCGTATTCGCTGACAGGCAACACGATGTCCGTGATATCCGACAGCCAGAGCGTGTCGATGAACATATTCAGCGGCGACACGCTGAAGTTCACGCGGACGACGAACGTGGGCAAGGAAGATCTTGCCGGCGGCAATGGGCAGGTGGACAGGGTGGTCGGGGAGATGCTGCTGGCCCTGAACTACTACCAGACGGAGCACCCGCAAGGGGACATGATACAAAAGCTGGTGGTTAGCGCGGGAGCGACCGGAGACAAGCTGGTTGCGGCGGTGCGGGAGTCGGTGGACGAGATACCGGTGGAGACGCACAGCCCGTTCGCCAACATCAGGCTCAATGTCGAAGATTTTCCGGCGAGCGTGATGGAGAGAGTGGACTCTGATTTCGCGGCTTCCGTCGGGCTGGCGTTGCACGGGCAGGAACTGGACATACTGCCGTTCCAAGTGGACCTGTTGCCGTCGGAAGTGCATCACGGCAAGCTGATAGCGTCGCAATTAAAGACATTCGTCAGATGGGCGTTAGTGGCGCTCATCGTTATTTTCGGGCCTTACGTCTATTTGAAGGAATCCCAACAGAAGTCGCTTAACAACAGGATAGCGAGCCTGACTGCGGAGCAGGACGAGTTGACCGGGCTGATGTCGCGACAAGCGGCGAGCAGAGAGCAGCAGAGAAAGCTCAACCCGCTGTCCGCCGAGACGCCGGCCGCGGCCAATCTCTCGCCGTTGTTTGAGGAAGTCAAGAGAGTGATACCCAAGACCGCGCAGTTGACGGCGATGAGGGTGGTCGCGCCGAACGTGGTCGAGTTCGAGGGGATAGCCGAGGATAATCCGTCGATATTTTATTTCAAGTCGTCATTGGCGTCGTCCGAGATGTTCGAAGAGGTCGAATTGGGTCCGAGGAGCATGATTAGGGCGCACGGCAGGGGAATGGTCGGGTTCGTGATTAGATGCCGCCACAGGGGGCTGATGTGAGCGATTTGAAGCGCATGTATTTCGAGACGAGCGAACGCAACCGTACGATGATTTCATTCGTCGCGGCGGTCGTCCTCGGAGCCGCGCTTTTCGTTGCCATTCTTCAGCCGGAACTGGTCAAGACCAAGACGCTCCGGGAGAACGCTTCGAGGCTCAGCGAGCAGGTTAAGCTGGTTAAGGCGCAGCAAGAGAAATTCGAGGAGCTTGGAAGGTCCAACCTCAAGCTCGGCTCCGAGCAACTGGAATATCTGGCCGCACGAGGCAACGAAGTCCTGTTCGAGGGAGAGGTAGAGCGGTTTATCGGCGACATGAAGGAGATAAACGAAAAGGTGGGCGGGAGCCAGTTCGCCGTTTCCGAGGGAGCCATACGACCGGGCTACATTGCGGTCGGGCCTCGCAAGGATATTTACACTATCAGCTATGTGCCGCTCACTCTGGATTTCAAAGGCGATTACGCCGCCGCGTCGAACTTCATATTCCAGTTGAGGGCGATGAAGCGGCTGATGACGATAGACAACGTGGACATAGTGTCGAAGGACTATTCGGCGGTATTGAACGCAAGGATCCAGATGGGACTGTATTTCGTCGAGGAGATTTGATTTTTGATTAGCAACACTGGAAAAATAATCATGGCGATCCTCGTTCTGGGGATAGGGTTCGCGGCTCTGACGGCTCCGAAGAAGCCTAGTTCGCCGTTGAAAAACGTGCCGACTATGATGGAAATACAGAATGCTTCGAAACCGAGAGTCGCGGGCGGCGAAGTGGAGCCGGAGTTGCTAGAGGCCATGCAAGAAGACGGAGCCGCGCCAGTGGCAGGGCAGATGCGGCAGCCCGCGCCCGTCAAACCGCCCGCCGCCAAACCGGCGCCGCAAGCCGCCGCGATGATTCCTGAAGATATTGATCTGCTACAGGAAAGATATGGAAGGCCGGACCCGTTTGCGCCTCTGTTCGACTTGCCTGTTGAGCCTGAGATTGCGGATTTCGATCTGCCCGACCTATTCCCGCTTCCCGCGCCGATGCCGCGCTCCGTTCCTAACTTTAAGCTTTCGGCGGTGGCTCTGGGAGGAGGCGCGCCGATGGCGGTCATCAACGGTCAGATTCTCGGCGTAGGCGACGGAATTGAAGATTTCGCGGTTTCCTCCATTCAGATGGACGGAGTCAAGCTTGTCGGCGCGGACGGCTATGAAATCGTTTTGAAGATAAAGCAGGATATGAAAGGCTTGTTCGACGTGGCTCCCGGCTCCATATCCAACGTGGAAAACTAACCCTGCCGGGCGCGCCGTCCGGCTCTGGACCGCCCTCATTTATGACGTCCCTTACAGAAGAAACGGCAACGACCTGCGGAGCGCCGCAGGAGCCTCGCGCGTTGAGGGCTTTCGCGCTCTGGGGCTTGCCCGCGATGCTTTTCCTAGTGTCGTTGATATACCTCGGAAGCTCGCTGGACCCGTTTACCCCGGTAAAAACCGGCGTGTTCAGGCTGTTCGCGCTCGGCGGGTTTCTGGCGTGGGTTTATGATTGTGTGTCGTCCGGAAGGTTGTTCTGGCGCAGAACTCCGGCGGACATGCCTCTGGCGGCCATGTTGGTCTGGCTGGGAGCGTCCGCGCTTTGGTCTGTCAACAAGCCGCTTGCGGCGTCTCAGTGGATGGACGTGTTTTCAGGCGCGGTCGTGTTTTACGCCGCCGCTATGTCGTGCCGGGGGGCGGAAGACGCGAAGGCGATTCTCGCCCGTTCGGGCGTTCCTCTCTTTTTCATGGCCGCGCTCGGAGCCTGCGACTTGGCGCGGATAAGCGTTTTTCCGTGGGATACTTTGCTGATAGACAACAGATTGTTTTCCGCTTTTTCTGCGATGGGGGTGGGCGGCGCGCCTCCCGCGCAATGGACTCACAGCTTCGACGGAAGGGTGTCGGCCAGCTTCGGCAACCCTGTGTACATGGCGGGCATGCCGTTGCTTCTGCTGGCTCCGCTGTGGGCGTTGCTCTCTGGAGAGCGGTCTCCGCGGCGCGCTTTGTTTTTTGCCGCCATGTTTGCGACAGCTGAATTTCTGCTTTTAGCCACATTCAGCCGGGCGGCTTGGGCGGCGGCAATCGCGGGCGGAGCCGCGTATTGGCTGTTCAGCCGGCGCGGCGGCGTCGGGCGCGAGGCGGGCGCGAGAGCGGGCGCAATTTTGGCTCTTGTCGTGCTCGCCGCTTCGATAGCCGGTTTCACCGTCAGGAACGTCCGGCGGCCCGCTGAGTTCTCTATTCAGCAACGCGTCGCCACCGTCGCCGACGCCGAGGACGCCAGCCTGTGGCAGCGCGCCTTGATTTGGAAGACCGCTTGGGAAGCCTTCAAGGACAACCCTGTCAAGGGCGTGGGGCTGAACAACTACGTCGTGTGGCATCCGAGATATCAAGCGCCGTTTTATGAGTCGGAACAGTGGGCTGCCCGCGCGAGTTTTCCGGACAGGGTTCACAATGAGTATCTGGACGCGGCGGCGGAGACCGGGGCGGTCGGTCTGGCGTTGCTCGCCGCGGCGATGGCGGCGATGTTCGGCATGGGGCTTAAGGCGGCGCGCGGCGGCGGCGCGCGGGGCAGGCTGGCCGCGGCGATAACCGCAGGCGGCGTCTCCACGGCCCTCTACGCGTTGATGCAGTTCCCGTTTCATGTGCCGGCAGTGGCGGCTTATATGTGGACGGCGGCGGGGCTGCTTCCGGGGCTTGCCTCCGGACGCGATGTTTCATCGGTCAGAATCTGGCGGAAAGCCGCAGGCAGGGAGCGGGTTCTGCTGGGGTTGGTCCTAGCGGCGGCGCTCGCTCTGGCAGTTCCGTTTTTCGCCCGCCAGACCATTGCCAACATCAGGTTCTCATGGGCGGTGAGGCATGTGGACAAGGCGACGCCTGAGAAAGTGATGGAAATGATGAGGGCGGCGGTGGCGGACGAACCCGGCAATATGGAGATGACCGTCAGGTTCGGGATGACTGCCAATACGCTCGCAGCGAGAGAAACGGACGCAGGGCGCGCCAAAGTCCTTCACGCCGCGGTCAGGGACGAATCCCTGAGGGGTTTGCGGTATTTTCCTTACGAGCCGAGGCTGATGGAGAATCTTGGCGTGGCTTTGATAAGGCTGGGTTCGCCCGACGCGGCGGTCGGGCCTCTTAAAAACTCGGTTGCGATAAACCCTGAAAACGCCCTTTCGTTTTACAATCTGGGGATTGCCTATTATTTATTAAATAACTATAATGCAGCAGTATATATTTATACTAGGGCGCTCGAGCTGGATCCCGACTTGCCCGGAGTGAAGCGGAATCTCGGGCTTGCGCATTTAAAAGCCGGGGACGCGGCAGGAGCCGAACGGGCGTTCATCAGCGCTCTTCGGGGCGAAGCGTCTGACAAAACCATCCTGAACAGTCTTGGGATGGCGCTGTCGAATCAGGGAAAGAGCGCCGAGGCGATATCAAGCTACCGTCGCGCTCTGCAAATCGATCCCGGTTACGCGGACGCGCGGGGCAATCTGGCGATTGAGCTGATTGAAACCGGAAATTTCGCCGCCGCTGAAACGGAGCTTATGAAAGTTCTTGAAGCCAATCCCGGATCGGAAGCGGCGAGGCATCATCTAGAACGAGCCAGAGAAATGTCGGGCGGAAGCGGAAAAGGTTTAAACAAGAAATAGAGAATCCGGCAAGCAAAAAATAAACGGCGGGCTTAGTCTTCAACCCGCGCAGTCTCCGGAGGAAACCGAAGTTGAAAAACAAAACGATAGTCGCGGCTCTGACGATGGCGGTTCTCATCGCGATCGCCGCTTTACCCGCAAAGTCTCAGGCGCAGCTTAATCTTCCTTCAAATGTCACATTCAGCCTGAACCTCAAGAACGCCGACGTCACGGATGTGTTCAGGCTAATCGCGGAAAAGTATGACCTGAATATAATTGTCTCGCCGACCGTCAAGGGAGTCATCAGCCTGCGCCTTTCAAACGTCACTCTCAACGAGGCCATGACCGTCATACTAGACGCTGCGGACGCAACAGCCGAACAGACTCTGAATATCATACATATCAACGCGAAAAGCGATATAAACAAGACAGACAAGAGGCGTGAAGACCTGATTACAGAGATTTTCTCGCTCAATTTCATTGACGCCAACCAGTTGGCGATAGTGATTAGGGATTTCCTGTCGCCCGAAGGAAAGGTCAAACTTTTTTCCCGCACCGGGGATACCGGCAGGTCGGGCATCGCCAAGCCGCCAATGCTTATCGTCACGGACTATCCGCAGTACGTCGAATCCGCCAGACAGATAATCGAGAAGCTCGACACCGAGACTCCGCAGGTGCTCATCGAGGCAAAGATCGTGGAGACGAGCAAGGGGCTGGACGAAATCATCGGGACGGACTGGAACATGACCGCGGCGCTGACCGGCTCTCCTGTGAAGATAGACACCGTATACAGCAAAACCGGGCAGGTGAGCTACGGCGTGCTGAGCATGAACGGATTCCAAGCTGTTTGGCAGAGGCTTCATCAGGATAAGGGTAGCAATATTCTTCAGGACGCTAGGGTGTCGGCAATGGACAATATGCCGGCCAATATTCACGTCGGAGAATCGATACCGGTCGGGATAACTAGCGTGACCGCAGGAACCGGCGGCAACGCGACCATTGGAACAACCGGAATCGAACAGTGGGATATCGGCGTCACCCTGAGAGTCACGCCTCACGTGCTCGACGAGGGCGTCATCATGATGCGGATTCAGCCGCAGGTGAGCAATGTCAAGGGGTTCACCGCCCTCGGCACGAGCGGCTCCAACGCCCCCATCACCATTGAAAGAAGCGTTGACACGAACATAATGATTAAGTCCGGCGAGACAATCGTTATCGGCGGCCTCGTTCAGGATCAGGAGGAAACCCGCAACACCAAAGTTCCTGTTCTGGGCGACCTGCCGGTCGTCGGCTCCGCTTTCAGGCGCAAGGAAACCATCACCTCGAAAACCAACATGGTGATTTTCATAACAGCGACGCTCATGGAGAATAAAAGCTCCTTCGGCGCGCCTCAGACGGTGGCGAAACCTAAACCCGCTTCCGAAAAATCCGAACCCTTAGGGGAATTCTTGGAATACAAATGATGAACATTCTTCGTCAGATAAAATCGTTCGCCGTCGCGGCGGCAATAACGGCTCTTATCGCGTCGTTTGCTCATGCAGACGCGCCGGAATATTCAATCGGCTCAAGCTGGGACAAATACTTCGGTCTTTTCTATAAGGGAGCTTCCCACGGAATCAAGGCCGAACAGAACTTCGAGGTGTGGCGGGACGGCAAAAAAATCGGCATTTTCACCGTGCGGCAGCTCAGCGACACCGTTTCGAAGGGGATTTTTACTCCGGACGCCCCGGATGAAATTCTCAAGGACGGCGACAAGCTGAGACCTGCCGCCGCGACTGTTCAAGGTCCGTCTCCAGCCGCAGGCACAACCAAAGACGATAAAGCGCCTCCCAAAACGGAATCCGCTTCTTCGAGCGAAAAGAAAACGGAAACTCCCGCTCAAACAGTCGAGCAGCCGAAGTCAGCCGCAGAAGCGAAGCAGGAACCCAAGCCCGCCGCCGCTACGGTTAGAACCGAGGAAAAGGCTGTCCCCGCAAAGAAAACAGAAACGCAGCCTGCGGCGGTTGTAGAAAAGAAAACTGAGACTAAACCTGCCGCCGCGCCCTCAAAACAGGAGAAGCCCTCGACTGAGCCGGTTGTTGCTGTTGCTCCAAAAGAAACCGCCCCGAAAAAAGCTGAAGAAGTGAAAAAAGAAACTCCGAAAGAACCTGAAAAAGCCGCTCCGGCTCAAACTGCTGTCGAACAGCCGAAAGTTGCGGTTGCGGAAAAACCGGCGGCGGCAGCCGCGCCGGCGACGGATTCCTCGGTCGCGGCTGACACCGGTGAAAAACACGAAACCACATCCGCCAGACGCGAGCGCGTCGTAGCCCTTAAAACAGTCGAAGAAATAGACAGCGCGGCCCCTGCTCAACAAAAGACGGAACCGGCCCCGGCGGCTTCGAGCGACGCCTCCAAATCAACTCCCGAAAAGACGGCGGAAGCCGACAAATCAAAAGTCGCGGCTAAACCCGCCGCTGTTGTTGAGCCAACCGCGAAAACAGAGCAGAAAACTCAGGAAACAGAATCCAAAACAAAAATCGAAGAGATCCCCGCTCCGGCAAAAGAAGTCAAACCTGCGGAACCGGCCCCGGTGGCGGACAGAAAATCGAAAAAAGCGGAGAAGGCAGAAGAGAAACCCGCGCCCGCACCGGATGAAAAGAAGCCGGAGCTTGCGCTGGCGGAAAAAAAGGCGGAGCCAAAACCGCCCGCCCCGGCTCAGCCCCCGCAAGACGAGCCGAAAAAGGCTGAAAAGCAACTTAAGGACATCCCCCCGAAAACCGACGCGCCGCCCGAAAGCGGCGAGTGGACCGCCGAACGGCACGTATACAAGGCGAACAGTTTTTTTATCGACAGAAGTTATCACCGCGCGCTTGAGCACTACGCCGCCGCCCTTGCCATCGATCCGGCCAACGAATACGCCCGCAAAGGCGTTGTGGAAGCCTCAAAGAAACTCGGCATAGTGTCTCCTCTGACGGAAACCGCTAAACCCGACACAACGAGGCCGGTATCTCAAAAAACCGAAGAAGAACCGAAAAAGCAGACGACATATTTCACAAAAGAGGACGAGCCCCTGCTCGACAATTCGGGCACTTACAATAATTTCGGCGTTTATCTCATCAAGCAGAATGAATACGCTCAGGCTGTGGAATGGCTCGACAAGGCGATTGCCCGCAATGCGAATGTCCCTCTTTATTACAGGAACCGCGCCGTCGCAAACTACCGTCTCGGCAATATCCTCGACGCGGTCCACGACGCAAAGAAAGCGATGGACCTCGGCGACGAGCGGGCAAAGGAAATGCTCAAGACGCTTCGTGGGCTGATTCAGGCCGGACAGAACGCGGACAACTAGACCATGCGCTCCTCAAAAGTTTCAAAGACCCGAAACATCTTGTTTTTCGTTTCCCTTCTGATTCTCTCTTTCGCAATGGGAATGGCCGCTTGCAGCCGAATCAAAGGCGGTTCGAGAGCGGCGGAACGCCTCTCTCTGTCCACCGCGTTCGCTGGCGCGTCAGATATCTCGCCGGAAGCCGCGCTGGCTCTGCGCCGCACCCCGGTCGTCGCAGCCATCGAAAGGGTCGGCCCGGCGGTGGTCAACATCAGCACCGAGAAAATCGTCGAGCGCCGCGCAAACCCCTTCGGCGGCTCTTTCCGCGACGAGTTCTTCAACGACTTCTTCGACAGATTTTTCGACGGCATGCCAACCCAGAGATACCAGACTCAGACGCTCGGTTCCGGCGTCGTCATAGACCCCAAGGGATACATCCTCACGAACGACCACGTCGTAATGCGCGCGTCCCGCATCCAGATAACGATGCCCGACGGCTCCGAGGCCGAAGCAAAGATAATCGGAGCCGACCCGAAGTTCGACTTGGCCATCCTCAAAGTCGACCTCAAGAAAGACCTTCCCGCAGCGCGCACCGGCGATTCCGACGCCCTCATGATTGGCGAGACCGTCATCGCCATAGGCAACCCGTACGGCCTTAACCAGACCGTCACCACCGGAGTGGTCAGCGCGGTTGGCCGCTCGATGAAAACGGACGAGGGCAGGGTGTTCAACGACTTCATCCAGACTGACGCCTCGATCAACCCCGGCAACAGCGGCGGGCCTCTCGTCAACCTCGCAGGCGAGGTCATCGGCATCAACACCGCCATCTATGCCAACGCCGAGGGCATCGGATTTGCCATTCCCATCAACAGGGCGATGCGCGCTGTGGCCGACCTCATCCGCTTCGGCAGAATCGAAAAAACTTGGACGGGCCTGAGGATGCAGGAGCTATCGGCTCAGCTTGCCCGCCGCATGGGCATGGACTCTCCCGCCGGCGCGCTAGTGGCGGACGTCATTCCCGACAGCCCGGCCTCCCGCGCGGGCTTCAAATCCGGCGACATCGTCACAAAAATTGACAATCGAAAAGTTGACTCCATGAGCAACTTCGTCGAGATAATCGGCTCCTACCTCGTCGGCGACTCCGCGTCGATAGAATACGTGCGCGACGGCTCTCGCAAAAAAACAGACATGAAAATGGCGGGCATGCCTCTGGACAGGGCGGACTCCCTTTCGCGCGAACTTCTCGGCATGTCTCTTGACGACATCGATCAGGCCGCGCGGCTGAAGTATCGCCTCGGCAGGGCCTCCGGCGTTGTCGTCACCCGCGTCGACCCCAAAGGCCCCGCGGACAGAATCGGCATCGAACCCGGCGATATCATCCGTCAGGTCGGCAACCGTTCGATTGAAAACATGGACGACTTCAGGGAAGCCACTCTCATCGCTTCCGTTCTCGAATCCGTTTTCATCATCGTTCAACGCGGGAACTACCTGTACCACGTAAGGCTTTGAGAGGAAAGCTGATCCCGGTCGCGCGTCAGCGAAGCCGCGGCGTTTAGCACGGGACCGCTTAGGATTAAGCATGGATTTCGAAAAACAGGACAACCCCGCGATTCCCAAGTTGCCGGAAAGAGAAACCGGAGACGCCCGGACAATGAGTCGCGACGGCGTTGAAACTTCATCCGCACTTTCTGCCTCAGACGTTGTGACCGGACTAGAAACGCCGGATTGCATCCCGTGTGACTGTTCGGCTGCGGAAGCTCCGGCGGAACTCAAAAAAAGCGGCGCCCGCCGCGCTGCAGAAGAAATTTGGGACTGGGCGAAATCCATCGCCGTCGCTCTTGTCCTCGCGCTGTTGATAAAAACTTTTCTCGTTCAGGCGTACGTCATCCCCACAGGCTCGATGGAACCGACCATAGAGCCGGGCGACCGCGTCTTCGGCAGCAGAATCACATACAGGCTGTCCGACCCGGCGCGCGGCGACATAATCGCTTTCATCCCTCCTCCCGAAGTGCGCCGGACAACGCAGCCTCTCGCCCCCGGAACCCTCTCAACCCGCTTCAACAAGGACAAAGACTTCGATTATTCCTACCTTAAGCGCGCCGTAGCCGTCGAAGGCGACGCGGTGGGCGTGTTCGGAGGAAAAATCTTCTTAAACGGCAAACCGCTCGACGAGCCATATCTGAAGAACGGACTGCGCGTCTGCCCAAACTATGACGATTTTCCGATAAGGACAGTCCCCGAAGGCATGCTTCTGGCGCTTGGCGACAATAGGTGCAACAGCCACGACGGACACAAATGGGGGTTCCTCCCGAAAAAGAACGTGCAGGCCAAAGCGTTTTTCCGCTTCTGGCCTCCCGGCCGCATAGGCATTCTCCGCTGAACCGGCCGTCGCAAGGAGAAAAACACAATGAGCCAAACAGAACAGCCGACCGTCAAACTTTGCTCGAACTGCGCGTACCGCGCCACATGCAACAAACGCTTCTCCGTCTCATCCGGCGGCGGCGAAGTCAAATGTCTCGACCACGCGTTCGACGTGGCGATGCTGAAAAAAGAAACGGGGCAGGGCGACGACGGCAATACGAATAACTGACGGGGATAGCGACGCTTAATTAAAATTCGCGGCCTTCATCGTTCATCGCGAATAAACGCTAATCCATCGTTAGAATTCATATAAATATCAAGACGATTTGCAAAGAACGACGTTATGGACAACGCCAAATGGCTAAAAAGAAGAAAATAAAACCCGCGTGGAAAACCATCCGGAAATTCTGGACGCGCAACCCCGTCTCAAGAGTCAAACCCGACATAAAAAAAGAAGACTCGAAGAAGGCTTGCCGCAAGAATCCCCAAAACTGACACATCTTCAGGCTGTATTAGATTGTGAATCGCGTATATTTCGTTTGTGATTAGTTTTTTAACCCACAAGCTTCGCGATGCGGCGATGATTCTTTTACGAGAAGAATTTACGCGTTACAATAGAGGGACGTATTGCTAAGCCGGAATTCAACTTGAAATATGCGGCATTATTGATGGTGGACATTTAGTAAGCCCGACAAAATAGTTGATGCAAAGAATGCGATGAGCGCGTTCCTATTTCGAACTCAAGGTTGCCATTTAAATAATATTGAAATTAGTAAGGTTATAACCCCTTTCAAATAAATGCTATCGCTTGTATAATTGACAACAACACAACCAACTGTCAGAAATCAGTGTGTCATATGGCAAAGACACATTGAAAACTTGTGAATCAATAAGGGGTTGCTTCTATGGCGGAAATGCCTGAAGAGATCAAGAAAGAAATGCTAATGATCAAAACGCAGATTGATGAGTTGAGGATACGATTTGATCATTTGGAGCAGGCAGTGCGGGAGAGAGTTGCGCATGAAACTGATACGGATATTAATAGAATCAAAGATGTCGTTGCGGCGGATATGCAAGAGGCAAAAAAGCCCGCTAATGAGCTATATGAACCGCCCGACTCTCCCTTGTCTTCGCCGGATGTGCCTCCTGCGCCAAAGACGTCCCGCGAGGCTGAAATCGGCATGAAGTGGTTCGGGCTCGCGGGAATTATTCTGGTCGTCGTTGCGTTCTCTTTTTTTGTGAAATACGCAATTGACAATCAATGGATCGGGCCGACAACGCGCATCGTTGGAGGCATCGCGCTCGCTTTGATATTTATATTAACCGGGAATATTCTTAAAACGAAAAAACAGTACAAGGGTTATGACAGAACATTGATAGGAGGCGGTTTCGCTCTTCTATATTTCACTCTTTATGCGGCGCATCATTTCTACGCGGAGTTCACGCATATTTCGCTTGTCATGGACATAATATTGCTGACTATAGTCGTTGCTAGCGCGATTATATATTCTATAAAGCTTGATTCCGCGCTGCTTGCCGGCGAAGCGTTTCTATTGGGATATGCAACGGCATATCTCTGCGGCGCGATAAACGTATTTACTCTTTTATACAATGTCGTGCTTGCCGTTGGTTTGATTTACCTTGCGCGCAGGAAGGGATGGTTTCGAATTGGAGTCGCGGGACTAGCGGCAACCTATATAATTCATATCAACTGGCTCAATAATAATCCGAGCGAGCTTTTAATGAATTTGTTGTTTTTGTTTTGCTATTTCGGGCTTTTTATGGGTTTGGTTTTTGCGCAAAAGCAGTTTGGCGCTCGCGTCATCGCTATGAATGTTGAAAAGAAGCTTTTACCGTTAGAAAGTCGATGTGTTATCTATGCCATCGCTATATTGAATCTATTTATTCCGTTTTTCACCATGGAAAGCGGCAGCCTGTCGTTGATTTATTACTTGGCTATTGACCTGACTCTCGTTTTCCTAATCCTGCGTTATTCCATAGCTGGGCTTGGCATCGGAGCGGTCGTGGCAAATTATATTGCGTTTCTTCTTTGGAATAATAGTGTCGAAGGACAAACAGCCATGGCTCTGTTATTCTTAGCATGCCTGTTGACGATATTCACTGTGTGTGCGTTTCTGATGCAATTATCGAAAACCGGTTTGATTTTAGAGGAAGTCGTCATTGTTGTTATGAATAAGTTGTGTTTTTTCGGATTTCTGTTCCACAAAATCTTCTCTGAATATCATGAATACGCGGGGTTGTTTACCCTCAGCATGGCCGTGCTGTGTGTTTGTCTCTGTCGTGTCGCCATGTCAAAAAAACTTACACCTCTGTCACAAACCTATTTGGCTCTTGCTACTGTTTTCGTCACGCTCGCGATTCCGGTTCAATTAACAAAGAATTGGTTGCCGCTTTCTTGGGCTGTGGAATCCGCAATGCTATTCTATCTCTCAGTAATTTTGGATAATAAACTCCTGCGCTGGCTCAGTCGTTTTGTGGCGGTTGCCGCTCTATGCAGCGTTTTCATATTTATCGGCGAACAAGGTTTGCGAGCAGTCATGTTGGTCGTGTCGGCGGCAAGCTTCTTCATTTTAGCAGTTTTAAGCGACAGGCTTATGAAGATTCAGAGATATGACATGAAATTTCTAGAAACATATGTTTATGCGATTGCGGGCGCGGGTCTTGCGACAATGCAATTGAATCTTGTCTTCGCAAAACTTGAAAACAGTGTGTTTGCCGTTTGTCTGCTGGGAATCGCTCTGTTGGCAGTGGCGCGCAACAGACGTCTTTACTGGTTATATGCCGCCGCATTCACGATTCATCTGATTTTATCAATGCGAACCTTGTATTCTGTCGCAGAGAACAGCAATATCGCGATGCAAACGCTTTTGCCACAATTATTGATTTATTACATTGTGGCATATCGGCTGTACAAAGGAGAATACTCTTCGCCTTTTGAACAAATAAAACAAGCTGGCGTCGTCTACGCCTCATGCTCAACCATATTCCTGACATATATGCTGGCATGTGTGTTCTCCGGACATTGGATTACCATCGCATGGGCAGTGGAAGCTGTATGTGTTTTAATCATTGGTTTTGTTTCAAAATCGCGATATATCCGTTATGTCGGCATAAGTCTTTTAGTGCTCTCGTTGGCAAAGGCGCTTATCCGCGATATGGCAAGCCTAGACTTGGCGTATCGCGTTGTATCTTTGTTCGGAGTTGGAGTGATCCTTCTTGTCGCATCGTTTTTATATTACAGATACAGAAAACAAATCGAGGAGTTGTTATGACGACTGATATAGAGAAGGCAGTGACAAGGTTAAGTATGTATATCTTTGCGCTTGTGTCGATCATTGCCATTACCGCAAAGGCGGGCGAGGCTGAAACGTTTTCCGCGTATCCATATATGCGAGACGTGTCGACGGGAAGCGCGCAAGGCGAGGCGTTGTTGCGCCTCGACGAAGAAGCGCTTCAGAAAATGCTGCCGGACCAGCGGGATTTGCGAATCGCCGAATCAGGAAAGGAAATACCGTATATGCTGGTAAAGAATGACAGAATGGATGTCGCCTCAAGAGCATCAGGAATAAAAGCGACTTCAGAGCGGTCCCCATTCCGCGGCGCCTCGTACGGGTCGCGCAATTTAACAGACGGAGATGTTTCCGGCAAAGAGGGCAGTTACTACCAGAGCGATCCTGAAAAAGACCCTAGGCATACGACCCTGACTTTTGATTTCGGCCAGCCTACGCTCACAGGGTTTGCTGAGATACATTTGCATGACGATGCATTCACATTTAAGAAACTGATTATCAGCGGGAGCAATGACGGCGTCCAATGGACGTATTTGCAGAATGTGAAATACGATGCGGACGAGCCTTTGAATCTTGAAATCCCATATCCGCCTGTTATAAAGCGATTTATCCGTTTCGCATTTGAACATGGCGGCGGTATCGCAATAAGAGAAATGCGAATATTCGGGCCGTCCGAAATTGGCGCTGTGTTCGATATAAAAGAGGGAAAAAAGTATCAGATATATTACGGGAACATTAAAAGCTCAAATACGAAATCTAATACGCGCGGTTTACGCGTCTGGAAGAACATGCCGCAGGTGAAGCTCGGAAGAGAGAAGCCGAATCCAGAATATAATGAAGACCCGGATCGAGATAAGATAACAAAATATGATAATTGTCCTCTTAATAGCAATCCAGATCAGAAGGATTCTGATCGCGACGGCGTAGGAGACGCATGTGATAACTGTCCGGATGTTCCTAATGCGAGCCAAGAGGACGTTGACCGGGATGGGGTTGGCGATGCTTGTGACAACTGTCTGGATATGGCAAATCCTGACCAAATGGACTCAGATTCAAATGGAATTGGCGATGTTTGCGACGATCATGATTTTGACGGCATCATAAACAGCAAGGATAATTGTCCATCTGTTAGGAATCCGAGACAGCAGGACAAAGACCGCAACGGCGTCGGCGACGCTTGCGAAGACATGGACAATGATGGCATTCCGACAGCGGTTGACAACTGCCGAAACAAGCCGAATGCAGATCAGCGGGACACCGACCGGGACGGCATTGGCGACGCATGCGACAACTGTATTCATGGTTATAATCCTCAACAAGAAGACAAAAACAACGATGGCGTGGGAGACGCTTGCGATGACGACGACAATGATGATGCGCAGAACTTCAAGGATAATTGCGTGAAGAAAAAGAATCCTGATCAGCGCGATTCCGACAATGACGGTGTCGGAGATGCTTGCGACAACTGTCCTAGCATGAAAAATCCTGATCAGCGCGATGTTAATCTTAACGACATCGGCGATATTTGCGAGGATAGCGACAATGATGGCGTGTTGGATGTCAATGATAATTGCCCGGACATTCCTAACAATGATCAGAAGGACAGGAACAATGACGGCGTTGGAGACGCATGCGAAGACTGGGATAATGACGGCGTTCTAAATGCGCTTGACAATTGTCCATTAGTCAGCAATCCCAAGCGACAGCAATATGGCAAATCCGTGCAACCTGATAAAGACAAAGATGGAATAGGAGACGCATGCGATGAAAAGGACGACCGACCTTTGGGAAAAGAAATTATTATTTGGATTGCGCTAATAGGAGGCGTCATTGTTGTCATTATGATGTCTTTGCGGCTGGCGAAAAAGGAATCAAAAAAACTTTGAAAAACGAGCTGTTTTCGAAATAGAGAAATAATTGAAGAGAGATAGGTTCGGTTGTGCGGGGTTGGCCGGAGCAATAAACATTGGCTCCAATAAAAGCGTGTGAATATTGCAAGTATGGATATGCGCGGATATTGCGAAGAACGAAACTTTACTGAATAGTCGATAATAGAAGCTTCTAAATAAAAGCGGGGAAGCCTTTTCATAAAAATGCTTCCCCGCAAAATAACAATAGAATCAACGCATAGTCAACATTAGTTTGCCTACTCAGTCGCTCATGGTGTAAGCGCCTTTGAGGGCGAAGACGTGCTCGTTCCATATCTTGTTGAATCTTTCCGGGTTCGGGACAGGTTTGCGGATCATCTTCAGGCACAGGCCCATCTGCTTCTCCGTGCTGCCCGTCTTCGAGTAAAGTTGCAGCGCGAATTTGGAGAAGTCGCGGACGAAGAAGTCGAATATCTGGTCGAGCAGCGCGTCCTCGACATTCATTATCGCGGAGTTCTCGATGATAAGCTGCCCGTATGCCACAAGCGTGAATAGTTCGCCGAGCACGAGCAGGAAATCGATGTCCTTGGCCTGCTCCTCTGTGGGGGTGGCGGTCATGAGGAATTCCTTGAGGACGTTTATTTGCTCTTTGAAGAGGTTGACGTTCGGCAAGTCAACGCTGTTGTACGCGATGTTGTAGTCGTGGAACTGGATTTTGCCCAGTCCGCGCGTCGGTCCCTGATTGAACAGGAAGTCGTCGTTCGCCGGGTCTGTTTTCACGCCTAGTTCGGGGAATTTGCCGGGCATGAAGAAATAGTTGCGCATGAATTTGATGATGAGGGCCATGTTCACATGAACAGTTCCTTCGAGTTTGGGGAGCGCGCGGATGTCTCGCGCCGCCATCTCGAAATACGTTTCCTTCTCGAACCCGCGCGCCGCTATCACGTCCCACAACAGGTTGATGACTTCCTCGCCCTGCGTGGTCACTTTCATCTTCACCATCGGGTTGTACAGCAGATAGCGCCTGTCGTCCGGCCCCGCCGCCCTCATGTAGTCAGACGCGCGCAGCGCGAACAGTTTCATCGCGACCAATCGGCAGTACGCGTCAGTCATTAGCTGCCTGATGTGCGGGAAGTCCGTCACGTGTTTGCCGTACAGCACCCTGTTCGACGCGTGGTCTATCGCCTCGTAAATCGAGTGCGTGCATATGCCGATCGACGCCCATCCGAGATTGTATTTCCCAACGTTTATGGTGTTCAGCGCGGAGTCCCACGCCTCCTGTCCCTTCGTGAGGATGTCGTATTCATATATCGGGTAGTCGTTCAGAGCGTACTCGGCGACGTAAGACTGAGTGTTCACCAGATTGCGCACGCATTCGTACTTGCCGTGAGTCGATCCGACGACGAAGAACACGAAGTCGCCGCTGTCCTTCATCTTGCCGAGAGTGGACACCAGCGCCGCCTTGTTTCCGTTGCCGATGTAATACTTTCTCCCATTGGCAATGTATGTGCCGTCGGCCTGCGGGGCGAGCGACATATCCGTGGAATAGATATCCGCGCCGTGCTCTTTTTCGGACAGTCCGAACGCGAAGATGCCGCCCTCGCGCAACAGCTCCGCCGTCTTCTTTTTCACCTCTTCGTTTTTGCCCATCCATATCGGGCCGAGGCCGAGAATGCTCACCTGCCACGTGTACCAGTAGTGCAGGGCGTAGAAGGCGGTTATCTCGTTGAAGTCGCAGTTCCGGTTGTTGTCCCACCGGGTGTCAGGGTCGCCGTCGGAATAACCGGACGGCGTAAGCAGTTTCGAAAACACTTTTTCCTGCTTCACGAAATCCAGAAAGTCCGCGTACCACACTCTCTCGTGGTCGTCCTGTTTCAGTTTTCTTTTGCCCTTTGCCTCGAAGAACGCGATGGTTTTCTTCATCAGTTCGGCGGATGCCGGGTCGAGCCTTTTCGGATCATATTTTTTCGGATTAAGCAGAATCATTCAAATATTCGCCCTTTCAATGATTTACGGAGCTACCGGCGCGGCGTTCATTCGGTCAAACGCCATTCCGGAACCGTATTCCGAGTTTACAGGAAAACGATGACAACATCAACACAAATTTGTCGCGACTGCGCCGCTCGTTGCGCGCGACGCGTTATCTTGCGTCGAATAGGGGGGCGCTCAGCATTGTGGCGGCAGACACACGAACCTGTCTTCCGGAGTTATACTTGATCGCGGCTAAACCTTGTATGGATATTTGTACGTCCATGTTAGAAGTCTGCCGCAGGGTGATATGGAGAGTCGCATGAAGACGAGCCGAATCTATGAACCTATGCTTGAGCGATTGAAAATTCGCGATATGCGCGACGGGCGACAGGCCGGATTGTCTGTGTCTCCTTCGGCAGAGGACGCTCCGGGAAAGCGGGGGGGGCTGATTAGACGTTCAGCGTTTTTGTTCATGAACCTTATGTTCTATTCAAAGCAAAAAAGCGCTTTGCGCCTCGCATTTCATCTGTTGGGAACAATCGCGACAGAATCCTAGCGAAGGATTCGGGTTATTTGTATTTATGATAGTAGCTAGGGCCGGATTTGAACCGGCGACGCCACGGGTATGAGCCGTGTGCTCTGACCAGCTGAGCTACCTAGCCGTATTGTGCGGGGCCGGGGAATCGGCCCTTATTTCAATCGGCGCCGAGAGACAACTGCGCTCCGCGCGCCGCGCAAAAAAAATCGGGGCGGGACTCGTCCGGCCCCTTTCGGCCAAATTATATTGCCGTTCGAGTTGTTAGTCAACCGCGCCGGGAGTCCTTTCGGCGGAATATATCTTTCCGTCTCTGATTACGACTTTATTTTGGGCGGCGTTGCCGACTTCGGGGTCGTGGGTAACGATGACGAGTGTCTGCGCCGACTGTCTGTTGAGTTCGGCCAGAAGGGACATAACGGAGGCTGCGGAGGCGGAGTCCAAGTTGCCTGTCGGCTCGTCGGCGAGGATGACTGAAGGCCGGTTGGCCATCGCTCTGGCGATGCCGACGCGCTGCTGTTCGCCCGCGCTCAATTGGGAAGGTTTGTGTCCCGCGCGGTTGGACAGCCCGACCGAGTCGAGGAGCTCGAGCGCGCGCCGGGTCCGTTCCGCGCCGCCCATGCCAGCCATCTCCATCGGAAGCTCGACATTTTCGAGCGCGGTCAGAATCGGGATGAGGTTCACCCTCTGGAACACGAAGCCGATCCGCAACAGGCGCGTCCTGTCCAGTTCCGCGTCCGACATCCGGGACACCGGGCTGCCGTCGATGAAGATGTCTCCGCCTGACGGCCTGTCCACGCAGCCGAGCAGGTTGAGCAGGGTGGTTTTTCCGGAGCCGGACGGCCCCATAAGGGACACGAAGCCGCCGCGCGGCACGGCCAAGCTCGCGCCGTCCACCGCGCGCACTTCCACTTCGCCCATCTTATATGTCTTTGTTACGGACCTTGCTTCGAGCGCGTATTCCATGCGAAACCGCCGCCTCCGGAGTTATTATACTCCATGCGGTCGGCGGTTTCACAACGTTGGCTCAACTTCCGCTGTAGCGGCGCGTTCCTTCCGTCAGCCGAATGACCGGCTAAGTCCGGGAGCCTCGTTTACGGCGTCCTCGGTTTTTTTGAAAACCTTCAACCTTTCGAGAAGGAACAGCCTGCGGAAGATTTCTTTTATCTGCGGCTGCAACTCGGAGATAAAGAGGCCTTCGCGGCTGAGGCGTTCGTTGAGTTGGACGATGAACCCGGCCCCTTTGCTGTCCACGAACTCCACTTCCGACATGTCGAGCACCACCGGCAGCCTGTTCAACTCAGGCAGACCGTCCAGATAGTTTTTCAATGCCCCGACTGTGTCGAACGCGAGTTCTCCCTTGAGGCTCACCACGTGGGTCGTCTGCGTGCTTTTGATTTTTAGGCTTAGTGCCATTTCGTCCACCTCCTGCGACATCTCCGGCTGTTTTTCTGCGCCGCAATCGCCTTCACCCTTATATATACCCGCGTTCGGCGGCTTTAACGGACTTTAGCGAAAGGATTTTAATCACAAGGACGCGATGGGACTCGTTGCGCGACGTTGCGCGAAAGCAAGCGCCCCGCGTCTCGCGTTTGCCGCTCGGTTATCCGCAATATCGGATTCATCAAAAAAATAAGGAAAAGACTGTTCGGATGCGCTGTGCGCGGTCTTCAGTTCGGGGCAAGAACGGTGAAGCCTTGCCAGAATTCCGGCAACTCGTCGTGGGAAGTTTTCATCAGGCGGCCGGATTTCATCACATAGCGTACGCGGCGCAGAGCCGAGAGGTCTTCCATCGGGTTGCCCTCGAACACCGCGAGGTGAGCGGTTTTTCCGGGGGCGACTTCTCCGAGGTCTGGGCGGCCGATGAATTCGGCGGCTTCATTCGTCGCCGCGCGGAGAGCCTGCGCGTTCGTCATCCCGATGGATGTCAGACGCAGTATCTCATCAGCAAGTTCGCCGGGGTACGCCACGACCGCTCCGCAGTCGGTTCCCGCGTACAGCTTCACTCCGGCTTCGAACAGTTTGCGGGTGTTGCGGTATTCGATTTCATAGCAGTATCTGTTGGCGCGAGTGTAACCGAAGGAGCCGTCATAGCTTTCGCCTTGGAACTTGGTCCACGTCGAACACACCCAAAGCAGGTGTTCGAGCGCTTGCGGCTCGAAATATTCTTGTGCGCGCTCGCTGCGCAGAAATCCCAGCTTTTCTTCAAAACGGCCTTGGCTGTCGTTGATGGTCAGTGTCGGGATTACCGACGCGCCGTGATTTTTAAGGGCCATTATCTCGTCGTCCAGCAGGTTGCGGTCGTAAACTCCGTGTTCAAGGGCGTCGATTTTGAAATCGACCAGATGCAGCATGTCTTCCGACCAGTTGTGATGCACGCGGACTTTGAGGCCGAGCGCATGGGCGGCGTCGCAAACGCCCGTCAGAACTTCATCCGAGATGGCGGGCAGGGAGCGCCCGTCGACGAGTTGTCTGGAAAGTCTCGTGTATCCGACCTTTATCACGGTCGCTCCGAGGCCGTGGAGATAGTTCACAAGTTTGGCGGCTTCGTCCGGCGACTGCGGCTGATATTTCGGTTGGCCCACAAGCGCGCCGACGGCTTTCGGCACGGGGTTTATCGCCTCCGGGTATCCGCCTTGGCAACTGAATATTCCGCCGGACATCATCACATCCGGGCCGTTCACCTTGCCCGCCGAGATTTTCTTTCGCTGCCGCCTCAGCACTTTTATCGGGGACAACATGTCCACCACGCAGACAATTCCCGCAGCGAGCGTGTTCTCGCAGTTGCGGTCCATCTGTTTGAAAGTCCACATCCCCGGCACGCCTTTCTGTTCTGTCAGATATGGGCTGAGTATATGGACGTGAGTGTCGATGAGGCCCGGAGAAAGAGTTAGGCCGCCGAGGTCGAACACGTCAGCGTCCGAAGGGGGCGCGGACGCCGCGTCGATATCGACCACCTTCCCGCCGTCAATCAGCACGTTGGACGCGTCAAGCAGTTTCCCGCCGGCGACATCCAAAGTCCTCGCGTTCCTCAGAAGCATCTTTCCGCTTGTGAAATCCACATTGGTCAGCATGGCGGTTCCCCCGCGAGAATTATAATGAGCCGGCGGCGGAGATTCAATGTGAAAAAATTCACCAGCCTCAGGCGAGCTTAAATCTTAATTCAAAATCGACGAATCTTAATTATTGGTAATAGCGCGGGGTCGAAGCGACGCTTCAGGCAGCAGACCTGCGGCGTTGTAAAGGATGTCGTCCGGAAAACCGAGCGCGCGCTTCAGTTCTACATCCTTGTCGAAGATGTTCCGCCGCATGGAGAGTCCGAGCGCGCGGCGGACGCCGACGGAGCGGACGAATAGCGCGGGGATCGGCGGCGCCGGATAGTCAGTTGCCTGCAAACAACGACCTGTGAACCCCTCGCGGGCAAGCATGGCGGGGATGTATTTGAACCTTGTGATTCCGGTTACCGCTCCGAGGTCTCCCCACAAGTTGGGATACTCGTCGAGCATAGCCAGATAGTCGTCGAAATATTCGATGGGATGTCCTATTCCGGATGTGCCGGCGTGGGCGGCGATGACCGTCACGCCTTCGTCCAGCGCGACGCGCAGCAGTTTGGGGTCGCCGTACGCGTGGTTCAACGTTTTTACGCAGTGTTCGTATCCCGTGTGAGAGAGCAGGGGGAGCTTCAGTTCCGCCATCTTGCGGTAGAAAGGGATGAAAGAAGGCTCTGCGGGATTGATGTCCTGAGAGTTCGCCACCCATTTAATGAGGGCGGCGCCGTTTGCGGCCACACGGTCCAGTTCGTCCAGAGCGTCCGCCCGCGCCGGATTCACGGAAGCGCCGAAGATGAATTCGGGATGCCTCTCGCAGAGCTTCAGGCAGTATTCGTTGGGGATGTATGCCGAAGTGCGCGCCGAGTCGAGCGCGCCGGAAGAGTCGTAAACTCCGTCGAACGCCAAGACAACTGCCCGGTCGGTTGTTTTTGATTCGCGAATTTCCCGCGCCAGCCGTTCTGCGTACGCCCTGTCGAAAGCTTCATCGTCTCCCCGCCAGCCGTATTTCGCGCCGAGGCAGAGCGACATCAGGCTGCGCCGCATTTTCGGGCACACCCGCGCCCCGTTGGCCGCCGCCACCGCAAGAATATGAACATGAACGTCTATCGATTCCCTGTCGCCGTTTTTCATGCGGATATTATACCGTGCCCGCATCGATTGGAAACAATAATTCCGAATCCTTTCGAACTCTGGAAAGCCTAGTCGAGAATGAACAACCAGTCAGGCATAAAGCGGCGTCGTCGGAAATTGGATTTCAGCCGCGCTTGTTTTTCATACGCGGCGCGCAGAGCGCCGCGAACCATGTCTCCATCCCCGCTTCGCTGTTTGACTAGTCGGGATATATCTAATATCATCGGAACGGAAATCTAGTTGAGGGCGTTTGCGGCTGAAAAGGAAGGTTTTCGCAGGCGGCGCGTTGGCTGATGGACAGCGGTCGATCTAGCGGTTCGAACGCGAAGCCGCGGTTAACCTTTCGGGATCGCCGGCGCCGGATGGCTTTCCGCGCGTGAGTTGTCAGGACGCAACTATATGGCTCGCAATGGGATGAAAGTGTCGGTTGTCATGCCGGCTTATAACGAGGAAGACGGCGTCGGAGCGACGGCGAAGGATTTTCGCGCTCTCGGTTTCGTGGACGAAATAATAGTCGTGGACAATAATTCAACGGACGCCACGGCGGCGGTTGCGGAGGGCGCGGGCGCAAAGGTCGTCAAGGAGGAGAAGCAGGGATACGGAAACGCCTGCATACGGGCATTGAAAGAGGCGAAATCGGATATCGTGGTTCTTGTGGAATCCGATGGGACATTCTCGGCTGCGGACTTGATTGGAATGCTTGACGCGCTGGAAGAAGCGGATTTCGTTTCCGGAAGCAGAACCTTCCCTGCTATGAACGAGTCCGGCGCTGATATGTCATGGTATAAAGTCGCGGGAAACAGGATTCTCGGCAAGCTGGTGTCGTGGCTGTACGGCTGCGAGCCGCTTACGGATATCGGCTCGACGTTTGTCGCCGTCAGGAGGAAGTCCCTCGAACGTTTTGTAGACAAGCTTCATATCGGCGACTCGTCTTTTTCGTCGGAAATGTATGTGGCCGCGGCGAGCAGCGGCGCGATAACGGCTCAGATGCCTGTCCGCTATAGGCATAGAATCGGAAAAAGCAAGCTTTCATCGGGCCACTTATCGAGCCTCAAAATCGGATTCAAACACTTGAAGCATGTTTTCGCGCTGAGAAAGATTTACCCCAAAGCGGGAAGGCCGAGCTTTTATTACAGGCATCCTTTTGTTTTTCGCGCGATTTCAAAGTTGATGTATGCGGGCTCATATTTAGAAAAATTCCGGAAGGCGTCGGATGTTTTGGAAGAGGGAGCGAGCGCGCTCGATGTGTGTTGCGCAGACGCGACTCTGTTCGATATCGCAAAGGGAAAGAGGATTAAGTATGCCGGCGTGGATGTGAACGCCCGATTTGTTCGGCTAGCCAAGAAAAAGGGGATTGACGCGCGACGCATGAATGTAGAGACGGCGGATGCTCTGCCTGAGGCCGATTATGTGGTTATGCTGAGCAGTTTGTATCAATTTATTCCGAGGCACGAGGAAATTATCGACAAGATGGTTGCCGCCGCGAGAAAAAAAGTGGTTGTGTCTGAGCCGGTTAAGAACTTGGCGTCGTCGCGCAACAGAATAATCGCGAGCGCGGCCGGAAGGCTGTCCGACCCGGGGACGGGAATAAAGACTCACAGGTTTGATGAAAACGCGTTAAAAGAAATGATAAAAGACCGCTCAGTTACAGACAGCGGGATAATATGCGGCGGAAAAGAATTCTTTTTCGTGATAGACGCCGCCGCCGAAAAGGCGCGCGCTTCGCGAAAAGCGCTGTCGGATAATGCGGACAGCCGCTTCGACGCTTGATCCGCATTGGCGAAAAATGCGAGTTGACGAGGCCGGACACGCCAGAAATTGTCGAAAGAGAAATCTGAAAAATGGTTGTTTACGACTGGAACGAGGAATTCTGCAGGCAGTACGCTGACGGACTGCGGCCGTTCTCGCGGTTCGATCACGGGATGACGGCGAGCATGATTGCGGGCGAACTGGAGCCGCTTCCCGAAGCTCCGGCGATTCTTGACATTGCTACCGGACCGGCGTTTCTTCTTATTCAACTTGCAAAGCGCATCCCGAACGCTGCGCTTGTCGGGCAGGATTCCGCCGCGCCCATGCTCGCGATCGCGCGCGAGGAAGCCGCTCGCGCCGGGTTTTCCATCGACACCATGTTTTGTTCGGCGGACAATCTCTCGGCGGCGGACGCGTCGTTCGATATCGTAGTGTGCAAGCAGTTGCTTCACGAAGCCGACAACCCTGCCGGAGTGATATCAGAAGCTCTGCGTGCGCTGAAGCCTGAAGGAAAATTTTTCCTCGTTGATTTTGACGCGGATAGTCCGAAAGCGATTGCCGTCGCGATGCGGGTCTTTTTGCGCGTTGCCGCGGGCAGGATGATATCGGGCAATTTCTGGAAGTCTTATTCGTCCGGACTTCCGGGCGTCGAAGTCCGAAAAATGGTCTCCGAAGCCGGATTCGAAAACGTAAAACTGAAGCGCGCGGGAATGAATTATTTTATCTCGGCGCGGAAGCGATCCAAGGGATAATTCCCAAAAAACGCTCAGGGCTACTGTGATTTCTTGCCGAAGTCGCAGTGTTTTATCATGCCGCATTCGCCGCACTTGGGTTTTCTCGCGTCGCAGATTCTCCTGCCGTGCCACACAAGCTGGTTGGAGAAATCCGTCCACATCTTCTGAGGGATAAGTTCCATGATGTCGAATTCAATCTTAACGGGGTCGGAGTTTTTCGAAAGCCCGGAACGCTGGGCGATGCGGGACACATGGGTGTCCACTATCACGCCGGGAGTTCCGAACGCGTTGCCGAGCACCACGTTGGCGGTTTTGCGCCCGACGCCGGGCAGTTCCACCAGCTCTTCCATCGTCCCCGGAACCTTGCCGCCGTGTTTCTCGATTATCGCCGCGCAACAGCCTTTGATGTTCTTCGCTTTGTTCTTGAAGAATCCGGTCGAATGAATGTCTTTCTCAAGCTCGCCGAGGTCGGCGTCCGCGAACGCTTTCACCGTCCTGTATTTCTTGAACAGGTCTTTGGTGACGATGTTCACGCGTTCGTCCGTGCATTGAGCCGAAAGAATGGTCGCCACGAGCAGTTCGTGCGGTTTGGAGTAGTCGAGCGAGGTGGTCGCGTCGTCGTAGTTGGCCTGTAGATACTCCGCTATCGCCATTGCTTTTTTCTTTAACGCCGCAGACATCGTTCGTCTCCTCCGCTTAGCATCTTTAAAGTAAGTCAATTATATACATATATCTCTGTATAACAAAATCTGTGGCAGTTGTTTTCCATCAAAATGAAAAGGCGAACCTGTAAACCGAAAAATCCACTTGATTTAAGGTTTGTTCCTCAAAAACGTGGAAAACCACAGCAAAACTGGGGGATTAGAAATGCAGGTGAATAAAATTTTTATTCACCGTGCGATGGAAGGGAGAAAACTGAAAAAACACCTAGTAAATAAAAGAAAAAATTTGTATGCGGCAGATGAAGAAGCTATGGATTCTGAAAAACGCATGGAGGGTGAATAGAAAACACATTCACCAAATCTCATAGTAGATTGTGATTTATTTCTCAAGAAGGGCCGGAGGGTGAATATGTTTTATATGCGCCTGATGTAAAAATCCGATGCGCAAATTCAGGCGAAAAAATAATTCAAAATAAAAATGCCTTTGTAAGAAGGACAATTTGTTGTATTGCTGAGCTGGCATCGGGCTTGGCGCTGGGCTTGATATATTAATAGGCGCAGGCTGAAGGAAGCCGAAAGGGGTGAAAAAGATGGAAAAGATAAATAAAAACAACAGTGAAAATAGAGAGGAGGCAAAGACAATGAAAGCGATCGGATACGCGAGCGGAATGTACGTAGACAACGAAGGCAACGTGGTGGACAGAGGGGAACAGAAGAAAAGGATCGAAGCATACGCGGAAGCCAACGGAATCGAGATAGTGGCGATGTACGAGGACGTTGACGAATGCGAAAAGGTGATGGACCGCCCGGGGATCAAAAAGATGCTCGAAGAGGCAAGCGACGCGGAAGTGGCGCTGGTGGAATGCGTGTGGAGCCTCGGCAGGACGCGGGCAGTGGTGTCCCCGTTCATGAAAGCGCTGGACAGCAAGGGGCTGAAGCTTGAAGCGGCGACAACCTGCTTCGACGTGACCAGCCAGTTCACGAGGTTCTGGTACGGCAAGTCGGGTTCGCAGACGTACGCGGCGACCCGAAAGGCGATAGATGTGGAGAAGCCGGTCGGCGTGAAAAAGTAAGGGGACGGACAACACAGAACATGGGCCGCCCGCAAGGGCGGCCTGTCCATAAAAAAACTCATCCGGGGAGGGACATCAAAAATGGATATGGCGCATAGAGAATATTACTGGCACGTGCATCACCACTGGGTGATGTACATTTTCATGATTACTTCGTTCGCTGTTTTCGGTTACGGGGTATACAAGAAAATCATGCAGTGGAAGGCTCTGAAACCGGCGAACGAGCGCTTCGGCGACGTTGTGGGCCGCGTGGTAAAAATGGCGGTCGAAACGGTCATGCAAAGACGCGTTCGCAGAAAACTCATGCCGGGCGTCTTTCACTCGATGATCTTCTGGTCGTTCATCATGCTGGCTATCACAACGGCTATACTGACCGTCGAAATTGACGTTACGAAACCGCTTTTCGGGCTGACTTTCTTCAAAGGCAACCTCTATCTGGCGGTCTCTTTTCTGGCTGACATAGCGGGGTTCTTCCTCGTGGTCGGCCTTGCGATTGCGATTATCCGCAGATATGTTCTGAAACCGAAGACGCTGCAAACCGACTGGCAGAACGCGTACATGCTCGGACTGTTGCTGTTCATCGCTCTCGGCGGGTTCGTTCTCGAAGGACTGAGAATTCAGTTCGCGGGCGATCCGTGGTCGGCATACAGCCCGTTCGGGTTCGCCGTCTCCAAAGCGATGGGCGTCTTCTCCGAAGCTTCCGTGCCGGTGGTTTACCCGCTCGTGTGGTGGACTCACGCGCTGGCCACCTTCGCCCTCATCGCTTCTCTGCCTTACACCAAGTTCTTCCATATCATGCTCATCCCGGCCAACTACATGTTCTCCAACGACAAGCCGAAAGGCTCCCTGCAGAGGGAAGACCTCGAAGAGCTTTTCTCCCGCGACGATGTCGAGGAGTTCAATTTCGGACATACCACGGCGAAAGATCTCACATGGAAAAACGCGCTGGACTTGGACGCCTGCCTCGAATGCGGACGCTGCGAAGAGGCCTGCCCGGTCAGCCAGTGCGGATACCCGTTAGTGCCCCGCAAAGTAGTACAGTCCCTGAAGAAATCGCTCTATAAGATGTATGAAGCGCAGGAAAAAGCCAAAGCCGGCGGCGACGGAGCCAAGGCCGAAGGCGAAGAGGGAGCCGCCGAACAGCAGCCTCTCGAACTCGAACCCTTCATCGGAGACGTGCTCGACGAACACGGGCTGTGGCTGTGCCGCACCTGCCGCGCCTGCATGGAAGTGTGCCCGGCGATGATCGAGCACATCGACCAGCTCGTCGAAGTGCGCCGCTCGGAAGTTATGATGAACGGCAGGCTGCCTGCGGACGCGAAGAACGCCCTCAAGGCGCTCGAACAGCGCGGCAACCCGTTCGGCCCGCAACAGGGCCGCCTCAACTGGATCAAAGGCGAGATGCCTGACATCATCGACGCGGGCGGAGAAACAGACGTGCTCTTCTGGCTCGGCTGCGTCGCAAACTATGACCAAGCCAAACAGCACATCGCCGAAAACATGATGGCCATCATGCGCGCCGCCGGCGTGAAGTTCGCGATGCTCGGCGACAACGAGACATGCTGTGGCGACCCCGCCCGCTGCCTCGGCGACGAAAATGTCTTCCAGAGCCTCGCCAAGAATCAGGTCGAGATACTCAATTCAATAAAGTTCAACCGCATAGTGGTCATCTGCCCCCACTGCCTCAACTCCCTGAAAAACGAGTTCAGCCAGTTCGGCGGCAAGTACGAAGTCGTCCATCACGGACAGTTCCTTAACGAACTGATAGAGCAGGGCAAGATAAAGCTCACCAAAGAAGTGGCTGGCAAAGTGGTTTATCACGACCCCTGCTACCTGAGCAGGTACGCCGGACAGACCAAACAGCCGCGCAGCGTCGTGAAGTCCATCAAAGGCGTGACCGCCATCGAGCCGAAGAACAAATGCGCGGACAGCTTCTGCTGCGGAGCGGGCGGCGGCAACTACTTCATGGACATGGACCTCGACGTGCCCGGCGACGAACGGCTCAACGTCCGACGCGCCAAAGAGCTTGCCAACACCGGAGCGGACACCATCGCGGTCGCTTGCCCGTACTGCATGCAGATGATCGAAGACGGCGTAAAGCTCATTGAAATGGAAGAGAAACTGAAACTCAAAGATATTTCCACACTCGTGGTTCAGGCGATGGGCATCGAAGTGAAACCCGCCGCTCCCGCGGTGGTGGACGCGCCTGCTCAGACCGAACAGGCGAAAGTGGAGAAGTAACCTCGAAGAGCCGTCGCGGGCGGAACAGTCCCGCACGGCAACCGGCAACGATGAATATGGACAGCGTCCGCGGGCTATCTAGCCCGCGGACTTTGCCCGTTTCAGCAACCTACCTCATTGAACCGTCCGCAACACGGTTCAAGCTCCAGCGGCTCCATTTCCGAGCCGCTTTTTTTATTCGCGATCCGCCGCTATGAAAATTGCCACGCTTCGTCCGCTCTATAGACGAATCCGCGTTGAATCGGCGGATTGGGAAAAGGCGCAGATAAGCTTCAAAGCGTTTTTTTAACTTAGCAATTCTGAGTTAACACAAACATAATATTTAATTAACATGTAATTCATTCGCGAGCTGTATAATTAATTTGAAAATGCAACTGCGGCAAAACACGGAGGCGAAAAATGAGAATGTCCGGGATTTTGAAAAAGACGCGCGCGCTGGTTGCCGCTCTCGCATTGTTATGGTTGTCTGCGACTGCGGCGACTGCTGCTCCCGCGAAAAACATCATCCTTTTCATAGGCGACGGTATGCACCTTCAACACGAGGTCGCCGCGAGCAATTATCTGTTCGGCGCGGACTTCTCGCTGGCGTGGCATTATTTTCCTTATAAGAATTACGTCACCACTTGGGACGAGTCGACGTACAACCTTTACGCGGTCATGCAGGGAAAACCGACTTTCGATCCCGATAATTTCAACCCCATCTACGGTTACAACCTGAAAAAGGCGGGAACCGAGCCGTCCCCGCTGTCTGAGGACACGGAGGAAAGATTGAGATACTTATTCCCCGATTATTCGAGGAAGACTCCGCCGCTTTTAAGAAAAGGCCCGGCCACTGACTCCGCTTCGGCGGGAACGGCGTTGTCCACAGGCGTTAAGACGGAGCGATCAAGAATCGCTTGGGATTTCGAAGGCTCGGAAAACGGGAAGTTGAAATCGATTTCGGAAATCATGAGAGAAACAAACGGAGCCTCGATAGGAGTAGTGTCAACCGTTCCTTTTTCCCATGCCACCCCGGCGTCTTTTTCGAGTCACAACAAGGGAAGGAACAACTTTTACACTGGTTTTAAAAATTATTCCGGTCTTGGCATAGCCGACGAGATTCTGACAGTAACCCGCCCGGATGTCGTCATAGGCGGAGGCCATCCTTCGCTCAACAATCCGAAATGGGAAACCACAAAGGGATACATCTCTAAGGGATTGTATGAAAGCGCGGGTTCTTCAAGCGAATACGTTTTCGTCGAGAGGCGGGCAGGGGAAGACGGCGCGGCGCTCCTATATGATGCGGCGGCGACGGCGGCGGCGGAAAGGAAAAAACTCTTCGGTCTGTTCGGAGGGGCTGACGGAAGTTTCGAGCATCCCATTCCCAGAGACGAGCCGGGCGCTCCCGCGATTGACCGCGCGACACACGAAAACCCGCTTCTGCGCGACGTCGTCTTGTCCGCTCTCGAAATCCTCTCGTCGAATGAAAACGGGTTCTTTCTCTTGGCGGAGCAGGGAGACATCGACTGGGCGAACCACGCGAACAATTTCAGTTGGATGATCGGCGCGATGTGGGACCTGAACGAGGCAGTCCGCGCGGCGGTAGATTTTATCGACAGGCCGGACAACGCTCTCGACTGGGAAAACACCCTGCTCATCGTCACCGCCGACCACGCCAACAGCTTAATGAGGCTCAATCCGGAAAAGAAACTCGCTCCCGGCGACCTGCCAGAACAGAAATGCGTCGCCGCGCTCTGCGAGTATCCCGGAGGAGAAGTTTTTTATTCAACGAGCGGGCACACTAACGAACTTGTCAGCGTCTACGCGAAAGGGGCCGGAGTCGAGATATTCACGAAACACGAAGGCTCTTGGTATCCGGGGACAAGGCTGATTGACAACACGCATATATTTGAAGTTATGAATGAAGCGGCGACGGGAAAAGCTGAAAGCTCGCCAGCTCCGGCGGCGAAATAATCAGGTTGTCAGACTGACGACAATCGAAGCGGCTAAGACTAGCGCTGGGATGACGATTATCAGAATAACAGCGGCGCGGCGCGGCAGGAACGAGAAATGCATGATAGACAGTTTGAGGTCAAGCGCCGGGCCTAAGAGCATGAACGAGAGTTTCGACGCGGCGCTGAAACCAATCATCGCGGCGGGGATGAAAGCGTCGGCGTCGGAACAAGTAGATAGAATAAACGAGAAGAGCATCATAGCCGGGACGCTGACAATCGAGTTGCCGCCGACGGCGCTGACAATGTCCGCCGGGACGAGCGACTTGATTGCCGCAGCGATGGCGGAAGCGGCTACGATGTAGACCATCATCCGGGTGAAATCCCCGGCGGCGTCGTCCAACCCCGCTTTGACTTTTTCCTCGAAAGAAAGTCCTCCGGGCTTCTCAACCGCGCAGTCGCACATCCTTTCGGGTTCGTCCGGGAATGGTTGAGCCGATAGTTTTCCGTCACGGTCAAGGAAAAGGAAAATCAGTCCTGTGGCCACAGCAAGTATGAACCCTGCCGCGAAACGGATATGTATGATGTGAGGAGCTGACGAGAACGCGACGCTTGTGCTCGCCACCACAATCGGGCTGAGGGACGGGACTGCGACCATGAGAGTAACCGCGACCGGAAGCGGAAGTCCGCGTCTGGCAAGCCGCGCGGCAATCGGAACTATCGAGCATTCGCACAGCGGAATCACGAACCCCGCCGCCGCCGCGATGAATATCGACACGATTTTGTTTCCGCTGAACAGCCTGCGGAACGCGTCCTGCGGCACGAAGGCGAAGATGAACGCCATGAGGGAGGCGACCGCGATGAAGGGGGTCGTCTCCACAATCAGCCCGACGAAGAACAACCTGAATTCGCTCAACTGTTCCAAATCATCCGCAGGCTCCGCCCGCCCGCGCTCCTCTCCAGCCCACATCAGTGAAAATGCGGACTAGAACATGAACGGCTTTCTTAGATAGCTCCTGTTAATATAAGGGTCCGTCGGAGTTTCCGCGGTTTCGATTTTTTCAGCCTCGATATAATAGATGTTCTCCGGGCCGTCGCCGCGAGGCTCCGCAAACTTGCGCGTCACGCCATAAACACGCGCCCACTGATCATTGGCGGGCGGGGCGGCAGAGCCGACGCTCACTTTCATAGACACCGCCACCGCGTGAACTATGCAACATGGGATTACGTATCGCACAAGCGAAAAGAAGCCTTCTTCCGATTCGGCGCTTTCATAGACGAAACCCTGAACGGCAACCCTGTCTCCGACGAACGCGTCGCCGCCCCCGCTCAACAGCATGTGCAATTCCATAAGATTTATCGGAGAATATGAAACTGCCTCCGGTTTAGTCCCGTCTGCAGTCGAGATTTCAATTTTCATATCCGACGAATGAGGTTTCCTCAGCGCGTCTGCGTCGACCATAGACGATGTGGCTGA
Organism: bacterium; assembly: GCA_029564595.1. Lineage (GTDB taxonomy): Bacteria > UBP15 > UBA6099 > UBA6099 > UBA6099 > UBA6099. The sequence continues at coordinate 55,344 of JAKQPS010000120.1, read as the reverse complement.
GAAAACGCCTTTGTTCTTCATCATTCCGCTCGCCGAGCCGAGCACCGTCGCGGGAGAAGCGAATCCCAAAATGACCGGGATAAGAATAAAAACGAAAGAAAGCGCGGCGGCGGCGCGCGCCGCGAGAGAGTCCCCCCCGCGCGGCTTGGAATGAGAGTGGCCGTGGTTATCATCGCAACCGCCGCTCCTCCGCTCCACAGAGGAATATGCTATCGACGCTGTTATAAGCAGCGCTGCCGCCCCAACTGTCAACGGTTGGTATCTCTCGTGAAGATAGTGTTTTATCATGTCGTCGCGGAAAAGATAAAGCAGAAAATAACCATACGCGAATAGCGCGATTTTTCTCGCAAGCCGGACGGCGGAAAAGCGCTTGCCCTCAGAAAGCTCCATTCAAGCAAGCTCCTTCTTTCTGATGACCAGCGCCGACAGCGTGACGGCGACAACCACGTACATCGCCGCTGAAAAAACCATCGCGAACAACAGGTTGGCGGGAACCGAAACCGAGCCTGAAAGGACCGGGCCGGGAGAGTAAGCGCCGAGATTCGGCAGCGCGTAATATAAAAGCCGGGACATCCCCTGCGCTAGCGGCGACGCGCTGTCCCAATATATTTTCAGGTCGTCCGCCATCCCTCCCGCCAGCAGGATCAGTATCCCGGAAAACACCGAAAGATACTGCGTCGTCACGCAGGAGAACAGCACGATGTAGTTGCACAGAATCACCATCTCAAGATAGATGAAAAAACAAGCGAGGAAAATTTCCGGCTTCCACACATTGGTCTGGAACTTCAGGTAGAAAAGCAGAACGGTCGCCAGCGAAAAAATCAGGATGGCCACAGCGACGAGGAGGCCGAGGGTTTTTCCCACAACCCATACCGGGCGCGGGAGCGGTTTGGAGAGCGTGCACAATATCTCTTTGTCGCGGATTTCCCTGCCGAGCAGGTTCGAGCCTGCCATCAGAGTGATGAAAACGCCGGCTACGAACACCGCGCCGACCCCGGTGTCGACAAACATCTTCATGCGCTCGACCACTGCCATCTCCGCCACGACGTAGCCGCCGAAAATCATCGCCACGCCGACGAAAAAGACGCCCGCTATCGTTCGGTCTTTCAGCAATTCGGCGATTGTGGCCGCCGACACCCAGAATGCTCTCCTTATCATTTTTCGCTCCCCATCATGGACATGAATATGTCTTCCAGCGTTTCTCCGGGCCTGCTTTCGGATATGCCCTTCATCGTGTTCTCATATATTATGCCGCCGTCGCGGATCACGCATATCCTGTCGCATATCATCTCGATGTCGGACAGTATGTGAGAGCTGAAGAAGACGGTTTTGCCTTTCTCGCGCCGTTTCATGATAACGTCCCTGAACATCTTGCGGCCCATGGGGTCCAAACCGTTCATCGGCTCGTCCATAATCAGCAGTTCCGGGTCGTTAATCAGCGCCTGAGCGAACCCTATCCTCTGTCTCATTCCTCTGGAATGCTTGGCGACCGGAAGGCGAAGTTCCCTGTCCATGCCGAGTTCGTCCGCCAGCGCCCCGATTCTTTTGTTTATCTCCGAGTGAGACAGCAGGAACATCCGGCCTACGACATACAGCGCGTTGTATCCCGACAGATACGGATAGAGTACCGGGTTGTCAGGAAGGAACCCGATCCGCTCGCGGCTTTTCGACGAGCCGGGGCTGTCTCCCAGAACAAGAATCTTGCCCGATGTCGGGGTTATGAACCCCATCACGCTCATAAGAGTCGTGGTTTTTCCGGAGCCGTTCGGGCCGAGGAAACCGTATATTTCGCCTTTCCGCACATTAAAAGAAAGGTCGTTGACGGCGGCGACTGTTTCTTTGCGCAAAAATCCGGTTTTATAGGTTTTTTTCAGATTTGAGATTTCGAGCGCGTTCATATTCTTTTCCTGCCGCCTTTCGGAGTCTCGGCCTGATACTCTCTCATTCTCTTGTAGTGCTTGTTCCGCACTTCGGGCTTGTTGGTCGCGCCCTCCTCGGTTATCACGTAAACGCCGCCGAAAGGCTCCTGAGGAACCTCTGAAAGCAGCCGCGCCGCCACAAGCTCCTCGACGTCCCTCGGCCTTCTTCCCTTTATGCTCTCAAAAAAAACGGCGGCCTTATCTATCTCATCTATGTGCATCTCCACCATTATCATGCCGGCTTGGTTCTGAAGCTGGACGCGAGTCGCATCGTCTTTCGCCTTCTCGATGGAGTCCGCCAGAAAACCTATGGCCATCTCATAGTTGCGCCCGGCGGCGTACAGGTCGGCCACCTCGTCGACGGACGATGAATACTTGCCGGAGTTCCGATGGGATATTTCCGCGTACATGCCTCCCATCTCCCAGTCGCCACGGAAATAGTAGCTCATGAACGACAGGTTGGAAGCTATCATGGCCGACTTGGGGTTGTTGCGCAGTCCGGCTTCCGAAAGCAGGAAAGCCAGCTCCAGTTCCTCGTCCCAAGCCAGCAGGGTGGAGCCGTAGTAATAGGCATACTCGAATGTGGGGTCCAGAATCGTCACCATCCGGATAAGCTCATACATCTCGATCGAATCGGCGGTGGTCCGCGACAGTCCCGCCTGCGCCATCAGCCCCGATAACTTTGCCCCGGACGCCTGCTCCTTTCGCATCTCGAACGCTTGATCCGCTTTTAGAGACATTGCTCGTATCCAGAACACATTCGCCGTCGCTTTCTTAATTGGCTGCGGCAGCATGTTGAGCACGCTAATATGCGAATACTTAGACGGGCGCTCAAGCAGCGTTTCGTCCGACCACATAGCCGTTTTCCATTGTTTGTGGAGAACATTCGTCTGCTCGCGAAGCAGAGTCAGCGCGAGGAAACACGCCGCCAGCAGGAACAGGGCGTCTGCGTTCGTCGCGAGGAACCTTGCCGCGCGCGCGGTTGTCGAACCCTTCACATTCATGATGTCAATCGCCGGTAAGAGCGGCTTCTCATAGCCGCCCCGGCACGTCGCTCCTGAAGCTAATTATAGCGAGCCTTAGTCGCCGACGCGCATAATTAATGTAATGACCTTAAAGAGCGCTTGTCAAGAAAACCGCCGCCCCGGCTCAAAACGGAGCGCGAAAGCTTTATTTAAACCGTTTCGGCGCTTATAATATGCTCCAATTTTGGAGCGGCACGGGATGTTCACCTGCGGAGGAATTCAATGATTTACAAAGACGTCGAAAAAATTGTGGACGACGCGATATCCACCATCGGAAAAAACATTATCCTCGGATTGCCGATAGCGGTCGGCAAACCCACGGTGATCGCGAACGAATTCTACAGAAGGGCGAAAGCCGATCCGAGCATCAAACTTACTATGATGAGCGGACTTACTCTGCAGACGCCCGCATGGAACAGCGACATTGAGCGCAGGCTGATACAGCCGCTCTCCGAAAGGCTCTTCGGCGGCTATCCCGACCCGGTGTACATGAGGGACGCCCACGCGGGGAAACTTCCCGCCAACGTAGACCTTCAGGAGATTTATCTTTCTCCGGGAACCGGGCTTGGCAAACCAGCCATGCAGCAGGGCTACATGTCCAGCAACTACACGCATGTCGCAAGAGACATCGAGGCCGCCGGTTGCAACGCGATGGCTATCATGGTCTCCGAAAAATCAGCAACAGGCAAGCACAGCACAGGGAGCAACGCGGACGCCACTGTCATGCAGCTATGGGACATGAACCGGGCGCGAGCCGCCGGACGCAACGTCGCCATCCTCGCTCAGGTCAACCGCAACATGCCTTACATGTACGGAGCCGGTGAGTGTTCGCCTGAAGAATTCACGGGCATACTCGACTGCGACGCCGGCCACCACCCGATTTTCGCCCCTCCGAAAGAGCCGATAACAGTCACCGACTATTCCATCGGTTTCCATGTCAGCGCCCTCATCAAAGACGGCGGCACTTTTCAGGTCGGCTTCGGCTCGCTGGCAGACGCCATCGTGTACGCCTTACAACTGCGGCACGAGAAAAACGATGTTTACAGAAGAATCGTAAGAGACACGAAAGTCGACGAGAAGTTCATGCCTATCATTCAGAAAGTGGGCGGGGAGGAACCTTTTGAGAAAGGGCTGTACGGCTGCTCCGAGTTCATCTTCGACGGCTTTATCCGTCTCATGGACAGCGGCATCATCAAGCGCCGCGTTTACGATCATCCCATCCTTCAAAGCCTGCTCAACGAAGGCGTCATCGGCGAGGAAGTCACCGCCGACAACATAAACGTGCTGCTCGACCGGGGAATAATCGGCCCGTGGATAACCGAGGAAGTTTTTCGCGCGCTGCGCAAGTTCGGGATTTTTAAGGACAACGTGGCGTGGGACGACGGCTGTCTAGTGTTGCCGAACGGCGATAGAATTCCCGCCGACATGCGGGACATCGTCGCCCGCAACCGCGTGGTGAACGAGTGCCTTGGCGACAAGCTAACCAACGGGCTTCTCATCCACGCAGGCTTCTTCATCGGCTCTCGATGGTTCTACGACCAGTTGATGAACATGGACGACGCCCGCCGCCGCGAAATCAAGATGCGCGAGATAAGCTTCGTCAACCAGATTCCCGGACAAGACGAACTGAAGCTCCTGCAACGGCTGCACGGCCGCTTCGTCAACACAGCAATGATGGCTACAGTCCTCGGCGGCGTCGCCTCCGACACGCTGGACAATAATCAGGTCATCAGCGGCGTCGGCGGCCAGTTTAACTTCGTGTCTATGGGGCACGAGATTCCCGGAGCGCGCTCAATCATCGTCGTGCGAAGCGTCCGCGCCGGCTCCTCCGGCCCGGAGTCCAACATCGTCTTCAGCGTCGGCAACCTCACCATCCCCCGCCACCTGCGCGACATCTTCGTCACCGAATACGGCATCGCAGACGTCCGAGGAAAAACCGACCGCGACACAATCATAGAAATTCTCAAGATAACAGATTCAAGATTCCAGCAGGCGCTGTTGAAAAAGGCAAAGGAGAACAGCAAAGTTCCCGCCGACTACCAGATACCGCTGGCTTTCAGGGGCAATCTGCCGGAGGCAGTGGCGAACCTCGCCAAGCCTTTCATCAAAGAGGGCCTGTTCCCCACATTCCCGTACGGAACGGAACTGACCAAGGAAGAGCTTGGGCTTGCAAAAGCGCTTCGCGGGCTGAAGGCGAGGCTGACCCCAAAAGGGTTCCGGCCGACCGGAGCCGCGATAGGCAAAACATTCAGGCCGCCCGCCGCCGCGCGTCCTTACCTAGAGCGCATGAAACTGGATTCTCCCGCCGACCGCAAAGAGAAAATCATCCAGAAACTCGTCCTCTACGCTCTCGCCGAAGACGGCGTCATCTAGTCCGAATCAGGGTTTAGTCCGGCTTTCCCTTGCGAAAAATAAGGTTTAGCTGAGCATGAATATTCTGTTGTCAATCGTCATTGGCGTTGCCCGTGGGTTCTATTTTCTTTGCTCTCCAAGCATCGAGCCGCCGGGAGATAGCCGCTTCGTTTCCCTGCTCGGTTGGGCGGTAATAAACCGTTCCTGACATCTCTTCGGGGAAATAATCGGCGTCGATGTGATGTCCGGGAAAGTCGTGCGGGTATTTGTATTCGTCTCCTGATTCTTTTTCGGCGGAGAAGTCATAGTTGCGCAGATGGAGAGGGACTGGGCCGAGAGGTTTGTCGCGGACGTCGGCCTCGGCCAGTTTGAGGGCGGAATAAGCGGCGTTGCTTTTTGGGCATGTGGCGAGGTAGACGCAGCAGAAGGCCAGAGGGATGCGGGCTTCTGGCATGCCCACGAATTCGACGGCGCGGACGGCGGATGCGGCCACGTTGATGGCGTTCGGGGCGGCGCAACCGATGTCCTCCGCGGCAAAGATGACCATTCTGCGGGAGATAAATTCAGGGGCCTCGCCTCCGGCCAGAAGACGGGTCATCCAGTGCAGCGCCGCGTCGGGGTTCGAGCCGCGCATGCTCTTGATGAATGCCGACACCATGTCGAACCTGTCCGTGCCTAGCCGCTGGTAGTCTAGCTGTCTCATCCCGGCGGTCTCGCGCACGAGGTCGGCGGACAGTTCGCCGTCCGCTCCGGCGACCCGCGCCGCCAACTCCAGCAGGTTCAGCATAACGCGTGCGTCGCCGTTGGAGTAAAGCAGAAGCTCGTCGAGCGCGGCCTGCGGGATGGCGGGGGGCATGGGGAGGGCGGCGGCGCGCGCCGTCTCTGCCGCTCGCAACGCAAGCCGCGTCATCGCGGCGGCGTCCAGTCTGTTGAAGCGAAAAATGGAAAGACGCGATCGCAGCGCCGGATTGAGCACGAAGTACGGATTTTCAGTGGTGGCCCCGATGAGTGTGAGCAGGCCGCTTTCCAGATGGGGCAGGAATGCGTCCTGCTGGGCTTTGTTGAATCTGTGGAACTCGTCAACGAAGATGACCGTGCGCTTGTCGTGAGCGGCGAGACGGTCTTCGGACTCGGCGACGACTCTTACGATATCTTCCTTTTTCGAAGTGACGGCGCTGTATTCCTCAAAGTGAGCGCCCGCGCGGCGGGCGATTATACGGGCGAGCGTGGTTTTTCCAATTCCGGGAGGCCCCCAGAACACCATCGAGGCCAGTATGCCCGAATCGTGGATTTTGCGCAGGGGGCGGCCTTCGCCCAGAAGGTGGTCCTGCCCGGCGAAGTCTTCCAGCTTGGAGGGCCTCATGCGGGTGGCGAGCGCCTGCGCCCGCTCGAGATTCTCTTCGAGCCGCGCTTTGAACAGGTCTCCCCCTACAGCGTTTTTTTTCACTATTTGCGTTCCTTCGGCTGCTCTTTTTCCAACCGGAATCCAGTAAATGGATTCTACGAAATCATTCTACTTCAACCGGCGCGCCAATTCCAGAGGGGCTTCAATGCTCTATGTCGCAACTATACCGGATTCCTCGATAGAGCCGACGAACCGGGGCGGTTTTCATAGCGGCGAACCGCTTCTCGCCCCCAAGAGCAACTTGAGGGAGCCACCCTTTTTTTGTTTATGAACCCTATGTTCTATCCACTGTAAAAACGCGGCTTGCGTCCCGCGATTTATCCGTACCGAAAAATCGCCCCCGAATCCTAATGACGGATTCGTGCTCATTATACACCGCCGGCGCGTTCCTACATCCGCCCGCGCCGACATAACTGTTTTTCTTGCCACAGGCCGCGTTGTAAGCGTTTTTCTTGTCGCAGGCTGTTATGTAAGCGTTTTTCTTGCCTTGTAAGCGTTTTTCTTGTCAGACTAAGAAGCTTACAGCATTTGCCGCCGTAACTGTTTTTCTTGCCACATGCTAAAATATAACTATAATTCTCGTGTTGTAAGCGTTTTTCTGGAGGAAGTCATGTCTGAAAAAGACAAAGACGAATCGACCCGCAGACCCGCAGGATATGCGGCGCTTGTCGAGCGGTACGACCTTGATGTCATCCCAAATTGGCATATTTCCTTTGTCATTAACTCCGGAATACATCAAGTTGATTCTTCCGGCGGCGTGATTGAGGAAGTTTTTCCGCTTAAGTATTGGCCCGGGGATATGCTGGGAGATCATCTTGAATTCGCGCTTAAGTATGACGGCACGAACCTTGCGATACTAGCCAGTTTATTTCAAGAAATAGAAGAAAAAGATTTTCTCGAATATGCGCAGTCCAAACCTAGTGGCAAGTACGTAAGGCGACTATGGTTCCTATACGAGTTTCTCACAGGCAAAAAACTCCCGTTAGCCGACTTGAAGAGGGGCAACTATGTCGATCTGCTAGAATCATCAGAATACTATACGGTTTCTCCAGCCCGCATAGTCCGTCGCCAACGAATCAATGATAATTTATTGGGAAATCACCAGTTCTGTCCTTCGGTTCGTCGCACAGATATCCTTCGCGACTTCGAAAAAACAAACCTTCCCGATAGATGCCGCCAAGTTGTATCAGCCTATCCTCCGGAAATGCTAAAGCGCGCTCTTGGTTATCTCTACGCCAAAGAAACTAAATCTTCCTTCGAGATAGAACACATCAATCCCACTTCAAATAAGACGGAAAGATTTGTTTCTCTGCTTCAACTGGCGGAGCAAAAAGATTTTTATGATAAAAAGAGTTTGATAGAGCTTCAGAATCGCATTGTCGATGCGCGGTTCCGTGATTCCGACTACCGGCGCACACAGAATTATGTGGGGGAGTCGGTCGCTTGGCAAAATGAAAAGATACACTTCGCATGTCCAAAACCTGAAAATCTGCCTGACCTTATGGAAGGCTTAGAGATTTCCTTCAAGTTCATGGACGAGGGCAATGTTCCCGCCGTGATTCACGCCGCCGTCGTTTCATATGGATTTGTTTTTCTGCATCCGTTCGAGGATGGCAATGGTAGAATTCACCGGTTTCTGATCCATAACATTCTTGCTCGCCGCGGTTTTACACCCGAAGGCATCATGTTCCCGGTGTCGGCATCCATGTTGAAGAATCCCGCCGACTATGATGCTTCTTTGGAATCGTTTTCAAAGCGTCTAATGCCATTAGTGGAATACTCTCTTGATGAAGATGGCCGTATGACCGTCCATAATGATACGGTTAAATGGTACCGCTATATTGATATGACTCCGCAAGCAGAAGCGCTGTTTCTGTTCATTGAGAAGACTATTGATACTGAACTGGCGGGTGAATTGTTATTCCTAGCAAATTACGATGAAACCAAGAAAGCTATACAGGAGATTGTGGATATGCCCGACAGGCAAATCGACATTTTCATCCGCTTTTGTCTGCAAAACAATGGCAGACTCTCAGGGCGGAAACGAGCAAGCCATTTCGAGGCTCTTTCGGATAATGAAATTTCCCGAATGGAAAAAGTAGTGCAACTATTTTACGACAAGAAATCGCCTGCCCGGCGATAATACAGACAACAATCTCGGATTCACTCTAATTGTTTCTTTCCAAGAACTTCTTAAAGTCTGGTAGTTGGAGGAAACCTAAGCTTGCGTAAAGCTTTTGATTCAATCTTTCTTATATTGCTTGGATTTTCATTCATTGATTCTGCTATCGTTTCGCAATCACGCGGTATTCCGTCAATCAATCCAAACCTTAATTCGAGAACACGTCTTTCCTTATTTGTCAACACAACTAGCATTTCTTGAATATGTCTTTTAAGTTGAACCCCAGAATCTTCTATCGGTATGTCATCGCCTTCGAACACGGGGACAACAATCAGTGTTGATTTATAGTGTTCTGTATGACTATTAAAAAGATCGTCATAAGTCAAAAACTCAAAATGGTTGTATTTATCTATCAAATCAATCAATTCATCTTCCCCGATATCGTTATCTTTTCTGCCAGCAATTAGCAATATCTTGGGTCTGTAAATTCTAATTCCCGTTTTATTCTCTGTTAATTCCATATTTGTTTTATCATGCATCAAATTTCTGTAATCATATGATTGATCTATCCCTTTCTGCACCGCATCAGAAAAATGCCAATGTTTTCCTTTCTTTACCAATGCCTGAATCCCGGGTCTTTTAAGTTCAACTATGTCCCAGTACAATGTGCCGTACCGCTTCCTACAAAAATCCACACGATACATCTGTTCATTTTGAGGTGTAGATAATACTATTTCTCTTGCAAATTCTTTATAGCCGCCTATTGAAAGAAACTTTGGAAACTTGGCAAAGAATTTGGATGCATTGTGCTCACTTATGTTTTTGTTATCTAAAATCATTTTCTCATATTCAAGCAAATCAGCCTTTTCAACAACATCAGACGACAATGTTATTATCTTGGTTTTCATAGCCCTCCGATAATACTAACAATTACGAGTTATCATCAACGTTACTCACTTGCGAGATGTTATACGATGCTCCTTATATTCTGTTACTTCAAGTCTCAAAATCCATAAAAGGCCTTATGAACATTGTTTTTTTAGATATTGCCGATTTTTGTAATGCTTTGCTTCGATGTTATCATAATGCTCCCTATTTGGCAAATTGAATGTTTTGTTTTAAGTAACCCGTCTTTTTTGCCAACACGGGAGTAGGGAATTCACTATGGAAAGAAGCCGGTTTTTGCGTTGAACGGAGTTCAGCGAAAAGCGGCGTCCGGGAGTTTTTTTGGAAGGGGCGCGGGGAAACCTATTTTTGCAAAAAATGGTTTCCCCGCACACATACGAAGAATCCTTAAACCCGAAAAAGCTGATATAAGAGGTTTTCGCCTTCGGCGATTGGGGAAAAACCCTTTGAAAAGGGTTCTTTCCCCAAACCCCATTTCCCAAACTTCTCACATTTTTTGTGCGGCGGGGTTATTTCTTTTTGTTTTTGTCTTTCTGGTTTTTCTGATTGTTCTGGGGGTCAGGGGCAGGCGGGGCGGGAGGGCCGGTTTTTTTAAATTTTAGAATCCAATTCGTGTTTCCGGATTCGGCGGGGGAAAACTTCACCGTTATCACTCTGCCTTCAGGCGAAAGCTCCGCGGCCGCCGGGGAGCCGGCGACTTCGGCGCTGTCAAACTGGTAAGGCTCAGGCGTGTGGAATGTCAGGGCGTAATCGAATCCGGCGACGGAGTCCTGAGAGCCGCGCAGTTCGAGCGCGGCTTCGTCCCAAGAGACGGAGCGGATGTCTGTTGCGCCCATCGTTACGTGGCGGTTGGAGGCGATGAACTGAGGCCTGTCTAGAGTCTCGACGACCGCCGCCACCTGAACGGAGTGGGGGGCCAGCCGGACGGCGTGGCCGAATTTCGGATTTCCGAGATATTTGCCGTTCCAGAAATCAAAAACATGGCACTGGGCGTTGGGAGAGAGGCCGAGAGCGGAGAACGGCAGGTGAACGAGGCGGGTTTCGGCTGATATTGTCGCGCCGTTGTCATCGTTTTCGCCCCAGTTGAAAATGCCGACGATGTGGCGCGGGGAGTCCGGGGCGTCGAGCCGGAGGGAGAGGATTTCGGGGTAGTCTTTAGTAAAAAGGTCGAGAGGACGCGCTCCTTTGGAATAGACGGGTAGAACGGCGCGGGCGATTGCCAGAGCGTCGGGAGTCATGTCGGCGGGCGGGTCGGCGATTTCAAGCATCTGGCCGGAGAGCGCGACGGCGCTCGCCCACGCTATCAGGGCGTCCTTCGGCAGCGGGGCTTCTCCCCACCTTTTCGCTGTTTCGTCCGACCCGGTGTAGATGACGTCCGGGTCATTGTGCCAGAGGACGTTGTTGAGGAACTGCCGCCGGATCATAGAGGAGAAAGCGGGTTTGAACCCCTGCGCGGCGTAACCTTTTTCCTCTCCGATGCGCGGGGCGGTGTCCAGCCCGGTTCTCATGCCGTCCACCAGACCTGCGTGGATGCCGACGGGCACGCCGACGGCGAGTATGTAAACGTCAGGCCCGGCGGCGTCGCGGATGGCGCGAAACGCTTCCCTGAATATCTCCGCGCGCGTCCTGCCCTTCGCCGCGTAGCTCCTTCCCAGAAGGGAATAGTAGGTGAAGTCGACTTTAATTATCCCGAAGCCCCATTCATGGACCAAGCGGGAAATCGTCCCGCTCATCCAAGCGAGGGCGTCCGGGTTGGAGATGTCGAGCGCGCGCTCGTTGGACGGTATGATGGCTGAGCCGATGACGTCCGGGTCGAGGAACCAGCCGGGGTTGTCGCGGCAGACGGGGGAATCGGCGGCAGCCGAAAAAGGAGCGATCCATATCGAGGGAGTCAGCCCGCGCGCGCGGATCGCGTCCGCCAGCGCCTTCATCCCTCCGGGGAATTTTTCATTCGGCTCCCAGTCGCCTCTTTTTCTTTCCCATCCGCCGTCGATGTGGAACGCGTTGAGACCGAACGGGGCTAGCTTTTCGGAGGCGGCGGCGAGGTTATCCAGAATGACCTTTTCATTTATGTCTGTTGAATATTTTGAGTACCAAGTGTCCCAGAAAGTCGGCACGGGGCGGAGGAGTGAAGCGGGGACGCCGTTTTCCACGGCTGAAGCGCGCGCGAAAACGTCCAGCGCGCCGAGAGGGGCGTCCCAAGCGCCCATGATAAAAAAGGCGTCGGACTCGAGCGCGGAGTACGGGCCGACTCTGCGGGCGGGGGAGAACGAGGAGCGGGCGTGGAACAGGCCCAGTCCGCGCCTGCCGGTGCGCGCGTCCAAAGCAGGCTCGACCGCGCCGCCGCCGGTGGACACCGAGCCGAAAGCCGCGCGCTGCGACAGGAACCCGCCGACCAGAGCGCGTCCTGATTTCTCGTCGTACAGCGCGACGCTCCAGTTGCTGTCAGACCCGTCGGCGGCCCGCGTCCTTCTCACCCAGAAATCAAACTCCAGCCTGTGTCCGTTCTCAAGGGCCACCACGTCCGCCGGGTCAAGTCCGAGGAACACTCCCGATTCGCCGCTTCCGTCCACCACAATCGGCGACAGCCTTCTGACCCCGATGGGTTTGTCCGACACGTTCTGCGCCGCGACGCTCATCAATATGAACGGCTGGTTGTCGTAAACGCGGAAAGTGTGAACGACGTCAGGGTCGGACCCGGAGCCGGTGGCTGTGACGCTGACGGAGGCTCCTTTGCCGTGCGCGTCTTCGATGTCCTCGAAGAACCAGCCGAGTTTGGCGGCCCCGCGAGTGGAGAGAGTGGATTCCTTGCCGCCCGCCGTGACGACGACCTCCGCGCGAGCGCCCCGCGCGACGGCCTCGCCGTTCGTCCGCGCGATGTCAAACGTCCCGGTCTCCATGTTGTAAATCACGGCAAGCTGCGCGCCCATAGCGAACAGCCGGTTGTCTTTCCTTACCACCGGGGCCGCGCCGGCGCCCGAACTGACAAACAGCGACAATATAATCGCGGCGGCAACGCCAGCCGCCCTGTTCTTCATTGTTTCCATCGTCTTCCACGCTCCCGCGCAACATTATACCGCCTATTCAATGTTTTTTTCTATGAGTTTGCGGGGCAACCGTTTTTTGCAAAAACCGGTTTCCCCGCGCCCCTTCCCAAAAAAACTCTTGGAGCGCCGATTTTTTTGAACTGCGTTCAACACAAAATCGGCTTCTGAACATTCGCGTCCGCGCCGCGTCCCGGTTTGTGAATTTTTTCCTTTACAACCGCGCCGCCGTTCTGATAACATTCATATCGCAACATCAAATTAAAATAACGCTTGTTTAAGGGGGAAAAGAATGGCCATACTTGATGATTTCAAATTAGATGGAAAAGTAGCGGTGGTCACCGGGGCCGGGCGCGGTATAGGGCAGACGGTGGCGGTAGCCCTCGCCGAAGGCGGCGCGAAGGTCATAGTCAACGACCTTGACATCGAGCCGGCGAACGAAACGCTCGAACTGGTCAAGAAGGCGGGCAGCGACGGCGTCGCCATCGCGGGCAACGTCGCCTCTAAAGACGACGTGCAGAAGACGGTCAAGACCGCCCTCGACAAGTTCGGCGGGCTGGACGTTATGGCGAACATCGCGGGCATCACCCGCGACGGCATGCTCCACAAGATGTCCGAAGATATGTGGGACTTCATAGTGGACGTGAACATGAAGGGCACGTTCTTCTGTTGTCAGGCGGCGATGGCGGCAATGCGCGATCTGGCGAAAGCCGACGGCAAAGAGAAAAAATCCCGCAAAATCATCAACACCTCCTCGGTCGCGGGGCTGTTCGGCAACAAGGGGCAGGCCAACTACTCGGCGGCAAAATCCGGCATCGTCGGTCTCACCAAGACGGTCGCCATCGAAGGCCTTATGTTTAACGTGCAGTGCAACTGCGTGGCTCCCGGCTGGATTGACACACGCCTCACCCAGAAAAAACCCGAAGGCTCCGACATCGGAATCCCCGATCAGGACCGCCAGCAGTCCCTGATGTACATGAACTTCATGGGAATCCGCATGGGCGCGCCCATCGACATCGCCCGCGTGGTCTATTTCCTGTCAACCTCCGGCTCCGACTACCTGACCGGAGTGACGCTGAACGTGAGCGGCGGCCTCAAGACCTGAGCCTGCTGTCGCGCGAGCAACCGCGGAGCGCGTTCAGAACCCGGAAGACTCGCTGATTTCGGATTTAAGAAAACCAAAACCGCCCCGACTCACATCGGGGCGGTTTTTTTCATGCGCGCATATGAAGTATTAAAAGATTTATCCATTGTGCCGGGATGCGGAGGTTATTCCGGCTGAGCGCTTTCGCGGAGCCGCTGTTCGAGTTTTTTCTGACAGATGATGTTGGTGAGGTCGCCGCGCGTGCGTTCGATTATTGGGCGGAACTGGTCTTGTTTGCGGCGCATGGGCAGCACGGCGTCCGTGTGGTCGAACTTCATCAGGATGCCCTGCAGGTCGTCCATCAGGTCCATGAAGGCGATTGATTCGTCGATGCGGTCGTTGCGGAGCAGGTCGAGAATGTGGCGGCGAAGCTCTCCGATGACATCCGCCATGCCGAGGAGGTAGCCGCGTTCGGTGGCCCCGATGTCCTCGCGCGAGGGCGGTTCCTGTCCTGAGATGAAAGCCAGAGTGAGGGCGGCTTCGGCGTATTCCTGTTGTGCCTCTTCAGCGAAACCGAACCTGCTTTCGAGGGCGGCGAGTTCTACCGCGGCGTCGCGGCCTTTGGCTATCAGCTCGCGGGCTTCGTCGAACCTGCCGCGGTGGATGTGGCGCACCGCCTGCACGGAGTCGCGGCGCAACTCCCTTGCCGTCACATACGCCCATTCCCGTTTGCCGTCTATGCCGTCGAAATGGTTTTTCAGGGTTTCTATCTCAGCGTAAAACTTTTCCGTCAGGCTCATTATTGTCTCCTCAATCGCGCGGGCCTCGCGTGTCGCGCTGTCTTGCGGCGCCGCGCCGTGTTCCGTCGATTATACAGTTTTTGCGGAGCTTTGAACAGGAGATTGACGAGGGCGGCGCGGCGGACATATCATTTCGGCGTGAGGCGGCAAGGCTCCCGGAGGGCGCGATGGCGACGATAGGTTTCGCCGGATACGGATTCATGGCAAGGGTCAGGCGCGACGCATACGCGGCTGCGGGAGGCTCGCGTCCGTCGTTCGCGGCGGACACCGACCCTGCGAGGCGCGCGGAGGCGGAAGCGGCGGGCATGAAGGCGTTCGCTTCCATCGAAGAGATGCTTGAGCGCGCTAGGCCGGACGTGGTGGACGTGTGCCTGCCGACGCACCTGCACGCGCCTGCGGTCAGGGCGTCTCTGGAGGCCGGGGCGCACGTGTTTTGCGAGAAACCGCTGTGCGCCGACCCCGCGGAAGCGCGGGCGCTGGCCGCGCTGGCGGCCTCAAGGGGACGGTTGCTGCTCGTCGGCCACATCCTACGGTTTTTTCCGGACTACCGGACATTGCTGAACAGTTACAGGAACGGGGATGTCGGATCGCCGGGAGTGGCGCGCGCGCGCCGGCTGACCAATCGGCCCCCAGACTCGCGCCCGTGGTACTGCGACGACGCGCTCTGCGGCGGCGTGATACTCGACCTGATGATTCACGACATAGATTTTGCGCTGCTGGCGCTGGGAGCGCCCGAAAGGGCGTTCGCGCGGCGGGCATGCGACCCGGCATCGGGGCTCGATTTCGCTCTGGCGACGCTCAGATTTAAATCCGGGGCTATGGCCCACTTCGAGGCGTGCTGGGCCGCTAACATCGGTTTCAGATACGAGTTCGAGCTTGCGGGAGACCGGGGCTTGCTCCACATCGACAGCGCGTCCAAACCCGCTCTAAAGACTTCTCTTTACGACGGCTGCTCGCGACTCGAAAACCCGACAACGAAATCTCCGATGGCTCTTCAACTCGAACATTTCTTGGACTGCGTGGAAAACGGGGCGGAACCGTTGATAAACGCGGACGAAGCGGCGCTCGCGGTGGCCGCCGCAGACGCGATAGCGCGCTCCGCGAGGGAAGGAAAGGTTGTCGTCATTGAAACTTAAAGCGGTCATGGCAAGTTTCGCTCACCCGCACGCCAATAGTTACGCGAACTGTCTGGCGAGGCGGGAAGACGTCTCCGTCTGCGGCGTGTACGATGACGATGCGCAACGAGGGAGCGCGGCGGCGGAAAAGCTGGGCGCGGCTTACGACGACAATCTGCCGGAGCTGCTCGACCGGCTGAAACCTGACTTCGCGGTGATATGCTCTGAAAACGCGGCGCACCGCCGGGACGCCGAGGCGTGCGCCGCCGCCGGAGTCCACGCGCTCTGCGAAAAACCTATCGCGCACACGCTCGCCGACGCGCGCGCGATGATGTCGGCTTTCGAGCGCGCCGGGCGGATTCTCTCCATCGCGTTTCCTGTTAGGTATTCCCCGCCAGTGGCGAGGTTGAGGGAAAAAATCATGGCCGGGGAGATAGGCCGCCCGATAGCCGCCTCCTGCACGAACCATGGACGCATGCCCCCCGGCTGGTTCCTCGACGCCGCGCAGTCCGGCGGCGGAGCGGTTATCGACCACACCGTCCACGTGGCGGACGTCCTCCGCTGGATTCTTGCCGCCGACGCCGTCGAGGTGTTCGCGGAAGTCGGAAACTCTCTCCTGCATTCGGGTTTGGGGCTGGACGACGCGGGCTTGCTGTCCGTGAAGTTCGAAGGGGGCTTTTTCGCGACCATTGACACGAGTTGGTCGCGCCCGAAATCGTTTCCGACATGGGGCGACGTGACGATAAACATCTTTGGAGACGCTGGCGCGATCGAGCTTGACGCGTTCGCGCAGAACGCTCTCTGTTGCGACGACAGGGCGGGGATGGCGGTCTGGAAGGGATGGGGCGACAACATGGACGCGTTGCTTATCGACGACTTCGTCCGCGCGGTCCTCGCCGGCGGCCCGGCTCCCGTGCCCGCTATCGACGGCCTCAAAGCTCTCGAAATCGCTCTCGCCGCCTACGAATCCGCCCGCCGCGTCGCGCCTGTCTCGCTGCCGCTCTAAAGGCGGGGAGTTAAGGGAAAACTTTTGAAAAAGTTTTCCCTTAAAATCCCTTTTGAAACGTTTCAATGAGCGCGGCGAAGCGGGCGCGTTCGCGCCTTCGCTCCGCCGCGCTCATGTGAAAAGATGTTGGATAAGGGTTTTTCAGTGGAATCTTATTCATAAATGATTTTGTATGGGTCGTCGGGAGGGGAAGCGCGGAGGCGATTCGCTCTCAAATCCTAAAGGCGGATTCGGGTTTTATACATCGATACCAAGGTCGCCTTGGTATCGCACAAACCGAAAGCTCCGCTTTCATTGCCATCGTCTCCCCCGTTGCCAAGGAGACCTTGGCAACGATGAGCGCGTTGCGATGAAGCGCGCCGCGATGAGCGCGCTAAGCGAGTTTCTCTTTGGAAGCCGGAGGCGCTGTTGAAATTCAGTGTTCCGGCTTGGGGTTATCGGTTTTCAGGTTCGTCGCGGGTGAGGATGTCGATGATGCGCATGATGTTCGCCCCTTGTTCGGAGAGCGGGACGAGGTCGGTGGAGTTTTCGTCGGGGGCGGTGAAGGCGTCGGAGTCGATGCGTTCGCGGGCGAACTTGACAAAGCCTTCGAACTCGGTCTGCATGCGCTCCATTTTCATGCGCATGTGGAGGATGACTTCGATGCCGGCGAGGTTGATGCCGAGGTCTTGGTGGAGCCTGATGATTCGTTGGAGTTTTTCGACGTCGGACTGGGAGTAGAGGCGGGTGTTCTGGGAAGTGCGTCTGGGGCGGATGAGGCTGGCTTTCTCGTATATGCGCAGGGTCTGTTGCGGCACGCCGAGCATGTCGGCCACCACGCTGATGACGTAAACGGGTTTGTCTCTGTCTATGTCCATGGCCGTCTCCCGGCGCCGCGCGTCACAGCCCGGCGTAAAGCGCCGCCCTCGGATCTTCGGGGTGCGATTCGGCAAATTTCCTCAGCAGTTCCCTGTCCGCTTTCGACAGGTTGCGGGGGGTCGCCGTTTTTATTTTAACGTAAAGGTCGCCGCGCCCTTTGTTTTGCAGCGACGGGAATCCTTTGCCTCTGAGCCTGAAAGTTTTGCCGGAGTCCGTGCCTTCGGGAATCTTGATGGACGATTTCCCTTCGGGGGTGGGCACTTCGAGCAGCGCTCCGAGCGCGGCTTCGACTATGGTGACGGGCAGTTCGACGTAAAGGTTGTTGCCTTTGCGCTCGAAGAGGCTGTGGGGGGAGACCTGAGTGATGATGTAGAGGTCGCCGGCGGGTTGGCCGGCGGCGCCGGGCCTGCCTTTGCCGGGGATTCGGATTTTCGAGCCGTTATCGACGCCCGCCGGGATTTTCACGGACATGCGTTTGATGGCCGGGACGCTGCCGGAGCCGCCGCATTTGCCGCAGGACGGGCCGGAGGTCATGCCTGAGCCGCCGCACGCGCGGCAGGGCTGGGAGATGTTGAACATGCCGCGACCGATTTTCGCTTGTCCTGAGCCGCCGCAGGCGGGGCAGGGGCCGGGGGCCGAGCCGGGCGCGGAGCCTGAGCCGCCGCAGTTGCCGCACGCGTCGAACCCCTGAAACGAGATATCCTTTTCGACGCCCTTGAAAGCTTCGTCGAATGAGATTGCCAGAGAGAGATGGATGTCCTCGCCGCGAGCGGGCCGCCTGAAGTGGGACGCCGCGCCGCCGCCGCGCCCTCCTCCGAACAGCGTCTCGAATATGTCGCCGAATCCGCCGCCCCCGCCTCCGAAATCGAATCCGCCCTGTTGGTATTCGTATCCGCCGCCGCCGGGGGGGAACCCTTGCCCGCCCTGAAATCCGCCGGGGCCGTACGCGTCGTACTCCTGCCGCTTCTTCGGGTCGCTAAGCGTCTGGTATGCCTCGCTGATGTCCTTGAATTTCTTTTCCGCCTGTGGGTCGTTCGGGTTGACGTCCGGGTGGTGTTTGCGCGCGAGCCTCCGGTAGGCCTTTTTGATGTCGGCCTCCGTCGCGTTCTTTTCGACTTCGAGTATTTTATAGAAGTCCTGAGCCATTGCTCGCCGCCTCGCCGCCGTGTGTTCCGGCGGACACTTCTCATCAAATTATATCCTGACTGAACAGCGCCTGAACATCAGTCCGAAAGTTGCGGCGGCTGTTGTTTTCTGCACACGACCACTTTGGCGGGCCGAAGCAGCTTTTCGTCTATCCTGAACCCCTTCTCAATTTCCTCGGTTATCCGGCTGTCCTCGACGTCGGGCGAATCGACAGTGTAGAGGGCCTCGTGGATGTTCGGGTCGAAGAACTCGCCGACAGAGTCGAAGGGAACAACGTTGAACTCCGCGAGGACGTCGATCATCTGCCGCTCTACGAGGGACATGCCTTCAAGAATTTTCGCGTCCGCTTCGCCGCCTGCCGCAAACTTCAAGCCGCGCTGAAGGTTGTCCAGCACGGGAAGCAGCCTTTCCGCCATTCGGGAGTGACCGTACTTGAGCGCGTCCGCCTTTTCCTTCGTCGTTCTGCGCTTGTAATTCTCGAACTCGGCCTTCATGCGCTGGAGCATGTCAAGGTATTCGGCGCGGGTTTTTTCCAGTTCGGCGATTTTCTCGCGAGCCTGCGCCAGAGCGTCCGGAGAATCCGCGCGCGGAGCGTCGGCCGGTTCCGGGGCCGGTTCGGGAGCAGGAGCGCCTTGGGAGCTTTGTTGCCCGGCAACATCGCCGTCGCGCTCCCGTTCCGGGCGCTTCGAACTATTGCCGTCTTGTATTGGAATTTTCATGCCTTAAGCCGCCTCTCTCCATTCGATGCCGCAAGATGTCCGGACGCGGAGGCGGTAATAGAGGGCGGGAATCAACTTCCCGCCCTCACCGCCGTATATTCGCGTCATTACAGATTAGATGTCCTTGTACTCGGCGTCCACGACATCGTCGTCTCCGCCGCCGGAGCCGCCCTGAGCCGACGGGCCGGACTGTCCGGCGCCGGGCCCCGCGCCCGCGCCCGCGTCCGCTCCGCCTTGCGATGCGGCGGCCTGCTCGTACATCACCTGCGCCATCTTGTGGCTCGCCTGCATCAGCGCTTCGGACGTCTTCTTTATCTCGTCTATATCGGTCTTCTCAAGCGCGTCTTTCGCCTTCTTGAGAGCCGCCTCGATTTCGTTCTTCACTTCCGGCGTCAGCTTGTCGCCGTATTCCTTGAACGACTTCTCGGTCGTATACACCATCTGGTCTGCGTGGTTTCTGGCGTCGACTTCCTCGCGCTTCTTTTTGTCCTCTTCGGCGAACTTCTCTGAATCCTTCACCATCTGCTGGATTTCCTGTTCGGTGAGGTTGGTTGTGGCGGTGATAGTAATCTGCTGGGACTTGCTGGTGGCGAGGTCCTTTGCGGAGACGTTGACGATGCCGTTGGCGTCGATGTCGAAAGTGACCTCGACTTTGGGTATGCCGCGCGGGGCGGGCGGGATGCCGACAAGCTGGAACTTGCCCAGCGTCTTGTTGTAAGCGGCCATCTCGCGTTCTCCCTGAAGCACGTGGATTTCGACGCTCGTCTGGTTGTCCGCCGCGGTGGAGAAAGTCTCGCTCTTGCGGGTCGGTATGGTGGTGTTGCGCTCGATCAGCTTGGTGAACACGCCGCCGAGGGTCTCGATTCCGAGCGAAAGGGGAGTGACGTCCAGCAGCAGCACGTCCTTGACCTCGCCGCCGAGCACGCCCGCCTGAATCGCCGCGCCTACCGCGACCACTTCGTCCGGGTTGATGCTCTTATTAGGCTCTTTGTTCAGAACGCTTTTGACAAGGTCCTGAACCGCCGGTATGCGGGTGGAGCCGCCGACGAGCAGAATCTGGTCAATCTCGCCGGGCTTCAGGCCGGAATCGTTAAGAGCCTGTTTGAGCGGCCCGAGGGTCTTCTCAACTAGGTCCGCGGTCAGCTTGTTGAACTCGCCCCGCGACAGCTTGAGGTCGAGGTGCTTGGGACCGCTCGCGTCCGCCGTGACGAACGGCAGGTTGATGGTCGTCTCGGTGCGGCCGGAAAGCTCGATCTTCGCCTTTTCGGCGGCTTCCCGCAACCTCTGCATCGCCATCCTGTCCGCCGCCAAATCGATGCCGGAGTCCTTCTTGAACTCCTTGACCATCCATTCGACGATGCGCTGGTCGAAGTCGTCGCCGCCCAGCAGGTTGTTGCCCGCCGTCGCCTTGACCTCGATTACGCCGTCGCCGATTTCGAGCACGGACACGTCGAACGTGCCCCCGCCGAGGTCGTATACCACGACCTTCATGTCTTTGTCCTTGTCGATGCCGTAGGCGAGAGCGGCGGCGGTCGGCTCGTTGATGATTCGGAGCACTTCCAGCCCGGCGATCCTGCCCGCGTCCTTCGTCGCCTGCCTCTGACTGTCCTCGAAATACGCCGGAACAGTGATTACCGCCTGAGACACTTTTTCGCCGAGATACGCTTCCGCGTCCTCTTTGAGCTTCTGCAGAACCATAGCGGAAACCTCCTGCGGGCTGTGGCTCTTGTCGCCCAGCTTCGCGGTGAAGTTTCTGCCCATCTGCCTCTTTATGGACATTACAGTATTGTCCGGGTTGGTGACGGCCTGCCGTTTGGCGGCGGTGCCGACGATGCGCTCGCCCTCGCGGGTGAGAGCCACCACCGAAGGAGTCGTCCTGCCCCCCTCGGAATTGGTGATTACAACTGGGTCGCCGCCTTCGATAACAGCGACACAAGAGTTAGTGGTTCCAAGATCGATGCCTATAATTTTGCCCATGATGGCGCCTCCTCGCGTCAGACGATACAGTCCGACTTCATGCAAAGATTATAAAGCGTTAGCGCAATGCTGTCAAGAAGCTTAAACTATTTTTTCAGCCGCGTGAAAAATCTTTTATAAGCTCGGAGATTTATCGGTGAATATTGCCCGTCTTTTACGAAAAGCGGACGCTGGCGTCCAAAAAAAATATTTGCGCTGATAACACGCGCGCCGCATTTCGAGCGCTTTCAACTACGGCGATTCACCTCACAGTCAAAATTGCCGCATTATTTTGCTGGTATTAGGTATAGAGAGGAACTTGTTTGGGAGGCTGTTCCACAAAAAAACGTCACGCGCAAACAAGTTTCCCCGTGACGCCTATTTATGATTATTATTATGGAGGTAGGTTTATGTTAATTGGTAGAAAACGCGAGAAGAATGCGGATTGTGGGGGCGACCCGGCGGGGCGTACGGACGGGGTGGCAAAGCAGGAATGCAAGGGCGGATTCACGAATCGCCCTCTGATTCGCCCAACGGGAGAGAATCGCGACTGCGATTGTCTCCCATCGATATTTAAATATTCAAAGAGGATCAAAGAGAAACTTGAAAAAAGTTACTCTTTGGCTAATTCCTATTCCATCTATTGAGACGCGATTTCAGAGGCGAAATGGCTGGTGGCGGCGTAGAAGAGTATTGACCGCCTGCCGTTGATTTCGCCTGTGAAATAGGCGACCTGAGAGGGCGAAGCCGCGCCGGGCCATTTCTGTTCGAGCACGAACACGCCGCAGTTCGCCACGCCGGTTTCGGCGGCGGCGGGCCGAATCTCGGGCGTGTTTTTCAGCAGGTTTTCTTTGACGAGAACGGAGCCGAGCGCGCCGAGGACTTGTCCGCATTCCATCTCTTTGGCGAGGGCGACGTTGCAGCTTTCGCAGGGCTTCATTCCCTGTTTCTCGATGTCCGCGCGGACCGCGTCTGCGGCGGCGGAAACGTAGTCCCTCATGTCGATTTTCTTGGCCGCGAGAGCGGCGGGATCGGCGGATATTCTAGCGATGAACTCGAAGCTGGTAAGGTCGTCCACAGCTTTCACGTCTGACATTGAGTTGCGGCATATGCGGGCGGCGAACTTGTCCACGCCGGGCTCCTGAATGTCGCCAGTTCTGGGAACGCGGGCGGCAGGGGCGGAAGCAGGGCGCTGAGCGGCGGGGCGGACGGCGCTGTTGGGCATGGGCATGGGCGGTTCGGAGGGTTTATTGCCGAATGTCATAAATGCCGCCGCGCCGGCCGCGACGACCAGCAACACGATCAACAGTACGACTGGTTTCTTCTTCGCGTTCGGGTCTTTCGGAGCCTTAGGCGCGCGCGGAGCTTTGGGCGTTTTAGGCTCTTTAGGAAGTTTCTGTTTTTTTTCTTTCTTTTCTTTTTTCTTTTTGCCGGGGAGGATTTCCTCGTCTTCGGCGGCTGCGGGCTGTTTAGGATATTGCGGAGGCGGCGCTGCGGCGGCAGGTTGTTTAGGATGCTGCGGAGGCGGAGGCGCGGCGGGTTTGGCGGCCGCCTGCGCGGGAGCCGCTTTTGTTCCGCATTCAGGGCAAAACGCGTCGCCCGGTTCGAGGTTGGTTCCGCATGTGGAGCATTTCATGGTTCGCCTCCGCGATGTCCGCCGCGTCCCGGTTGCCAAAAGACCCCGGCGCCGACGGTTGTGCTTTCGTGGAATCATAACATGAAACCGCCTCCGTTTACAGCGCCATTTTTCACATAATCTTAACGGGCGAGTAATTAGGCAAAGCTTACTATTAGATTTGTCGGCGCTATAATAAGAATCGTGTTCGCGTGGCAATGAGGGTTATAGAAAGAAAGAATTATATGGTTCTGACGAAATGCAGAAAACTGATTATGTGTAAATGTTTGAATAAAAAGGGTTCAGACATGGAAATTCTTGACGAACATGTGGGTTGGTTACGTTTTAATAAAGCAATGAATGACAAGCACGAAGAGAACATCATACAGATTAAGGGTGTTTTGGAACTTTTAGAAGAATGCGAAAAGATTCTATTTGGGATAATAAAAACAGAAATCGAGTATCCGAATAAAAGCATTATTCATGACGAAGTTCTTGTTCCTGTGCTAGCAAGGTCTTTCAGACATTGTGTTGCTGCGTTAAAAATATCTTTGTCAGGATATCCTGATTCCGCATACATAATAATTCGAACATTATGGGAGTGTTGGATACGAATTCTAATATTAAAAGATGAGCCAATAGAAGCGGCATTTGGTTTTCGACTAAATGAGATAAATGAACACAAAAAAATCTACGAATATTACTCTAAAGATTATGCTGACTACCTGAACGAACTAGGAGAAATGAAGTCTGGACTTGAAAGAGAAATTGAATCTGCAGATTTAACTTCCAGCAGCAAAGAAAGAGTAAAAGCGCTCGGGAATCAATTAAATTATCAACAAGAATGCGATAGAATCGATGCCAAGCACAATTCTGGCCACTTCAGAAATGAATATAAAAAATCGTATCGTGATTTCTGCATGATCACACATGGCAAAAGAGGGCCGGATGATTTGTTTATCTATGAAAGCGGAGATGTTCGACTGGTGAATATAGACCCCATTCCAAGAATGCATATCCGTGCGATAAAGAACACGCTCGATTTGATGACATTAATACTTTTATCAGGAGCAGCCATAGTTGAAGTTGATGGAAAACAAGCGGATGGTTTGTGTCAGCAATGCATAAGTATTAG
Organism: bacterium; assembly: GCA_029564595.1. Taxonomy (GTDB): domain Bacteria; phylum UBP15; class UBA6099; order UBA6099; family UBA6099; genus UBA6099. Next base: position 31,137 of record JAKQPS010000120.1, on the reverse strand, counting down.
GGAAAGAATGCATCAATATTTTCATGACTACCAATGAAACACAGGCAGTCGCGCAGTTGAAAATATTGCATATGTGAAGAAGGGTTTATGTTTGTTTTGCTTTGGAGTGCGACAATTCATTGTCGCTTTCATATAAGCGACTTCAGTCGCTTATCAAAATAAAGGCGATGAATCGCCGCACTCCAAATTGTGCAGTTTCAATCACTTAGTTTGCGCGATACTCAGGGATGTTTTTGGCAGCGGAGAAAAACATGAAGCGCATTTTTTCAATGCTGATAAAAAAACGGGCGTTTTATAAGGGAGCGATACGAGGATGTTTACGGAACGGGGAGCGGACAACGAGGCGAGGATATCGATAAGGGAATTTTTCCGAAGGTATCCGGTGGTGTTGCTGCTTGCGGCGGTGACGCTGTCGGCGGACCTTTGCTATAAGATGATGATCCCGTTGGTTCCGCTGTTGTTTGCGGGCAGGGGATGGTCGAAGGTGCTGGCCGGGGCGGCGCAGTCTGGGTTCGTGTTGTCTGAGACGGCGCTGAAGCCGATCACGGGCGGGCTGGGCGACCGGGTGAAGCGGACGAATCTTGTGATGCTGAGCTTAGCGGTGGGGATGGTGACGCCGTTTTTTTACGCCAAGGCGCAGGGGCCGGGAGCGTTTCTGGCGCTGAGGCTGATAGACGGGGCGGGGGCCGCCGCGCTGTGGCCGGCGATTATCGCCCTGTTCGCGGACGCGACGGACGAGAAACACCGCGCAACCGCGATGAGCGTTTTTACCATCTGCATGTTGTGCAGCCTCGGCATAGGGTTCACTCTGGCCCCGCTGATTAAAGCGACGTTCGGCGACTATGAGCACGTGTTCGCGACTATGAGCCTGCTGATGGTGTGCGCGATGGTTCTGACGGTGTGGTCGTCGAAGAGGATATGCAGGGCGGTGAAAGCGGGCGTTGACGCGCGGGCGCGCGCCGCCGACCCGGCTACGATGGCGCAGAACCTGAAGAAACTGCTGACGGACTGGCCGGTTCTGGGACAGCTCGCCACTCTGATTTTCATCGCGTTCATGCAGATGATGGGCACGAGCATGGTGACGCACACGACGTTCTTCTTCCTATTCGACGAGCTTGGATGGGAGGAGAAGGATTTGTGGTACGTGATCCCGCTGGCGGGGGCGGGGATAGCGCTGTTGGCGCTGCCTGCGGGCCGCTTGGCGGACGTCGCGGGCAGGGAGGCGGCGGTAAAAGTGTCGATGTCCATCTCCGCGGTATGTCTCGGGCTGATGGCGATTGTGAGGGAGCCGTGGACGCTGGGGGTGGCGGCTGCGGGGTACGGGCTGGCGTTTGTTGTGGGCGCGCCGGCGTGGATGGCGCTGGTGACGCGCGGCGAGTGGGCGGGGCTTCGCGGGGCTGTTCTGGGCGTGGTAACGGCGTTTCAGGGAGCCGGGGCGGCGATCGGCCTTTTCCTTGGTCCGGTGCTATATGGCGACGGGCTGAAAATCGAGATAACAATCGCGGAGAACACGTACAATCTCGCGGGCCGCTACGCGCCGTTCGGCGCTTGCGCGGCGATACTGGGAGTCTGCGCGCTGGCCGCTTTCATCGGCCTGCGGCCGCTGAAGCAGAAACAGGATGCGGCGAACGACTCTCCGGCGCCGGGCTGATTACCGCCAATAAATTGAAAAGTCAATATACACTTACACAAAAAAATTACTCTACTGATATTTTGACAGTGTATATGCCGTATGATATATTATGCGCATTCAGTCAAAGGGAAGTCCTGATTGATGCGAAACAGGTTCTGGTCGGGTGAATAACTTGTCGCGATTGATGACATTGAAAGATATAGCCAAGCAGTTGGACGTGCCTGAAAGCTCGCTGAGGAAATACAGGGAGTTGTTCAGCGATTTCATACCCGGAGTCGGGACGGGCCGCTCGCGCAGGTACAGAGCGGAAGCGGTGGATATCCTGAAGGACATCCGGGATATGCGCGAGGAGCAGCACCTGCCGTGGGACGCGATAACGGAGAAGCTGGCCGAGAAGTATCCGATAGACGCGACGCCGAAAGGCGGGGTTCCGGCGCAGACGACGATGCCGCTTGAGACCGGCGCGCTGGAAGTTGAGCGGAGCAGGGCGGCCGCGCCAGACGCGAAGGCTGCGGCGGCGGGCAATGGCGGGAATCTCATGGCGAAGTTCCTCGCCATGAACGAGAAGCAGACGATGGTGGTGAATGCGATCGCGCTTCAGATGCTGAAGGCGGTCGAGACGGTGAGGGAAGAGGCTCGCGCCGAAAACAGGCAGTTGCGCGAGAACATCAGCAGGGCGTTAGGCTCTCTTGCGGCCGCCATGAACGCTTCGGCGGGCAAGGACAGGGAGTCCCTTGAACAGATAAAAAAACAACTAGCCTCGATAGAGGAAAGAATAGATAAGATCGCGGAAAGCGGAGACTCGGCGGCGGATGTGGCGCGCGTGAAGGAAGAATTGCGGGTTGTCCGCGCCAAGCTTTCTCAGAAAGAGAACGCGGTCGAGGAAATCAGGAAGTCCGTCGAAGTGTTGAAGAAGGAAAACGCGTCTTTGCGCGAATTCAAGTCGAGGCATCTGGAATTCTGCGAGGAGAACACGCGGGAGGCGAAGGCGATGAAGAAGGCCTCTCCGATAAAGCGTTTGCTGGGAATCAAGCCGTAAGGGGCCGTCGGCCCGTTTTTTCCGTCACAATATCGCAGATATGAGAGACGACCTGCTCGATGGACAGGTTGTCCGTATCCACCAGCGCCGCGTCGTCGGCTTGTTTGAGGGGAGAGTCGGCGCGGGTGGCGTCGCGCTGGTCGCGCTCGGATATCTCTTTGAGGACAGTGTCGTAATCCGCGGATTTTCCTGCGGCGAGCAGTTCAAGATGCCTGCGGCGGGCGCGGGCTTCGGGGGACGCAGTGAGGAAAATCTTGACCTCGGCGTCCGGCAGGACGACGCTTCCGATGTCGCGGCCTTCCATGGCGACGCCGCCAGCGGCCCCCATTTGTTTCTGTTTGGCAACCAGAGCGGCCCGCACTCCGCTGAGCGCGGACACCGTCGAGGCCGTCGAAGAGATTTCAGGCTCGCGGATGGCGTCCGTGACTTCCTCGCCGTTGATGAAGACGCGGTTGACGAGGGAGCCGCCGCGCTCGACGGCCTCGAATGAGAATACGGCTTCCGATGCGATGCGGGAAAGAGCCGCCTCGTCGTCCGCGGCGACGCCCGCGCGCCGCGCCACAAGAGCCACGCCACGGTACATCGCCCCGGTGTCCGCGTATTCCAGACCGAAGGCTCGCGCCACCAGCTTGGCGATCGTGCTCTTCCCGGCTCCAGCCGGACCGTCTATCGCGACCGATATGTTTTTCTTGCCGCTCATCAAAGGACTTCCTTCAGAGCCGCGATGAACCGCGCGTTGGCCTTTTCATCGGACACCGAAACTCGCAATCCGGTCGGGAATCCGAGGAACCTGCCGGGTCGCACGATAACTCCTTTTTTCAGGAGCGCGTTGAATATCTCTTCCGAGTCGCGCTTGATGTCGACCAGAACGAAGTTGGCGTCGGACGGCGCGTATTCGAGGCCCATGGCGTCGAAAGCGGCGTAGAACTGTTTTCTTCCCGCCGCGTTTGCTTCAACCACGCGTTTGACATGCTCGTCGTCGTCGAGCGCGGCCAGAGCCGCGACCTGAGCAAGCTCGTTGACGTTGAACGGATTCCTCACGCGGTGGAACACGCCCGCCAGTTCCTCGCTCATGATTCCGTATCCGGCGCGCAGCCCGGCAAGGCCGTACACCTTCGAGAACGTCCTGAAGATTACGACATCGCGCCCCGATTTGAAATACTCCATCGTCTGTGGATAATCAGGGTCGGAAGCGTATTCGTAGTAAGCTTCGTCGAACACCACAAGGACATGTTCCGGAATCTTGCTCATGAGAAGCTCGACGTCCGCCTTCTTCACTATCGTCCCGGTCGGATTGTTCGGGTTGCACAGAAAGAAAAGCTTGGTTCTGTCCGTCACGCGGTCGAGCATGGCGGGGATGTCGTGGTAGTATCTGTCTTTGCATGGCACGGATATCAGAGTGGCGTCCGCCACCATTGCGGAGATTTTATACATCACGAACGAGGGGTCGGCGAAAATTACTTCGTCTTTCGGGCCGAGGCAGGACACGCAAAGTATGCGCAGCAACTCGTCTATGCCGCTTCCGACCACTACGCTGTCGGATCCGACGCCCAGTTTCGCGCTCAGTTTTTCTTTCAGGTAGTAGCATCCGCCGTCGGGGTAGAAGTTCACGCCCGCCGCCGCTGCGCGGATAGCCTCGACCGCTTTCGGCGAAGGGCCTATGGTGTTCTCGTTCGACGCCAGCTTCAGAACGTCGTCTATGCCAAGTTCGCGCTGAACCTCCTGTATGGGCTTTCCGGGTACGTATGGTTTGATTTCGAAAAGATGCGGGAGAACGAGTTTTTTAATGTCCATGATGCCCTCCTCCGGGCTGATTGCGCGCGCTTCGGCGCGCCTCTGATATGATAGTTTTGTTCTCTCCGCCGGTCAATTAACCCGAAAAAACCGTTTAAAACGGGTTGTTTCGCCAAAGCTCCTTTTGCCAAAACTTTTTCGCGCGTATTTGTTCCGCAACGATAAGAAGAACCGCGAAAAACCCGGAACTCTCTTCGAAGTTGAACAATCTATCGGCGAACCCGGGATAAACTGCGAGTTCGGGTTCCATTATTTTTGCCATATCGATATTTTTGAGAAAAAGCTCCGGAATGAGCGCGAGCATTGTCTAAATAAGGCGAGCGGGGACGAGGGCGGGCATAAGAGACAAAAAGGACAAAACCGCAGACGGCAATCATTTATGGCTTGTTTGTTGTTTATCCCCCGTTTAATAGAAATAACTGTCGGCAACTATAGGTGAATATTTTACTGAGAAGGGTTGATTTTTCGAAGAGCGCATAATAGAATCTAGGACAAAGCGGAATTATTCCGCACTTTAAGCGACAAAACAGCGCTTTCAACGATGAAAAAATACAAAGTAAAAAACGGAGGACGGCAATGAGCGCGATAGTGGACATAATGACAAAGGGCGGGCCGGTGATGTGGCCGCTGCTGCTGTGCTCGATTGTGGCTCTTGCGATAACAATCGAGCGGTTTTACAGTCTGAGCCGCGCCGGGGCGGACCCGGAAAAACTGATCGGCAAAGTAAAGGACGCGCTCAAGAAGAAAGATTTCCGGGTGGCGGTCGGATACTGCGAAGCGACGCCGGGCCCGGTGGCGGCGGCGCTTGCGACGGCGATCGACCTGCACGATCTCGAACTGGAGGAGTTGAAAGAGGGCGTGAACGAGGCGTTCCTTGAGGAAGCTCCCCGGATGGAGAGAGGGCTGCCGATACTGTCCACCCTAGTGACGGTCGCGCCGCTGCTGGGGCTTCTGGGAACTATTACGGGGCTGATGAAGCTGTTCAGCGTAATCGCGGGCGGGCACATCGGCAACAGCGAGCAGTTGTCGGGCGGAATCGCGGAGGCCCTCATCACCACCGCGACCGGGCTGACGATAGCGATTATCTTCATGATATTCCACAACCTGCTCGCCGCGAGGGTGGACAGGATAATCAATCAGATGGAGAAGTCGGTCACGGAGTTGGTCAACTTCATGCGGATGGAGGGCCGGGCCGATGTTTCAAATTAGGTACAAGCGGTCGAGCAGGATTAAGCCGAGCATAGATTTCACTCCGCTCATCGACTGCGCTTTCACGCTGATAATATTCTTTGCCGTCTCGACCACTCTGATATCGGCGCGGACGGGGATGAACCTTAATCTTCCCGAAAAGTCGGAAGTGGAGCCGTTGCAGAAGCATGTGCAGGTGTCCGTCAAACACGGCGGCGGGCAGGATGTGGCGATATTTTTCGAGGACTTGCAGGTTACGCCGGACACTCTGGGGGCGATGGTGTCGGCAAAACTGTCGTCGGAGCCGGATTCGGCGTTCGTGGTTGCCGCCGAGCCGGAGGTGCTTTACGACGACGTGGTCAGGGTGATCGACATCGTGAACAGTTCGGGCGGCAAAAAGCTCGCGCTGCAGTTGAAGCAGAAGGATGGAGACTAAAGGCGGTCGATGCCGATGAAGAAGAAAACGACGGACGAGCGCAAGACGAAAGCGGCGTCGTACGCGGCGTCGCTGTTGCTGCATCTTGCGCTTTTGCTGATAATCGGGTTGCTGTTCAGCAGGCCGGGCGGGGCGATACAGGGCGGGGCGTTGAGCGAGGGGCTTCTTCCGATAGGGGTGGTGAAGGTGACGTCTCCTGTGGACGGGGCGAAGACGCCGGTTGCGGCGTCTGACGACATCTCGCCTGACCGGGACGCGGCTCCGGTGGTCAGGGAGGCCCCGGACAGGGCCCCGGTAAGAGACAGGACGCAGTCGCCGGTGGTGTTGCCGGACAAGCCGAGGGATGAGAGGCTGCGGGACAGAGAGCCGCAGGTTTCCAAAACGCAACCTCGCGCTACGGGTAGCGAGACGGGGCGCGATTCGAGCGCCCGGACGGGAGCGGTCGCGGACCGCGCCGAAGACGGCGCGACAAGCGCGGGCGCGGGCGGCGACAGGCCTATCGACACTGTGGGCGACGGCAGGAACGACCGCATGGGCGTCGGCCCCGGCGTAGGCCCTTTCCCTCAAGGCTCTTTCGGTCTTGCCAGAGTTCCTGACTGCAAGAAGGACGACGCGGACAACGACAGGCTTTATTTTACCTACGAAGTGACTTACGCGGATGGCGAGCTTAAAGTCGTGTTTGACGACCAACCCAAAACCCGGTTTGACATAAACACGATAGAGATGACGCGCAGAATAATCGAGATGGACTTCAACCGGAACGCGGTGGCGTCCGACCCGGGCAAGACGTTTAAGACCAAGATCGGGTGCAGATGCGGGGCGTTCCCGAAATGCGAGATGATTACGAAATGATGAAAAAACTCACAATAGCGGCGGCATGGCTGGCGGCGGCGGCTGTCGCTCTATCGCTTTTCGCTCTGCCCGTGCGCGGAGCCGAAGAGAGTCCCAAGCCGCGCATAGCGGACGTGAACGGAGTCCTGAACACCGAGCCTGCTCCGGCGGCGACGCCCGCTCCATCTCCGGCTCCGGCAGAGGGTCATTCCCCGGCTGCAGACCCGGCCCCGCAGTACGACGGCCCCAAGGAGTTGGTAATCAGCAACGACTTCATATCGGCGCACGTGAATGTGATGCCGGTGGACACGGGCCGGTTCCTTGCCCGCACAGTCAAAGGCGACCCGGCGCGGGACACTGACGACAGCAAGATACTCATCTACGGCGGCGCGCTGCCGTGGACGTCTTTCACCACGATTCGGATAGACGGGAAGAACTACGTGTTCGGCGGCTCAACGCACAGGCGGGCGGGTCGCGACGCGCTATACGGTCAGCCGGTGGACCTTCCCCGGACGAGCGGCGCCAACGCCATCGTCTCCAGATACCGCATGGAAGACGTCGAGGTGACTCAAACGCTGAGCATCGTCAGCGGCCCGGTCTCGAAACTTAACGACACGATAAAGATTAGCTACGACATACGCAATCTGGGAGCTTCGCCGCGCAAGGTGGGCGTCAGGGCGGTTATAGACACTTTCCTCGGCAGCAACGACGGCTCTCCGTTCAAGGTGGGCGAATCGAGCGTGACTTCCGAGACCGAGTTGACCGGCGCGGACGTGCCTGAATACTGGATCGCTTTCGACTCGCTGGAAGACCCCGGAGTGGTGGCGCGCGGCACGCTCCGCGGGCCGGGACTGACGACTCCCGACAGGGTTCTTTTTGCCAACTGGGGAAAGGTGGCGGATAACCTGTGGACCGTCCACCACACGCCGGGAGGCTCGTTCCAGAGGGAGAACGAGGACGACATGGACAGCGCCACCGCGCTCTACTGGGACGAGACGGTTGTCCCGGCTCAGGGCGAGCTTCAGGTGGCCACCCTGTTCGGCATCGACTATCTCGACGTGGTCGGCGATGTGCTGAGCATCGGGGCCAACCGCCATCTCGGCGAATGGTCGACCGCGAAAAACCAGATAAGGCCATACACGCTGTACGCATACGTGGCGAACAGTTCGAACATAACTCTGAACGATGTGCTGATAACAATCGACCTGCCTGCGGGGATCGAGTTTGCGGGCAGGGACTCCGGCGTCAGACGCTTTGCGAAGCTGGAGCCGGGCGAAGAGGCGACCATCGGCTGGGTGATACGCCCGAAACCGGGCGCGGGCGGCGAAAAGGAATTAACAATCTCCGGAAGCGCCCGCGAGGTGGACTCCGTGCATCTGAAAATCGGCGTCACCCTTCTTTCTCCGCCGGACGTGGCGACCGAGGTTGTCGCTCCGCAGAGGGTGTCGCGCGCGGCCACGAGAGAGTATGGCCCGTACGGCCCGCCGTTCCATGTGCAGCTCAAGTGCAAGAACACCGGCAGGTCGCCTCTGGACGGCCTGAAAGTGGAGCTGGTTCTGCCGGAGGGGCTTGAGTTCCCGCGCATTCAGAAAGCGGAACAGAGTTACCGCAGGCTGGACGGGCTGCAGGAAGTTGTGTTCTCGTGGCGCGTGTCGGCGAACGGCGAAAAATCCGGCGCGCTTCCGCTCAAGTTCAACATAACCTCCGAGAGCGCCGAGGACAAGACGGTGACGCGCGAGGTGACGGTTGACCCGCTGCCCGTAGCGATGGGATGGACTGGGGCTCCCGCCGAGACCTACCCCGGCATGTTTTTCACCGCCGAGCTTTTCGTCACCGACATAGAGCAGATCGGCGAGGCGGACATGACGGTGCGTTTCAACGCGGACGTGCTTCAGGCAGTCATGGCGTCGCAGGGCACGCTGTTCGTGGAGAAGGGCCAGCCGCTTCCGTGGCGCGATCCTGCCATAGACAACAAGCTCGGCGCGATAACGGGGATAAAGGGCCGGCGCTCGTCGCCTCTCGACATCGCGGAAGGTTCGATTGTGAAGGTGTATTTCAGGGCGGTGGCTCCCGGCGAAAGCGGCATTGACGTCGAGGGCTTGGTTCTAAAGGACCTTTCAGGCGGCGACATCGAGTATTCAATTGAGAAAACGGTGGTAAAATCGCTCTCGGAATAAGAGCGCGACGGAGTCGAATCAAAGGCCGCGCTTCGCGGCCCGGCAATATATTGTGATATAGCAAAAATTACAAGGAGTGTGGTTTATGAGAGCGAAGGCGATTGTTGTGGCGGTTCTGCTGGCGGCGTTCTCGGCGTCGGTCGCGAGCGCGGACACGGAAATCAAAGACATGAAGCAGTCGGACTGGGCGTACTCCAGCGTCAAGAAGCTGGTGGACAAAGGCTATCTGGCTCTGTACGACACGGGAGAGTTCAGAGGCGGACAGGCGCTCAGCCGCGTGGTGTTCGCGGCGGCTCTGGCGAAGCTCATCGACCAGATCGAGCGCGGAGAAATCGGCGTCGGCGGCGGAGACCTCGCGGAGATAAAGAAACTCAGCGACATCTTCAAAAATGAAATATCGGACTATGACAACAGGATGAAGGCTATCGACCAGAGGGTGGCGGACAATGAGAAGGCCAGAGTCGTCCTCCAGAACGACCTCTCAAAGGCGGTCGTGGAGTTCCGCGAGAGGACTGACGCGCTTGCGGCTGAAAACAAGAAGATGAGAGAAGACATCGGGCGGCTCAATCAGGATGTCGCCGCTCTCAACAGAGACCTAGACAAGGAAAGAAGCGACCGCAAGAAAGGTCAGACCACGCTGTGGATAGGCGTTGCGGCGGCAGCCATTCTCGGCGCGGCGAGCAACTGACGCGGCAATGACAGCCGCTCCGCGACGCGGGGCGGACGCAATGTGACGGAGGCCGGATGGACAGGCGCGATTTGATCGACGCTGAAGACGGGGCGGAGCGCCCGTTGCGGGACGAGCTTGGCTTGAGACATCTTCAGTCGCGGCACGTGATGATGTATGTCGCGTGCGTTGCGGCGGCGGTGCTGGTGGTCGGCGCAGTCTCGGCGCTCAAGGCCCGCTCCGCTCTCATCGACAGAACCAAGACCGATCAACTGGCCCTCGCCCGTTCAGGCGCGGAGGCCGTAGCCGGAGCCGCGGGAAACGTCGCCGCGTTCGCTCAGTCAGTCGCGGCGTCCAGTCTCTCTCGCGGCAAAGACTACCATGTCATTTCCTCCCTTCTCAAATCGCAGATAGAGCACATGCCGGCGGTCGATTCGGTGTATCTTTTCAGCGAATCCCGGCTGTTGGCCTCGTCCGAGCAAGACGGCGGGGCGGCCCGCGCGCTCGTAAAGGACAAATGCCTGATGCAGGCCCGCGAGGGTGTCGCCGCGTGCTATTCCTCGATGTACAAGCTAGACAGCGGAAAGCGCACCGCGTACGTCTTCGTTCCCTCCTACGGCGAAGGCGGCGGGGTCTCCCGCGTGGTGGCCGCCGGCTTCAATCTGGATGACAGGAGCTTCAGCGCGCCGGTGACCGGACTCGCATCTGGCAAAAGCGGATTCTCATTCCTAGTGGACGCCGAAGGCAGGCTCGTCGCCAGCGGCGACCCGGACAAAGAAGAAGGCTCCGTCAAGGAATTCGCCGAACTTCTCCCGGTCAAGGCTGTCCTCTCCGGCCAGATAGGCTCAATGGTCTACCGCTACGGCAAAGTGAAGATGGCGGCGTCGTTCACCCCAGTCGAATCGATGGGGTGGGGGCTGATAACTCAACGCCCGTATGCGGAAGCCGCCGCCGGAGCCGATTTCATACTGAAAACGCTTTTGCTTTTCCTCATTTTGTTTTGCGGAGCCGCCGGGGCGCTGTCCGTGATGGAGACTCAGTCCATCACGCGGTTCCTGTTCATGCTCGGCGGCAGGATGGACGCCATCGCGCGGGGCCATCTCAATCAGGAAATAGGCTCCGCCGAGACGGGCGGGTTCGCTCCGCTCGCCTCCGCCTTCAACCGCATGGTCGCATCCATCTCCACAGACAGGCGCGAGAGCGGCAAAACTCTGGAAAGCGTCCGCGAAACAGCCCGCTTCAATCAAGCGATACTCTCCAGCATTCAAGACCTTTTCATGGTGATAGACAGGTGGAACGCGGTGATCATGGCGAACGAAAGGGCGGAGGCGTACATGCCGAAAGAGGCGTTGCCCTGCATGGGCAAAGGCCTCGGTTCGCTGGGCGGCGCGTGGGCGCAGAAACGGCTCGCGTCAGCCGTCCGCAAAGCCATTGAAACCGCTCAGGAAATCACCGTCAGCGACGTCCGGTTCCAACCGTCGCACGGCGGCGCGCCTTCCATATACGACTTCCGCGTCTATCCGCTCACTGCGGGCGGCGGGGGAGCTGTCATATACGGACGCGAGGTCAGCGAGACCGTCAACAGGCACGAGAAGATAGCGGGCGCGGAGAAGTTCTTCAGAGAGATATCCACCGACGCGCCGGAGCCTCTTATCGCGGTGGACGGCGGCGGAAAGATAGAGTGGATGAACCCGGCCGCCGCTCGCGCCCTCAACGCGGCCGGCGATATCGTAGGCGCGGACTTCTTCTCGCTGATCGCAGAAAAGAGCCGCAATCTGGCAGTCGCGGCGGCAAGAAACGCCGCCGAAAACATGTCCGAAGCCGAACGGGTTGAAGTCGAGATCGGCGCGGGCGGCGAAAAGTCCGCTTTCGAGATGTCTGTCTGCTCCGTCTCCAAACCGGCGGAAACCGGCGGCAGGCTTATCTTCTCGCTCAAGCAGCTTGATCCGAAGCGGGACGTCGAGCGCGCAGCCCTCTTCGAAAAACCGCTCCTAGAAAAAAAGATAAGATTCCTTTCCTCTATTATAGACTGCATGCCTGAAGAGATGGCGGTGGTGGGAGACGGCGGAAAGATACTGATGGCGAACGCGGCCTTCGCGAGAAGGTTCGAGGCGCGCAAAGAGATATTCCTCGGCAAGAGCATAGACGCGCTGAACGCGTCCGGAGACGGGCCGATATTCGACACCGCGCGGCTGGACATCGGAGGCGCGGCCTCCCGCGAATTGACGCTCCGCACCATGCGCGGGCAGAAGTTCTTCGCCTGTGTTTCCGGGGCCGCCGTGAAGGACTCTGAAGGCAACAAGGCCTGCGTGGTGTGCGTGCGGGAGATAGGCAGCGAGATGGAATCGCGCGCGCGCGACTCCCGGCTGCTCGAAGCCAGAACCAAGACCCGCCTCGCCCGCGCCGTCGCTGACAGGTTTGAGTCTGTCCTCGACAACCTCAACGCGGACATCAAAGAACTCGGCGGCGTCATTTTCGCTCCCGAAACCCGCGCCATCTGGGAAGACGTCGTCGAACACGCAAAAGAACTTTCTCTCGCCGCGAACTCTCTGATGATGTACTCGGTGGATACTCCGGCGCAGTTGCGCTCATGCGACGTGAACAGCGCGGTCGCCGAAACCCTGCGCGCTCTCGAAGCTAGGGACATGCTTCCGCCGAACGTCAACCTCGAAACCCGCTTCGACAGGAACTGCCCGGAGATGAAGGCGGACGAAAACCTGCTAAAAATGGCTATATGGCATCTTGCCGCCAACGCGGCGAACGCCGCGGCGAAAAACGGACGCGGCGGTCAGGTCGTCGCCCGCACCCTCCGCTCAGAGGTGGACGGCTCGGCGGGCATCCTTGTCGAAATCCTCGACAACGGTCCCGAATATCCGCAGGCCGACATCTCCCGCTTCTTCGAGCCGTTCTATGGAACCAACCCCGGAGGAATGGGATTAGGACTGACTCTGGCCCGCCGCGCCATCCTGAAACACGGCGGACGCATCGGTATCGACCGCTCAGGCGGCTTCACACGCGCCGGATTCTTCATCCCGCTCGACGCCGCGGCCGCGCCCTCAATCTCCGCCGCCCGTCGCGCCTAAACTCTCGATAATCGCGCAACCGCTGAAATGTTTTTATTCGCATCTTCGCGGGCGACATGTTTAAAATCATTTCGCCGCAAACTTATGAAAGATTTCATTTATAATTATGAGGGCAATACGTTGACGGGCGGCGCGGGAGCTTTCAGAAGACGCCGCATGGAGCGCAAATGAGCCGGGACAGCCAGCCGGAAGAAATCACATTCACCGCGAACGAAGCGCGGATAATGCTGATGTGGTCTGAGCGCACCCTGCGAGGCGGCCACTGGGGAGACGGCGACGTCCTGTTCCCCGATGAAGCCCGCGCGCTCGAAAAGGTAAACGACATCGCCCACGGCGGCCGGCCCCGCGTATCTCTCCGCGACATTGAAATAATCCTCAACTGGATGAGCGCCCACTGCGGCGGAGAAACCCTCACAGGACATCTCAGCCTCAACCACGAAGAATCCCAACTCCGCGAAAAACTCACCCGCCTAAAAAATAGTTGCTGATTCACATGTTATAAGATGATTCCACACGCAATTATACGGCTTATTATTTGAAATTACCCATGAATTGTCGCCGTTATCGCTAATGCGCAAATGAAAGAATATTACGCATGGCATACTTGGCAGTGGGAAGAATCAGTTATACATATTATTAGATTATTCCACCCGCTTAAATATATGCCATGCGCAAAGCTTTTTCCTTTGCGCATGACGCTGTTTTATCAAGTGGCTAATGGGAAGTTTCATTTAATTCTTCGCACAAGAACCGCTATGGCTCCGAAAACAAGGGAAGAAAGAGCTTGACAGGATACGGAAGGGGAGCCATAATTAAAACAAACGGTTGTATGAATAGGTGGCGATTATGGCTCACATCGAGACAAGGCAACGCATACTGGACGCGGCGACGGAGATGTTCGCCAGTTGCGGCTACGACGGGGTTTCGGTAAGAGACATCGCGGCGAAGGCCGGTGTGAACATAGGCGCGATTTCGTATCACTTCGGCGGAAAAGAAAATTTGCTGAAAGCCGCGGTGGCCGAGGGGCTTGGCGCTGCGCGGCAGACGGTTGCGGACATCAACTCGGAGTCCTTGCCTTTGGATAGAAAGCTTGAAATTGTGTTCGGGCGGTTTCTGGAGTTTCTTTCCGGAGAGTATTCTATCAGCAAAATAATAATAGCGGAGCTTCTTCTTGGCGGCGGACGATTGCCTGAGATTGCGGGGGCGCATTTTACCAAGCTGGCCGGCGACATGCGCTCGATGATCAAGCAGGCGGTCGATGCCGGCGAGATAAGGAAAACGGACGAGACGCTTCTATTCATAAGTTTCGCGAGTTTTCCGGCGTATCTCGTTTTCGCAAAGCCCATCGTGGAGATTGTCAGAGGCGAAAAAGGGTACTCCAAGGCTTTTATAAGAAAAGCGGCGAGACATCATGTCCGCGTGTTGTTCGACGGGATACGGAAGAGGAGCGACGAGGATTAGCGCGGACAGGCGCGCTGAAAGAGGTTCCCGATGAAGAAGAAAATAGCGGCGGCGGTTGCGGTGGTTATTGTGGCGGCGGGGATATATATTTGGGGCGGTCGCGACCCGGCGATGAAAACATCCTCTATGGAGGTTTCGGGTTGGATAGAGAGCGAGGAGGTTTCAGTAGGGTCGATGGAGGGGGGCAGGGTGATAGAGGCGCTGGTGGAAGAGGGCGACAGGCTGGAGGCCGGAGAAGCCATTGCGCGACTTGAGAACGCTCAGTTGGAATCGGCGTTGGGCGAGGCCGAAGCGGCGGTGACGGTCGCGGAGAAGGCGCTGGCGACTCTATTGAGCGGATATCCTAAGGAGGATATTCAGGCGGCGAAGGCGGCGGTGGATGCGAGGGGCAGTCAGTTGGCTCTTCTTGAGAATGGAACGAGAGAGGAGCAAATAGCTGCGGCGAGGGCGGAGGTCGAGGCGGCGCAAGCGCAGAGTGAAAACGCCGAGTTGACGCGGCAGAGGCACGAGAGGCTGCTGGAGACGGGAGTGGTGTCGAAGCAGTCTGCGGACAACGCGAAGGCGGCTGCCCGGACGGCGTTGGAGCGTTTGAACGCCGCCAAGGCCATGCTTGACATCGCGATGAACGGACCGAGAGAGGAAGAAAAAGCGGCGGCCGCCCGCGCGGTGGAAGAGTCGGCGGCAAGGCTGAGCAAGTTGGAAAGAGGCGCGCGCGCGGAAGAAATCGCTCAGGCTAGAGCTTTGGTGGATCAAGCCCGGTCTCGGGTGAAGACCATTGAATCAAGAGTGGCGGATCTCGTTGTGCGCGCTCCCGCTTCTTGCGTGGCGTCAACTATGGACCTGCATCCCGGCGATCTCTTGGCTCCGGGCGCGGTGGCCGCGAAGCTGGCGCTTGACGGGGATCCGTGGATCGATGTTTTTATTCCGGCGGACAGACTGTCCGAGGCGAAGCCCGGCTCGAAGGTTCTCATAGTTGTGGACACATACAAGGGGCGAGAGTTCGAGGGCAAGGTCAGCCGCGTCTCAAGGAGCGCGGAGTTCACCCCGAGAAACGCTCAGACTCCCGAAGGCCGCGCCTCTCAAGTGTTCAGGACGCGGATTGATGTTTCCGACCCCAAGCGCGAGCTTCGCGCGGGCATGACCGCCTCGGCTGTTTTCGGCTCCGCTCCAAGCTCAGGGGATGGCCTCAAATGAGCGCAATAATACAGCTTGAAAAACTGACTCGCAAGTTCGGCTCTATGACCGCTGTCAAAGACGTGTCTTTCGGCGTTGAGAAAGGTTCGATCTTCGGATTTTTAGGGCCGAACGGGTCGGGCAAATCGACGGTGATAAGGATGCTCTGCGGGCTGCTTGAGCCGACCTCCGGGGACGCGTGGCTGGATGGCGCAAGCGTGCGCGAGGACTCCGAGCGGATAAAAAGAAACATCGGCTACATGTCTCAGAGCTTCAGCCTTTACAGAGACCTGACTGTGGAAGAAAACTTGGCGTTTTATGGAAGAATATACGGTCTTGGCAGAGAGCGGTTGCGCAAACGCGTCGCGGAAAGCATGGAGATGAGCGGCATAGCTTCCAAACGGAAACAGTTGTCAGGGACGCTGTCCGGCGGGTGGAAGCAACGGCTGGCGTTGGCGTGCTCTATGCTTCATGAGCCGGGGATTATTTTCCTTGACGAGCCGACCGCGGGAATAGACCCTGTGGCGCGCAGAGACCTTTGGGAACTTCTTTTCCGCTTGTCCAAGGACGGCGTCACGCTGTTTGTGACCACTCACTACATGGACGAAGCGGAGAGGTGCACGCACATCGGCTACATATTTCTCTCCGAGCTGATGGTTTGCGGCAAACCCGCCGAGTTGAAGCGCCTGCCGGAGGTGACGCCCGCCGGGACCGTCTGGCTGGAGGCGACCAGCGACCGGATAACGCAGGCGCTGGGGCTGATGAAAAAAGCCGAAGGGGTGCTGGACGCCACCATTTTCGGCGAGAGCCTTCATATTAGAGCCGCGGCGGAGTTCGGTGAACGCGAGGCCTCTCTCGCTCTCGCAGCGGGCGGGGTTTCGCTTGAATCCTTCCGAGTCGTCAAACCTTCCCTCGAGGATGTTTTCGTGTCGCTGACCAGAGAACGGCTCAACGCGAGGGGGGCGGCATGAATTTCTTGACAACTTTCTACGCCATATTTTTCAAAGAGGCTCTACACATAAAACGCGACCCGGTCACTCTAGTGGTAACCATCGCGATTCCCATATTCCAGTTGATTGTTTTCGGGTACGCGATTGACATGGAAGTGAAGAACATTCCCACGGCGGTGTGCGACGCCGACAAGGGGAGCGGCAGCAGAGAACTGATCTCCGCGCTTGTCAACACGGGATATTTCGACATCAAGGAGAGCGTTGCGAGCGAGGCCGACCTAAGGGACGCTATAGTGGCGGGACGCGCGCGCGTCGGAATACACATTCCTCCGGGCTTCACAGCCGGCGGGGTGAATGGGCGGGGAGCCAGCTTTCAGGCCCTTGTGGACGGCTCCGACTCCTCTGTGGCTATGCAGGCGGTGAACGTTGTCAACTCCGTCGGCCTCATGCAATCGGTCGGAAAGTTTGGCAAGGCGGATATTGAGAAACTTCCTGTGGACGCCCGGCCGCGGGTCCTGTTCAACCCGGACCTGAAAAGCGCGAACTTTTTCGTCCCCGGCCTCGTCGGGCTGATTATGCAGATCGTGACAGTTTTCCTGACCGCCTTCGCCGTGGTGAGGGAAAAAGAAAACGGAACCATCGAGACCCTGTTGGCTACGCCGTTGTCGCGAGGCGGGCTTATGCTGGGAAAGCTTCTTCCTTACGCCTTTGTGGGATTCTTCGAGATATGCGTCGTTCTGACCCTCATGAGGTTCGTGTTCGGAGTTCGCGTCAATGGAGATGTGGGCCTTCTGTTGTTGATGTGCTTCGTCTTCCTTTTCACCGCTTTAGGGCTTGGGCTTCTCATCTCCACAGTGGCTAAAAATCAAGCTCAGGCCATGCAGATGGCATTGCTTGTCATGCTTCCTTCCGTGCTTCTGTCCGGCTTTGTTTTTCCCAGAGAATCAATGCCGGCGATAATTTACTATTTCAGTTTTCTCATACCGCTGACGTACTTCATCGAAATTCTGAGAGGAATAATACTGCGCGGAGCGGATTTGATGTCTTTGTGGAGTCAATCCCTAGCTCTGGCGGTTTACGGCGCGGCGATACTTTCGGTCAGCGCTCTGCGATTCAGCAAGAAGCTGTCATAGTCGGCCGCCGCCCGGCTCGGGTTATTTCGGCATCATGGTGAAGACGTTGTAGAAGGGCAGGTAGACGGCTATGGCTATGAACGCCACTATCATAGCTATGAACACGGTGATTGCCGGTTCGAGCACGATTAGCAGCCGTTTTATCATGAACTGAATTTCTTTTTCGAGGGCTTCGGCGCAGCTTGTCATCAGCGACGGGAGTTTTCCGCTCTGTTCTCCGGCGGCTATCATATAAACCACTAGAGGCGGGAAGTTTGGCGAGAGGCGCAACGTGCTGGACATCGTTCCGCCCGCCTCCACGTTTTCCACCACCCGGTCCAAGTCCTTCGCTATGCCGGCGTTGCCCGCGACCGTCTTGACGGACTCCAGCGAAGTGATGAGGGGCACTCCGCAGTTGAGCATCGAGCCGAGGGTGTGAACGGCGCGGGCGATAATCATTCGTTTGTATAAAGGGCCGGCTATGGGCAGCTTCATGACGAACGCCTCGAAATACGGGCGGCCCGCGGCAGTATTCTTCATCAGGAAATACGCCGCCGCCAACAGCAAAGCGAAAACCCCTATCGGGATGACGTTATTTGTCATGAAATGGCTGACATCGATCAATATCTTCGTGAACACCGGAAGTTGGAACCTCGGCGTCTGTTTATAAAGCCCCTCGATTGTCGGGACGAATTTTAAGAGTATCACCGCGATGCCCACAACGGCTATGGTGACAACGATTTTCGGGTACACGAACGCGTTGCTTATGGCGCGCCTGAGTTCGAGGTCGCGTTCGAGGTAGCCTGATGTCTTTTCAAGCGATTCTACAAGCGTTCCGCTGATTTCGCCCGAATGAATCATGGCGGTGAACAGGTGAGGAAAAATCTTCGGATGTTTTTCGAAGGCGGCGGACATAGTGGAGCCGTGCTCGACGTCCTCGCGCACTTCCTTGATGATTCTTCTGAACGACAGGTTGGCGGTCTGCTCTTCTATGGCGGCGAGGGCGTCCACCGCGGGGATGCCGCTGGCGACGACCGTGCCTAGGAGGCGGGTGAATATGACCACGTCCGCCTGCGATATCGCCTGCTGGAACAGGGGAGGCTTGTCCGACGCCGTTTTCTCGTCGACCGACACCACCACATAGCCGAGTTTCTGGAGTCTGAAAAACACCGCCTGTTCAGAAGGCCCGAACAGGGAGCCTTTGAAGTTTCTCCCCGCGTGGTCTCTGGCGATGAAGTTATAGACGGGCATAGGCAGGTTCCGCGCTGGGCGCTCAGTCCATGCTGACGAACACCGAGCGTCTGACTTCCTCGACGGTGGTGACTCCCTCGATGACTTTTCTAAACGCCGAGTGCCGCATGGTGTTCATGCCTTCCTGAATTGCGACCCGGCGCAGGTCGGGCGCTTGTCCGCCCCTGAGGATTAGGTCTTTTATCTTTTCTGATATCGTCATGACTTCGAATATCCCGATCCTGCCCCGGTATCCCGTGCCGGAGCAGAACTTGCATCCTTTTCCTTTGTACAGCACGGCTGTTCCCGTCTTGGCGGCGTTCACTCCGAACTGCCCGAACAGTTCTTTGACGTTCACCCGGCAAGGCTCTTTGCAATACGGACACACCACGCGGACCAGCCGCTGCGCCACCACTCCGATGACGGAGGCGGAGATGAGGTAGTCCTTGACGCCCATGTTTGCCAGCCTAGTGACCGCTCCGGGGGCGTCGCTCGTGTGAAGAGTGCTGAACACTAGATGCCCGGTGAGCGACGCCTGAATTGCTATCTCGGCGGTCTCGGCGTCTCTTATTTCCCCCACCATTATGATGTTGGGGTCCTGCCTGAGGATGGACCGCAGGCCGCCCGCGAAGGTTATCCCCGCCGACGGGTTTATCTGAGACTGGTTCACCCCGCGCAGCTTGAATTCCACGGGGTCCTCGATGGTGACTATGTTCTGCGAGGCGCTGTCCAGCCGATTGAGAACGGAGTAGAGCGTGGTTGTTTTTCCGCAACCTGTTGGGCCGGTCACCAGCAGCATCCCGTG
Source organism: bacterium (assembly GCA_029564595.1). Taxonomy (GTDB): domain Bacteria; phylum UBP15; class UBA6099; order UBA6099; family UBA6099; genus UBA6099. Next base: position 11,558 of record JAKQPS010000120.1, on the reverse strand, counting down.
CGGTTTCTCGATAATCTGGGACACCCGCTCATAATCTTCCCTGATGAACCCCAGCTTTTCGAGGTTCATGAGCATGGTTTCCCTGCTGAGTATGCGCATGACCACTTTTTCGCCGTTGATGGTGAGCAGGGTGGCGACTCTCATGTCGTATTCGCGGCCGCTCTTGCGGATGGAGATGTGTCCGTCCTGAGAGAGCCGCTTCTCGGTGATGTCCATGCCGGAGAGTATCTTGATTCTGGAGACGACGGACGCCTGCGCCTGATAGGGGATGTGCATGACGTCGTGCAACACGCCGTCGATGCGGTATCTGACCCGCATGGCGTTTTCCTGCGGTTCGAGGTGGATGTCGCTTGCGCGCTCATTTATCGCCCCGTCTATGATATCCACCACCAGCCGCACCACGGGCGGGCTGTCCACGGTGTCGGCTATCTCGTCGATAACGATGCCTTCGCGCGCGCCCGGCCGGTATTCCTCGACCTGCATGTCCACTATCGTCTGATTGGTGCGTCTTTGCGTGGTGAAGTTCTGGTTTATAGCGAGTTGGATTTCGCTGAGCGAGGCTATCACCGGTTTTGCCTTATAGCCGGTCGTCAACTCGATTTCGTCGAGCGCGGACGGGTCTACCGGGGGGAACACGGCCACCGTCAGCTCGTCATCCTCTATCCTGATGGGCAGCGCGTTGTGTCTGCGGACGAAGTCTTCCTGAAGCAGGTGCGGGGCCTGCGGGTCTATCGTTTCTTCAACCAGTTTCACCAGCGGCAGGGAAAGGTGGCGGGATAGCAGGGAGACGTATTGGTTTTCTGAGATATGGCCGAGGGAAAGCATTGAATGAGCGAGAGCTTGGTCGCCGGTTCCGCGCGCGTTGCGGCGCGCGTGTTCGAGCTTGTCCGCGCCCACCATCCCGCCTTCGAGCGCCAGTTCGGCTATGCTGGTTCTTCCCATGCGCGCGCCCCCCGTTCCTCGCTCCTTCCGGAGCGTCGGAGCGGAGGCCCCTTCAAAATTCGTCTTCGTCTCCGCCTTCGCTGTCTTTCGCCAAGTCGCTAAGGCCGTACTTTTTCATTTTATTATGCAGGCTTTTTCTGCATATTTTCAATAGTTCCGCTGTTTTAGTGCGGCTCCAGTCGTTTTTCTCCAATGCGTCTAAGATGAGCTGCTTTTCCGCTCCGGCAGCTATATTTTCCACAATTTCCTGCAGCGAGCCTCCGAATTCGATGGATACGTCTTGGGTTGACACCGGTTTCGACTCCGCTATCGGCGCCGGCAGGCAGTCTTCGGTTATCAGGTCGCCGGACGACAGCAGCACCGCGCGCTGAATGACGTTCTCAAGCTCCCTGACGTTGCCCGGCCAGTCATATCCCAGCATCCTTTTCATCACCGACGCGGACACCCCGCGCACGCTCTTGTCCAGCCGGGAGTTGTTCTCGGCTATGAAATGGTCTATAAGCAGAGGAAGGTCTCCGCGCCTCGCCCTCAGCGGCGGCAGGAATATCGGAACCACGTTCAGCCGGAAATAGAGGTCTTCCCTGAAAGTCCTGTTGTGCACCGCCTTCGGCAGGTCCTGATTCGTCGCGGCGATTATCCTGATGTTCACGGATATGACCTCGTTGCCGCCGAGGCGCTGCACCTTTCTCTCTTCGAGCGCGCGCAGCAGTTTCGCTTGGGTCATCAGGCTCATGTCGCCTATTTCGTCGAGAAAGAGAGTGCCGCCGTCCGCCTGCTCGAACTTGCCTAGCCGTCTCTGCGTGGCTCCTGTGAACGCCCCTTTTTCATATCCGAACAGCTCGCTTTCAAGCAGCGTCTCCGGGATGGCGGCGCAGTTGATTTTCACCATCGGAAAATCTTTTCTCGGCCCTTTGTGGTGGATGATATTGGCGATCAGCTCCTTGCCCGTGCCGCTCTCGCCGTATATCATCGCCGTGATGTCGTTCTTGGCAACCTTCGACACTAGGTCGAAGACTTCCAGCATCTCCTCGCTTTTTCCGATTATTCCCTCGTAGTCGTATTTTTTGTCCAGCTTGACCTTCAGCTTTCGTATCTCGTCTTCAAGCTTCTGTTTCTGCAGAGCCCGCTTCACTACCACGCGCATCTCGTTGATGTCGAAAGGCTTCGTGAAATAGTCGTAGGCCCCTAGCCTGACGGCGTCCATCGCCACCTCGCGGGAACCGTACGCGGTCATCATTATGACCGGCGTGTCCGGGGTTTTTCCCAACAGGCGCTCCAGCGTCTGTATGCCGTCCATCTTCGGCATCCTCATGTCCAGCAGCACACAGTCGAAGCTTCCGCAGGATACCGCTTCAAGAGCTTCCAGCCCGTTTTCAGCGGTGGTCACCTCGTAGCCCTCTTTTACAAGAGCTTCTTTCAGGAAGAACCGCATGTTCTTTTCGTCGTCCACGATGAGCACTTTATGCACTTGCCGACTCCTCCTCCGCGCGCCGGGCCTGCCGGGCCTCTCCGCTCCTTACGGGCAGCCAGATGGTGAACTCGGCCCCGCTTTCCGGCCTGTTTCTCACCCTTATCCGACCCCCGTGCGCTTCCACCGTCTGCCTCGTTATCGACAGCCCGAAACCCGATCCGTCGTCTTTGGTCGTGAAACTCGGCTCGAATATCCGCGCCATGTCCGCGTCGGCAATTCCGGGGCCGTCGTCGGTCACTTTCAGGACTATCGAGCCTTCCTCTCCGCCCTCTGCAGGGGCAAACGACGTCTCCACCCTCACAAGCCCGCGGGACTCTATCGCCTGAAACGCGTTCACAAGCAGGTTCATTATCGCCTGCATCAGGTTTTCCCTCTGACACATTATCTTCGGCAGCCCTTCGCCCGGCCTGACGTCCAACTCGATGCTCTTGTTCCGTATCTCGTGTTTCGCCAGCAGCAGCGTGTCGTCCACCACGTCGTTCAAAGACTCGTAGCTCCAGCCCTGAGACGTCGGCTGGATGAACCTCAGCAGACGGTCTATTACCCTGTCTATCCGGTCCACGTCGCTGAGTATCACGTCCGAATAGTCGCACAGGGACGAGTCAGGCTCCGCGTTTTCCTTCAGCAACTGAGCCAGCCCCCGGATCGAACACAGCGGGTTTCTCACCTGATGCGCGATGCCCGCCGCCAGTCCGCCGAGAGTCGTCAGCCTGTCCACCACCTGCATCTGATCCTGTATCTTCCTGAGGTTCTTTACGTCGTCGAACGAGATTATCAGCCCGATCAGCGTGTCGTGCGAGTCCCTAAGATAAGAGGTCGATATCGAAACAGGGATAGCCTCCCTGTTCTCAGTCGTTATTGAGAGCTCCTTGCCTACGAAAGTGGCCCGCTTTTCGAGCGTTTCCTTAATCAAGGTGTGGAACTGGCGGTTTTCCTTGATGTCCGGGATCATCTCGGTGATGTGCCGCCCTATGAGATCGCGGGAATTGACGCCGAGGATGACTTCTGCGTCCGCGCTGGCGGCGGTGATGCGGGCCTTTTCGTTAATCGTCACCACGCCGCCGGACATCGTTTGCAGAAGGTACTTGTTTATGGAGGCGAGCATGTTGTTGAAAGCGGAGCCGAGCATGGCTATTTCGCCGTCGCCGCCGATTTGAATGGATCGGGACAGGTCGCCGCCGGCGATGGAAGCCGCGCCCCCGGCCAGCCGCCTAAGAGGAGACGTTATAGCGTACGCCAGAGCAAGCCCGACCAGCAGGGAAAACGCTCCGCCGACCACCACCGCGATCGTAGTGTGCTCAATGGCTTTTTCCACGGCCTTCTGATAGTTTTCCACCGTGAGAGGGGTCGGTTTGCCCAGAAGCTCGCGGGTGTTCATGTCGAGAATCACCCAGCCCGTGCCGAGCACGAGCAGCGTCATCAGCACCGGGATCGCGATGCCGAGCCGCAACCTGACGCGCGCGCCGGAAAAGCTCGCGCCGACGGGGCCGACCCGCGTCGCTCGCCTGCCGTTCCCGGCCATTTCCTCAGCGATCGCCATTCCGCGACACCGCCCGGTCAAGTAGCCTTTTTTATCCGCTCGACCACGTCCGCAGGGTTGAACGGCTTCACTATGTAGTTGTCCACTCCGAGATTGATCGCCCGCTCTATCGATTCTATCTGGCTCTCGTCCGCGAGCATGAACACCTTGACCGCTTTCAGCTTCTTGTCCGCCCTTATCCGCGCCAGCGCCTCAAGCGCCGCGCCCCCCGGCATCTCCCCGTCTATCAGCGTCACCCTCGGCGAACTCTTCCTTATCGTCTCCAACAGGTCGTTCCCGTTCTCAGTAGAAACTATATCATATCCCGCATGCGACAGCCTCGCCCTCAACAGCTTTCGCAGACTGTCTTCGTTGTCGATGATAAATACTTTTTTCTTGCCTTTTATCCTGTCTAACAGGCCCATTGTCTTTTCCTAAAATGCAAGTGGCGGGCGGCGCCGCGCGGCTTCTCCGCGCCGACTTCCCCCGCGCGCCGAACTGATTGTATATATATTCTCTCAAAAATTCAATAGCGCTCTCCCGTCGCGGCTTCCTTGCCCGGCGGTCTGTTTCCGCTTAATATATTAAAAGCATATTTGTCGAAAAGGAGATCGCGGCATGTCGCATATCGAAAGCACCGTGGCCGAAGACACTTGGCGAGTGTTCAGGATTATGGCGGAGTTCGTCGACGGCTTCAACACACTGTCCCAAGTCGGCCCGGTGGTGACCATCTTCGGTTCCGCCCGCAGCAAACCAAAAGACCCCTACTATAAACTCACCGTCAAGACCGCCAAAGCGATGGTCAAACAGGGCTACGGCGTCGTCACCGGCGGCGGCCCCGGACTCATGGAAGCCGCAAACAAGGGCGCTTCGGAAGCGGGCGGCGAGTCCATCGGCCTCAACATCCTTCTCCCCTTCGAACAACGCGCCAACCCCTACATCACAACCCACATCGACTTCCACTATTTCTTCGTCCGCAAAGTCATGTTCCTCAAATACACCCACGGCATCGTCGTCATGCCCGGCGGACTCGGCACCATGGACGAGCTTATGGAGTCTCTAACACTCGTCCAGACGGAGAAAATCCACAAATGCCCCATCATCCTTATGGGCGCGGACTACTGGGCCGGGCTGGTGCGCTGGATTAAAAAGGAAATGCTCAGAGAGAAATTCATAAACGAGGACGACCTCGACCTGTTCCACGTCACCGACGACCCCGAAGAGGCAGCCCTCATCATCAAGGATTTCAACGTCGATTACGAACACATGAAACTGGACTGAAAGTCGGGCGAGGCGCGGCGGCGTTTGCGAAAGACCCGCGGCCCCGACCCTATTTATGGAGAGAGCGAAATGTACGAGGTCAGCAAAGAAACCACGTTCTCAAGCGCGCACAGCCTGCGCGAGTACGAAGGCCGCTGCGAGGCTCTTCACGGGCATAACTGGAAGGTGAAAGCGCATGTCGCTGCCACGGAACTTGACCGGCTCGGCATGGTGGTCGATTTCAAAATCCTGAAGGCCGCTCTCGTGGAAACCGCCGACCGTCTCGACCACACCCTTATCAACGATGTCCCGCCTTTCGACTCCATCAACCCCAGCGCGGAAAACTTGGCCAAGCATTTCTATGCCGAGCTTTCCGCCAGACTCAACGACGGGCGCGCGCGGGTGTCCCGCGTCGACGTCTGGGAGTCCGAAGGCTCCCGCGCCTCTTATTTCGAATAAGCCCGCCCGTCCGCCGCGATTGTTGTCATTCGGCATTCATCAGCGGCCCGGAACCGAAACGCAAAACCAGCGGAGAAGCACGGCCCGTTCAGCCGGCCTCCCGCGACTGCGCCGAAGGAAACTATTATGAAAAAACATGACGATTCATCGAATACAGACGCGAACGGCTCCGCGAGCCATGCGGGCGAAACAGCTTTCTTGGAGCGCGTGAGCGGCACTTACGTCGAAGACATCCCCTATCACAACATCAAAAGAAGGCTGATCTTCGAGGCCTCCAAACGCCTTATGCCCGCCGCCGGGGGAACCGCTCTCGAACTGGGCTGCCACGACGGTTTTGAAACCGAGCTGCTCTCGAAAATTGTGAATCATCTCGACGTCATCGAAGGCTCGGCGGCTTTCATCGACAAATGCAAGGAGTTGAACCTCCCGAACGTCTCTTTCATTAAGACGCTCTTCGAGGACTACGCAGCGGACGGCATATACGACTTCGTCTTCGCCAACTATGTATTCGAGCACGTCATCGATCCGGGAGTCGTTCTGCGAATGATACGCAAGGCTTTAAAGCCGGGCGGGTTGCTGTTTGTCGTCGTGCCCAACAACCAAGCGTTTTCCCGCAGGCTGGCTCTTGAGATGGGACTGCTGCAAAGCCTTGAGGGGCTTACCGAAAACGATATCAATCACGGGCACAGAAGAACATACGACTTCGAATCAGCAGTTGCCGGACTGCGCGCAGAAGGTTTTGAAATACTGGAGAAATCCGGAGTGATATTCAAGCCGCTGGCCGATTTCCAGTTGAATCAGCTTCTCAGCCAAGGGTTCCTGACGGAGACTCACATCGAGGCTCTTTACAGGCTCGGCCTGAAACATCCCGACATGTGCGATTCCGTTTTCTTGGCCGCCCGCCCGGCATGACTTGGTTTTAACTTGCGGAAAAACAAAAACAATCACTCATCTGCTTCTGCGGCATGGCGCATCGAAAGAAAAGCTTCTTTGAGCGGTTGGCTGACAGCGCTGTCTGGCTCGAATAACATGAGTGATTGGTATTCATTAAGAAAGGATATTCGAAGCCTATGAAAGAGATGTAGAAAGTGACGAACGAATCCTATGCAGTCAAGCGCCGCTATTTCTGTGCCGCCGATTCTAGCGTAAACATCTGAAGCATAATCGACAATTTCTTTTTCAATCACATCGGTGGTAATGAAAATATAATTATCGACGCGTGTTTCTTGTTCGATGAGTTTGCGAAGCGCTCGATCGATATCATCTATAGTCATACGCTTTGATTTCATTTCATAGACAGTTACAACCCGGTCATCGTTAGTCAGGGTTATTTCGATGTCTCCTAAAGCGCCTGTTTGCTCATCGGCGGCGGTGTGACCTTTTAGGGGAAGGGCTTTTTCGCCGAGCTTCGAAGAGGCTGCATTGTAAGCGGCGGCAACCATAAGAACCGGCAATCTGCTTGAATGCCCGCACGAAAGATGCATCTCCAGCAGCTTCAATATTCTTTCGGTTGAAAGCGGAAGAGAATCGCCGGGTTGTTTTAAAGTTTGCAGAAGCGATTCCATTCGGGACCTTCTCTCATCGCGAATTATCATAAGCACACGGACAATTTCAGTGAGAACGGCCTCTGCGCTCGTACCTCCTTGTGCGACATCGTTCAGGATAATAAGGGCGCTTTTGTATAGGCCCCTTGGCCGACCCACAAGATCGGCGTCTGGAAACAATGGTTTATTGTGATTGCGAAGAGTGGGTGTTAGGAAAGCCGTTGTCGAATTACAAGGCAAGCTGTTTTCGGTTATGAATCGACTGATAAACTGCTCATCGTATTTTCTGCCGGAAAAGCAATCGCCGTCTCCGATTTCAGTATATGGTTTTCTGGGATCAATATTCGGATTGTCGATTTTCGCAAGCATGCAGGCCATTAAAAGCCGCGCTCCAGCCCTGTTGCTTAAGCAGTTGCATATCTCGTCGATCATTCGTATCAAATCTGGATTCTTAACAGCCCGTTTTGATCCTAAACGTTCAGCGTTCTTGATTATTCGACGCAGGTGTTCTTCAGGTTTTTTCATTGTTGAATTCAAGAGAAATCTGTTTGTCTCTTATTTTTGCGTATTGGTAATTCGTCCAAAGAACCTCGACTCGTTTGCCTTTTGTGGAATGAATCGTTTTTTCCACGCCGTACACTTTCTGCCATCGTCTCGCAGGGTACAATTTATCCATGAGATCACAATCATAATTTGATAACGCGACCATGCCTTTGGCGGAATTGAGAGCTTCGGCAAGATCGCGATGCTGTTCATCTGTCATCTCGTAAGCGTAGGCGCAATCGTCTCCGCGCGTGTCATGAATGTATGGAGGATCACAATAAAACAATGTTTCTTCAGAGTCATAAAGCTGAATCACATCCGTTGCGGGGCGGTTTTCTATTTGAACGCGTAGTAGACGTTCTGCAATGTCAGACAAGCAGTCTATGCCGCCGAGCCACCTGCTGATAACGCCGCTCATGCCCGCTCGGCTTGTGTTTTTACAGTTCGCCCATCTCCCTAGGCTTGCGGTTTGCGCAAGTCCGGTTCTTACCTGTCTGGCCCTCACATAAAACCTTCTTGCGCGCTCAAGCTCTGTAAGATTCGGATCAATCTCGCAGGATATCGCAAACTCCTCTCTTGAAAACGGGGTAAGCGATATGAGTTCGATAAGATTCTCCTTTTCATTTCTCAGAGCGCGGAAAAAATTGCATACCTCGCCGTCTAAGTCGTTGTATGTTTCAACTGCTGACGGCGCTCTGTTGAGCAAGACGGCGGCTGAGCCTGCAAATGGTTCGCAGTAATGATGACAATCAGGCAATAAGGGCAACAGCCAGTCAAGGTGTGAATATTTCCCCCCGTACCAGCCAAAAGCTATCAACTTCCTACTCGTAGGCTTCCCATTCACAGGAGCAGGGTTATTTTTTCTTTTCTTTTCCGATCCGTACAATACAAACAACCTTTCGTTTCAAAATTACCACATGACATTTACATTATATCATACTTCAATAAAATCAACGCATTCTTGGCAGACAGTGGAGTCGCTACATAAAAATGAATTTTGAAAATAAGTTCCAAACCAAGTGAAATCGAAGGCATTATTAAATCGTTTTTTCTTTTGCGCCAGTTATTCATTAAACGACATTGAAGAACATACCATAAACAATGTATGTTATACTAGAAAACATCCGCGCATTGGTTTTTGTGCTCAAAGTCTAATCTTATACTACAATTACAACAATGAAGAAGGAGACGGCACACGTAGCAACGGACCATTTTGCATTTGGGGTGAATAGTATCGCGGCAAGCATTGAATTTACCGGAGGTTGAGTTTATGAAATGCGAAAAATGCGGGGTCGATATTCCGGAAAACGAAAAGATGGAACTCCACGGACGGACTGTCTGCGAGGATTGTTACATCGACGCCGTCTCTCCCGCGAAGGCATGCGACCCGTGGGCCGTTCACACCGCAAAATCATTCGTCGGCAAAGGCGGCGCAGGCCCGGAACTCAACGAGGTCCAGCAGCATATCCTTTCCATCCTGAAGGAAACAGGGGGGTGCGGCCCGGAGGCGCTCGCCGACATGCTGCAAATCAAAGCATCTCAACTTGAAAGAGAACTGGCCGCTCTCAGGCACATGGAAAAAATCAAAGGAAAACCCGTCGAAGGCGGCAAGCTGATTATCCTCTGGTGACAGGCGACAGTGGCGGGGCGTTGATATTAAGGATTGCTTTTAATTGGTTTCCATTTAACCCCGGGTTATTCAGGATTCGGCAGAAATTGTTAAGAGCGTATGAAACGAGGAACGCAAGGCGCGTTTTTGCAGTGAACAGAACATAGGGTTCATGAGCAAAAATGGCGGCGCCTCCAAGCGCAGCTTGGGGGTGAGAAGAAGCAGTTCGCCGCTATGAAAACAGCCCCGTTTCGTTGATGCTGTAGACGAATCCGGTCGGAATTATCCTTCAGTCGGCATCCGTCGCTCGTCAACTATCCAATCGGCTTTGAGGCCGGTGCGTTGAAAAAGCCGTTCTTCTATCTGTTCGTTGCTCAGAAATATCACTTCGTTGGGAGTGATTTCGCAATCTAGCTTCACGTTCCTTTTTATGTCGCGCTCAATGTCTTTGGACTCGGAGCCTGAGCGCGGGGCGGCGAACACTTTCACGTAGTCGCGAGAGAACGGGTCGTCGGGGTTTTCTTTCGTTATTACTACCTGAAAAGACTCTACGCCGGGAGCGTTGCGGATGGCCGTTTGGAGGTCGAGCATGGAGACGCGCGAGCCTTTTATTTTCGAGAAGTCTTTCACCGCGCGGCTCATCGGAACGATCAGTCTCGGCCCGGTCATGCCGCAGTTTGGGCATTTGTCCCACACAAGTCCATTAATCAGGTCTCCGGTATAATACCTGAGCAGCGATGTTCCTCTGAAGTCGATATGAGAAAACGTCAGGACGCCCGGAGCGCCTTCCGGCGCGGGCCGCTTAGTTTCGGGATCGAGGACTTCCCAGAAATAGTTTTCCGCCGACAGGTGTATTCCGGAGCCTTCGCCGCAAGAGTAAAACGCGCCTTTCAACTCGGTCATGCCGTATCCTTCGATTATTTTGGCGTCGGAGCCGAGCGCGGCGAACTGCTCTTTGAGCCGCTGCCTGTACGCCGGGACCATCGGCTCTCCGGCCACGACCGCGTATTTGATGGTGTCGATTCCTTTAATAGCTCCGGATTCTTTCATCTTCTTGGCTGTCTCAAGCCAGTACGTCAGGTATGAAGGTATGGCGGCTATATAGTCGAACTTGCCTTTTTCGGCAAGAACGATCTGCCTTTCGGTGGGGATGACCGCACCGCCGCAGGTGTGAAACACGCAGCCGCCGAGCAGGAACTGCGACATTACAACTTGGAAGAAGGCGAGGTGCGGCGCTGCGGGAAATAGATTAAGCGCGCGGTGGTCAAGCTCGATGCCGCACAGGTTCGCCATTGCGGCGACGCGCGGCGTGACGGTAAAGATGTCGCGATGCGTGTACATTGAGGGAGTCGGCTCGCCGGTGGTTCCGCCGCTGGCGTGGAAATGTATAGGGAACCATTCGCGGCGCGCGGCTTGTTCGACGCGCGAGCGGAATGTCTTGAGCCTGTCCGGCGCTCCCGGCTGCGTTGGCGACTTCATCGCTTCGATCACATATCTAGCCATGTCGGTTTTCCTGAGCGGAGCGGTGTCGTACAACCGTTCTCTACCGGGTACTGCCGGTTGCAACACGAACGCCGCCGGGTCGCCTTTGATGTCGTTCTTTGACGTTAGCGGAACCAGCCTTTGGAAGTCTTCAGCGTTTTTTATGTCGCCGCTTCTTGCTCCCATTTCCGAGAACCTCTCTCTGTAAAAGGGATGATATGGAAATATATAACGTCTCAGATACCGCATCAGCGCCTGTTCGTTCCACTTCTTTTGTTTTTCCGCCGCCCAATGATATGAAAACTCTCTCATGTCACGAACCTTCCGCGCGCGCGGCAGCGTTCGCCTCGGATTTGCTCTGCCGCGCCGCGCCGCATGTTTTTTCTTGCCTCTGTCGAATCCCTTTTGCAGTGCTTCCTATTATATCAAAGCAGCAGGACTTCGAGATGTTTTTTGCGAAAGATTTGATGAGAAAGGCATGTCTTTTGCGTGATTTTGCAATTCCACAATGAACCCGGTTCGTCGGCTCTATCGACGAATCCGGGATGAAAGATGCGGTAAAAACAACGCAGCTATTTCTATAGGTTTGGATAGTGTAAACTTTTTTCTGCGAAATTGTAGTGGCGAAGGAAAGAGTCAGCCATTAGAGTATCTCCTAAATACTTTGGCAAATAGAAAGGAGAGAAAATGGCTGACAAGAAGATTATTGCATCAAAGGAACTGGTTGAC
>JAKQPS010000102.1 GCA_029564595.1 bacterium | reverse complement strand
GACGTGATTACTATCGCGGCCGCAAAGCCGCGCACAAACGCTATCTGGACACGTATTGGTACCGGCGAGGGTTGCGAGAGATGGAGGCGAAAGATGAATCGGAAAGCGAAAACACTACCACGCCGAATGGTTAGGCCGTTTTTAGAATCTATCAGGGACATATCGCTTTCGACCGCCGAAAGAGAATTGATCGACGCGCTTTCGGCGGTTCCAAAGCGCGCCGAAGCGATCAATCTTTACGACTTCGGCCGAAAGATACGCGATGAGGACGTGGAAACCGTGGAAAGTGCTTTCTATGCGGTTTCTAAGATCAAAAACCGGTTGCCGAAACGGTGAGATGTTTGAACTTACATGAGGGGGAAAAATGCGATGGCACAGGAAAAAGAAAAGCCGCTTAACGCGGCGCAACACGACAAGGATATTATAGCACACTCAAGGGAATTTATGCAACGACTTAAAAGCATCACCGACGATGGCGTGTTTATCATCACGTCGTTCGCGTTGACCGGCGAAACCGTGGATCATGGGGCGTGGATCGAGGCGAAGGCGAAAGCATCCGGCGCGCGCCCATATAATGATGGCGATGCGATCGCAACCGACGCGAACGTCTACTACACGATCAACCCGCGTACACGTTTCAACGGGCGCGGCCAAGGCGACAAAGGCGACATTGCGCAGGTGATCGCGTTCTACGCGGACGTGGACGTCGGGCGCGTCGGGCACAAAAAGCCGAGCACGTACGACACCACCGCCGAGGCGTTGCAGGCGATCGACGCGTTTCCGCTCGAGCCGTCGATCACCGTGGACACCGGTCACGGCGTGCAAGCACTATGGCTTTTCAAAGAGGCCGTCGAACTATCCGAGTCGTTCACTGTTACCGACTACGAGGCGATCAACCGGGGCATCCAAACGCTTATCGGCGCGGACACCACGGCGGACATCGGCCGCATCTTTCGGTTACCCGGTTCGCTGAACGTTAAGGTGGCGGGCGATCCAAAACCGGTTACTATCATCCGGGACACCGGCGCGGAATACGTCATCGGCGACTTTGACTTCATCGAGCGGGTTTATTCGACGGCATCGGCATCATCCGAACCGGCGGCGTACACGCAAAAGAAAGTGGATAGGCGTGGTATCACCGGCGCGCTCAAAACGTTGATCGACACCGGACGCGATTCGGAGCATCCGGAACGAACGGATCGATCCGCGTTGATCCATTCCGCGGTTTATAAAATGGCACTGAAAGGGTTTACCGATGATGAAATTTATTCGGTGCTTACGGATCCAAAAAACGCGATAAGCGAGAAGGTGCTCGAGCACGATACCGAGAAAGAGCGAATGCGATACGTCTCGCTGTCCATAACCAAAGCGCGCGAAACGATAAAAGAGGACGCGATCGCGAAGGAAAAGGCTATCGGCGAGATGAACGTCTTGGGGCACACCGCTGACCTTGACGTCGTTATTCATTTCCGCGGTTCGATCATCACGTTGCCACCGGATAAATTGACAGGCCGCGTGATTAAGATGCTGACCGGGCTATCGGTAGGCGACGCGGCGGCGGGGTTCGTGGACGCGATGCTGAATCAGGCGCGGGCGAAGGGCAAGGTAAATCTATCCGACCGGATATCTCGCGGCATCCATGCGGGTAACGACGACGTGTTTATCGTGAACGGCGATTCGGTTACCCGTGCGGTGGACGGAAAGATCATCACGGAGAAAAGAATCACGGAATCGGGAAAGATCATCGCACACGATGATCCATGGCTTAACGCGGATGCGTTCCGCGACGGATACGAGAAAACATCGCTCGAATCCGCTTACAAAGAGATACACGCTATCGTATCACTTTTCCGGTGGAAAGAGCAATGGCAGGCGGATTACCTCACGGCGTTTTTGATGATCGCGCCGTTCCAAACGCTGATGGCGTGGAGGCCGTGGCTTTATATCTTAGGCGCGCGGGCGACGGGCAAGACCACTTTTTTCGATGAGGTTATCCGTGGCCTTTACCCAGACTTGACCGTTCGGCTTGACAAAACGACCGCCTACGCGTGCGCTCAAACACTATCCGGCACCGGTAGCGTCGCGGTTTTGGACGAGTTTGAAAAATACCGTCATCTACACGACGTGATGGAAGCGCTCAAGATCGCGAGCCGCGGCGGTTACTTCACTCGAGGCACGATAGGCGATAAAGCCAAACGGCTACGCCTGAATCACATGCCGTTTTTGGGATCCATCTACATGGCCGGGAACGATGCGGCGCAATTCTCGCGGATGATCGTGTTTGAGTTGCTACCGCATAACGGCGCGGGTTTGAACACGCTACCATCACCGGCCGAACGCGAACGCATCGGGGCGCGTAGCATCGGTGCGACTTACCGCGAATGGCGGGAGATCGAGCGGATAGCGAAGGAATACGCGCAACATCCACGTGTTCACTTCGGCGAAACCGTGGATACCCGGCAAGTCGATAATTTCGCTTATGCGCGGGCGGTTCTATCCATCGTGAAGGATCAAGCGAGTGATGATTTTAGTTTCGTAACATTGCCGGGGCAAGCGTGCGAAGAGATCGCCGATGATGGCATGGCTATCCTTTACACCGTTTTAGCGGCGCGAATAACGGTGGAGAACACGAACGCGCACGGATCGATCACGCGGAAAGAGATGGCGCTATCATCCGCGATCGCGAAAGGACGGACGGACGCAACACAGAACTACGGCGTTACCGTCGTCGAGCGAGGCGAGGCCAAAACGAAGTACTTCGCTTTGAACGTTCCGGCGGTTGAACGGGAACTATTGCGCGGTTCCGAGTACGACAGACTAAAGGTATTGGAGCCACTATCGCGGATACCGGGCGCGATCAAAACACAAAACGTAAAGATGAACCACGTACCCGTGAAGTGCGTGTTGATACCGGTTTCGGCGGCGCAGATCGATGAGAACGACGATGATGATGAATAACCCGGTCGCGCTCACCGCTACCACCGCTACCGTCCGCTACCACGACCGCTACCGCTGTAATTGGCTATATATAATATATAGAACTATATTATTATTATACGGTAGCGGAGTAGCGCAACGAATATGCTACATGTGGAATATATATATTTTTTCACGTGCTATAAAAACACCGAGCGAAAAAAAATCACTCGTAAAAAAATATATATACCTGGCCTTAGGCATATTCGTTGTAAAACGCCGCTACCGCGCTACCGTAAGGCTCAAACCCGCTCGTACACACATTCTTAGCGGTAGCGGTCCGGTAGCGGACGGTAGCGGTGCGGTCGCTTTCGGTAGCGCTGCGGTCGCTTTTTGGTGTTTTCCACGTGGATATACTCCAAAAACGGGGCGATGAGGATGATAAGTAACACAACAATTACCGAAAGTGCGAAAAGGCATCGTCGCACGGAATGGAATCAAGATATAACACAAAGTAACGCGTCCGCAAGCGAAATGGAACACGCCACGGCGTGGAAAACATCCGAAACGGAGTACGACGTTCGCGTCCCGGCACGCTACCGGGAATATACGTGTTCGCATCGCGTCGTCGCGATATATCGCCGATACGGAATAATCACCGATTATCAATACCGGGTGACCGCCAAAGA
>JAKQPS010000036.1 GCA_029564595.1 bacterium | reverse complement strand
AACATCCCCAGGGTCTCCGTCGTAGAACAGCCCGGTGTACTCCGTCGCCAGCATATCGAAAAGCTGTACCAGCGCCTCAGCCCGGCTGGTAGACTTCGCAACCGCGATGTTCTCGCCGTCTTTAGCGCAGTACGCCCGGAAAGTTCCCGGCTCTTTACATATCCCAATCGTCACCGTCTTCATCGTCCGCCTCCTCATCGTCGTAATCGCTGCATGTCGTCACGTATCGCCGTCGCGCGTCGCAGTCGTCGCGGTCCCGGCAGGTCGCGCACAAGTGCAGGCTGTCGCCGTCTTTGTCGGCGTATTCTGCTCGCGTCATCGCCTGGCCTCCACTTCGTCGCGCTGAAGCTTTTCTTCGACCGCCTGACGAACGTATTCGACTTTAGGTTTCGGTATCTTCGCCCACACATCCGCGTCGATACGGATGCTGGTAAAAACCACTCCGTCCATCTTCTTACGTCCTGATCCTTCGCGCTTACCGCCTCTTTCTGTCATGCTTGCCTCCTGTGCCGGGGTTTTCTCCCGGCGGTCTGTTTTGTTATTTGTCCCTTAACGCGTCTTGTCTATCGCGCAAAGGCTTGATTCTTCTGCGAAACTCGCCGACACTCATCGTGTTTTCGATTAAATAAAGCGCCTCGATTTCCTTCATTACCGCATTCCATTTTCTCATTCTTGCTTTGCTCATGTCATTACCTCCTGACATTTATAACTATAGCATACCGCATTTCATTCGTCAACACCTTTTTTCAATTATTTTCACTTTCTTTCGCTTTTCTAAAACAGCCCCGCCATTGCGTCCGTTTTCGCTTTTGGTATCCGTTGTCGGTTTTCACAGTAAGTACGCTAAAAACGGCCTCCTCGTCGCTCTGGCGGGCTGTTTTCAATCTATTACGCCTGTAAGATCAGCGTTTCGATATACTCGCGCAATCCTTCAAGGTTTCCAGCGCTGGCAAAATCAAGGATTTCTTTCAGAACAATCTGCGTGTATTTGATCGACGCGCCCCAGTGCAATTCCATGAACTCCAGCGCGTCCGGCTCGTTTTCCTGCATCCAGCGCCTGTAAAAGAACGGCTCTTGTCCGCGCTCGTGGACGCCGTGATGTCCGAAGCATTGCGCGTGTATGTTCGGAGGGTAGAATCTCCATGTCGAGCTTCCGCCGACCGCGTGGTAGTGTGAGGCGGTCAAGATCCCGGCGCATGAGTGCCGGCCGTCGCGGACGATGCAAGATTCGTCGCGTTCTCGGATTGCCTTGTTTACGGCGTCCTGTACTTTGGTGACGGAAAGTTTTTTTGCTTTCTTTTTTTTCGGCTGTGCGATCAAAATAAATCTCCTTGCGTTTCTTTCGTGAGTTCAACCGGATTGAATAATGTCGCCTGCGCCGCGTGATCCTTGTATCGCTTGACCGCCGCCTTGTAGTAATCCGCGTCCAGTTCCATCCATGTCAGATCAAAGCCGAGGTCATGGCAGGCAAT
>JAKQPS010000198.1 GCA_029564595.1 bacterium | reverse complement strand
GCGTCCCCGCCCGCACGGTGAACGGCCGCGCGCGATTCAGATGCGCACCGTGGACCTCGATGAACGGCCGCTCTTTCTTCTGACCGACACGCCGTCGCGGACGGGGCCGTCCGCGCCCCCGGCGCCGCCCGCCTCCCTTTTCACCAGAAATGCGTAATCTTCGCGTCCCCCGGGCTCCAACCGTTTCAGCGTTCGGTGCCCAATGTCGGCACTTCCCGCTTGTTCCTTGCTCCTTACCGATTCAATTTTATGCCAGGCGGAAGCGCTATCTGACGGATGCCTCGTTCCTCAAATACTTTGTTTTGTGCCTCCAGATATTCTGCTGCCGTTTTTGCGTCGCCCGCCTTTAATAAGCCCATCATCTGTTTTTGGGCCTCGCGCCACTCCTCAAAGGCCTTGGTCAGTTCGCCGTGATAATATTTCAAGAAAGTTTCTGTTGTTCCGCCCTCTGCCAGATACGCCTTAAGCAGTTGTTTCGCATACGCCACATTCTCTTTTTCTTGTTGGGTTTTTTCATCATCGTCGTCAAAAACAAGAATATTGCTTTCCAGTATTTTACCGATGTCTTCTCCGGGAGGCAGCATCAATAACGGTGGCGGCGGTGCGCCCAACTGCGTATTAACGATCATGTTGATAAGTCGTTCGGTCCCGGATGAATAGCCTGTTTGCGGCGGATTGGTTGAAATACCGGGGACAGCCTCAACAACTCTTCCTGCTGGAAGTTGAACGGGCGGAAGCGTTTCAGCAGAGGGGGTTGTCTTTAACTCTTTGTCGTCTGTATTTTGCGTTTGGGGCATAATCTGAGTGACGGGTTCTAATTCCTTTTTTTCAGGGCTTTCGCTCACAGCGACTTGCTGGACATTCGTGACTTGCTGCCTCGGCTGTTTCACATTGATCTCAGGCACTCGCGCAACACTTCTGTGCCGTTGCCCCCAAGTGTACACAACACCCGCCCCCAACACGACCGCCAAGCCGACCAGCGCGAGCGCGCGGGCCGAACACCAGGCCGGCAGCGCCGCCTCGCGCGGGGCCTGCCCGCCCTCCGTCACCGAAACCGGCGTCAAGCCTCTCGCCTTCAGCGCCGCCAGCGCCGCCCCGCGGTCGGCCGCCTGAAGCACGCCCCTCTTGATCGCGCCCGCCCCGTCTTTCGCCGTGTACGTGTATGCTTTCATCGTTGTTCCACGCTTTCTCGCTTAGCAGGCCCCTCAGC
>JAKQPS010000170.1 GCA_029564595.1 bacterium | reverse complement strand
TATTTTGAAAACTGTCCTTATGACAGATTGTGCAAAACATTCGGGATAACGATGCTTAGAAAGGTTTCGAATTATGCTCTGGACTTGTTTTTTCATATGATCTCTTTCAAAACACCTGTAAACAGAAAAACCGAATAATAGCTCGCCTCCGTTCCTGTGAAGGATACGGACAACGGCTTTCGTCCACTTCCTAACGTACCGATGGATAAAGATTTAACCAGGAACGGAGGAAAAGGGGGCATCGGGATCGTGTCTGGAAATCGCAAATAAGGGCGCCTCAAGGAGGAGGAGGGAAAAGGAATAAGGAGGAAGGAGAAAGGAGGAGGGAAGAGTGAATAGTGAATCGTTTTTGCGGCGCTGACCGCTGATCTCTGACCTCTGATCTCTGACCTCTGATCTCTGACCTCTGCTTCGGCTTTCATTGCCAGGGCAAGCCGACGCTTGCCCCTCCCGGCACTTCGGCGTTCGGCGTTCTTCCCCAACTATTCACTATTCGTTATTCGTTATTCGTTATTCACTCTCCCACTGGCCACCACCCAGCCGACTTTGGGCCCGTCAAAAAAAGACTCCGTCCCTGTGAAGTATGCGGAAAAAGATTTCCGAAAACTCCCTAAAGTACGTATGGATAAGGATTTAGACAACATGCAGCACACAGAAAGGGGCGATCCGCGCACCTTCCATGATCGCGGTAAGAATAACACAACGAGGGGTGAGGCGCAATCAGGAATGAAGGAGGAAGGAAAAGGAAAGTGAATAACGAAGAGTGAAGAGTGAATAGTTTTTGCGGCGCTGACCGCTGGGGCGCAGTCGGGAGCGCGCAAGCCTTTTGCACCCAACGTTGTCGCGGACGGGGCTGTCCACGCCCCCAGACGCTCCGCGCAAAACACGCACGCGGACATCCCGCCTTTCCGACGGTAGGGCGGTCTCGCCGAGACCGCCGCAGAGGCGCGCCGCGATCCCGCGTTTTCTTGCAAAAAAGATGCGCAGGGCTGGGGGCGCGGACGGCCCCGTCCGCGGGAAAGGCTTGCAACCGGTTCACCCTTCGGCGTTGAGGGTTGGCGAGAAACGGGCGGGCGTTCGCCCCGACGGCGGTCTCGGCGAGACCGCCCTACCGGTCGGGACGCCTGCAGTCCACAACTCTTGCGCCGAGCGGAGTCGGGAGCGCGGACGGGGCCGTCCGCGGGAAAGCCCCGACGGCGGTCTCGGCGAGACCGCCCTACCGGTCGGAACGCCTGCAGTCCACAACTCTTGCGCCGTGCGCAGTCGGGAGCGCGGGCGTCCCCGCCCGCAACAACGTGTTGTATAAAAAGGCTGAGCGGCCGTTTATCGAGAGCCAAACCGCGCATCCGAATCGCGCGACCTTTCAATTTGCGGGCGGGGACGCCCGCGCTCCCGACTTCGCTCCGCACACAATAC
>JAKQPS010000160.1 GCA_029564595.1 bacterium | reverse complement strand
CTTTGCCAACCCCGCGTTCGCCAATACCCTCGTCAACGCGCTCGTCAATGTCGTCTTGCCATGATCCACGTGCCCGATCGTTCCCACGTTCACGTGCGGCTTCTTTCGATCAAATTTTTCTTTTCCCATTTCTTCCTCCAGAAATAATTTCTTATTCCTTTAAATAAATAGAGCCAACGACCGGAGTCGAACCGGTGACCTCATCCTTACCAAGGATGCGCTCTAACCTACTGAGCTACGTTGGCCTCCGGACAGAGCGGGAGACGGGGTTCGAACCCGCGACCCCCAGCTTGGAAGGCTGGCGCTCTAGCCAGCTGAGCTACTCCCGCTTTTGACAACGGCTTTCGCCGTTTTATTTATGGAGGGGATTGGATTCGAACCAATGTAGGCGTTCGCCAGCAGATTTACAGTCTGCCCCCTTTAGCCACTCGGGCACCCCTCCGGGCGTTTCTCTATTTCAAATTTCAGAGCCGGCGGTCAGATTCGAACTGACGACCTGCTGATTACAAATCAGCTGCTCTACCCCTGAGCCACGCCGGCAGAGCGAACCCCGCACAAACCAAACATAAATACTAATGACCTTGTGGCCCCAAGTCAATAAATTCGAAAAAATCAGTCGCTCCGCCGCTTTCTCACTTTCTTATCAGCGTCATCATCCCGACGAGCGCGTCCGCCGCCCTCAGCGTCCTTATCTTTAACAAATGTCTCAGAATCATCTTCGGCCTCAGATAGAAACTCATGAACGCCTTCTTTTGCAACCTCACAAGATCATCGTTAGTCATGCCCTCCGGCGCGTACACCGCCGGGTTTTCCCTAGTCGGGTAGTTCGTGAAGCTCGAACTCGGCGCGTCCGCCGCCACTTTTCCGTCCTTTACGAACTCGTCATATATACCCGTCCCCGGAAACGGCGAGAACACTGTGAACTTGGCGAAATCTATATCGAGGCTCTTCGAGAAAGCTATCGTCCGCTCAACAGTCCGCACGGTGTCGCCGGGGGAGCCGATCATAAAGAAACCTATTATCTGAATCCCTGCCCTGCGAGTCATCTCCACCGCCTTGCGCGCGCTGTCCACCGTAGTGTTTTTGCTGATCGATTCCAACACCCCGTCCGCCCCGGCCTCGAACCCGTACATTATCCTCGACAGCCCGGCGGCTGCCATCGCCTTCAACATGCGCTCGTTCACGCAGTCCACCCTCGTCTCCGTTATCCACGTCAGCTTCTTGTTCAGCCCGCGCCGGATCACCTCGTCGCTGAACTCAATCGCCTCTTTCTCCGTCAACGGAAATATCGGGTCGACGAACGACGGCTGAGCGTATCCGAACTTATCGTGCAGCCACTCGAACTCGTCTGCGATGTTGACAGCCGACCTTCTCCTCCGGCGGCGGCCCATAATCTTCAGCGAACAATAGTTGCATCCGTAGGGACAGCCGCGCGAACCGAGAACCAGCGTGCCCGGCTCCCTCACCCTCGCGAAGTTGAACAGCCTGTATCTTTCAATCGGAAACAGATGCCACGCCGGGAACGGCAGCGAGTCCAAGTCTTCTATGAATCCCCTCGGCTCCGTAATCTCCGGCGTTCCGTTTTCATTGTGCGCGATTCCGGCCACGCTGGCCAGAGGCGCTCCGCTCTCGAACGCCATCGCCAGCTCCACCACCGTCTCCTCTCCCTCCCCTATCACCACCGCGTCCGCCAGCCCCTCGTTCAGCGTCTTTTCGAAAAATACGCTCGAATGCAGGTTGCCTTGAACCAGCTTCGCGCGCGGGAACTCCCTTTTCACAAGCGCCGCGATTTCATTCGTCCTCTTCGCTGTCGGCGTGACGCACGAAAGCCCTATCATGTCCGGGTCCGCGACGCGGATATGCTTTACCAGAGCCTCCCTCGAACCGCCCTCGGTGTAATCGTCGTACACCGACACCGGCAGGCGCGCCCTCTCCAACGCCGCCGCGACATACGCCAGACTTATAGGCGGCATTGGCGCGAGAAAGCGCCTGTATCTCCCCGCCGTCTCCTCAGAGCCGGTGTAGGGATTTATCAATAATATTTTCATTAGGAACTCTTTTCGCCCGATACTGCGCCGGAGTCAAATCCGGTTCACGCGCGCCCGCCGCGTTTCTTATCTCCAAGCGCTCTCTTCTGCCTCATGGTCTCGAATATCAGAACGCCCGCCGCCACAGACACATTGAGCGACGGGAACTCCTCGACCGTCGGCACGCGCACTAGATAGTCGCACTCCTCGCGCGTTATGCGCGACATCCCCTCGCCTTCGCCGCCCATAACCAAGACGGACACTCCGGACATGTCCGCGTCGTGGCAGACATCCTTCGCGCGTTCGTCCGTTCCGGCCACCCAGCAGCCACGCTCCTTCATCATAGAGAGCGCCTGCCTGAGGTTAGCCACCTTGACAATAAGCAACCTCTCGGCCCCGCCGCACGATGTCTCGTAGACCACCGGCGTCACGTCGCACGAGCGTTTGCGCTCGATCACCGCTCCTATGGCTCCCGCCGCCGCCGCCGTCCTCAGTATCGCGCCGAGGTTCATCGGGTCCTGCACATGGTCGAGCGCCACGATCAGCCCGCCGCTCTCCTCCCGCGCGTCCATCAAGCTCTCCAGAGTCGCGTATTCAAAATCGTTGCATACGGCCTCTACAGGGCCTCGCCCCTTGACCGGCATGTCCCGCACGGGGACGCCGGCCTCGCGCGCGAGCGCCGCGATCCGCGCCGCCCTCTCGTCCGTTCTTGCGGCCGCGCCCACATGCAGCGAAACCACGCGCCCGGCCTTGAGAGCCTCCACTATCGCGTTTTTATCCGTCAGCCTCATCATCGTTATGAACCGCTCCGGGATGTCTTTTTCAAGAGAGCGACAGCTTGAGCCGCTATCCCCTCGCCCCTGCCGACCGCGCCCAGCCCCTCCGGGCTTGCCGCCTTAACCGACACGTCCTCCGGGGAAAGGCCCACCGCCGCCGCTATATTTTCCCTCATGCGCAAAAAAAATGGGGCAAGCCTCGGCTCCTGCGCTATTATCACGGCGTCCACGTTGACCGCTCTGTATTTTTTTTCAGCAACATAACCCGCGGCCATCCTAAGCAGCCCGACGCTGTCGGCCCCCTCGTATTGCGGGTCGTCGTCAGGGAAATGCGCGCCTATGTCTGGCAGCCCCGCAGCTCCGAGAATCGCGTCGCATACCGCGTGCGCAAGTACGTCGGCGTCCGAATGACCCGAAAGCCCGCGCGCTCCGGGAACCTCCACGCCGCCGAGTTTCAGCGGGCCGTCCCCTCCGAACGCGTGCGCGTCCCATCCGCAGCCCACCCGGAAACTCATCGTCCATCATCCTCTTCATCGTCATCGCGGCCTTCGGTGGCCCGCGCGAATATCAGCCTTCCCGCCACCGTCTGCATTATGCTGCTTATCTCCACCGTCACGGAATCTCCTATGAACCTGTCCCCGCTCTCAACCACTATCATCGTCCCGTCGTCCAGATACGCTATTCCCTGCCCGTGCTCCTTGCCTGTCTTCACAACGCTCACTTCCACTCTCTCTCCGGGCAGCAAAGTCTTCCTCATAGAATTCGACAACACGTTCAGGTTGATGCAGCGCACCCCGCGCAGCTTAGCCACTTTAGTCAAGTTGAAATCGTTCGTGACCAGCGCGCCGCCGATGGATTTCGCGTAGTTGACCAACCGCGCGTCCACCGCCGTCGGCTCTCCAGCCCGCGGCGACGGCAGATCCACTATCTCCACCTCTCCGCCTTCTTTCTCTTTCATCTTCGTCAACACGTCCAGTCCGCGCCTGCCCCGCTTCCTCCTGCCAGAGTCCGAATCGTCCGCTATCCCTTGCAACTCCGCAATCACCATATCTGGAACAAACAGCTTTCCCTCAAGAAAACCTGCCATGTACAACTCAAGAATTCTTCCGTCTATCAGCACGCTAGTGTCCAGAACCTTCGGCAGCGCGGCGTCCGCCCTGAACGCCATCGGGCCTACCACGTTGCCTCCCCAAAGCGAAACCCTGCTGAATATCAGCACGCCGAGATACCCAAGAACCACGCAAAGGACCAAAAACACGGCCACTCCCGCCGCCGCCGGCATCTTCAGAAAATACCAGAACGGAGCCGTCAACAGCATCGCAAAGAAGAAACCCATCATCAGTCCGGCGAAACCGGACGCCATAGCGTGCGGCGACACCCTCTGCATCGACCTCAGCACCTGCCTGTGAAAGTTCAACAGCCACTTCTCCGCGTACGGAGACATTAATATGCCAAACAGCAATCCGGCGAAAAGAAACCCGAACATGTTGTACGTCCACAGAGGGCCTTCCGGGTTGAACGCCTTGTTAAACAACATCGCAAGGGCATAGAAAACGCTCATCCCGGCGCCTAAACAAATCGCTTTCACAACAAAAGAAAACATGCGGAATCTCCCTTTTGGAGCCGCCCGGCCGTTTTGCTCAATTGTACCATCCGCGCCGCCGCGCTTCAACACGGCGGCTTTATTCCCGAACGAAAGACGTTTCTTCCGTTGTCGGATACCGCCGGGTCGCATTTTTAAGACATCAAAAAAGGGGAACTGTTGTTCCCCTTTTTCGATAATGCGATTCAAATTGCTTTGGGAATGCGTTATTTCTTTTTCGCTACTTTTTTCGCGACTTTCTTCGGGGCCGCCTTTTTCACGACTTTCTTCGCGGCTGCCTTTTTCACAACTTTCTTCGGGGCCGCTTTCTTCACGACCTTTTTCGCGGCTTTTTTCTTCGGAGCCGCTTTCTTCGCTACTTTCTTCGGGGCCGCCTTTTTCACAACTTTCTTCGCGGCTGCCTTTTTCGCTACCTTCTTCGCCATTTTGCACCTCCCTTCGTATAGAAAATACTGACTATAGTTACATATATTACTTCTCATATCCGTAATGTCAACCCCATATTAAAAATTTTTCAGCGCTTTTGCAAACCATGGATTACTATGCTTATCAATTGTCGCCTTTTACCGCTTTTGCGCACATTGATTCGCTTTCGCCTCTTTATACAACATTTGCCTCCTCATTATGTCAACCTCTGTCATCTCTTGTTTCGGTTTTCAATTTTTTACAAAAACCCTGCCTAGCCCGTTTTTCCGCCTCGGAGAACCGGAATCTCACATTAATAACACGAAAAAAAAGTCGCCTCTGGAGACAAATAACCGCTCCAAAAGCAACCTGTGTGTTGTGACGGATAAGTTATATTACTCTATGATAATAAGAATTATTATGCGGTGGCGGCGGTAAAACAGCCCAAGTCTTAGAGCAAGGCGCTCACAGGCCGCTACCGCCCCTTCAGCTCCCCGGAAATCACAAGCAATCCGTTTTCAATTTTCACCGATTTGAGAGACATCGACATCCAGCCTCCGGCGTCCGAGGCCCCGCGCCGGAGCAGCGCGGAGGACACGTCCCAATCGTCGATGTCCGCCAGCGGATTGACAATGCGCAACACATGGGCGTCGGCCCAGCGGCCCAGCCTAGCGCCCGCCGCCTTTATCTCCAGCGGTCCCGCGAGGACTATCTCCGAGCCGCTTCTGACTTCCGGAGTCCCGGAGACGCTGAACACAACGGGGATTCCCATATATATCTGATATGTTCCTTTTATTAATATCTTCGCTCCGCCGATGAACTCCAGCGAAGTAAACTGCGCTCCGCTTGCCCTCAACGCCGCGGCCGTCCAAATGTCCTCTTCGCTGAATCGGATTGCCACAGTTGCCTTATCGCAACCATCAAGCTTCCAAGTTCCATTTTCCATCCTTGCGCGCGGCGACTTGAAAACAATCTTTGCGCTCGTGGCGCGTCCGGAATCCGTTTCCCAGCCTGACAAGGCCGCCTCCACGCTATCCGCGCTCCACACGCCGCCGGATGTCGCTCCCCCTTTGATGACTACGGAAATCTTTTCGGCGCTCACGTCCCGCGCAAGTTCGGATTCAACGCGCCGCGCGGCATCGCGACCCGACGGCAACGCCGCAAGCAGTATCGACAGTATCAGAGCCGCCATGTTGGTCACGTCGAGGTCTCCGCTTTATTTTTCAATCGCTTTTTCGATTATTCCGCCGCCGGCGACCACATCTCCGTCGTAAAGCACCACGCTCTGTCCGGGGGCGATGCCGTCGACGGGGTTTTCGAATATTATGGCATGCGCGCGCCGGCCTTCATCTTCTGCTTGGCCACAGCGATATTCCCCTTTATATTCTGCTCTTACGGGTTTGGACTTATGCCTGACCACTGCGTCGTAAAATGCTCCGGGGCGAGGCTCGCCAAACTGAAAAACGGCTTCGGCGAACGCCAGCCCCGACGCCGCAAGCTCGCTTCTCGGCCCTGCGATTATCGCGTTTTCAGCCCCAAGAATTTTCAGCACGTACAATGGTTCGGCGGCGCTCACGCCCATCCCGCGTCTCTGTCCCACAGTGTAGTTGACTATTCCTGTATGTCGGCCGATTTCTTTTCCGGAAACGTCGAAAATCGGGCCGGGAGCAAATCCGCCGGGCCGCGCGCGCTCTATCACCTGTTCATACGCCCCGTCCCCGGCGAAGCAAATATCTTGGCTTTCCTCTCTTTCGGCGGATGGGAGGCCCGCCCCGAGGGCGATCCGGCGAACTTCATCTTTAGTCAGTTCCCCGAGAGGAAAAAGGATTGATTCGAGCGCGGGAGAGTCCAGCATGTAAAGGAAGTACGACTGATCTTTGAGTCTGTCCGCGCCCCGCCGCAACCGCCATCCGCCGACCGCGCGTTCCCGTCTCGCGTAATGCCCGGTCGCAAGGAAATCGAAACCGAGACCTTTGATGTCCTTTAGCAGCGCGTCGAACTTTACTGCTCTGTTACACTCGACGCACGGGTTCGGAGTGCGGCCCGCAAGGTATGATTCGACAAAGGGAACGATTACCAAGTTTCTGAATGCTTCTTTGAAATCAAGACAGAAAAAATCGGCTCCGATGGCGTCGCACACCGCGCGGGCGGCCAATGACGATTCCTCTGAACAACACGCGCCGGGAGCCGCGCCGCCGCCTTCCGCCGCGTCGAACAAACTCATGTGGAACCCGGCCACTTCAAAGCCGCGCTCTTTCAACAGCAAGGCCGCTACCGAGCTATCCACTCCACCGCTCATCGCCACAGCGACTTTTTTGTCCTTGCCGTCCATAAAAACGCCTCTCCCGCGCGCGGCGCGACATAACATGATTCTAACTATTTTTCTCGCCGGGCTAAAGTTTCATCAAAAAACTGCCGATAAAACACATAACAGAGAAGAGTTAATCCGCCGGAAAAACCATAAAAATCCGGCGCAAAGGAAAGAAGGCGATTACAATGTCGGTAGAACCGGCGGGAATGACCAGTCTGAACATGGTGTTGAATAAATCTATTTCAAGCCAAGGCGAGGCGCTAATTCAGTTGCTTTCGGCGTTCAACAAAGCGGTGCGCGCACAGGCCGAGCCTCTGGCGAACATCGCGGATGTAAGCGATAGCGGCGGCATCGATGTGAAGGCGTAACGGTCAACCGAGCGCCATAATATCATATTAAAAAAACCGGGCGCAAGCCCGGTTTTGCATTTTAAACAATGCTCAACTGAATTTGTTAGGAAGTTTGAGGGGCAACCATTTTTTGCAAAAATAGGTTTCCCCGCGCCCCTTCCAAAAAAACTCTTGGACGGCGATTTTGTTGAACTTCGTTCAATTCAAAATCGGCTTTGTTTGATTATGATAAATGTGTTCAGCATGAAAAACCCCATTGATAATTTGCCATAAAGCATCATGCGCAAAGGAAAGAGCTTTGCGCGTGGCCCGCTAGGAAGCGGGTGGAATCATCTAACGACATGCATAAGTCTATGGTTTTTGAAGAAGGGCGTCCGTCCGGGGACTTATCCAGTCGCCGGGAACCAAACGGGAAAGAAGGAAGAAAACTCTAGTTACAGTGTCCGCATCGGAGAACGAGGACACGGCGGCTGTAATCCCGCCGGGCATTTTTTCCGGGAGCGCAGAGCAGGCGTTTGCGCCCTCTTTGAAACCCACGCAAAGCAGGATAGACTGCATAGGTTCTTCCTGAGCGGGCCTGCCGACCGCGCACAGGCAGCCGGGAAGCGCATCCGAGTACGAGTCCAGCCACAGCCTGACGTCGTCCAGCTTAGCATCAGCCGAAGGCGGTTCCGCGCCCATAATGAGAACCACCCTTCTGCCTACGTTATTCTGATTTGCAGCGTAATAAAATCCGAAAGCGGCGATTGCGGCGGCAGAGGCCAATGTGAGAATGACGCATAAATACCACACTAGGCTGTTTGCGGAACCCGTTTTTTTTGCTTCAGCCACAAAACCTCCTCCGGGCGGCGTGGCCCGGAACTGTCCGCGTCTATGAGAAATGAGCGCTATCTAGGCTCCAACCTGAACGAACCTTCGCCGATGCGTCCGTCTCTTCTCGACTGCTCCTCGCGGTACATCCTCGCTTCCGGAGGTTCGGGTTCGCCCAGAAGGTCGTCCAGCCCCGGAAGGTCAACCCTGCGGCCATCTCCCCCGCCGACAGGCTGAAGTTTCATGTCGCTTTCGGAAGCGGCTGGAACTTCAGATTTGGAAGGCAGAGGAGGAAGCGCGACTGCGGCTTCCTGTTTCTTTTCCGGCTGAGCCGCCGGTTCAGGCGTGGAAATCGTCCCTCTTTTCGGGACGCTCGTTGCGGCGGTCTCTTCCGCCGCCGGAGCGGGTTCCGTCGCCGCCGGTTTTTCTTCGTCGTCTTTTTTGCCGCGACCGCGTTTGGGCGGTTCGTCTTCGGCGGGCGCGGAAGCGCTCTCCGGCGCGGGGTCTGCGTCTTCTGTTTTCTTTGCTCTTTCAGGCCTTGACGGAGTCGTCCTCGGCTGTTCGGACTCCGTAGTCGCGGTCGCTTGAGCCTCCTGCCCCTTCTTTTCCGGGGCCTTCTTTCGAGACTCTACGTAGTAGCCGACCGTCAATCTGTTTTCGTCTCCGGAGTCGTCGTTTCTGTTGAAAGAATAATCGAGGTGGAACTTGTCGAAGCGGACGCCGAGTCCGGCTGAAAGGCCGTCTTCGTTGCCGCCCAAGCGGGCGGTCAGGTTTTCGGCGAAGCGGTATTCCGCTCCGATGGACGCGACGGATTCGTTGAGATATTCCGTTTCATAAGACACGGCGATAAGGAGTTTTGGTTCTTGAGGAACTATGATTGAAGCTCCGACGCGGACGTTGAATGGAATGGTGTCGGAGCCGATATCCATGTCGCCGACATTCTGAAGAACAAGCCCGGCGCGGATGTAATCGTTGTATTGATAAAGCGCGGCGAGGTCAAGGCCAAAGCCGGAGGCGCTGAACCGCGACACCTTCTGCATTGCGTGTTTGATCGTTCCGCCGAGATACAAATTCTCTTTATATTCTTTGCCGTAGGAAATAGAGAAGGCGGTATCGGTTTCTTCAAAGGTTCCGATCGGAACGAGCCTGCCGGTTATAGGATCGAACTCGGTCTCTATTCCGCCGCTGATGGAAGAGTAAACCAAGTTGAGGGCGGCGACGCCTCCGTAGGCGGGAGCCGCGAAGGAAAGCGTCTGGGTGTTAAGGTCGAAGATGTCGAGAGTCGACCTCGTGGTGGAGAAAGTGGAGCCGGAAAGCAGGGCCAGCCCGGCGGGGTTCCAATAAGCGGCTCCTATGTCGTCCGCGACGGCGACGAATGCGTTGCCCATGCCAAAGGAGCGGGCGGTGGAGCCTTCGCGGAAGAAGTCGGTCTGAGCGGTGGCGTCCTGAGCGCGCGCGCCCGCCGCCGCCGCAATCGTGACCGCCAGAGCGGCTATTGCCATTCTCGATATCAGTGTCAGTTTCAAAGTCGTCGCACCTGTTCCCTGTATAGTTAGTTGACCGGAAGCCGCGTTCGCGCGCTGCCGTTTACGGTTTGAACACCGCCAGTTTGCCAGTCTGAGAAGTCACTTGCCCCGCCATATTGGCCGTCAGCCTGAAAATGTAAATGCCGTTGCCGGGCAAATTGCCATAGAGCGTGCGTCCCGCCCACTCGAAATAGTTGTATCCGGCGTCGGCCACCAGCACATCCCGGTGTATCAGTTGGCCAGACCTGTTATAGATTTCCAGAGTCACGACCGCGCCCGCCTCGGAAGACTGGAACGAAATCGTCATGGACTGTCCGCTCCGGGGATCGAACACGCCGGGGCCTGCCAACACGTCCTTGAGGGCCGCGCTTCCCTCCACAACCACCGTCCATGCTTGCGTCTGTTCGTTCCCATTCCTGTCTTTGACGGTCAGAGTCGCTTCATAAGAGCCGGCAGTCATGCTGACAAACGGCTCCCAGCTCACCACGCAGTCGGACAAGTCCAATTCGGAGTCGCACCCGGTCTTGTTCGTCACGCCGTTCACTGTTCCGCCACCGACCGCCATTACCGCTACGGTTATCGCGTCGGCGTCCGCCAAGTTGATTCCCACCGCATTGTCCCCGGGGTCGTCTAGAACGACGCTGATTACGATAGGTCCGAGGGCGTCCACATAGTCGCCGTCCACGAGCGTCTTGCTGTCGAACCGCGCGATTGTGGGCGGCGTCCTGTCGTCAGCTTTGAAAGTCGCCGTGAACGACACGCCGTAGTCATACGCGTAATCGGCGAGATCAGCCCTGACTAGCGCGGAGCCGACTGCTGTCGAAGTTATCTCAGCGGTAATTTTTCCGTCAGCGTCCGTAGTGGCGGACGCCGGAGAAACGACCGCGCCCGTTAGGCCGGAAACAACGAAATTGACGTCCTCCCCGGCTATAGCGTTGCCGTACTGGTCAACCACGAGAAGTTTTATCACCCCTCTGGTGTGCCCGTCGGCGACGATCTGATATTCATAAGAATCAGTCGCGGTGCGCGGATACTCGACTAGGTTGAAAGGCTGGGCGTTGATTGTCTTTTCCTGTTTGCAGGTGAACCCTGTGGGCTGGCTGGCGTCGACGTAGCCGCAGGATGTCGTCACGGTGACAGCGTTTATGGGCGCGCCGGGATTGACAGTCGCCTGAGTCGTCACGTCGTCCGCTCCGGCGGCGGACATGGTTATCGTCGCCACGCCTGCCTTCGTGTCGTAGTAATAGAAATGAGCGAAGTATCCGGCGGCGGGGATGGTTATGGAAGTTACCGCCGCGCCGGGAGGATCCGTCGTATAGAAGAGGTCTTGAGCGCTGGATGAGTTGAGGGTTACGGTCAAGTCCAAGGCCCTGCCTGTCGCCGGGTTGCCGAACTCATCGAAAACGGAAACAACTATTGCCGGCGTCAACTGTCCGGCTATGAGAGTCACCGTAGTCCTGTCGACGGTAATATAGTCTATGCCGGACTGGAAGAATTCCACTTCATCCGTCGAAGTCCAGTCCCACGCGGGGCCTACGCCCGCAGAGTCTTGGAGAGAGATATCAACAGTCTCCGCGCTTTGATCAGTCAGAGTCAGAACGACAATTCCCCCGGAAGCTTTTACGGCTGCAATGTGGGTGTTAACGCCAGACACGATGTCGCCCGTCGTCGCGGCTGTGAACTTGGCGGTGTTGTTTCCGTCGCCCACCGCTGTGACAGTGAATATAGGTTCGCTTGAAGTGGCGAGGTTGCCGTTTGCGTCATGGATTTCAATTTCAACCGAAACGTCGTCGCCCGCCGACTGGGTCGCGTGAGAAACATCCGTTATGACAACCGCGGCAGGCGCTCCGTGCGCGAACGTCAGGTCCACCGGCACGGGAAGCTCCAGCAGAACATTGCTAACGGAGATGGCTGTGGTTTCTGCCACTGTGTCCGAAATTTCTATCACGATGCGCCCGTTGTCCGTCTCAATGGTCATTTCATCCACGGGATCCGCGCCGATCGGAGAGAATCTCGTCCCGGTCACGACAGAGGATATGAGCGCGCTTCCGGTCAGGGTTATCTTGGGATACTGCGTCCCTGATTCAACGACATTGCCCGACTCGTCCTGGATTTCAATGGTCACAGTCGCCACGTCGTCAGTCGTCACGTTCGCCGGTTGATGAATGACAACTTTGTACGCGGCGGCATGCTCGACGTCGATAGCGAGATTGGCGGTGTTCGCCGCGAAGTTCTGCTCAAGAACAATGTCCGCCGCTTCCGCGGACAACAGTATGGGCGTGGCTCCGGACACCACGCTGTCGAAAATATCCACAGCGCCTTCACCAACCGCGACTTCTCCGGTCAAGCTCGTGTCTGCGGCCCCCGAAATATTGGAAGCGTTGTCCAGCGATGTGTCCGTGATGTCTTTCAATGAAGGCGGAGAAACGGAGCCGCCCGACATCGAGAACAGAACCTTCAACTCAGAATGCGGGCCTACGGTTATGATGTTGCCTTCATTGTCTCTGACGGCGATTGAGACCGTGCTGGTGGCTGCGGCGAAGAAAGAAGCGTCCGCCGTCAACTCGACGTGGTCCGCCCTAGGATACATCGTCACCGTCCCATAGTCGTGAAGGGAAAGCTCGTCCAATCCCGCGAGGGGTATCACTTCGGAATCGACAAGGTCGATCCACGGGTTTTCGTTGTAATCGACGTCCTTGACCTGAACGCTTGCGGTCGTGCCGGGAACTCTGAAATGGTACTCGCCGGGCAGATTGACAGGATCGACCTCAATGAAAGCGGACGGGATGACGCGGGAGCCTGTCGCCGAAAGGAAATAGAAGTTGGTCAGGCTGCCGAGGCCGAGCAGGCCGCCGGAATCGACTCCGTTGTCGTACTGAAGAGTGAGTTTCACGTTGTTGAGCAGGCGAAGCCCGTTGCGCGTTTCGACAGTCCCGGCGGGAATCGCCGCGATGTCGCCGTCTTCCAAGCTCCCGCTCGACTTGCCGGTGAGAGTGAGCGAAGTCTGTTTAATCGCGCCGCCGCCCGGTTCGGTGGTTCTTCCGGCGGTCGTCTGATTTATAGTCTGGTATCCCTCTTTCGAAACGACTAGGCCCGCGGCTCCCGCAGTGTCGAAGTAATAAGTGTTCGCCTCCACGCCGATGTTCTCGTGAACGGGCGGAAGGCCGCCGTGAGTTAGAGTCGCGTTCGTTATCGGCCTGTCGTATTCGTCGTAAACCTTCACTTTCAGTCCGTACCTCAAAGGATCCCCGCCTGCCAGAGTGAAAGTGGGTATCGCCTGAGGCCCGGCCGCCGCCGCCGCGACTGTCGTCGCGTCGCATGCGTCCACGTATCCCGTCTTGCTCAAGTTGGCGTAATACGAGCCGGGAGCGATGCGGATATACCACGCTTCCGTCGCCGCGTCATACGCGGGCGGGTCCAGCGGCGCTTCGAGGCCGGAGCATCCCGCCGTGTTGTACAGCGTCGCGACGTCTCCAACTTCTATGTCCACCGCGTTTCCGAGTTCCTCCTGCGCGGCGTCTATTCTTATGACGTACAGCAACTCATCTCCGCTGCCGTCCGTCATATCCTGAAGTATTTGAGAACCGCCGACGTTCACGTTGCCCGCCGATGTTCTGGTCGATGTGATATAGCCGATGAGCGCCGCGGTCACGGCTGAAGTCTCGCCGTTCGGAACCGCGCAATAATAGAAACCGTCCGGGACGCCGTCTTCAAGACATGCGGTCGCGCCGCCTGTTCCGGAAGTCACCGTCGCGCCGGTGAGCGTGTTGCCAAGTTCATCTTCCACGGACGCCTTGACGGTGAACAGAAGTTCGTCGCCGGTTGCGTCGCTCATGTCCTGTTCGAGTTGCGCGCCGTTTTCGTCCGCGCCGCCGAGGGTGGCTGCGGTGTGGGTTATGTAACCGTCCAGCGCCGCCGTGACGGCAGACGTTTCGCCATTGGGAACGGCGCAGAAATAGCTGCCGTCCACGATTGCGGGTTCGAGGCAAGCAATCAAGCCGCCTGTTCCGGACGTAACAGTCGCGCCTGTCAGCGTGGCGCCGAGTTCGTCTTCAAGAGCCGTCACTTTAACCGTAAAGAGAAGTTCGTCTCCCGTGCCGTCGCTCATGTCATGAGCGCGCTGTGGCCCCGCTTCCGCCGCCGCCAACAATCCCGACGCTCCGCCTGTTATGAAGCCTGTCTTCGCAGCCGTCACATCGGATGTTTCGCCATCTGGAACAGCGCAGAAATAGCTGCCGTCCGCTACCGCCGGTTCGACGCAGGCAATCGCGCCGCCGGTTCCGGATGTCACCGTCGCGCCCATCAGCGGGTTGCCTAGTTCGTCTTCGAGCACGGTCAGCATGACTGTGAACAGAAGCTCGTCGCCCGTGTCGTCGCTCATGTCCTGAAGAACCTGAACTCCGTTTTCGTCGGCATTGCCGTTGTCCGCCGCGCCGCCTGTGATGAATCCGGTCTTTGCCGCCGCCATCGCGGACGTCTCGCCGTTCGGCACGGCGCAATAATAGGCTCCATCGGGAACGACGTCCTCGACACAGGCGACCGCGCCGCCAGCGCCGGATGTCACCGCCGCTCCAGTGAGCGTGTTGCCGAGTTCATCTTCAAGTATTGTTAGTTTGACCGTGAACAGCATTTCTTCGCCGCTGCCGTCCACAAGGCTCTGAACTATTTGAGAACCGTTTTCGTCGGCGGGGCCTGCTGTCGCCGCAGTAGTCGTTATATATCCTGCCGCCGCCGCTTCCACCTCGGAAGACTCCGCATCGGGAACAGCGCAGTAATAGAAGCCGTCGGGTACGATGTCTTCCACGCAGGCGACCAGCGCGCCGTCGCCGGACGACACCGTGGCTCCTGTCACCGCTCCGCCAACCTCGTCTTCAAGCGCGACTTTCACGGTGAACAGCATTTCATCGCCGCTGCCGTCGCTCATATCCTGAACAAGCTGCGCGCCGCCTTCGTCCGCCGCTCCCATTGTCGCGGCGGTCCGCGTCACGTGTCCCGCGATTGCCGCCGTGACAGCGGATGTTTCGCCGTCGGGAACTGCGCAGAAGTAATTGCCGTCGGGAACGATGTCCTCAACGCAAGCTATCGCGCCGCCCGCGCCGGATGTCACCGTCGCGCCGATCAGCGTGTCGCCTACTTCGTTCTCGAGCGTGGAGACTTTGACTGTGTATAGAAGCTCGCCGCCGGAACCGTCGCTCATGTCGTGGTCGAGTTGCGCCCCGCTTTCGTCGGCATTGCCAAGTCCGGTAGATGTTCCTGTCACATATCCTGCTATCGACGCCGTTGCGTCGGACGTCTCGCCGTCCGGAACCGCGCAGTAGTAACTTCCGTCGGGCGCGGCAGGCTCTACGCATGCCACCGCCCCGCTTGTGCCGGACGTCACCGTCGCGCCCATCAGAGCGTTGCCTGTTTCGTCTTCAAGCGCGGACACTATGACTGTGAATTGAAGTTCGTTTCCGGTTCCGTCGCTCATGTCATGTTCGCGCTGCGGGCCGCTCTCGCTTGCAACGGCCAACCCCGTCGCTCCGCCTGTTATATATCCTGATTTCGCCGCCGAAACATCCGATATCTCGCTGTCGGGAACCGCGCAATAATAGCTGCCGTCGGCGACCGCAGGCTCGACGCACGCCACCGCGCCGCCCGCGCCCGACGTCGCCGTCGCGCCCGTCAGCGGGTTTGCAAGCTCGTCTTCGAGCGCGGAGACCTTAACGGTGAACAGCAGTTCGCCCGCCGTTCCCGCGCTCATATCCTGAACGAGCGGCGCGCCGCTTTCGTCCGCGTTTCCAAGAGTGCCCGCCGTCGCCGTGACATAGCCCGCCAGCGAAGCGGTCACCGCCGACGTTTCTCCGTCCGGAACCGCGCAGTAGTAGCTGCCGTCCGGAACCGAAGGCTCAACGCAGACGATCGCGCCGCCCGCGCCGGAAGTCACCGTCGCGCCCGTTATCGGGTTGCCAAGCTCGTCTTCAAGCATGGAAACTTTCACTGTATACGGAAGCTCTTCGCCCGTTCCGGCGACCATGTTCTGAACAAGTTGCGGGCCGGCCTCGGCGGCTCCGCCGAGCGTCAGCGCTGTCATCGTCACATATCCGCCCAGAGAAGCCTCGGTCGCCGTCGTCTCTCCGTCCGGAACCGCGCAGTAATAGCTGCCGTCCGGAACCGCGTCCTCGACGCAAGCGACCGCGCCGCCCGCGCCGGACGTAACAGCCGCGCCCGTCAGCGGGTTGCTGAGTTCATCCTCCAGCGTCACTTTTAATGTCAGCAGAAGCTCGTCGCCGCTGCTGTCGCTAAGGTCTTGTTCAATCTGTATTCCGCTCTCGTCCGCAGCGCCCGCGCTCGCCACTGTTCCGGTCACATGCCCCGTGATCGCCGCTGTTACGGCGGATGTGCCGCCGTTCGGAACCGCGCAGTAGTAGCTGCCGTCTGGAACCGCGTCCTCGACGCAAGCGACCGCGCCGCCAGCTCCAGATGTCACCGTCGCGCCTGTCAGCGTGTCGCCCACCTCGTTTTCAAGCGCGGTCACTTTGACTGTGAAAAGCAGCTCGCCGCCGGTTCCGTCGCTCATGTCGTGGCTAAGCTGCGCGCCGCTTTCGTTGGCGTTGCCGAGTCCGGTGGACGTTCCCGTCACATATCCCGCCTTTGCCGCCGTGACGTCCGATGTCGCCCCGTCGGGAACCGCGCAATAGTAACTGCCGTCCGGCGCGGCAGGCTCGACGCATGCCACCGCCCCGCCCGCGCCCGACGTCACCGTCGCGCCTGTAAGAGGATTGCCCAGTTCGTCTTCCAACGCGGAAACCATCACTGTGAACTGGAGTTCCCCCGCCATTCCCGCGCTCATGTCCTGAGAGCGCTGCGGCCCCGCCGCCGACGCGTTGCCTATATCTACCGCGACTCCTGTGATATATCCTGTTTTCGCCGCGGTCGTTGCGGACGTCTCGGCGTTCGGAACCGCGCAATAGTAGCTGCCGTCGGCGACTGCAGGCTCGACGCAGCCGACTGCCCCGCCCGCTCCGGATGTCACCGTAGCTCCCGTTATCGTGTTGCCCAGCTCGTCTTCCAGCGCGGAGACTATCACTGTGAACTGGAGTTCGCCCGCCGTGCCCGCGCTCATATCCTGAATCAGTTGAGGCCCCGCCTCAGCCGCCGCGCCAAGCGTGCCCGCCGCGCCCGTGATATACCCGGCGTAAACTGCGGTGACTGCCGACGTCTCACCGTCGGGAACCGCGCAATAATAGCTGCCATCTGCGACTGCGGGTTCGTCGCAGGCAATCGCGCCGCCCGCGCCGGATGTCACCGTTGCCCCTGTTATCGTGTCGCCCAACTCGTTTTCAAGCGCGGACACTTTGACGGTGAACAGCAGTTCGCCCGCCGTCCCCTCCGTCATGTTCTGAAGAAGTTGCGAAGCGTCCGAAGCGTTGCCGAGGGAGACAGCCGTCGATGTCACATATCCGGCGCTTGCCGCCGACACCGCGGAAGTCTGCCCCCACGGAACCGCGCAATAGTAGTTGCCGTCGGGAGCCGCGTCCTCGGCGCAGGCAATCGCTCCGCCAGCGCCGGATGTCACCGTCGCCCCGGTTATCACATTTCCAAGCTCATCCTCCAGCGTCGCCTTGACGGTGAACAGCAGTTCCTTTCCCGTCCCGTCGCTCATTATCTGTTCGCGCTGCGGGCCTGACGCCGAGGCGTTTCCCAGAGTCGCAGCCGTTCTCTTTGCGTATCCGTCCACTAATGCTGCCACTTCAGAAGTCTGGCCGCTGGGAACTGCGCAGTAGTAGCTGCCGTCAGGGACGCCATCCTCGACGCACACGACCGCGCCGCCCGTCCCGGACGTCACCGCCGCGCCAGTCTGCAAGTTTCCAAGCTCGTCTTCGAGCAATGTCACTTTGACGGTAAATAGCAACTCGCCGCCACTGCCGTCCGTCATGTCATGAATGCGCTGCGGCCCCGCCGCCGCAGCCGCGCCCAGCGTCGCCGCGTTCTCCGTCACATATCCCGATTTAGCGGCGACCACCGCCGAGGACTGACCGTCCGGAACCGCGCAGAAATAGTTCCCGTCCGGCGCGGTTTCCTCAACGCACACTATGTCCGCCAAATCTCCCGACCTTATAGTCGCGCCCGTCAGAGTGTTTCCTATCTCGTCTTCAAGCGTCGAAACCTTAACCGTAAAGAGCAGTTCGCTGCCTGACCCGTCCGTCATATCATGAATGCGCTGCGGCCCACCCGCCGCCGCGTTGCCAATCGAGACCTTTGTTCTATTCACATATCCCGATTTGCCGGCGACAACCTCGGAAGTTTCTCCGCTCGGAACCGCGCAATAGTAGTTCCCGTCCGGGACAGCCTTCTGTGAACATGTCACCGCCGCGCCCGCGCCCGACGCCACCGTCGCCGCGTTGACAGTGGCTCCTACTTCGTTTTCCAGCGTTGTCACCACGACAGTGAACAACAGTTCGTTGCCCGAACCCATCGACATGTCGTGCATAAGTTGCGGGCCGGCCTCTGCGGCATTGCCCAATCCGAGCGAAGTTCCTGTTATGTAACCCGACTTTACAGCCGTGACATTCGATGTCTGGCCATTGGGGACGGGACAAAAATAGTTGCCGTCAGGAACCGATTCCTCCACGCAGGGGATCGCTCCGCCAGCGCCCGACGTCACCGTCGCCCCCGTCAGGGTTCCGCCTATCTCATTTTGCAGCGGAGAAATTTTTACTGTGAAAAGCAATTCTTTGCCGCTGCCGTCCGTCATATTCTGAACATGTTGAGAGCCGCCCACATTCGCGTTCCCCACTGTGGCCGCCGTCCTCGTCACATATCCGCCGAACGACGCGATGACCTCGGATGTCTCGCCGTTTGGAACCGCGCAGTAATAGTTGCCGTCCGGCGCGGCTTCTTCGAGGCACGCCACCGCCGCGCCCGCGCCGGAATTCACTGTCGCCCCCGTTATCGTGTCGCCCACTTCGTTCTCAATAGTCGCCTTGACCGTGAACAGCAGTTCCTTGCCGCTGCCGTCCGTCATAATCTGTTCAAGTTGCGCGCCGCCCTCGTCCGCGTTGCCGACCGTCGTCGCGGCGCGCGTGATGTATCCATCGAGCGCGGCTGTCACTGCCGTCGTCTGCCCGTTCGGAACAGCGCAATAGTAACTGCCGTCCGGCGCGGCAGGTTCGTCGCAGGCCACAGCTCCGCCCGTGCCCGAAGTCACTGTCGCCCCGAGCAGAGTGTCGCCGATTTCGTTCTGCAAATCAGGTATTTTTAAAGTGTATAGAAGTTCGTCTCCGCTGCCGTCGCTCATGTCCTGAACAACCTGAGCGCCGTCTTCGTCCGCCGATCCGTTGTCCGCCGCGCCGCCAGCGATATAACCTGAAATTGAGGCGACAATAGCCGATGTCTCTCCATCGGGAACCGCGCAATAGTACGAACCGTCCGCTATAGTCGGTTCGACGCAGGCCACCGCCCCGCCCGCGCCCGACGTCACCGTCGCGCCCGTCAGCGTGTTCCCTAGTTCGTCTTCAACCGGGTCAACCT
This sequence comes from bacterium, assembly GCA_029564595.1. GTDB lineage: Bacteria > UBP15 > UBA6099 > UBA6099 > UBA6099 > UBA6099. The sequence continues at coordinate 114,758 of JAKQPS010000160.1, read as the reverse complement.
TAACTGTGAATAAGAGTTCGTCTCCGCTGCCGTCGCTCATGTCCTGCGTCAACTGCGGGCCTGCCTCGGCGGCTCCTCCGAGCGTCGCCGCAGTGTTCGTTATGTAGCCTGTTTTTGCCGCTGTGACTGCTGATGTCTCTCCGTCCGGAACCGCGCAATAATAACTGCCGTCCGCGACCGCAGGTTCGACGCAAGCCACCCCCCCGCCCGCGCCCGACGTCACCGTCGCGCCCGTCAGCGTGTTCCCAAGTTCGTCTTCCAGAGCCGATACCATTACTGTGAAGAGCAACTCGCTTCCCGTTCCGTCGCTCATGTCCTGAACAATCTGCGCTCCGTCTTCGTCCGCTCCGCCCAGCGTGGCAGCCGTGTTTTCGATATATCCCGGCATCGCCGCCGTAACTTCAGATGTTTCGCCATCCGGCACAGCGCAATAGTAACTGCCGTCCGGCGCCGCTGGCTCCACGCAGGCCACCGCGCCGCCCGCGCCCGACGTCACCGTCGCTCCCGTCAGCGTGTTACCTAACTCGTCTTCCAGAGCCGATACTTTCACCGTATATTCGTTTGCCGTCGTATATTCTGTTTGCGCGGTCGCGCTAATCGTCTTAGTCGCGTCTGCCCATTCGATGAATCCCGATGCGGCTTTTGACACAGTTATCTCATGCGGACCCGCGCCGAGCGCGGCTGGATCCTGTGCGATATATATGACTCCGTCCGCCATCCCGTCGCCGTCGCCCAGCCCGCCGTCTATCGCCGTTTCCCCTCCGGTTATCACAGCCGTCGCGCCCGTTATCGCATTTCCAAGCTCGTCTTCCACGACAACTTTCACAGTAAACGGCAGTCCGTCGCTGTCTCCCGGTTCAAACGCGGGAGAATCCGCCGCCGTCCACGTAGTCGTCACGGTCGAATTGTCGCAGGTGTCAACATACCCCGCTCTCGATATCGTCACATACAACGCGCCCGGAGCCGTCTCAGGCGCTATATACCACGCCGCCCCGTCATCAGCCGCCGTGTGCGGGATAACCGCCCCGCCGCATGTCGCCGACACCACAAACGCGTCCGCCGCGTCGAACCCTAGCGCGCCGCCAAGCTCGTCCTCCACGTTGCCGCCGCCGTAATTCACCACTATCTGATAATCCAGCCCGTCCGCCCCGGTGTACGCCACAGTCGTCTGCGCCGTCGTCACCGGAGTCACAGCTATCGTCTTTTCCAGATAGCCCGGATACCTGATCGTCAGATCGCCCGCGCCGTCCGCCGCTATATACACGTCTCCGCCGTCCACAAGCGCCTTTGCCACTGCCGTCGTTGATTCCGTGAACCAGCCGCTCACATCGGCGGCATCGGCAGGCGTTATCGTGTTAGCCAGAAAATCTTCGATATCTCCAGAATTGATTTTTAGAGTGTATTGTTGCGAGGTCGTTTCCAGAGCCTGCGAGTCCCTGCTTATCACAACCGCCGGGATGTCAAAATCAGTGAAACCGTCCGCCGTAACTTCCACCCCTATCGCGGTGGGATTCACAACCGGACACAGAACGTATATCTCGCCGTCCTCCACCCCGTCGTTGTCTTCCCCCGGAACGCCATCTCGATATGTCCCGTTGCAAGCCGCGAACCCCGTAATCTCTATCTGCCCGCCTCCGGAATCTATCGGCGCTCCAAGCTCGTCCACCAACGACACATGCAACGAGTATTCAAGCTGAATCGGGTCGGAGCTCGCCGTGTTCACTGCCGCCTGACTGTAGAATAAATCTTCCGCCGGATACTTTACGAAACCAGACGCTGAGGTCACCGAAATCCGCCAGTCATAAGGCGCGGGATTCCCAAAATTGAACGCGTTCCACGATGCAAGCTGCGCTGCGGTGACAAGTATCACTCCGTCAGCCGGGCTTCCGCTCGAATCGTTCGCATGTCCGTCATACAAATCAAATTGCACATTGGGATTAGACAGCGAGCCGTCGCTGCCCTCGGTTAAAAATTCCACTACCGTATCGACATCCCCGGCGATGGGGTTGCCAAGCTCGTCCTGCAATACTATGCAGATATCCCCCGGCCCGGCCCCGACGCTCGTGCAATCAGCCGCAAACGCCCCTCCGCAGCATATTGTCAAAGCTCCCAACATTAACAACAAGACAATAAAATGTCTTCTCATATCAAAATCGCCCTTTTCAAATGGATTTGTTTCAATGCTGTTCTCTTAGCCGAAAATCCCATAATTGTTAATAAAAAAGTCTCAATCGGTTTGAAAATTTTACCATAGTTCCTCCATCATTGCAATGTGATATTTATTCTATTCATATATTTTACTAATCCTAAATATGCGCCTTTTCATCCCGCGTTACCGTCTTTACAACATATTCAACTATGCGATAATCAATTTCACAGCAAGTCGGTTGACAGAAAACCCCACGCAAAATAAGTATCATGCAATATTTATGCCACTTGCCATAAAAATACAAAAATAAAAAACGCGCTGTTTTCTCGCCTTTTTAAATCAGTATCGATTTAAAACAGCTATTTTGAGACAACTAATTGACAAAAATGCCACATCGCATGTGACCTAAATGCCACACTTTGGCTTGTTTTGATTGATTTTTAAGTCGTCCCGCCTCAGACGCCCTTGAATTCGGCCTTGCGCTTTTCCAAGAAGGCTGAAATGCCCTCGCGGGCGTCGCCGGAAGCAAGCGCCACGAGGAAATTCGCGCGCTCTATGTCGAGTCCGGACTGGATGTCCGTCTCGACGCCCCTGTTGACGGAATCGAGAATGGAGCGAGTCGCAATGGGAGAGCGAGTAGCGGCCAGTTCGGCCAGCGCGACCGCTTCCTCAAGCGCCTTGCCGGGCGCGCAAAGCTTGTCGCACAGACCTATCGCCACCGCTTCTTCAGCCTTAATGTGTTGGCCGAAAATCATCATGTGGAGCGACTTGGATTTGCCGACGAGGCGGGAAAGCCTTTGCGTGCCGCCGTAGCCGGGAATTATTCCGAGATTGGATTCGGGAAGCCCGATGATGGCGTTTTCAGCGATGACCCTGAAGGTGCAGGAGAGAGCCAATTCGCAACCGCCTCCGAGAGTGATGCCGTTTATCGCCGCGATGACAGGCTTGCCGCACGTTTCCACCTTCAGAAACGTGTCCTGCCCGCGCTTCACGAACGTGTCCGGATTGTCTCCGAACCCGGCCTTGAGGTCCGCCCCGGCGCAGAACGCCTTCTCCCCGGCCCCGGTGATGACTATCGAACGGATTTCGGCGTCGGCCGCAAACTCGTCTATCGCCGCGCCTATCTCGACCACCAAATCCCCGCTCAGCGCGTTCACCGGCGGCCTGTTCAACGTGATCTGCCCGTATCCGCTTTTCTTTTCAGCAATCAGATTCTTGTATTCCATTAGTATTTTTCTCCTTCCGGTTATTTGTTTGGTCCGCCTTTTTCAGGCTGCGAAACGTCTCGATTCTAGCGCCGGGCAAGGTCAAAAGTCAAAGCGCCCGCCTTGCGTCCAACCCTTTTTTTTCAAATGTTTCATCCGCGCTTCCGCTCTGTTAGAATTTACGGCATGGAAAAGTCTATTGTGGCTGTCGCAAAGTGCGAGGATTACTCCCCCGAACGGGTCGGCAAGGCGCTCGACGGCACGCTGGAATTGCTCGGCGGCCTTGAGAAGTTCGTCGGCAGAGGCAAAAAGGTGTTCGTCAAACCGAACCTGCTTCTGGCGGCAAAACCTGAAGAAGCCGTAACAACCCACCCGGCGATCCTTATTGCAGTCATACGAAGGCTGCAAGACCTCGGCGCGACAGTCTCTTTCGGCGACCTGCCCGGCGGATTCCACGCAGGCGGAACCCGCAAAGTGCACACAGCCACCGATATGCCCAGAGTGGCGCGGGAGACTGGCGCGGAACTGGTCTCGCTCGAGAAGCACAGCTTCAGAAAATTGGAAATCCCCGGCGCGAAAAAACTGACTCACATCCATATTCCCAAGCATCTGGACGAGGTGGACGTCATTGTGAACGTCTGCAAGTTGAAGACTCACATGCAGACGCTGATGACGGGCGCGGTGAAAAACATGTTCGGCCTGACTGCCACAACGGACAGGGTGGCGGCGCACAGGTTCGCCCGCTACAGGGATTTTGCGGAAGCTGTGGCAGACATCTATTCGGCCATGCCTCCCGCGCTTTCGATAATGGACGCGGTAGTCGGGATGGAAGGCACTGGACCGAGTCAGGGCAAGCCGATAGCTCTGAAATTTATCGCGGGCGCGGCAGACGCGGTGGCGCTGGACGCGTTTGCCGCCGCCGCATTGGGGTTCTCCCCCGGCGAGATAGCCGTCACCGAATGCGCGGGGCGTCGCGGAATGGGAGCCTACAAACTTAAAGATATCGATATCCTCGGCGAGCGGCTGGAGAACGTGCGCCGCCGCGTCCGCAGGCCGTCATCCGCCGCGTTCCTGCTCATGCCCGTTCTCGCCTCCCCTTTCACCGAGTTAACGAAAGTGCGCCCTCGCATCGAGCCGGAAAAGTGCGTCAAATGCCGCAAATGCGCCGAAGTCTGCCCCGCCGGAGCCATTTCTTTCGACGAAAAAGCCGGAAAAATCAACAACGATAAATGCATCCTCTGTTTCTGTTGCCACGAACTCTGCATTTACAGCGCGGTCGCGCTCAACAAACCGCCGCTGGTCAAACTTATCGAGATGGTGAGAAAGTAAAAGAAGCCCGCCTCTGGCGGTTTTCTCCGGAGCGATTAAATGAAAAACAACGAAGCCGTTTTTGATTGCTTGGGAATAGGTTTGTGCGCGCTGGACTATCAGTGCGTGCTGGGCAAGTATCCAGAGCCTGACGAAAAAACAACAGTGAAAGAATTTACGATGCAGGGAGGCGCGCCCGTTCCCACAGCGCTCGTGGCTCTTGCTAAATGGAAAAGGAACTGCTCCTTCATCGGCTCGGCGGGGAACGACCACGAGGGGCTTTTCATCCAGCGGGAGCTTGAGAGATACGGCGTGCGCGCGGACGGAATGGTTCTGCATCAGAAAGCGCGGACGTGCAAGGCGTTCGTATGGATAGACGAATCGACGGGAAGCAGGGCGTGCGCGCTGGACCAGACGGGAGCGTTGCCTCTGCCGCCCCGCGCCGTTTCCGGGTCCGCTCTTCCGCAGTGCCGCGTCATGCATGTGGACGGGCGCGACGCGCGCGCGGCTATACTCGCGCTGAAAACAGCCCGCCGCAGAGGCGTCCCGTCAGTCATCGACGCCGGAAGCCCCCGCGAGCGCATGGACGAGATTTTCGCGTCGGTAGACCACTTTGTAGCTTCTCACGAGTTTGTCCGAAGATACTACGGAGCGAGAATCAGTCCCGCGTCGGCGTGTGAAAAAATCCTCGCCGCAGGCCCCCGCGCGGCGGTTGTCACCCTTGGAGAAAAAGGCTGCGCCGGCGCCACCCGCGACGGCTCTTTCAGAATTCAAGCTTACTCCAAACCCGGATTCGTAGTGGATACCACGGGCGCTGGCGATGTCTTTCACGGAGGGTACATTCATGGCCTTCTCAACGGATGGGACGTCAAACGCTGTTGCGAATTCGCCAACGCCGCCGCGTTTCTCACATGCGGCGCGGTAGGCGCGCGCGACGGCATCCCCACTCTGAACGCCGCTATGCGCCTCTTGCGTCAATGAATTCTAATCATAATGACGGATTAGGCATGAAATAAAAAACCGATTTTATTTAGAACGAAGTTCAACAAAATCGGCTTATTAAGAGTTTTTTCGGAAGGGGCGCGGGGAAACCGGTTTTTGCAAAAAACGGTTGCCCCGCAAACTTTCGAACAATCTCATTTAAGCGTTGCGAAACATTCCCCGCTCAGCGAACGCCCGAGCGGCCCCTGCGGTTTGAAGAGGCCGAAGCGTATCTTACGCCGCCGCGCGTTCCGCCGCCGTAGCGCGCCCGCGAGGGCGTTGCGACGGCTGCCGGAGCCTCGGCGACAGTGGACGCGAACGGGTTGTCGTCCTCGCGCCTGATGCTCTTCTTTATAAGACGCTCGATGTCCTTCAGGTAGGGGCGCTCGTCCGCAGCGCAGAAAGAAATCGCCACGCCCGAAGCTCCCGCCCGGCCTGTTCTGCCAATGCGGTGGATGTAGCTTTCCGGCTCGTTGGGCAGGTCGAAATTTATAACATGAGTGACGCTGTCGATGTCGATGCCGCGCGAGGCGATGTCTGTTGCCACAAGGGCCTGCGAGCGTCCGCGCTTGAATGAGTCCAGCGCGTTCTGCCGCGCGTTCTGCGTTTTGTTTCCGTGAATCGCCTCGGCTTTCACGTTGCCTCGCGAAAGCATCTTCGCGACTTTGTCCGCGCCGTGCTTCGTGCGAGTGAAGATCAGCGCGCGCCCGAATTCCGGCTTGCTCATAAGGCTCGAAAGCAACGCGCCCTTGTCGGCTTTCTCCACGTAGTACACCGACTGCTGTATGAGGTCTACCGTCGAGCACGGCGGCGAGACGGATACGCTCGCCGGATTGTCCAGCAGGTTGTCCGCCAAACTCCGGATATCTCCGGGCATGGTGGCCGAGAACAGAAGAGTCTGCCTGCGGTCGGGAAGCAGTTTCGCGACTCTGCGCACGTCGTGAATGAACCCCATGTCAAGCATGCGGTCGGCTTCGTCGAGAACGAAAATCTCAAGCGAGCCGAGATCGATGAAGCCCTGACTGATGAGGTCGAGCAGTCTTCCGGGGGTGGCGACAAGGACGTCCACGCCGCGCCTGAGCGCGTCCACTTGCCGGCCTTGGCTTACGCCTCCGAACACAGCTGTTCTATAAACGCCCGCCGTTCTTCCGAACGCGGCGAAGCAATCGTCTATCTGAGCGGCCAGTTCCCGCGTGGGCGTGAGAATCAGCGCCCGTATCGGACGCCTGCCCTTGCGCGCCTGCGCCTTGCTTAGTTTCTGGATTATAGGCAACGCGAACGCGGCCGTCTTTCCCGTTCCCGTCTGCGCGCAACCGAGAACATCTCTTCCCTCTAGAACCAAGGGGATCGCCTGCGCCTGTATCGGCGTCGGCTCCGAGTACCCTTCCGCTTTAACGGCTTTGAGCATCTCCTGATTCAAACCTAAATCTTTAAAACTTGACATAAAACATTTCCTCTGCGGCGGTTCCGCCGCCGCTTCCTTCCATATAGAAATATCAACGGCCTCGGCCGTTTATTCGCGCTCCGCCGCCCTGCGCGCTCTAAAATGCAGCGTTCAGGCGTCGAACCTGTCCCCGAACGCGCAAGCGCTTATTCGGGGTTGCGGATAGTTTTCAGTTATCGTTTTGAGGTGTATTTCGGAGAGGAACCCGCTCCAGTATGCCGCTTGCCTTCACAGAATACATACGCCACAGATAATTTTAATCAACCGTCCGCGCGGATCGCTCCGCTATTTAAGCATGGCGCATCAAAACCGATATGTAAAGGAAACGCAGAAAATAAAACGGACATGGTTTTAAAATGAAAAAGGGAAACCTTCTTTGAAGATTTCCCTTTGGAACTTTCCGTTTAGTTATCTTGACGCGATGCTCAGGCGCGTGATGGCGCGCAACAGGGCTGCCTCTGCGCGTTTGATGTCGATGCTTTCGCGTTTTCTGAGGCGCTCTTCAGCGCGCTCTTTGGCTTTTCTAGCTCGCTCAACGTCTATATCTTCCTTTGCTTCGCAGGTCTCAACCAGAAGAGCCGCTTTGTTGCCGCGCACTTCGAAAAAACCGTTGCTGACCGCGAACCATTTGTCCGCGCCTTCGGCTGTGCGGACATGAAGCGGGCCGAAGTCAAGCGCGGCCAGCATGGGAGCGTGGTTCGCCAGCACTCCGAAGTATCCGTCCGTGCCGCGCGCGATGAGCGTTCTGACGTCGCCTTTGAAGGCCGACTTCATCGGCGTCATGATATCGAGTGTGTAGTTTTGATCCGCCATAACTTTGAATCGGTTCCCGCGCGCGCGTTGCCGCCCCGCGATGGACCTTTCGGTGTTTTATCCTCTCAACTGCTTCGCTTTTTCTACGGCTTCTTCTATCCCGCCGACCATGTAGAACGCCTGTTCCGGCAGGTCGTCGTGCTTGCCTTCTATGACTTCCTTGAATCCCTTGATTGTCTCTGCGAGCGGCACGTACTTGCCGGCCTGACCTGTGAACGCCTCGGCCACGAAGAACGGCTGGGAAAGGAATCTCTGAATTTTTCTGGCGCGGGACACCGTCAATTTATCATCGTCGGAAAGCTCTTCCATGCCGAGGATGGCGATGATGTCCTGAAGGTTTTTATATTTCTGAAGGATGTTCTGCACCTGCCGGGTGACGCCGTAGTGTTCGTTTCCGACGATGTTCGGGTCGAGTATGCGGGAGGTGGAGTCGAGCGGGTCGACGGCGGGATATATGCCGAGTTCTGCAATTTGTCTTGAAAGAACAGTGGTGGCGTCAAGGTGGGAGAACGTAGTGGCCGGAGCCGGGTCCGTGAGGTCGTCTGCGGGAACGTAGATGGCCTGAACGGAAGTGATGGAGCCTTTCTTCGTGGAGGTAATGCGCTCCTGCAGGGCGCCCATTTCCGTTGCGAGAGTGGGCTGGTATCCGACGGCGGACGGCATGCGTCCGAGAAGAGCGGACACCTCGGAGCCGGCCTGCGTGAATCTGAATATGTTGTCGATGAACAGGAGGACGTCCTGCCCTTCCTCGTCGCGGAAGTATTCAGCCATAGTGAGAGCGGAGAGAGCGACGCGGAGTCTAGCTCCGGGGGGCTCGTTCATCTGCCCGAACACGAGGCAGGTTTTATCGATGACGCCGGACTCTTTCATTTCGAGCCAGAGGTCGTTTCCTTCGCGTGTTCGTTCGCCGACGCCGCCGAACACGGAGAAGCCGCCGTGGTGGGTGGCGATGTTGTGGATAAGCTCCATAATAACGACGGTTTTGCCGACGCCCGCGCCGCCGAAGAGGCCGACTTTTCCGCCCTTGGCGTACGGCTCGAGCAGGTCGATGACCTTGATGCCGGTCTCGAACACTTCAGAGACGGCCGTCTGGTCCTCAAACGACGGAGCTTCGCGGTGGATCGGATACTCCATGCTGGTCTTCAGTTCGCCCTGTTCGTCGATGGTTTCTCCGAGCAGGTTGAACAGACGGCCGAGAGTTTCGCGACCGACGGGAAGCATAATGGGCTTGCCCGTGTTCACCACTTTGTCGCCGCGCTTGAGTCCGTCAGTGGACTGCATGCTGATGGCGCGGACAATGTTGTTGCCCAAATGCTGCGCCACCTCGACGGTGATGGTCGCTTTGGTCGATTTGTTCTCGACCTTGAGCGCCGTGAGTATTTCGGGCAGATGTTCTGGCGGAAACTCCGCGTCGATCGTCGGTCCGATTATCTGTACAATTTTTCCATCCGGTAATGCCATCGGGTCACCTCGTCCGCGGGGCGCCTGCGCCCCTGCTGTTTACTTCTCTAGCGCTTCGGCGCCTCCTACTATTTCAAGCAATTCCTTTGTTATAGCCGTCTGGCGCGCGTTGTTGTATTTCAGCGTCAACAACCTCACCATTTCCTCGGCGTTGTCCGTCGCGTTCGTCATCGCCACCATGCGCTGTCCCTGCTCGCTGGCGAAGCTCTCCGCGAGAGACGTAATGATTCTGGTGTACAAGTACTTCGGGAACAATATCTCCAGCAGAGCCTCAGAACTCGGCTGATAAATGAAGTCCGCCGCGGGGCCTTTTCGTTCAGTTTCCGATTCCGCCGACTGTATCGGCAGCAGCGGAATGTTCGTCTGCTTGCACACCGCCGGAGACACATACTTCGAATACAACACGTTCACTTCGTCCACTTCCCCCGCGATGAAGTCCGCCGCGAGCGCGTCCGTGATTTCCTTGATTTGTTTATGGTTAATCGTCTGGTCGATGTCCAGCATCGAATACTTGATATTTCCGCCGCGCCTTTTGTAATAATTGACGCCCTTTTTGCCGATGATGTAGAACAGGCAATTGTCGCGCCCGTTGGCGTTCAGCCAGTTGTCGGCCTCGCGCAGTATGTTGCCGTTATAGCTTCCGCAAAGACCGCGGTCTGAAGTTATCAGCAACAAGCCCCGCTTGCGGACAGTTCCGCGCGTTTCGGCGAGCGGGTGCGGCACGTTCTCAGGCGATATCGCAAATCCGTCCAAGAAACTCTGAAGTCTGTCCGCGTACGGGCGCGCCATCATCGCGCGCTCTTCGGCCTTGCGAAGCCTCGCCGCCGCAATCATCTTCATAGCGCTGGTGATCTTCTGCGTGTTCTTGACAGCGACTATTCTGGTGCGTATTTTCTTCGGATTTTCAGCTATGGCCGTTCACACTCCCCGCCGCTCCGTCGCCATCCGGCGTCCGCGCTTTATGCCTTAAATTTTCCTTTAAAATCCTCCACCGCCTGTTTCAATTTCGCAGCCGTGGAGTCCGTCAATTCTTTTGACGTCCCGATTTCTTTCGGGATGTCAGGATGCTTCTCGCTCAGGTATTGAATCAGTTCGCGCTCGAAGCGTTTAAGAGCCGCTGTTGGAATGCTGTCGAGAAGTCCGTTGACGCCGGCGAAGATTATCGCCACCTGATCTTCGATTTTCATCGGGACGTACTGATCCTGCTTGAGAATCTCGGTCATCTTCTCGCCGCGCGTTAGCTGGGAGAGAGTGGCCTTGTCGAGGTCGGAGCCGAACTGGGCAAACGCCGCAAGTTCGCGGTACTGCGCCAAATCTAGGCGGAGGCGTCCTGCGATTTTCTTCATCGCTTTGGTCTGCGCTTTGCCGCCTACGCGCGATACCGAGAGGCCCACGTTGATGGCGGGCCGCTGTCCGGCGTAGAACAGGTCGGTTTCCAAGAATATCTGTCCGTCCGTGATCGAGATGACGTTTGTCGGGATGTACGCCGAGACGTCGCCCGCCTGCGTCTCAATGATCGGCAGCGCGGTCAGAGAGCCGGCTCCCAGTTTGTCGTTGAGTTTCACGGCGCGCTCAAGCAGTCTGCTGTGCAGATAGAAAATATCGCCGGGGTACGCTTCGCGTCCGGGAGGCCTGCGCAACAGAAGCGACATCTGCCGATAGGACGCGGCCTGTTTGGTCAGGTCGTCGTAAATCAGCAGAACGTGCTTGCCCTGATACATGAAGTGCTCGCCCATCGCGCAACCGGCATAGGGAGCGATGTACTGTAGGGCCGCCGCGTCCATGGCGGTCGCGGCCACGATGGTGGTGTATTCCATTGCGCCGTACTTTTTAAGAATTTCGACCACAGAAACGAGAGTGGACATCTTCTGGCCAATGGAAACATATATGCAGTAAAGGTCGTTGCCTTTCTGGTTGATAATGGTGTCGATGGCGATGGCGGTTTTGCCCGTCTGGCGGTCGCCGATGATGAGTTCGCGCTGGCCGCGCCCGATGGGGATCATCGAGTCGATGGCTTTCAGGCCGGTCTGAACCGGCTGGTTGACGGGTTGCCTGTCGACAACGCCGCAAGCTCGGAACTCGATCTCTCGCGACTCGGACGACGCGATCGGGCCGAGGCCGTCTAGCGGCTGTCCGACCGGGCTGATAACCCTGCCGAGCACCGCTTCGCCGACAGGCACCGAGGCGATCTTGCCCGTGCACTTGACGGTGTCGCCTTCCTTGATGGTCCTATCGGAGCCGAAGATGACGGCGCCGACGTTGTCGGTCTCGAGGTTGAGCGCCATGCCCATGATGCCGCCCGGGAACTCGAGCATCTCGCCGGCCATGGCTCCGCTCAACCCGTAAACGCGGGCGATGCCGTCGCCGACCTGCAACACCGTGCCGACATTCTCCATCTCGACTTTCGATCGATATTTTTCAAGCTGCTCCCTTATTACGGAGCTTACCTCTTCCGGTCGAATACCCATCAGCCTGTCACCTCGTTATACTCGGGCGCTTCGCGCGAGTCGGAGCCGCCCGCCTCCGTTACCCCACGGCCGCAGCCGCCGGGCGCGCCTCTCTTTTATAACCTTGCCGCGCCGAGAGCCTCTCTCATCCTTTCGAGTCCGCTCCTGACGCTTCCGTCGTACACCATGTCGCCGATCTGCACTTTTATCCCGCCGATCAGCGTCTTGTCAACCACTTGCTCAAGGTCAATCTTCATTCCGGCGCTCTTCTCAAGCCCGGAGATTATCGCGGACTTGGTTTCCGGGGTCAGCTCGTACGGCGTGAACACCGTCGCCTTCTGTTTCCCTCTGTGCTCCATGAGAAGCGCGCCGAAATCATCGAGTATCATGCGCAGATACTGTTCGCGCTTCTTCTCGATGAGGAGGCAGACGAAGTCGTAAACCGCCGCGTCCACCTTGCCGGAGAAAAGAGATTCGGCCACTTGAAGCTTGTCTGCCACGCCGATGGCCGGATGCGCCATAAACGCGTCCACGTCGGCGTTGCCGTCCAGCGTCTCGACGGCCCGCGCGAAGTCGCGCTCCACCGTCTCAAGCTTTCCGGTTTCTTTCGCCAGCGCGAACAGCGCCCCGGCGTATCTTGCGGATATGGCCCTTTTAAGCATCCCCGCTCTCCGATTCCTTTATCAATTCAACGAGTCCAATTTGTCGAGGAACTTCCTCGCGAGCTGTTCGTGAGAAGCGCGGTCGATCTTTTCTTCAAGCACCTTTGCCGCGATGTCGATTGAAAGGCCGACCGAATAGTCGCGAAGCTCCATGCGGGCGCGCCTGCTCTCCTCGCGGATTGCGTTGAGGGCTTTCTGTTTCTCGACCTCGGCTTCGTCGCGGGCCTCTTTGATGATCTGTTCAGCCATCTCGCGGCCCCGCTTCAATTCTTCATCTCTGTATTTGCGCGCTTCGTCGTCTATCTGAGAAATGCGGTCTTTGTAATCGGCTTCGAGACGTTCGCCCGTCTTTTTGGCCTCTTCGGCCTTGCCGAGCATGTCCTCTACCTCTTTTTCCCGCGATTCCATCAGGTTAAGGATGGGGTTCCACAGAAACTTCCTCAACACGAAGAACAGCAACAGAAAACCGACCAACTGAATGGCGATCTGTGTCGGCTTTACGCCTAGCGCTTCAAATATCTCGACCACAATGCACCCCCCCGGCGACCGCAATGCGAACCGGGACGTCCGCCCGCCGGCGGCGGATCAGTCCGTTCAAGGGCGAATCACACTTTGCCCATGAGAAGAAACACGACAACAAGCGCGTAAATCGTGAGAGCTTCAATCAGAGCCGCGCCGATGATCATGACCGTCTGAATCTTGTCCGCGGCCTCCGGTTGCCTTGCGATTGCTTCCAACGCTTTTCCTACTGCCTGACCGAGTCCGAGTCCCGAACCGATTGCGGCGAGTCCCACCCCGATCGGAAGCGCCAATCCTACGAGTGCTCCAGCTTCCATGTTCTATTGTCCCCCTTTCTCAGTTTTTCCTGTCTCTATATCGCGTCGACAATTGTATCTTGCCGGTTTCGCCTTGTTTTCAATGCTCCGCGTCGTGCCCGTGTTCTTCGTGCGCGGACATCAGCGATATGTACAGCGCGCTCAATGTGGAGAACACCACCGCTTGGATCAATCCGAACAGAAGCGCCAGCGGGAAAAACACCGCTTGCAACGGTATCGGCAGCCACCACGGCAACGACACCACCATTATCACCAGAGACGCCAACACCGCGTCTTCCGCCGTGATATTTGCGAAAAGCCTGAGCGTCAACGAAACCGGTTTCACCAGTTCGCCAAGTATGTGCAACATAAGGTTCAAACACATCAGGAACTGGTCTAGCCCTATGATTCCCGCTTTCTCGCCCAGAAAATGTTTGCAGTAGTTTTTCAACCCGTTCTGCCTTATGCCGTGATACTGCACAAGGAAAAACACGCATATCGCCATCGCCATCGGCACATTGATATTTGCGGCGATGGGAGATTTTGCGAACGGGATTAATCCGAGATAGTTCATAAAAAGAATATAAATAAAGAGGGTTCCGACGAATGGGGTGAAAACTCTTCCCCACTTGGCTCCCATGATTCCGCTAAAATAAGTGTTCATTCCGTTGACGAAGACTTCCACAAGAGCTTGGAAGCCCTTGGGGACTCTTTGGAGCTTTGCTTTCAATCTGATCGCCAGCACGCTGAGTATCAGAATCACTCCGCAGGCGAACACGATGTTTATCATGTCAAACCAACTGAGACCCCACAAACCGTGACCGAACGCGTCGTCCCAAATGCTGATATGCTTGAGATGAAGCGCATAGTCGATGACGTTCTGAAGTTCGGGGATGTGTACGCCGCCGACGTGCTCCGCGGCGTGGCCCGCCGCCTCGGCCGTGTGTTCCGCCGCGTGTCCTGCGTTTTCAGCGACATGTTCCGCCGCTGTCGTCGCGTGTTCCGCCGCTGTCGTCGCGCTCATTTTTTATTCTCTTTCAATATGTTTATCTGTTTCATTCCCCGCGCCATCATAACCGCCAGAACCACTGTGAATCCGGCCAAGGCGCCGAAACCGTCGAATATTCTAAAGTACAATCCGGCCAAAAGTCCACTGACTATCGCCGCCAACGCCGCCGCGCTCGCGATTGCCGCCCGTGTTTTTCTTTTGTCCGCTCCCCCGATGAGACTTTTTACCAGCCGCTCAACGCATAACAGGTTGAGGCTTCCAAAAATGACTCCGGCAATGAACCCCGCCGCGAACATCGGCGGCAGTTTCTCCCGGAACAGTATCATTGCAATCGCGGCAGGCGTCGTCACCCAGAGAACAGATATAATAATATTTTTGATGAATGATGTTTTGCGCTGTTTTCGTTCCATTAGCCATAGGTCTCATAATCAAGCACGTGAATCATTTCACAAAAGCTTCGCTGTGTCAATATTTTTACTCCAATTTTTTTATCTGCTCGAACACAAGTTTGAATCCGGCTGCCACTCCGAGCATCACGCTCACTGCCAGCAGAATATTGTTTTCAGTGTGGAACACGCTTTCAAGGCCGATTCCTATCATATAGCCGACGATAAGCCCGGCGAGCATGGTCATGGGTATGCCCGTCCACAGAGCAGCCCTCTGGCGCATCTTAAGTTTAGAGCGGCTCTCGGCTTCGGGGGTTTTCTTTTTTTCGTCTTTGCCGGAGTCTCGCTCGTTGTCAGCGTCCATCTTGTCCGTCATCATTTGCCCTCTATTATCCCGATTACATCCGCCTTTTTCTTTTCCATCTCTTCAACGTCGGCCGCCTCCAAGTTAAGGCGCAGCAGCGGCTCGGTGTTGCTCGCGCGCACATTGAACCGCCAGCCGTCAAGTTCCACGCTCAACCCGTCGAGGTGGAAAACCCTGCCCGCCGCTCCGTAAGTCTCTTCGAGCTTCTTCAATACGGCGTCCTTGTCGGCGACCTCGAAGTTTATCTCGCCCGAATGAGAGTAGCGCAAAACCGGAGCCGCAAGCTCGCTCATCTTCTTTCCGGTCTCCGACATCAGGTTCAACATGCAGATTAAAGCTATAGCGGAGCTTTCGGTGAAATTGTGGGCCTTGAAATAGAAATGTCCTGAAAGCTCAGAAGCGAACACCGCGTCGTGCTCGCGCATCTGGCGCTTGATGAAAGCGTGTCCGACCCTGCACATCACCGGTTTGCCGCCATAAGTTTCAATGTCTTCCGCCGCCGCGCTCGTGCTGCGCAGATCGTAAAGCACAGCCGCGCCCGGAGATGTCTTCAGCAGGTCTCTTGCGATAATCGCCCCGGCCACATCCGCCCTCACCGTCTCCCCCCGCTCGTCTATGAACATGCACCTGTCCGCGTCGCCGTCAATGGCCGCCCCGAGGTCCGCCCCCGTCTCCAACACCTTTTTCTTTATATCCACCAGATTCTCGTCCAGCAGCGGGTTCGCCTCGTGGTTTGGGAACGTTCCGTCCGGTTCCATATATAAAGGAATGTATTCAATATTCATCCCATCGAAAATTTTCGGGTAAGTGTAACCGCAGGCCCCGTTCGCGCCGTCCACCACCACCTTCAGCTTCCTTCCGCCGTCCAGCCGCGCGAATGAGCGCGTGAAAGCGGCGAACTCATCCAGCGCGTCTTTTTTCACTATCTCGCCTTTCCGCGCCGCAGCCGCGAAACTCTCCTCAAGAACTATCTTCTCCATATCCTTTATCCCGGTGTCTCCGCTTATCGGGATAGAGTTCTCGCGGCACATCTTGAAGCCGTTGTAGGCGGGCGGGTTGTGAGAGGCGGTAATCATAATGGCGGCAGGCTCGTTGCGGGCGGCGAAGTAAAGCATCGGGGTGTCGCTGCGCCCGATGTCAATAACATCGGCCCCCTGATCGGTGATGCCGCGCGCCAGCGCCTCGAACATCGCGTCCGCGCTCGCCCGGGCGTCCCTGCCGACCACCACCCGGTCGCATTTCAGAAACGTCACATAAGCGCGTCCTATCTTATACGCCAGAGCTTCGTCCAACTGGTCCGGCACTATCCCTCTGATGTCATACGCCTTGAATATGCTCATTGCCATTTCCTCCACGAATCGGTTTGTCTCCGGACATCGAAAAGCGCCGGACGGTCATAACCTCTGATATTTTTTTCTGCCTGTTTCGTAAATGTCGCCGCCGAGGACGTCGTTGACGACAATCGCCGGGAAATCCTCTACAAGCAGCTTTCTGACAGCTTCCGCGCCGAGGTCTTCATACGCGATTATTTCACAAGATTTTATGCTTTTTGAAATGAGCGCGCCCGCTCCGCCTACCGCCGCGAAATACACCGCGCGATACTTTTTCATCGCTTCGACCACCACCGGAGCCCGGTTGCCTTTCCCTATCATCCCCTTCAACCCGGCCTCAAGCAACCTCGGCGCGTAAGAGTCCATCCTGCAACTTGTCGTCGGGCCGGCGGAGCCGATTGCCTCTCCCGGCCTCGCCGGCGTCGGGCCTACATAGTACACTATCTGCCCCGAAAGCTCGAACGGCGGGGCCTGCCCCGCGTCCAACGCCTCGACTATCCTCTTGTGCGCCGCGTCCCTTGCGGTGTACAACACGCCCGAAATCCTCACAACATCTCCGGCGCGGAACGATTCGACCGCCCCTTCCGCGAGCGGACTTTTCACTTTAATTATTGTTCCGCTCACAAGACGACCTCCGCGCTCCTGTGCGCGTGGCACTCGATGTTCACAGCCACAGGCAGGCTTGCTATGTGGCACGGATGCGATAGAACGTGGACCGCGAGCGCGGTCGTCACGCCCCCCATGCCCTGCGGCCCGATTCCCAGATTATTTATCTTTTCAAGAATTTCTTTTTCAAGCGTTTCCAGAGCCGGGGCCGGGTTCGGAGAGCCGATTTCTCTGAATAAAGCTTTCTTGGCGAGCAGCGCGGCAACCTCGAACGTGCCGCCCATGCCGACGCCGACCACAATCGGCGGGCACGGGTTCGCTCCCGCCGCGTCCACCGCGCCGACCACAAACCTTATAACGCCCTCCCTGCCCTCGGCGGGCGTGAGCATCGCCAGCCGCGACATGTTTTCGCAGCCTCCGCCCTTCGCCATGAACCTGATCGAAATCCTGTCTCCGGGAACCTCTTCGAGATGAATGACCGCAGGCGTGTTGTCCTTGGTGTTCACGCGGTCCAACGGCCCCCGAACGATAGATTTTCTCAGAAAAGCCTCTTCGTATCCGCGCCTGACGCCCTCGTTCACTGCGTCCGTCAGAGTCCCGCCCGCGACGACCGCTTCCGCGCCCTTTTCGATAAAGAAAACCGCCACCCCGGTGTCTTGGCAGATTGGTCGTTTTTCATCGCGGGCCACCCGCGCGTTTTCCAGCAGAGAATCCAGAATCTCCGCGCCCGCCGGGGAAATCTCCCTCGCTCGCGCCGCGGCGAGCGCCCGCTCCACATCCGCGGGAAGGTCGCTCGCGCTCCGCGCGCAAAGCTCTTTTGCCGCGTCAACTACGGTTTGAAACTCGATTTTTCTCATATAGGCACATCTCACGAGCGCAACCCTTCGCGCTTCTATCAAAAGGAAAATGAATTATACACTAAATTGAAATCAAAGAGAATTTATTAGAGTTGGATATCCGGCGCGGAGCCGTAGCGTCTCAACTTATATTTTCGATGACTGCGTCGGCAAACTGGGAGCATTTCAGCAGAGTCGCGCCGGGCATCTGCCTGTGCAGGTCGTAAGTGACGCGGCCCTGAGAAATTGATTTCTCGATGGCTCCGATAATCGCGCGCGCCGCTTCGTCCCATCCCATGTGCTCAAACATCATCACGCCGGATAGAATAACCGAGCCGGGGTTCACTTTGTCCTGTCCGGCGTACTTCGGGGCGGTTCCGTGGGTGGCCTCAAAGACGGCGGCCGCGTCGCCGATGTTCGCTCCGGGAGCCATTCCCAGCCCGCCAACCTGCGCCGCGCACGCGTCCGACAGGTAGTCCCCGTTCAGGTTCAGCGTCGCTATCACTTCATACTCGTCCGGCCTCAGCAATACCTGCTGGAACATGGCGTCCGCGATGCGGTCTTTTATGACCACTTTGCCTTCCGCGCTCTTGCCTTCCCAGATTTCGCTTTCGGCTATCGTCTTATCGGCGAACTCCTCGCGCGCAAGCTCGTATCCCCATTCCTTGAACGCGCCTTCGGTGAACTTCATGATGTTGCCCTTGTGGACGAGGGTCACCGATGAGCGGCCCTTCGCTATGGCGAAGTCGATGGCTCTGCGGACAAGCCGGCGGGAGCCTTCGCGGCTGACCGGCTTTATGCCTATGCCGGAGTCCGAACGCACGTTGCGCCCCATCTCGTTGTTGAGGAAAGATATTACTTTCGCCGCTTCCGGCGTTCCTTCTTTCCATTCGATGCCCGCGTAAACGTCTTCCGTGTTTTCTCTGAAGATGACGACATTGAGTTTCTGCGGCTCGCGAACCGGAGCGGGAGTTCCGGCGAAATACCGCACCGGCCTCACGCACGCGTACAGGTCAAGCTCCTGCCTGAGAGCCACGTTCAGACTGCGTATGCCGCCGCCGACGGGCGTGGTGAGCGGCCCTTTGATTGCCACCGCGTAATCGGAGATCGCGTCTATGGTGCGCCTCGGCAGCCACTCGCCAGTCTCCGCGTGGGCCTTTTCTCCGGCAAGAATCTCCATCCAGTATATTTTTTTCTTTCCGCCGTATATCTTTTCCACCGCCGCGTCCAACACCCTTTTGGAGGCCGCCCAGATGTCCACTCCCGTGCCGTCCCCCTCGATGAAAGGAATAATGGGGTTGTCCGGGACGATTGCGCGGCCTGCGTCCATCTTGATTTTTTCTCCGCCCTGTGGCGCGACGTAGTATGCCATGTCGAAAGTCTCCCTCAAAAAATATGACTTTGAAGATTAAGCACAAAAGCGCGACGCGTCAAGCCGCATAAGCGAATGAGGCCGCAAAATCACGCAAGGAGGGATTTCATAGCTTTTTCAAGAGAGGAGGCGTCCGCTTGACTTGCGACAGTCAACGAGCGGCATTTAAGCCGGGAACGCATTTCGCTCGCGAACACCGCGTCGTCCGTCGCGATGAGCGCCGGAGGAAGAGGCCCCGTTGCGCGAGAGTACGCGGCCGCCGCCGCGTCCGCTCCCATTACGGATGTCCGAGGGCCGAACAGAACGAGTTTGACGCCTCCCCGCGCAAGCAGATCCGCAGCTTCGTCTATGGATGTGGCCACTATCACGTTGTGCTCCTGCGTTTCAGGCATTTCAGTGACTGACGTAAGGATGTCGGGAGAAGCGTCGAACAATAGTATGGTTCCGTTTGAAACAGCCTCAGACGGGATGCTGTTTTCATCGTTGTCTTTGTCTGTGAAAACGACGGATATCTCCGTTCCGGAGCCGGGAGCGCTTTCGAGTCTTATCTCCGCCTCGTGAATCGCCGCTATCTGCTTGACCATGTCAAGTCCAAGCCCCGTTCCTCCGTACTGCCGCGTGGAGGTGTCGTCTATCTGGTAGAACCTGTCAAATATCTTGCCGTGCTCGTTCGGGGGAATCCCGATGCCGTTGTCTTTTACTGAAACGATGACGGACTTGCCGGCTCGCTTGGAAACCACCTTGACGAATCCGCCTTCAGGGGTGAATTTTACAGCGTTGCTGATAAGGTTCGACAGAAGTTTCTGGAACATTGACTCGTCTGCGAAAACCCATTCGGCTTCGCCCGATATTTCCACGGAAGCGCTTAGTTTCTGCGCCTCGATTTCGTCCCTGAACCTTTCCAGAGCCTCCCTCGCCGCCGTTTCCACGTTCAACTCTCTCTTCGCCAACCCCATCGCGCCCATCTCTATTCTGGCGCGCAGTATCAGGTTGTCTATCAGGTCGTTGAGCTGCCAGCCGCGCTTGAGAATCACTTTTAATTTCTCCGCAAACTTCTCAGGCAGCGGTCCGTATCTCTCCTTCTGCGCCATATCCAGATTCCCAAGCATGACCGAAAGCGGCGTCCTCAACTCATGCGACACCATCGACAGGAAGTTCGTCTTCCCCTCGTTCATCTTCTCCAGATATTCAATCTGCTTTTTCATTTCGATGTTCTGGATGCGGTCTTCCTCGGCGCGCTTAGCTTCCGTCACGTCGATGAAGCTTTCTATCCCGCCGATGATGTTTCCGTCCGCGTCTCGAAGCAGGTCGGCGTTTTTGCTGACGAGAATCTTCTTGCCCGATTTCGTTACTATCTCACATTCCTTTCCGACTATGGGAAACTCTAGCCGGGAAGGATCGAAAAGAGAGCAGAAGTCCCCGCAGGCTCCGCTCATAACATAAGAGCAGCGCTGCCCCACAACCTCTTCCGCCGCAAATCCAGTCAGCCTCTCTGCGGTGTCGTTCCATTTCTGGATCACCCTGTCGGTGTCCACTGTGAACAAGCCGCTCGGCAACATCTTAATTATGTGGTTGAGCCGGTCGTGGCTCAGTTTCAGCTCTTTCTCCAGTTCCATTTCTTTTTCGAGCGCCGCTTTGTCTTTTTGAAGCTGCGTCGCTTTCATGCTGTATTTGAGCGCGGCGTATCCCACCGAATACATGAGCAGCAACACGGCGCACGTGAGAATCATCATATTTCGCCAGTGGTCCGAGATCGGCCCGGAGATGGCTGCGTAAGGAGTGGAAATCACCACCGTCCATGTCCTGTCGCCTATCATGAAAGGATGAATGGAAAACAGCGTGTCGCCGATCTGCATCGTCATCGGCCTGCCCCGCCATATCTCGCGGGCGAGCGCGTCGCAAACTTCCTCGTCAAACACTGGATGATCGTCTTTCAGCTTCTTGCCTATAACCCCGCCGTCCGGGTGATATATAATCGCTCCGTCCTCATCCACGAGCCATGCGTACCCGCCCTCGCCTATCTCTATCCCGCGCAGAAATCTGCTCGTTATGCTGTCCAGCTTTATTATCGTCGCCACGCTCCCGTTCATTTCCCTGCCTTTGAACACCGGAGCGTGAATGGCTATGGCGTCGAATCCCTCCACCGCTCGGAACAGCCCGCTTATCACCAGCCGTCTTGTCTCGAAAAGATTCACCACATGTTTTTGATATCTGATGTCGGCGTAAAGAGAATTTTCATCCACAGGATACATGTCCGTAAGAATGCCCTCATTGCTCATCCTGTATCCCGCGTAAGCGATATCCTGATTCGACCTGTAGAAATCAATCAGAAGTTCCATAGTCTGCGGGCTGTCAATATCCTGCATGCGCGGGGCCGCCGCAAGCGACAGCATATCGCTGGTGAGCCTCGCCACCACGGATTCTATTCCCTGCGCGCTGCTCTTCGCTATCTCGCTCTGGAGGTCTTGGAATTGTTCAGTGAGGGTTTCTTTAAAAACGCGGTGGACGTTCGAGCCGTGCCAAACCAGCCCTGCCGCAACCGCCAAAGCGACAAATGAAACAAAAACAGGCATCCAAGCTGACGCCGGCCGCTTCAGCAATGTGTCCGATTTGTTCAATACGACATCGCCTTTCTTGTGACCGTTTATCTGCAATTTGCATATATTGATAACAGCTTAATTATAATATGTCTTTTTTCATGCGCAAGTCAAGTTGCGCCCGGCTCCATTCTCCGCCGCTCAAAACCGGTTTGACTCCCGCGACGCGCGGCAATATAATCTGACATCGCGCCCTCAACAGCCGCTCGTACAGCATCGAACCGGCGCTGCGGGCGCATGTAAAGGAAGACAATATGTTAGATATTGAACAAGCGTTGAATAATATCCTCGAATCTATCCTGCCTCTGGGCGCCGAGTCAGTCGACATCGCCGAGGCGGGCGGAAGGATTCTCGCCGAAGAGATAAGGGCGGACTCGGATGTGCCGTTTTCGGACAATTCGGCGATGGATGGCTACGCGGTGCGCGCCGAAGACATCAGGGGCGCGTCGGACGACAACCCGGCGCGGCTGACCGTGCTTGAGGACGTGCCCGCCGGCACGGTTCCGACAAAAACAATCGTCCCCGGAACCGCCAGCCGGATAATGACGGGCGCTCCATTGCCCGAAGGGGCGGACGCCGTGCTGATGGTCGAGCACTCGAAAAAACTCGATGGCGAAATGCTGGCTTCAGCCTCAATCGAGCCGGGGGCCAACATCCGCCGCGCCGGGGAAGATATTAAGAAAGGCTCTCTTCTGTTCAACGCCGGGCGCAGGCTGTCAGCAGCGGACGTGGGGATTGTCGCCTCGGCGGGCATCGCGCGCCCGCTGGTCATGCGGCGGCCTGTCGTAGGCGTCATATCCACAGGAGACGAAGTGGTCGAACCGTCAGCTCCTGCCGGCCGGGGAAAAGTAAGAAACAGCAACAGCTATACGCTTATCGCCCTGTGCAGGGAAGCCGGAGCGGAACCGAAATACTTGGGAATCGTCGCCGATTCCAGACCCGCCCTTGAAGCGGCTTTTTCCTCCGCCGCAGAGTCCTGCGACGTCATCATCACCACAGGCGGAGTGTCCGTAGGCGACTTCGACTTGGTCAAAGCCGTGCTCGGCGACCTCGGAAAAATTAACTTCTGGAAAATCAACATGAAGCCCGGCAAACCTCTCGCGTTCGGAACACTCGGAGGAAAACCTCTCTTCGGACTGCCCGGAAACCCCGTTTCAACAATGGTCGCTTTCGAGATGTTCGTCAGACCGTCCCTTCTGAAAATGATGGGCGCGCGCGAAATCCTCCGCCCCCGCCTCCAAGCGAAACTGGCCTGCGAGATAATCGAGAAACCCTCCCGCGTAAAAATCATCCGGGGCGTCGCATCCCGCAAAAAAACCGGCGTCACCGTTACCACCACCGGCGAACAAGGCTCCGGCATTCTCATGTCCATGTCCCTCGCCAACTGTTTCATCGTCATGCCCGACGGCGTCGGCAAACTCAAAAAAGGCGACATCGCGGACATCATACCGCTTGACAACTTTCCCCTGTGACGGCAACTCGCGTCCGATCAGCCCCCATCGCGTTTGCTTAAAACTTCTTCCATAACAAACAGGCTTCTGCCTATGGCGACACATCATCCTCAAGCAATTTATCTATTTGGTTTTTCGACCAATGAAAAAACCATCATGTCATCAATTCTGTCTCTCTATAATCTGACTCAACACTATTGAACAACAAAACTGATGCCGGGTGGAATAAACAGGAAATAACAGGGTAAGACCCTGCCCTTTTCAGCAACGAGCTAATTTCTTTTTCCCAAACGGGTTCCTTACAAATGATTCCGAATCTGTTCTATTTCCTATTCTTAACACTATTAATGAATGATATCAACATGTTGATAGCGGTATATGTTATTATTAAAAAGCACAAATAAAACATCATTACTGAAAACAACATAGTTGGACGTTTCATATTAAACATCAATATATACAATGTTGCTCGTATAGATATTTCATGTTGATAATAATAACCATATAAGAACAATGGAGCGAAAAAGCAAAACAGTTTTATATAGAGCAAGAAAACACTTTTTAATGTGGCGCTGAGACTCGTCATTTATTTATCGCTCCGAAAAAAACAGAATAAATAGGGTCTGCCCTGACCCCAGATTACCCCAGATTACCTGCTCGGCCTGACATAGAGTTTACCTAATGTTTTCTAAACACTTGTATTGCCATATAAGTTAAGAATGAAATGTAATAATAGAAATATCCCACTCCAAGGTTAAGCATTCCTAAACCACTTCTAAAAGTAATAATCCTAATAGCGTTGTCGAACGATGCCTCGCCTGATATATAGAAACCCGCAATTATTATAATAGATAATATAAAACACATAATAGCGAAGGATTTTGAAAGCGCTAAGAAAATGCTATTCCTATGGTTCATTTATTCTTGCAATCCCTTATTGCATTCTTGAAAGCACTCTTTGCCTTCATATGATGTATAAGCACGAACATTGGAAATATAGAGTCAGGAAATATAGGATATATAGGGTCAGGATATATAGGGATATATAGGATATATAGGGTCAGGCCGAGACTATTGACACATATTTGCTTTCTCTCTGACCTAGTCATTCTTGTTGCCCCGCCTCTTAATCTCTTTCAACTTCGGCTTAATCTGTCAATAATCTCGGCCTGACCCCAAATCTCCAAATCTCCTGCGGCTTAATCTGTCAATAATCTCGGCCTGACCCCAAATATCCTTTTGAAACACAACTAAAAATGCAAATGCGTACTTGACAACTGTCTTGTAATGCGCTTTTCTATCGGCCTTGCGATAATACACAAACCATAGCAGCACAAAAGGATATAATGTTATCCCATTAAAGGCTAACAGAAGAATAAACACAATAATACTGTCGACTATATTCTCCAAAGACGTGCTCCTTATCATGGCTCTAAAACAAACGATGCCTATTGTGCTTAGAAAGCCATATTACCCTATGTGATGTTCCAATAGCAGCTTATTTCAAGCCTACTTGTTGCCCTCTACGCCTCTTAATCTCTTTCAACTTCGGCTTAATCTGTCAATAGTCTCGACCTGACCCCAGATTCTCCCGGGTTTTTTGCACCGAAATCAAAATTGCATTCTTCAACTATTATCAAATCTGTAGACAAGTATATTATCGCAAGATCAAATAGCGCTTTTGACATTAATCTAGTTACAATTTCGTCGTCTGTGCATTGTATCTTGAAATATCTTTTATGTTTTGCGTTCTTTATTTGTTCAATCATGGTTTCCACATCATTCAGATCTGATCTTAACGCTAATGATGAATCAATCATCGGTCCTACGTACAGTGTTCCATTCTTTACTGCGACAATATCCATATTTGATTCAATGCCCATAGTTGTCCAGAACCAAAGCGATTCTTTCATTCGTTTGTATCTGTAGATACCGAAACATGTGATGATAAATAGTACGATTGTTATTGATTTTAAAAGCAAGTATATTGTCTTTTTCTTTCCATTATTCTTCATTGTTATATCCTTCTATTTAGTTCTTTAACTCACTCGCCTTTAGATTCTTTTTCTGGGTTCTTTATGCCGAGATATTTTTTGCACGGCTCGCGTGAACATTGGCATAACATTGGGGTTAGGCCGAGACTATTGACACATATTTGCTTTTTCGCAGTGGTTGTCATTCTTGGCGCCTCGCCTCTTAATCTCTTTTAACTTCGGCTTAATCTGTCAATAGTCTAGGCCTTAACCACAGGTCTTCCCTGATCTTGCCCGAAAACTCCGTCATTCTCTCGCTTATCGGTTATGTTGCCATTATGATCGAAAGAAAGCGATTTGGCAACGGGGGCCAATTGCGGATAGTTTGTTGTGAGTGGCAGAGTGGCGGGGCTTGGTTGGGGAGAAAAGCGGGAATGATGGATGTCATCTTCGAACGCGGAGGCAAATTAATGATAAAAAAGCGTGAACCACGAAGTCACGAAGTCACAAAGGAAAGATTTCCGGAAGGGGGTAGTTTGTATTGGCGGATTTCACGGGTGGTTTTCGGGGCGGCGAAAAGCGGGTACAGTCATCGCTGGGTTGCGCGCTGCCAGTCCCCGTTTTTCGTGATTGGCGGCGGGTATCGGCGTTCCCGCCCGATGAAGAAGCCGGAAAATATTCCCGTAATGGCAAAGCGGCAATGAATTGCCGCACTCCAAAGCGCGCGGAATGCGCGCGTTTTAACGTAAATGTTATTTGGTGAACGGGGTGGTTTTCGGGGCGGCGAAAATACGACGACGCACCCACAAGCAAAAAACGCTTGTAGGTGACACCCGGAAAGGTGGGTTTTCTGGGTGGCGAAAAGCGGGCACAGTCATCGCTGGAATGCGCGCTGCTTGTCCCCTTTTTCGCGATAACTTTCCCCTGTGACGGCAACTCGCGCCCGGTCAGCCCCCATTCCCGTCCGCTCAAAAACTTCTTCCTTAACTATCATGTTTCCCGGCAAACTCATGGAAAAAATGGTTTAAGCGTGACTATAATTATCGGGCTATGATACAGATGAGCGATATAAAATACGGGTTCGGCGGGCAAACGTTGTTCGAGGGGGCTTCTCTGCATGTGAAGCCGGGGGACAGGTTGGGGCTGGTCGGCCCGAACGGCTCTGGCAAAACTACTCTCTTAAAAATGATCGAAGGCGACATCACGGACTTCGGCGGCTCTATGAGCAGGCGAAAAGGGTTGACTGTGGGCTTGTTGCCGCAGGACAGCATATACGACCGTGGCCGCTCTATTATGGAGGCCGCGCTGGACCCGTTCAGGTTTCTCGAAGAGATGGAGCGGGAGATCAATGAGTTGAATTATACCGCGGCGGACGAGCCGGACGCGGAGGCGCAGAAACAGTTGATCGACCGCGCCGGACGGCTTCAGCACGAGTTCGAGACGCGCGGCGGCTTCACGTTCAGGGCGCGCGCGGCGGAAACGCTTCAGGGTCTCGGCTTCAGCGCGCCGGACCGAGACAGGGAAATCTCTGAGTTCAGCGGCGGCTGGCAGATGAGGGTGGCTCTCGCGAGGCTCCTCCTTGTGAAACCGGACGTTCTGCTTCTCGACGAGCCTACGAACCATCTCGACCTCCCGGCGCTCGTCTGGCTGGAGGACTTTCTGCAAACTTATCCCGGGGCCGTCGTGTTCGTCTCACACGACCGGGAATTCCTCGACCGCACCGCCCGCCGCGTCGCCGAAATCAACATGCGCAAAATCGAGGTTTACAACGGCAACTATTCCTACTACGAGGAGGAAAAGGCCAAACGGCTCGAAATCCTCCTCAACCGCGCCGCCAATCAGGACAGGGAAATCAAACGGGTGGAACGGTTCATCGAGAGGTTCAGATCGAAGAACACCAAGGCTCGCTCGGTGCAGAGCCGGATACGGATGCTCGAAAAAATCGAGCGCATCGAGACTCCCGAAGAGCGAAGGGAACTGAGTTTCTCTTTCCGCGCCCGGACGAAAAGCGGAAAAGTCGTCATGCAACTCGACGACGTGTCGAAAGCTTACGGGGACAAACGCGTCCTGAACAATGTGAGCCTGACGATTAACCGGGAAGACCGCTTGGCGATAATCGGAGCAAACGGGCTGGGCAAAACCACTCTGATGAGAGTGCTGGCCGACCGCACGGAATACACCGGCGCGCGGAAACCCGGTCACAACGTGTCCCTCCACTATTTTTCTCAGGATCAGTACGAGTTGCTGAATCCCGACAAGACGGCGCTGGAAGAGGTGTCGGAACACTGCGGCGAGGGTTTTTCGGGGAGCGCGCGGACTCTTCTGGGGGTTTTTCTTTTCAGGGGAGACGACGTAGAAAAAAAGGTGGCGGCGCTCAGCGGCGGCGAAAAGAGCAGGCTGCTTCTTGCGCGGATGATGGCGAACCCGGCGAACTTCCTTCTGCTCGACGAGCCGACGAACCACCTCGACCCGCCTTCGAGGGAAATGCTTGAGGATGTCCTAGAAGACTACGACGGCACGATTTGCTTCGTGTCCCACGACCGGCGGTTCATCAACAGGCTTGCAACCCGGATAGTCGAGATTACGCCGTCCGGCATTGAGTTTTTCATCGGCAACTACGACGACATGAAGGAACAGAAGCGGCTGAGGGAGCGCGCCGAGGCCGGGGACGGAGAGGCCGCCAAGAGCGAGAGCGCGCTGAGCGGGGAGGCGCGGAGGGCGGCGAGGCAGGACCGCGCGCGACAGATACTGGAGCGCGGGCGCGCGCTCGCTCCTCTGAAAGCCGCTGTGGCAGACGCCGAAAGCCGCGTCTGCGGGCTTGAATCCCGCGCCGTGGAAATCGAGGCCGCGCTCGCCGACCCGGATACTTACAACGACCCGGAGAAGTCGCGCTCTCTGCCCGCAGAACTCAAATCGGTTCGTTCGGCTCTTGACGCGGCGGTCGCCGAGTGGGAATCGCTTTCGGAAGAGCTTGACGAAAAAGAAAAAGAATTCAACTGCGGCGACTGAACGCCCGCTATTCTTTCAAATATTGTTTTCTTATCTCAACGCCCAGTCCGGGCCTTTCGGTGACAGAGACGAAGCCGGTGTCGATTATGATGCCGCCCGCCGCGACGCGCTGTTCGAGGTCGATATGCCCGTCCAAGTCCGCGTATGCCACAGCCGGGTGGGCTAGAGCGACCGCCGCCGCCGCCGCCATCGACAGCGGAAGCTCGTCCATGCAGCCTATCATAACTTTTTTGCCGAGCGTCAACGCGATGTCGCATATCCTGAGCGCTTCGCGAACTCCGCCGCATTTCATCAGTTTGATGTTGACCAGAGGAACGCCCGCCTGAAAAAGTTCCAGCGCGTCCTTCGCGTCTAGGGCCGACTCGTCCGCCATTACGGGGATGGGAGATTCGGTCGCCAGCGCGACCAGAGCTTCCCTGTCCTTCGCGGCGGTCGGCTGCTCTATGAACTCGATGTTTTCCGGGGCTAGCGCGGCGGCCGCTTTCCTTGCGTCGTCTAGCGAATACCCTTGATTGGCGTCCAGCCTCAGCTTCACTTTTTCGCCGATGGTTTCTCTGAGTTTTTTCACTCTTGCTATGTCTTCGTCGGCGTTCTTTCCGCATTTAATTTTGAGTATCGAGAACCCGCGGTCGATGAAAGCGCGGGCGCGCTCGAGGGTCTCGCTCTCGTCGCATATACCGATGGTTACGGACGTCGGAATCGTCGTTCGATACGCGCCGAGGAGAGATGAGAGAGAGCAACCGATGGATTTGCTCCATAGGTCGTGGATGGCGATGTCCGCCGCCGCGCGCGCCGCCGGAGCTTCCGGGGCCGCGTTGAAGACGACGCGGAGCAGGCGAGCGGGGGGGGCCGACTGCGCTTCCATCAGCGCCGGGCCTATTTTCTCCGTCAGAGCCTTGAAGGTAGACTCGACGGTTTCGCCGGTGACTTCTTCATCCGGCGAGGCGCTTCCCCAGCCCACCACTCCGTTGTCCGCTCCCACGCTCGCCACTATCGTCTCCACCCGGTCGTAAGAGGCGTACGCCACCGCGAACTCAGTCTTGAGAGGAATGTTCAGCTTAAACGCGTGCGCGGCCTGAATGCATATCGGCTCGCTCATTTGCCGCCTCCCTTTTCCATCGCTAAAATCGCGCTCACTATTTTTTCCGGCCCGTGGAAAATCGGGTCGCACGCAGGAACGCCGTGTTTCGCCTCAAGTTCCGCCGCCGCCGCGTCCGTTTCCTCGCGCGTCATGCCTTCGTGGTTAATCGTTATCGCCGCGACCGGCCCCGGGGAGAGAAGCTCGATTATCTGTTTCTCGCGGTCGAGTCCGGCGAGAGGAAAATCCGGGAACCCGTCGTAAGCCGCGCGCCTCGGGGCGTGCTGAATCACGACCGCCTGCGGACGCGCCGCAGCGAGTATTTCAAAACCTCCGGGGTACGCGGGATTGGTCAGACACCCCTGCCCCTCGAACAGCATCACTCGCGGTTTGCCCGATTCCCACGCCGACAGCGCCGCATGCTCGATCTCTCCGGCCACGAAGTCGTTCACCGTCGAATCGAGTATCATAGAAAACGGCAGGCCCTGAAACCATGCCGTCTGGCCCGTGCCTATCATCTCCGCGGAAATTCCCCTCTCTCTCAGCGCGCTCAAAACTATCTTTGCGGTGGTGCGTTTTCCTATCGCCGAATCCGTGCCGAGAAAAGCCACCCGCAAAGAGCCGACCTCGCCGATTCTGCCCTGATAAAAATGAAGCTCGGAAACTGGTTTCGGACGGCGCACGTCGCGGACGCGAGCGCCTGACGACTCCGCCGCCGCGCGGAATTCAGGGTCGTCGCCGAGCATCTGATGCAGCCCGCTGTCAACATTGATTCCCATCTTCAACGCGGCGGCCACGACCGGCCTGAGCGCGTCCGGCAGCATGCCCCCGTCGGGAGCCACCCCGATCGCCATATAGTCCGGCTTTCCGGCTTTGGCGGCCGCATCTTCCAAACTTGCGAAAATCGGAATCCCGTTGGGTTTTCCGTCCAGCGTTTCCCCGGCGTCCCTGCCCGCGTTCGCGCTGTCTATCACCCCAAGCAGGCGGTATCTGTCTGTGCCTCTGACAAGCCCGTGCGCCGTCTTTCCGTTGGGCGAGCTGAAATGTCCTTCGCAGAGCGTTATCGCTGTTCCGTCCATCTGTGGTTGCCGTCTCCCTTGTTCATTGTGCCGTTTGTCAACGCGCGTCCAGAAGCTTTATCGCGAACGAGCCTTCAAACATGTCGCCGTTGCGGACGAAAACCCTGAAGCTGTCCGGCGGGTCGGCGTTGGCGATATATGGGCGCTTTGCCCACGGGTTGACTCGCAGAATGAAGCGTCGCCCGTCTTTGTCCGCGCGCGCGTTGTGGACGGCGGACTCGAACGGCAACTCGAATCTGACCGAGTTGTCGCGCCCGGACGCCTCCGCCCATCTGACCGCCGTCATGTTCGCCCCGAATCCGGGATGCGCCGACGACCTCTTGACCGTCTGCATCATCGATGTTTCGGTTCCGGGCATCGAGCCGGGATACGCGTCCGGGCCGACGCCCGCGACGGTCAGCGTGTCGAACTCCGGCGGGAACGCGAACGAGACGCCCATCTCCAGAAGCTCGGCCGCGCCTATCTCCGGCGTTATCCTGTATTTCACAGCCACGACCCCGTTGCAATCGATGTCGTAGTCGTAAACCGCTCTGAACCCCGCCCCGCCGCCGCCGGGCAGATGATAGTATACTTTTGCCGTCAGCCACACTTTCTCCGGCGCTTCGCTCGACACCTTCAACTGCTCCACTTCCGGGCGCATCCCCTTCAACGCGGGCAGCGTTGTTTCAGCGTAGAGCCTGAACGACGGCTGCGTGGTCTCGACTGGCAGAAGGTCGCGCCACACGTTCAGCGCCGGCCCCTCTATGTCCGACACCGCTCCGTCCACCCTTATTCTGCCTATCATTCCAGTGGCCTTGTAGAGCCTTACGTTGAAGTCCTCGTTGCCGACGGATATCGCGTCTTCCTCGTGCCTGACCTGAAGCGGGGTGGCGAGCCGCATGAACCCCGACGCCTTCACCCCGCCCGACGGAGCGACAACCTCGGCGTCCACCCGCAACACTCCCTTGCGGGGCATCACCCTCTGCGCCGTCCACCACTCGTCGAACCTGACAAGCTGCGCCGGCGCTCCCGGCTCTGCGGTTCCATTATGTTTCTTTACGGCAATAATATTTCCTTCGTTCGACACCTTTATCGTCGCCTCGTAAGGGACAGGCTCGCCGCCCTCGCGCGCGAAGACGGTCGCGCGCGCGTTCGCCGGAAGCCACTTCAGCGAGTATTCCCTCTCGAAACTGGCTTCGACATGCAGCGGGAGCGCCGGTTTCAATTCTACTTGATGCGTGTCGATTAAAGCCCCCGCGATATCGTAAACGGAAATCCTGAGCAAGTAGGCCGCGCCGCGCCTGACCGCGCCGGGAAAATCCACCGCAAAGCGCTGAACCCCGGAGGCGCGCGGCGCCAGCGGCGCGAACGCCCCCGCCCCCGCCCCTATCGCCTCGAAATCTTCAAACAGCTTCCAGTAATACCTCGCGCCCTCGATGTCGGTGAAATAATAATTGTTGCGGATTCCCAACTCCAAACCGGACTGTCCGGGCTTGAACTCCGCCGGGCCGTCATCGATGCGGATCGGAGAATATATCTTCCTGATTTCATAGTAAGCCGCGCGCGGGTTGCGGTCGGAATCAACCAGACCGTCCTCGCCCGCCGCGCCGTGAGCGTCTATTATCCGCCCGTCGTCCAGCCTGCGATGCGCAAACAGCGTGTCGTCCGCCAGAACGTCCAGCGGCTCGCCGTGAGCGTAAACCCGCTCGCCTCCCGCCTCGCGGATTATCCCGTTGTCCATCCAACGGCTGACGAATCCTCCAGCGGAAGACTCGTAAAGCTCGACGGCATTCCACATTTCCGCCGTGTCCAGCCGTCTGCCGAGCGCGTTCAGAAACTCCGCCGCCACCACAGGCCTGCCTCCGGGCCTGCCGACCTGATCGGCCAGTATCAGCCTGAACCGCTCCGCGTCCGGGTTCTTCGGAGCCAGAATCCCCGCCTCTTCCGGCAGCGGCTCTCCGAGCTTGTCCCTGTGAAATCCCGTTCCCGGCATCGTCAGCGGCCTCGTCGGGTCAAGGCTTTTCGCAAACGCCAACAGCTTCGGGTGAGAGTCAGACAGCCTGTTGTCGTCCCCCAGACTCCACGCGATAACTGAAGGATGATTCCAATCCCTCTCGATGGTTTCGCTGACTCGCGCCTCTGCCATCGGGACTATCTCCGGCCTGTCCAGCATGAAATCGCCGTAGCCGAACGGAGCCTCGACGAACACGTACATGCCCATCTCGTCGCAAAGTTCGAGGAACGCCGGATGCGGCGGCCTCAGTTGCGTCCTCACTGCGTTGATGTTCGCGCGCTTCATCATACGGATATCTTCCCGCGCGTCCTCCGCCGATACCGCCTTTCCCCTAGCCGCCGAAATCTCCCGTCTCACAACTCCCCTCAGCTTCACTGGCGCTCCGTTGACAAGCAGCAATACCCCGTCCGTCCTGACTTCTCTGAACCCGACCTTCGTCTCTACGGCCGTCGGCTCAGAATCTCCGCCGGACAACGCGGTCCGCAGCGTGTACAGCGAGGGCGTCTCCGCGCTCCACCTTAGCGGCCTCTCGACTTTCGCCGACAGAGTCAGTTCAACGGTTTCGCCCGCCGCGACGTCGATTTTCGCCGACGCTTCCGCAGCAGCAGCGCCGCCGCCGGGCGCGAACAACTCGAAACTCGCGGTCGCCGCCCCATCTGCCGCGCCGCTGTTCCTCGCCCACACCCTCGCCCGCAATTCGGCGTCCTCGCCCGCCTCGTCGAAATATGTTTCCACTTTGATTTTTTCGATATACACCGCGGGAAGCTTGCGCAGGTAAACGCTCCTGTAAATCCCGCTCAACGCCCAGTCGTCGCCACAGTCGAACTCATGCCCGGGCGTCCCGCTCTTGGTCGCTTTTACATCCAGAACGTTCTCCGCTCCGGGAACAACGAACTCCGTGACATCGAACCCGAACCCCGTGAAGCCGCCGATATGCGACCCCAGCCGTTTTCCGTTTAGCCACGCCTCCGCCCCGTACAGAACGCCGTCGAACCAGACCGTCAGCCGCTGCCCTTCCGACATTTCAGGCGCGACGAACCTTTTTCTGTAGAACCCGACGCTGTCCGAAGGATAACGGTACCGCGCGCGCTCGAACTCGTCCATCTCCCAGTTATGCGGAACGCGCGCCGCGCGCATCGCCGCTTCCGGGAAATCCGGCGCGGGCGTCAGTTCCGCCCCCGTCGATTCCCCGGGCGAAACCACCGCCAGCATCCATTCGCCGTCCAGCGACACCTGCCCGAACTCGACCGTCGCCGGAGCGGCAAAAGCCGCAGAGGCAAGCGCCGCCGCCGCTAGCAGAACCGACGCGATTATCTTTGACATAAACATTTCTCTCCACCGCATATTATAGCGCTCCGCGGCGGCGCGCGCCTCGCCCGCAAAACTATGCCCTACCCTCCCTCCTTCGCCCGGACTTCCCCCGCTCCTTAATCCATGCGCGGTTCGCTTTCAAAGTAATTCAAAGTTATCTTCTTGGGTGAAATAAAACATAAACAAACCCGGATTAACCAATAGGTATTCTAATGCCAAAACTTCTTTAAAAATCCGACGAATCAGAATATCGTTATGGCGCTAAGAGCAATTGCCGTCAATCAGTTTCCGGTTTGCCCATTTTATCCGAGACGCCTCTTTGAATGTATTCCTTTACAACTTGGTTTATGTTGACCAACGGCAATAGAATAGGGCCTCCATGACACATCCCTGTCGATTGGACAATTATTCCTCTTGCGATGCCGAGCAAATTCGTCAGGCACAATGTCGGAACATATTTGTCAATTTCCTCTTTCTCCATTTCTTTCTCGAATGAAAAAAAACCTGTTAACTCTATAGTCAGATTTTCCAAATGATCTTCGCTGGGATTCCCCGGTTTTACATCAACATTTAAAACCACCCTATATTTCTGCGCGTCCACCGCTTTTTCAACGTGAAAAGCAATAGACGCGTTCCTCCCATACTCAACAAATTCGCTATCCTGCTCGATGGCTTTCGATTTAATAACAAGAGAATTCAGGTAAAAGCAATCAAGCTGCATTTGCGAGCTTATTGTCATCTTGATCAACCTCGCAGGATTCTCTTTCGTTAATGACTATTCTTTCATATTCATCTTGTTCATGAGAACATTGTGCCGGACTGACAAAACCGATATCATACTTTCTCTCTTTCGGCGTAAATTCTGGCGCTTTTACATCCATTTCAAGCGCGACAGCGATTTTCGCAAGCGTCTGAATCGTCATGTTCGCTCCGTGATTGAGTAGTTTCGATATGTAAGGTTGTGTGAATCCGAGCTTTTTTGCCAAAGATTCTTGAGTCAAGCCAAGCTCTTTCATACGGTCGAAAAACTTGTCGGTTATCTCAACTATCAGTCCAGAAGCCACATAGCTAGGAGTGTCTTTGACTTCTTCCACGTAATCATCAAACCAAGGCTTATAACCCATTTGCATTCCCCCCCTTTAACAACAGCAAATCAAGACTTTTCTCTAAAATATTCATCTTTTGCTCTTTGAGCGTTGTCTATATCGCGCGTTTGACTCTTTTCAGCCCCCTTTTTGCCACCATCGACGAGTATGATTCTTTCATCATCAAAAAAAAGATATAACCTATAATTCTGAACTTTCAGTTCAAAGAGATTCTTCCTGACTTGTTTAAATTGAGTTGAGTTGCGCATTTCATGACAGTCAGCCAGCCTTTGTATCAGTCGCGTTAGCGTATTGAAGCAATCTTTATTCTCATTTCTACAACCTTTTAAGAACTCATCTGCCCTGTATCTTTCGTTCTTTCCTAAAACAAAGATTGGCCTCTTATACTTGCCAGTGAATTCAGCGATTGTCCACAACATAACAATATAACCTTTGAGTTATATTTCGTCAAGTCCGATTGCGAAATATATCATAGCTCGCGATGTATTCGCTTTCTTAAAGGCATATTTCTCATTGTGCCTTATTGGTCATCGTTGCTATTTGTTTATACTCAAGATATATTATCAATTTGCCGACATACGTGTCAAGACTTATACAACATAAGCGTCGCGGCATGTGAAATGTCACCTAACCGAATTCTTTGCCACTGATTTTTGTTCGGTCAGATTTCGTATTCAACCTAATGGCCCACCCGATTGTTTGCAGCGTTTTATAATATGGTGGCTCAGGAGATGAACAAACAGACTTTCTCAAATGGCATCTTTTTTATTTCGACATAACGTCGGATATCAATTAGTGTAATGCTATCTTTAATCATGTGGCTTAATGAGCCGCTAGCATCGAGGAGAACACATGACGCCGATACGGATGTTCATGGCCGCCGCAAGATTTGAAAAGACGGAGCATGTGCCCGTCGCCGGAGCGATAACCGAGTTCTATATGTCCACCATCACGCCGGGCATGGAAGACATGTCGGACCCGGCGCAACAAATCCGCATGCTTGAGCGGGCGGACGAACTGTTCCCCGGCATCCCGATCATATTCGTAGCGGACCCGACGCCTTGCCTGTATCCGGCGCTTATACGCAACTTGCGCGAGGCGGCCGGCGGCGGCCCTCTCTCCGCGGACGTCTTCCGCCGGACGAAACTGCCCGACCCCGATTCCGTTCCGGAAAATCTGGCGCGGCTGGACGAAATCGCTTTCATCTCCGAACACATGCCCGAAAGGCTGAAGGAACTGTACGGCTACTGCCGGGGCCTTGTCAGGTTCGAGAACCCTTTCGACAGCCTCGTCGAAGTCGCCGGCTCAAGCGACTGGTTTCTGAAAATCAAGTCGGACCCCGGCTTCATCGAAGCGGCGATGGAGTTGTTCACCGAGGCGAGCGTCGCCGGAGCGAAATGGCTGGCGGAGAAAATCGGAGCGCCCGACCGCGTCATTCTCGCCGAGGATTTCCCCGGCATGATAAGCGCCGCCGCCTTTTCGCGTTTCGTCGCTCCCTTCCACCGCCGCATCTTCGACACGTTCCCGGACGCCCTCAAAATCCTTCACAACGACTCGCGCACCTCTCACCTGCTGGACGTCCTTCCTTCTTGCGGCATGGAGTTGTTTCATTTCGGATACGAGAACGATGTCCGGCAGACCAAAGAGGCGATGAAGGGGCGCGTCGCCCTGATGGGAAACATTTCGCCGATGGGCGTTCTCGCGCGCGGCTCCGACGAAGAGGTCCGCCGCGCCTGCCTCGAAGTTCTCAAAGCGGGAGCGCCCGGCGGCGGCTTCATCTTCGCCACCGGCGGCGAAGTCAACCCCGGAACAGACCCCGCCCGCGTCAACCTCATGCTCCATCTGGCTAAGATGTTTAATGCGGATTCGATGAAATAAACTTCTTGAATGGTTTTTTCCACAAGTTTGTAGGGCAACCATTTCATGCAAAAATTGTTTTTCCCGCGCACCTTTCAAAAATACTCGTGGTCAGGGCTGGGAGACCCAGCCCCTACGAAACAAATTCATGGTCTGGCGGTATATTGTCAACGGCGGGGAGAACATGTGAGGCGTAGGGGCGCGGTTGCCGCGCCCTGTTGCGATTAAACCCGATCATAAAACGGGGTCAGGCAACCGCAAAAATACTTCTTACAGCGCCTTCTTTTCTAAATGTTCAACTGATAATAAAATCGCGGCGTCATCCGCATCAGCCGAATATCGCCCGTATCGCTCTTTGAGCCAATATCAAAAAATCAGGCGAGGAAAGCCGTTGGGGTATGGCTATCGCAGCTCCAAGCGCCGCGAACGTCAATGCGGTCCAGACGTTGGCGCGCAGAACCGGATCGAAAAAGTTCACGCTCCGGCCAGACATCTTCTTGTAAAACTTTGAAACGCAGGTTTCCTCGTATCCGACCGAGATAGCAAGCCCGACCGCCACGCCAATCGTAGTGAACACAATCTTCATCGCCCAGTATGACAACAAGCCGACTTCGGACGACATGCTTGTCGCCGCCACGAACAGAGCCGCTGAAATATAAGTGGCGATAATCATGGAGATGTTGACCGTCGCGGGAGAAATCCGCCTCTTGTTGAGCAGTTTCGCAATTCTACGAGCCGGAACGATGTAGATGAAGTAAAGCGGCGCCCCCGCAACCAGCGTGAATATCCCGCCGATGCCTAACGCCATCACGCCGACCACGCCGGGAATCGTCGAAAAGACATTCGCGGCCATCATCAATAAAAAAGCGTCTCGCTCCCTGATTCCGGATTTGAAAGAGAAAAACAACGACTTCACAAGCACAACGACCACCAGCGCCGCCGCAGATTGGGTGACTATTGCGACCGTCGCTGCTGTGCTCATCATGGAGTAAGCAAGGCCGGGAATAGGCTGACAGGCTAACGCTGCCGAGGAAACCGATGTCAGCGCCGCAAGCGCAATCGCCGTTTTCTTCAAGCTTATGTCCGCTCGTTTTCTTGTTTTCATTCTTTCAGGCGCCGCGTAGAAACGCATTCCAACCGAGGATGCCCTTCATGACGGCTTCAATATTCCTCATTGCTAATTATTGACGTTTATTATACACTGCGAATGTCCCCGCCGCAATTTTGGCGAAAAGCGGATATTGATATTATATTGCGCTTATTCAAAGCACTATATGATTTCACCCATTGTCCCGGGAGACGCCCACAACCCCTTAGTAGGTGTGCGATGGGTAAGACAAATATGAATTTTTGTAAGCATCATATTTCTAATTCTGCAGGGTGGAAATGCCGATAATTTGGACATATACGGTTAAATACGACGTTTTATAATTTTGGCTTCAGATAATCCAAACCAATAAAAAACACAATTAAGAAGTTTATATTTTGCTTTTTCGAAAGAGCGGGAAACGAGACTCGAACTCGCGACCCTCAGCTTGGGAATATGCCCGCTGTAATTCAAATAACCCTTTTGCTTAAAGCCTATTTTGACAAAGTAATATATTGGATATACGCAGGATATACATTTTTTGAAGGCTTATACATGAAGCTATGTGTAAGTTTTATAGCAACGTCTTCAATGTTTTCGAGGCCGCGACATGGACTTCCCGATCATCCACGTGTAAATATCTCGAGGTCGTTTGAATGTCCGAATGACCGAGAAACATTCTAATTGTTTCGAGATTCGTGCCTTGCTCAAGTTGCCATGACGCCGCCGTGTGCCTTAAATCGTGAAAACGAAAAGTTTTTGGGTCAATCCCTGCACGGATGAGCGCGCTCTTAAATCTCTTCTCGCAGTCTTTTTTAGGAAAGACATAAACCGCCCGATTGCCGACTCCCGGCGGTAAATCTTTTATCATCTGTACAATTTCATCCGGGATTTGCAAAACCGATTTTTTCGAGTGTTTCTTCTTCAGACGGTATATCGTAATCGTCTTATTAAGCAAGTCGACATCTTCTTTCTTTATCCCAGCTATCTCGCCGTGTCTCAATCCATAGACCAACGCCAGCAATAATCTTAGCTTCAATTCTGGGTCTGCGGTTTCAAGCAACCGCCTAGCCTGCTCATGCGTCATAACCACTCCGCGCCTGTAATCGTCATTGAACTTTTTGATTTCTTTCGCCGGATTGGTTTTGGTGTATCCGTGAGCGATAGCCCAACCGAATAAATGTTTTAGAGTTCCAAGTTCCAGATCAATTGTTCCGGTGCTGTGCGTCTCTGCTCTCTTTCGATTTGTTTTATACCGTTGAATATCTATCTGTGTAATCTGGTCAAGGTAGTGCCCTCTAAAATGACTCTCGAATCTTTTTCCGTACGTTTTTTTATTTTTTATGTTATCGACCGTGTTTTCGCCTTCCATGTCCCTTAAATATATCTCATACGCTTCTTTGAACTCGATTCTTTTGATTTCGCCACCATAATCTAACAACAGCTTTTTCTTCGCCTCCATCGCTGATAAGGCAGCTTTGCGCGTTGAAAAACCAGATTTCGTTATAACTTTTCCATTGCATCGAAAAGAATACCGCCAAGGTTTAAGTCTGTCTTTAACTTTTAGTATGCTACCGCCACTGATATCCATCGTTCCAATACTCTGATATGAGCTTTACCTGCTCATATAACCTCCACTTTTATTTCGCGTTTTTTTAGAAACGCCTCTAATTGCTGATCTGATATCCGAACGCATTTGCCGGATATTTTGAAGTGCGTTAACTTCCGAGCCGATAGCCATTCCCTAACTGTCTTTTCTTTGACTTTGAGAAGGTCAGCAACTTCCCGAACAGTGTAGTATCTCATGATTGCTCCTTGTCGATACACGCCGCCCTTTATTAAATAATATTTAGAACGCACGTGTTTAAAAGATGAAAGCACAAATATAGTTGCTTTACAGCTTTTTTCATTATCTCTTAACAAATGATATATGCTAAAAAGAAGGGGCAAGGACTAATCCTTGCCCCACACGAGTCTGCTCAATCAATAATCTTGAAGAAGCGCCTTCTAGATAGTTAATTATGCTTTATAGTGGCTAGAACAAAGACGTACGAGTTACTTTAGTATTCGCCTATAGCCCATGTTATTATTGGTGTGTCTTTGATTGTTGTTATTGTTTTAAGCACATGTTTCACATTCATGTTGTCAACATCGCGTATCTCAAAATATGTTTCTTCATTAGAATAAATAAAACACTGCACAGGATAGTCAATAACTAATCCGTCATATACAGGGTTTGTGTCGGTTAGTCTTATTCTTGTCATCGTGTCTCTCTTTTTTCTTCTTCTATTTCTACTAATAAATACCATTTCAGCTTTCCCTTTTGTGAACCGTATAAAAACTTTGTCAAGACCGAAATGCCTTCGACATGCCTTGATTCTGTCAATGTGGATTTTTTCCAATTGCATTTCGACGATCCTGTTGCCTTTATATGTGGTTTCAGGGTCGTATACGCTTTTATTCACTGGCAAACACATCAAGTATTTTTCAGGCACTGAAAGATACCTTATTTGTGACTCACTCATACTATTTGATATGTTAACCGTTGAATCAGCTACGTCTCGAACGATATACTTCTCATCAGTAATAATAAATTCAATCGTTCTTTTGGTTTTGGCAAGTGTTTTTAATTGCTTATATTTATTGCTAGCATTAGGAAATGCTAGCCAACCATTTGACCCAATATATTGCGAGAGATCAACTTCAATAAACACTTTACGATGTGAATCATAGTTACGAATAACTCCGTTTGATACAATAACATCAACACATGTTTTTGAAACCGCTTTTAGCACGCTTAATAAAACATTATATTGCTTGGGATTAAAACGGATTACTCGTGGTTCTTGTTCCTGGCCTATCAAAGCAATTTTCATTTCATTCTCAAGTTGTTCACTCATCTTTGTGCTCCTTTTTTTTTCATGCGATTATATGAAAGCATTTTGTGCGTTTTATGCTCGATATCTGGCTCTTTTTAGATTGAAACACTTTCTTGTGAAGCTAAAGTATCATCCTGAGATACGATAGGGGATGAGCTGTCATCTTTTTCAGAATCATTTAATGAGGCAATATGGGAATTATAAATTTCACTAGCTTTTATCTCCATTTCCATCACCGCACATCTAATCAACGAAGGAGCTTTGTATATATAATCTGTATATACAAAATATGCTATTTTGCTAGGCATATCAAAAGCGACAATAGGCACGATAGTTTTAATGCTATCATCCTCTCTTATCTTTTCTATCAAAGTTTTGGAATCATTAATTAATAGCCATTTACCGTTGTTTTGCGTTTTTGTTTTTCGACTAATATTAGCAGACTGCTTTTTTTCATACAGCCTAGAATATACCGACGATATCGATTCATCTCCACTTTTGATACATTTCAATTCTTGATTGTTTTCCAAATAAATTCTTCGATAACGGGAGTATGTCGTACTGCTGACATTAACAAACTTAGAAATAAACTTCTGCGTATCCCAACCTTCATTTATATTAAGTGACAACATTGTTTGTTTTTTAAAATATTCTAAATGGTTAACTTCTATAATCACACCGATATCGCACCGTTGCCATGGTTCAAGGTTTCTGCGCCCCATCTGGTTTTGAATAATCCATAATTTAAGTTGATCTTGATTTTCAAAACTCTTAA
The DNA here is from genome assembly GCA_029564595.1 of bacterium. Taxonomy (GTDB): domain Bacteria; phylum UBP15; class UBA6099; order UBA6099; family UBA6099; genus UBA6099. Next base: position 73,374 of record JAKQPS010000160.1, on the reverse strand, counting down.
CATGCAAATCGTCAATCGTTACAGGAATACCTTCTTCGCGGCAAATATCAATTCTGTGCATTCCATCGATTACTTTGAAATTGTCCCCGTTTTTTTCGACGACAATTTTTGATGTCAGGCCATCTTTCTTTAGCTGACACCTTAATTTCTGAATTTCAGACTCCGACAACTGTGGCAAAACATCTTTCACTGCACTGTCAACAACGATTCTGTCGATGAGATTCATAAGAATCCTCCTTTGATTTTTAGGCCATTCATAGACGGCCTTCGGAAATTTCACATGTTTGTTAAGAATTTTTTAGCCGAAATATGCAGAAACATGGTCTTGACGTAAGCATTATTGTAAATTAAGCTCTAAATGGTTGATTTTTATGAAGTATAGTGAATTGCGCACACGGAACGACTGCCTGAAGATCCTATCCGATGCCCGGTGGGCAGATGGTTTTTATTGCCCGAAATGTACGTACAAAGACAAAAGCAATATTATTACTGACCGAGGGTTAAGCTGTTGCAAGAATTGCAGAACTCAAATATCGCCTACATCTGGTACAATATTTCAGGATGTTAGGCGACTGCCAGAATGGTTTCATATTATAGAAACGTTACTTGGTGATCAAGATGGTCTGAGCCACGCTGATTTGAAATCACAGTTTTCTGATTTTGATAAAAAGGCAATTTTAAAGTGCCACAATAAAATACGAGATATCTTTGAAGATATTGAAAAGCCTGCACTACAAGGGAGAATATTTGTATGTTGCCGTTTTGTCGGAAGTGATCAAGAGCGTAAATCAGAAAGAAGAAAGCGGCCGCTTATTGCTCTTGCTGCTGAGCTAGACGACAACATTAGTGTTAAGCGCATAAAACTTGAATATCTTCTAGATAATAATGGGCATGTGTTCTTTCACCGCTTAATTGACGATATCAATGATTATATAGGAAGGATGTTGTATGCGCAGGACATTTCTGAGGAGAAAAAAGAGGAGGCATTGGAAGTTTGCGATGCTCGTATGCAAGTAATAAATACGGAAATGACTCAAGCTATGAATAATTTCATCAATAATGTTATTATTGCTGGCCAATCAACGGTTCTTTACGACCCTGATTATCACAAAAATGAATCGCTGACGCTACAAGGTACACCCCATATTTTTGTGCAACAGTTTCACGATGATATAAATGACATATTTGAAAAACTTGACAGTTATTTAAATAAGTGCCGAGTCGCGCCGAATTCCAAAAACTCTAAGAAATGCTTTAGCGAATTTGTGTTTTCGAAGAATCACGGTTCGCTTACAACAAGTGATAAGTTTGAATTATTTATAAAAAAAGCTGTATGCAAATAAAAAACTATTCATTTAAATTAAGTGAATCTATCATGCCAACTTCTTCCATCTTACCTATAAGATAATAGCTATTGATATTGCGCCGCTTCTTTTCCCATATATATATATACCTTTAATTAATAGCAACTATCAGCATGCCGCCTGACAGGCTTCTTTTAGGAAACAGCAGGCTGCGCATACTGAAGACAACCATCAAAAACCTGCCTCAGGACAAATATATGAGCCCTTATTCAGGGCAACGCCCCCATACAGATTTAAACATCACAACATCTCGGCAAAAAATATACAGCTATCTGTATGGGGAACTTGCCGGGGCCAGTATTGGTTCCGGCATTTTTTACATTCCCATACGGAGGCACAACAATGAGTAATGGCACATGCGGCAAAAGTTATTTGGAGCGCGATTCTCTCTACAACGAATTGGCAATGGTAATGATGCAGAAATTCAAAGGCAACAACTACCGCATTCCTGTCCAGTCGAATGAGAATTTCTGGCATCCCACATTCGACAGCAAATGGCTTGAAACCGTCGGCAAGCATTTGCGCTACCAGAAAACCATTGGCATATACCCCATAGACGAGCGCGGAACAGTGGCGACTATGGCAATAGACATCGACCGACACAATGATTCAGTTACTGAATACGAATTGGTTCATGACAAACTGCTGCCGTTGATAAAGTATTACACCGACCTTGGCGTTAAGAATGACCAGATTCTGGTAGAAAATAGCGGAGCCGGATTTCACTTGTGGTTCTGGTCTGATAAACCAGTAGCCGCTGAAGTTGTAACGACATTTCTTGCCGCAGTCAAATATGAATACGTTGTGGAAATATTTCCAAACAACCCTACCCCTGACGGCCTCGGCAACCTCATTAGATTGCCGCTAGGTGTTCACCGCAAACGATACCATGAAAAGAAAGACGGGGCAAAATCTCATCTATGTGTTATCAGCGACAATCAGGTTCAGCCTGTATACGAAATCCAAGAGAGCCTTGAACTATTGCGAGCATGGCAACCATTGAGCATGCGTCAATTCAATGACTGTGATTTAGACAAGAAACATCAGCATGACATATTTTCAACAGAGCCTGTTGGCGAGGTGTCCGCCAGCCTTATTCAGATAAGAAACAATGAGACGCGAGCCTGTTTCAAAATGATTCTAAGCAACAAAACCAAAGACGGCGAAAGAAATGACATGGCTTTCTGGCTTGGTCTTTATTTTAAGAATATTATGAAAGTTGACGCCGCCGGATTGCAGAGCCTGATGATAGATTGGAACAATAGCCTTACAGAACCGAAACTTACTTGGAAAGAAATCGACAATACGTGTAAAAGCGTGCTTCGATATAATGGCTGGCCGACATGCAAGAAAGGCAAGCATAAACAAGTCTGCATAAAATACAATCTGTGTCAGGACTGCGAGTATGACAAGAACCGAAGATCGTCATTGCCGGTTGCTGACAAGGACAGATACATTGTATTGAAAAAGAAAATATCAGCCCTCTACAAGATTGAACTTGCTCTATATCATCTCAGAAGCTACAAGGGGCCGCACCCGGAACGAGGCGACGGATGGATGAAAACAACTTATGATGAATTGGCAAAAGAAGCCGGAATTAGCAAATTTACTATTCAGAACAAAAGACAATACAATCCTTACTCTGGCATGACACCCCTTCAGGTTCTGAAAATGCAGGGCATCATCGACTATGAAGCAAACAAGGGCAGTAAATACTTGTGGATACGGATACTGAAGTGACTCTCAGTTTATAGGTTTCCTGTTATGTTGTTTCATCTATATTACGCCTGTAGTTCAATGAATAAAAGACAACCAACAAGTAATGAACAAAAAGTGTATTTCACACCTGTATGGATAAAAGACATCCATACGAGATGTGGATGAAATAGTAAATAAAAAGAAATGGTTTTAATATAATCCAATGAATCGATAAATCTCGTTTTGCACATATTCATATTTACTTAAATGCCACTTGGAAACCTCCACTATTTTTACTTGGAAACCTCCATTTTCTGATAATAGAAGTTTAAGTGAAAAAAAACCGGTCAATAGCCGGGTTAAGAAGTGTTGCGCCCTCATTTATTATCGCTTGATTGTTGAAGGCCGGATACTGCATCAGCCCCTACTTCGACCTTCTATTGACCACGAACTCGATTGCGATTTTCACGATTTCTCCAATTATGTTGATTACCTTGTTAGCCATGCTTAATCCTCCGTTTTTTTGAGTTATCCAACATATTCCACGACACTGACCTTTTCTCGTCTGACACTACGCTGAAATCTGTTTTGTCCGCCTCGTTATTGCTGACGCTACATAGCCGAGTTAATTTGTTTCAAACCCGTTAAAGATGCTTCCAGCCAGAATGCGCCCTGAATACTCCTCGATCTCGGTCTGCTTGAGAGGCTGAAACAATTGAGCCGCATGAGTGAGCGCATTAATCGCACAGTACCAGTCTCTTCCTCCGTAATAGTCCCTGTTTGCCGCCTCTGTAAAAGCGTTGCCCACCTTGACCCCTAAGTCCCTCTTTATCGAATTCGCTAGAGCAATCTTCTGCTCCACATTAAGGTATCTGCCCTTCGTTCCATCCATGAGCCTGACGTGCCTGTTTGCAACATACATAACTTCTGACAGGTTTGGTTTGACTTCGACATCTGAGCCATAATGAACCCAGCGCCAGTCTCTTTGCTTTTCTTCCACTATCAGGCCGTTCCCGCAAACCATACGAAACACACCTGCCATGATTCTGAAAGCTGATAGCCCTATTTCACTGTTTGCCACAGTCATACACGGGGTCAGTTCACGGCTTGACGCTGACTGACCTTCAGGTATCAGGCGAATGAAACTGTACTCAGGGCTTAATATTGTGGTGACAGGAACCAGCTTTAGAACTGAAAAGGCGCGCCGCACAACAACCATGAGCACATCGTTATCTATCTTCTGGTAGTTAGGGCTTACCACGCCAAGAAGCTGATCGCCTTTGAACCTGAACATCAGATGCCTGTCGCCAAGATTTGAAAACAATTCATTGAACGTGGCGGGCCGTTGTTCTGGCGATAGCTTGTCATAGACCCTAACAGGCAATCCGGCAAGAGAGCAAAGCTGCGCGGCGGCGATTCTGGTCGTTCTTATCGCCTGTTTGTTGAAAGTGAATCCTGACTGCTCATGGCGCATGGCGGTTGCGGGTTCGACCTCGTCGCGCCTGTCGCTTGATTGACGCTGAACTTTTCTAGCCATGCTCTTTATCCTTGAATCCATTCTTTCAGCCCTCCTCGTCATCGAGTACCCCGGCTTTTTCTTTCATGAACTTCAGCCACCCTTTCCTGTCCATCAGCGTTGCTGCTGTGATGTCTTCTTTGGTGATCAGCCCTTGCTTCTTGAGTTCGCCCATGACTTGAAAAGCGTTCTCGTTCTCGATGAATTCGATTATCCTTTCTCTTGAATCTTTCATGCGTCCTCTTTTCTGTCCTTTTTAAAATTATGGATAAACTTGTTATTCCTGTGGCTCTATGTTCCAGCCCTTGCTTTTTGCTGCTTCAAATAGTTCCCTGCTGATCACCGCCGTTATGACGCTTACATGCACATCGCCGCTTTCTCCGTCAGGACAAGCAACCGAATATGCCCGACATAGCCTGTAGTTTCTTCCCTCCTGAGATTTGTAGAAAGCATCGTCCGCATCCAGTATCTCTCCGAATATGAAGAATCCATATTCAGTCGCCTGAATGTAACAGGCCCCTGTCTTGATTGCCGACTGCCACTCTTTCACCCTGCCGTCAGCAGCCACTCTGGCTTTTTCGATTGCGGCCATCATTTCATCCCATGTGTCAAAACTTTGAAACTCCAAGCTGATTCACCTCCTCTCTGATTTGGGTTTTGTTAAGTTGTTTTCGGGGTTTGAAGCTTGTTTTACAGCCTTTGGTTTAACCAGCGGGTTCCCATAGATTAAAATGTGACTATAAATCTCGTCCTCTTACTGCTATGTAGACGCCGCGCACATACTGAGGCCGCCAGATGTTTCCTTTACGGTTCCTGTAGCCTTTCTCGTTTAGTTCGTCAGCTATGCCCTGATAGGTGTAGAGCCGACTTCTTAATTTCACGATTAGTCCTGTGATTACTTGTTCGGCCTCGTCAGGCTCAAGGTGAATGCCGTCAGAGCTCAATCTAAATCCGTACGGAGCCACGCCTGTTGATTTACCGCTTGCTTTCATCGATTGCATGGCATCTGCGGTTCTTTCTGAAATGATGTTCCTTTCCATCTCGGCTAAACTGGCTACCAAGGTGAAGAAGAATTTTCCGATTGCAGATTGTGTGTCAAGCTTTTCGCAGATGCTGTGCAGCGCGATCCCTTTCTTGTCCAGCATGGTTGCGGTCGTCAGCGCGTCTGTGGTGTTTCGAAATAATCTATCCAATTTGTAAATCACGATTGAATCAATTTGCCTGTTCTTCGCCATGTCCAGAATTCGCTTCACTCCGGGGCGGTTCAGGTCTTTTCCACTGATTCCTTCGTCTGACTCGATTCCGACCAGTTCAAAATCGTTAATGCGACAATAAAGGTCTATCTTGCTTCGCTGATTGTCCAGACTGATTCCCTCTCGCGCCTGTTCCTCTGTGCTGACCCTGATGTAGCCAATGGTTTTTTTCATGAGACTCCTTTCCTTTTAATGCTTCGTATCGTAGCTTCCCGCTAGAGCCAGTATTTCTTCTACAAAATCTTCTCTATCTAGGGCGTATAGGTAGCTTGCTTCATGCTTTTCCAGCAGCCCTATTGTTCTGAACAGGCTGATTACTGCGGTCACCGGCGTTTTTTCGATAAATCGCTCTAGGTTAAAATCGGATAAAATCATCGGGGGTCTCCCTTGTAACTTCAGTTTGATTTCAAGATTTAATATATATAGAGAGGCGCGAGGAAAAGCGTATAGAGGCGTTGGGCAGGTGCGATGAAACACATTGATTCTATATGGATGTCTATGATAAAACATGGAAAACGATGATCTATATAGATATTACGTGCTCAACTTTCAAACTGTACTGACCGGAATGATTTTATACGTTTTTGTATTTTATCAGCAACGATATTGGATGTTAAAATCGTGTGCACGCCGCTGATCAAAGTTTATTTTAGATTACGTTTTCTTCTGATCTAATTATATTTAATGAGTTTTTCAGCAAAGATCAAACAGAGATGCCTTTAGGCGTTTTATCACATAAAGGGAAGACGCTTCTTATTCCGATATAGTGCAATATTGCAGTGCTTCAAAAATACAATAGGGTAAACCTCGTTGTTCCAGTGGGTGCGCCACACATGTGGCACGCAGCGATGGAAAGCAAATTGTGTAAGCTTACCGTCCTTGGTGAACATTATCGTAGACTTGTCGAACGTGGACGATTATAAAAGCATTGAACATTATTTCGGTGGGCCAAAGTGAAATCAATATAATTTTAAATGTCAATTAGATTCATTAAGTGTGCAAACATGTGAATCTAATAAAAATATTCCCTTTGTGCAGAATGAATAACTTTCTTCATTTTTATATACTTTGAGTATATCCTGCTCACTATCATCTGTTTGTGACTCATCTATGCATGCACAATAAGCGATGCCGCCTTGATAAGTAAAACTTGTCATATCTGCATTTAACAAAAACATGAATTTGTTCACTTTAGTAATAGTGTTCTCGCAGAGTTCAAGATTTTCTACGTCGATATCTGGATATTTTTCTTTGCATTTATCTGGATCGTTTTCAATAAAACCAAAAAACACAACGTATTTTCGACCCTGACTATCTTGCTCTGTCGTCCATCTGGCTGCTGAATATGAAACATAATTTTCCAAAGCATTCTTTACTGTTAGAGAACCATCTATTTGCTCTAATACACCATTTCTAACTGCATCAATTTGCTGGCGGTCACCTTCAATTTGAATTTTGTTAGATTCATCAGATGAATCAATTGAAATATCACTCACTTTGTTTGCACATCCTTGTAAAAAAAATAAAGCTACGATGAAAAGACATATTGCTTTGAAAATTTTAATCATAATCTAATCCCCTTAAATTGTGCAAATTTCCAACCAACTCTCATACATCTACACTTCAACAGTTTTCTCCTAAAAACAACTTGAAATATCGATGCGAATTTATCACACATAAAACCATATGTCAATAAAAAAGTATTTTTACATCTTCACCAATATCGATAATCAGCCATAAACGACATATCAGCCAATATAGCCGCATAAGGATTAAGCTTTTTCATCTGATTGGGCGGAAGTATATATTTTCCAGTTGCTCGATTTTCGTGACCGGATAGGCGCAGTGCGGATGATCGATTCAGTACATTTCAAAGAATAAAGAATAATATTATCTATAACAATAGGTTTTCCCATTCAGCCAACAGAAATCATTCAATATATTATTTTTTTAATTGGGTTCTGTCTTTAGCGTTTCTTGCCTCCTCCATTTCCTTGGCAAAACCCCATTCACATACAAGTTCATCTGCATCGTCCTCATTATTTTCATGGCTCTCAATGATAGCATCAGCATCGTCGACGCATACTTCTTGAGGCCCAATAAAAGAATGAGCAAATTCATGCGCGATGATCCCAATTATTGTAGAAACCTTTTGATCCAACGAGGCTGGTAATAGATTTATGTCCACGCACCTCAAATCCGAAAAATGCACACATGAGCCCCAGATACCCATTATTACATCAAATTTGTACCATTCTCTGGTCTTCCATAAATCCTTAAGTGGGTCATCTGGAAGTCTGTTGAGAAATTCTTTCATGGCTTTCTGAAGTATACGCCATTGTTTTTCCATCTTTTTTTCGGTCAATTTTAACATGAGAGGAATATTTAGTAGATGTTCTAATAATTCTCTTGTGTAAAGATCCCTGTCAGAGTCAAACACTCTTTTATATTCTTTGTTATATAAAAAACGGATACTGGTCTTAAAAGAAATATTTGTGTCCGCGCATGCTTGAAGCCGATGAATACCATCCATAAGTTTCCAATTGTTAAAAATAATTGGATAAATGAAACAAACATCTTCACCTTCTGTAATAGCCTTCTTCAAAGTCAATAGTAAAATGCGGTTCAGCCTTCTTTTCTTTTCTGGTTGGCATTTTAGCATCTGCCGAGCAATTTCTGGGTTGATTTCTATTTCGTCAATAATATCTGGTATGCGCGTTCTTGATCCAGGCTTGTGGCCTCCTTCTTCTAATAGATACTCTTTAACCATTTTTTGTGCGCGACTCATTGTCATTGTATTCTCCGTAAAGCATTTATTTGCCACTTCATCAATTATGCATAAAAACCGACAGAAAGCACAATATGGTTTCAGCTAAAGATAGCGCAACTCCGGGTTTTTTCGAAAAGACACAGGTCAGTGTCGTTTCTCGCGCACAGCCTCTGCTAGGTTATACAGGTCGACAGGCACGATATATTATTTGCACAGGGCATGTCCATTTTGTCGTAATGGAGAGTTCGGAAATATTATATAACGGTTTTGTTCAGGGGCTTGGTCGAGAAGGTTAGGAGAGTTGCGTAATTTTCGAGACTGTCCAGCGGCAGTGCGGATGATCGATTCAGTACATTTTTATTGGTAAAGACGTTTTTGTCGGTTTGGACGTTGGCTTTTCATCTGATTCAGACGAAATTTGCGTTGAAAAGCCTACCCTGTCACTTTTTTCCGATTCTCATATCGCTGAAGATGTACAATTCAAATAAATATGGTCTTATATCGCTATATTTTAATCTTGTTGCCATGATTTCTATTAATAATTTACGCTCATTAATTTATTACGATTATAATACTTCATACAACTTTATTTGATATTCTGCGAGCATTCTTTGAAGCATCTGCCGTCCAATCAATTTTACTCCATTTGATCTTGCTAAACGTTTAGCTGAAGAAGTAAATTCACCATTAGTGATAACATATAATTCTTTATAAATGTAGCTATCTCTGTCCTGATAGTATTTTTTACCTGCAACAACTTGTTGAACAGCATCGTTACCTATGCTTCTTCCACTGCTATCAGTCCTATGTTTTGATTGAACTAAAACGCCTGTTTTGCTATCCAAATTCCTACACACAAGATCTATACCTGCGTCACCCGTCTTAGGTGTAAAATTAACTTTATATCCTTTACGCTCAAATATTACCTTCCCAGTTCTCTCCAAATATTCCCACCCTAGTTTGTCAATATCGCTAATATTTAAAATACGAGCATCATCCTCATGATGCTCTTTTTTAAGTATTTCTATAAAATCATTTGATGTCAAAGTAATATCTGATTGAGGCATTATTCCAATAGAAGTTTGTAGTTCCATTTTTTGCTGTAATAGTTGGTGAATCTTTTCCTCAACAGTTATAAATGAACTATCTGATACAAATGGATAATATACGTATACGTCTTTTTTTTGCCCAATCCTATATGTCCTGTCAATTGCTTGCGATTCTACAGCAGGATTCCATTCTCTTGTGTAAAATACAACATGGTTTGCAGCTACTATATTCAACCCAAATCCTGCAGCTCTAGGTCCTAATATTAAAACATTAAAATTGGGTGTGTTAGAAAATGTATCAACTATTTCTTGTCGCTTATTAGGAGGAGTCTGACCATTTATAACATAAGCATTAATACCAAATATGTTTTCTATTATAATTTTCATCATCATCTGCAATTTTCTAAAACGAGTAAATATCAAAGCTTTTTCGTCTTTTTTCTTTATTTGTTTAAGTATATCGATCGTTAATTTCATTTTTGGACAATCTTCAATCCATTTTTTGAAATCATTCATTGTTTCATAAATTAATGCTGGATGACTGCATATGGCAATCAGTCGTAATATTGTTCCTATCATATTTGTGTTAATATCTCGGTTGTATTTTATGATTTCTTCATGATAATATTGCTTCTGTAGTTCTCCCATTCCTACTCTTACTGTTTGTAAATGTTTTTTTGGAAGGTCATTAAGAACATCTACTTTATTTCTTCTTAAAAACAATGGTTTTATATCATTTTGAAGCGAAGATGATAATACCACTTTTTGTTCGTTTGATGCATTTTTCCATGGCAATATATACTTTTTATGAAATTCTTTTAATGACCCTAAATATCCAGGCTGAACAAAATCAAGAATATTCCACAATTCTGAAAATGAGTTTTCTATTGGCGTTCCTGTAAGGGCAAATTTATTTTTTGCTTTCATAGCTTTTATTGCATTAGAAATACGAGTATTTACATTCTTTGTTTTCTGTGCTTCATCAATAATCATTGTTTGCCATGGTATTTTTCCTAATTCAAGTTGCCGTTCTCTCAAAGTTTCATAAGATGTCATTACTATTGTATTATTTTTAATCATATCAGGGTTAAAATGCTTTCCTGGTAGCCAATATGTAGAAAATACTCCGGGGTAATATCTCGTTATTTCACTATTCCAATTCTCTAGTAACGATATTGGCGCGACTAAAAGATGTTTACCCTCAATACCCTGTGATATATTTTTTGCTAATACACATATAACCTGTAATGTCTTTCCTAACCCCATGTCATCAGCCAATAAAAAGCCTTTTAATGGGTCAGTTATATTCTGTGTAATCCAATACATTCTCGAATAGCCTTCAAGCTGATGCTGATACAATTTCACGCCATTAGCTATACTAGTAGGTGGTGTAGTAAATATTTGACATTCCTCACATTTAATTAATGTCTGGTCTCCACATTCAAGTGAATAAACGTTATTCTTAATAATCAATGAATATATTTTTCTCTTATCTTTATTGTTTTCATTATTGTATTTATCAATCGCTGAAACAAGTTCTTCGGGCAATTGATTAATAGGTACAAAATGTTTCGGTATTATTTCAACATAATCACTACCTTCTATTGCTGCTTGTCTTACTTTATCTTTAATATTCTCCCATATTTCATCATTCGATATATCAATTTCAATTGGTTCGCTATCTCCATCAAGTTGTATTATCAGTGGTGGTACTTTTTCAATACTTTCGTCCCAGTCTAACCATTCCATTTTATTAGCATCTGATACGAGAAATCGAATAGACGAGTATTTATATTCTCCTATCTCGATGACACGATCGCTGTATTCTGAAAGATCAAAACCTTTTTCTGGAAATATTGCTTCTGGGTTTGCTAAGAATTTTGCAAATTCATTCTTTTGTAGTATTGGTCTTCTTTTAATATTATTAAGTGCTTCTCTTGCATTATCTGTTGGTATAATTCTTATTCTTTCAGTGTTATTGCCAGAATCAAGATTATATTTATCCTGTACCTTATCAAATTTATTAAATTTAATGTTTAGCTCGTGCGTTTTATCTGATTGTATATCAATATCAATCATAGCTCTTCCATCATTTAACGGTTTTATTATTGGTTTAATTTTGTCGATAGTTAACAGTATTTCATTTTTCAAATAGGGATCTAATTCAGCTTTAGCTCTTATTGCCTTTTCTCGTAATACTCCCCAATATCTCATTTTTCCAATTTCATCATCTGGCATAATTGCTTTCATGTCTTTCAATAAATAATATTGTTCCTTTTGTAATAATACAATATTGCCATTATTTAGTTTAATAGACGCTCCAACAGGTTCAGTTAGTACCCTAATACTAGGCGGCTCATAAAGTTCAGCCATCATGCTGAATTGCTTATCTTTAAACGTGCCGTTAGTTTTTATTTTAATCTTTAATGGATATATCGGTGGTATATCAGCAATATCATTCAAAATATTTACAATTTCTGCAGAATCATTTTCATCGGATTCATATTGCTGTTCGTAGTTAAGCTTCTCAAGCCCTTCATATATATATTCATAAGGTATGTTGATCTCACTTCTGTTAGCATTAAATATATCGCTGAATGAATCTATAGCTTCTATTTTATTTATATACATCAACATATTTTTATTATAATATTCAATATAGTGTTTTGTTTTTATATCTAATGGCAATGATACACGAATTGTATTAATTGTTAAATTCATTGATATGCCATCTTCATTGAATGACATATTCCAAATTACGCGTTCCTTTTTATCAAATATCGACATTTGCAACATTCCAAATTATATTTTTTACATGATTTTGCCAAACTTCACTTTTACTATCATGATGGTAGGCACGTGCTCCATATTGATTGATTTCTGTTTTTGATAATCTAACTTTTCTGCTCCAGTAAGAAGCATTGTTTTCTTTTAAAGTGCTTTCACTTATCAAGCTTGCTTCATTTATGTTTTTTGTTAATTTGTTGAAAGTAACTGTATTGTATATGTAAAGTGCATTTCCAACATCGCCAAACTCTACGAAATAGTAATCCCCAATTCTCATTGCAAAAGCATTAGGATGTCTATAATGTCTTAAATCTGTTATGTGTTTTGCTGTTTTTCTCCAAAAATCTTTTCTGTAAGGGTCTGCATCCAATTTTGAAAAAAATTGATCAATCTCATGCTGAGTCGTCCACCATTTTACTAAATCTACAATATCTTTAGGTACGTCGCTCCATTTTGATTCTCTCTTTTTGGGGTCGCCTTCATGTTTTACAATGTTACTAAATGCATAACAAAATAAGTGATTACGATCTATTTGGTCTGGTGAATATGATAATATATCAAGTTCCCTTACAAATTTTGTAAAAAACATTCTAAGTTCTTTTCCTTCTAAGTGTTCATATATGTAATCTAGTTCTGATTGTACAAGATTTTGTAGCCATGCCTTACTTGAATTAATTATCAATTCCTTCTTTATAGCATTAGACAATGGCTTTTCGTTTAATATATTAAAATATTCGTCAACATCTCTTATTCTTATGTTTTTATACGAACACAATCTTGATGTCTGAGAAATAGGATTCTGCCGAAATATTACTTCAAAATATTCTTTATTTTTAACTATTGACAGCTTTTCTACATCCATGATTCTTTCCTGTAAATGTTTTCTTAAATATTCGTTCCAATAAATATCTTGATAAGCATCAAATAAAAATGCAGCACTTAGTTGTCTTTTTCTTGCTGATATGTGCAAAAAAGCCTTTTCTTGCCAATTTATGCTTCTATTATCTTTATTGGTAATTTTGCGACATATCCAAACAGCTACTTTTGCTTCTCTCTTAGATAATAGCCTATCATTTAGTATTTCTTCAGAACTAGCATTTTTAACTTTGTTAAAAACATCATATTTCATCCTTTCGAACATATCTTTTGTTGGATTTGAGTTCTCAATATCATAAAACTTTTTTTCTATTTCTTCAATCGCAATTTTGAGTCGTCGTGGCTTACAATCTATATTTGAATTCCAGTCTATACTCATAATTAATCAATATCCTAAAAGTTCTATTTTGCTTTTTTCAATTTCATCTTCTTCTACCAATAAAAATTTAAACTCTACTCGTTTGCTTTTTTCACAATCCACATAAATTGATGGTAGATTTTGACTTTCACATGCTGCATTAATATCATAGCCTTTAGGAACATCAGCATTATAATATTTCGGTTCTGCATAACTCCTTCCTGTTAAAGCTAATCTTGTCTTTAGTTTATTTTTCAAACTAGCTTCTAAATTCATATCATATGATAATATGAATTTTGCCACTTCAGATGCTCTTTTACCAGACAAATCAAGATTATATTGATAATCACCTTTTTGATTTGCATGTCCTTCAATAATGATATATTTTATGTAGCTATCACAAGGCTTCTCATTTTCATTGTCTAATGCTTTACACCAATCACTATTAAGCAGTGTTGAGTAATATGGAACAATAAAATTTCTTAAGTAAACTTTACCAAGTTCTTTCAATTCATACTTATCTTCATCAAAAAGCACTTCCGTTCTAAGCGCGATAGCCCCAGTCTTGGGATCGATATCCACTTCTAAGTGTTCTTTATCGAAAGCCTGTTTTAACTGAACAATTAACGCTTTTCTTATTCCTTGTAAAGCTTCTATTTCTTTTTTGTGAGATAACAACATCATTACAATAATCAATACAAACAACAATAAAAGACCTGTTGCAAGATCACTATAAGATATCCAAAATGAGTTGTTTTCTTCACTTTTCATATTAACTCATATTTTTGTTAACTTTTTATATTTGCTAATGCTCCCTCCAATCCGTCAATAACTTCTACCAACTCAGCAACGACATTTCCTAATCTTTTTGTCGCATCGCTCAAGTGTTCATCGAAAGCGACCAGATTTTGTATGACTGAATCTTTAACTTCTTTCGTAAAACGCCCCATATTATTTGTTAATTGTTCATTTACGCTTTTAAAAGTATTGGCGTATTCTCTCCATCCATTTTCCATCGTTACAATCGAGTTCTTCACATTATTTGTTGTTTCTATAAGCTTATTTTGTGTTTCAGACAATAATATTGCCGATTCATATTGCTTTTCAGTGGCATTAGCAAATGTAATTGATGAACTTGCAATTTTCTCAGAATACGATTTTATGACTTCCTGAATGTCTTTTAAAGAATTGATTGCTCCATGTATATTTTTAACGGATTCATTGTATGAGCCTATCATACTTGTTTGATTAGATGCAGATTCTTTAAGTGATAATGTTAAATCTTTTAAATCTTCTCTAACAGTGCCATTCCATGTTGTCATATCGCTAATGACACTACTTAAAGCATCAAATTTACCGCTTATATTGTTTAACATCCCTGAAAAAGCCTCTTGCTGCATTTTGAAATTTTCAGAAATGCCTGTGCTTGCCTGTGTTAACCGGTCAAGATTCCTCTCATATCTATCCTGAAACTTATTATGCGAATCTTGCAATACTCTTGTTTCATCGTTTGCGATGTTCAAATTATCTATAGTTGCTTTTAGTTGATTCATAGATGCTACCATATTTTCGAGGTTTTGGTACATATAATCATTCATATTCTTTGATTCCAAAAAAGAATTATTAAATGATTGTGCTATTATCTGCTGAG
Source organism: bacterium (assembly GCA_029564595.1). Taxonomy (GTDB): domain Bacteria; phylum UBP15; class UBA6099; order UBA6099; family UBA6099; genus UBA6099. The sequence continues at coordinate 58,052 of JAKQPS010000160.1, read as the reverse complement.
ATTCTAATGATTTTGAAAGACTTTGCAAAATCGGTTCTAGATGCTTTGAAAACTCCATATTTTTAGTTATCACGTTTTCTGTCGAACTTGATAGTTCTGAGAATCTGTCTCCCAAAGCCTGATTCATTTTTTCCATAAACCCATCAATTAACGAGCCTACTCCTTCTGTTTGCATTTTCATCGTTTCTTTTCTACTATTCTCAAAAGCATATGCCATTCTTGTTATTGGTGGCACAACTGTATTCTTCATTGTCTCAGTGAATGCCTTTGTAACCACATCAGATAAATCTGTTGAAAAAGATTGAAGAGTTCCAGTCAAATTCTTTTGATGTTCAAGCATTTCTAATTGTATATCTTGGACAGTTTTTTTCTGAAAATATTTATCTATTGATTCTACAAGGTGGTTAATATTATTTGAAAATTTGTCAGTTAATATTCTTTCAATGATCAAAAATAAAAACGATGCCAATATGCCCCATATTGAGGTATAGTAAGCGGTTCCAATACCATCTATTAAAATTCCAACACCTTTTGCTAATTCCGTTGAATCAGCCTCAGGATTCAATCCACTTAATCCAGAAACTAATCCCATAAAAGTTCCTAGTATACCTAGTGAAACAAGAAGTCCAGGCAGATTCGCTACAAGACGTGGCGTAATAAATCCCCAATTACGCTTCAAAATATCTTGATTGAAGAAAACTTGAGCGTCTATTGTATTAAAAACTTCATTATCCCTTATTAAAAGTGTTTCATAAAATTCATTCCATGCGTGATTAAAAGTTGTTCCTTTGGGGAAAGCGTCTGCAATTGATGCAATTTGCGTTTTATCACTAATAATACTAAAAGGCAATGATTCAAAGTACCCAAACACGCTTTTAAGGTATCCCCTAGAAATCATATATTGCACGATCTCATGTATTAGAGGAACGAAAAAAAGAACAATGATTGATATATATATAACTTCACTGATCAATTCTTCCGGCCACTTAAACATGCTTATGAAGAAATCCATGTTACCTCACATTCGAATAGATGCGCGAATGTTTCGCACATAAGTGAAAAGCTTTACGCTCAATTATTTAACCATTACGCTTACACGTCAGCTTGTTTTTATTGTCCAAATCGCTCAAAACATTCTCAGCATGACCTGCGGCTTTCACATTTGCATATATTTTGACTGCCTCGCCTTTAGAATTGAAAACGAAAGTGCTTCTTATTGTCCCCATAACAGGCTTGCCGTACATCTTCTTTTCGCCGAATGCTCCTATGGCTTTAAGCAGCTTCAAGTCCGTGTCAGTCAATAGTGGAAATCCCAAGTCGTACTTCTCTGCAAAATTCTGATGCGACTTCACGGAGTCTTTCGAAATGCCTACAACACCAATGCTTTTTTTCTTAAACGCATCCAACAAGCTGTTAAACTCCTCAGCTTCTTTAGCACATCCAGAAGTATTGTCTTTCGGGTATACATATAGAATCAAGCCATTCTTCCCCGCAAGGTCTTTAAACGACTTCTTCGTTCCTGTCTGGTCAGGCAAGCAGAATGCGGGAAGTCTTTCTCCAATATTCATAAAAATACTCCTTTGTCATTATGTCACATATTTTATACTTATCTCGCTTCAATGTGCAAAACAAAAATAAAGCAAAAGAGCAGAAATTGAACTGACTCTATATCAATAACGCCAAAGTGGTAACATCCTATATCTTAAATGCCAAAATTTCAAATATTACATAAGCAAAAATATTTAGATTGTTTTTGCTTCTCACACAAATCAATTCACTGATATCAGCCCACTTCTGTTCCCGAACATTCTATCTATATACACGCGGCACAACGCAACTGCTCTATCAGGATACTTCAAATAATTCTTAAACAGCGCTCCGGACTGGCCAACGTCAGCGTAAACGATAATTCCTAGTGGTAAGAAATCGTGTGACATGTGTGACAAATGTGACGACGTAATTATTCAACTTAGCAATCATTCGAAGTCGATTTTCTAACAGGTCTGGATATACATTGGATACACATTTCAACCGCAACACAGGGGTATATACGGGTAAATACGACTTTTTATAATTTTGGCATCGGAGTATCAAAACCAATAAAAAACACAAATAAGAAGTTTATATTTGCGCTTTATGAAGAAGCGGGAAACGGGACTCGAACCCGCGGCCCTCAGCTTGGGAAGCTGATGCTCTACCAACTGAGCTATTCCCGCGCGACTGCATGATTATTTTACACCACAGGAGCGGCAAGTCAAGGGAGCGGCGCGGCTTGAGACAGGGCGGGGGTTGTGGTATCATTACGCGCGGCTGACAGGTCGCATATGGGAAGACTCCGGCGGGCGGGCGGCGGACGCGAGTTCAATAAAGGAAGGCAATGCCATGAGAGTGTCAAAACTGTTTGGAGAAACGCTGCGGGAGGCTCCTGCGGATGTCGAATTGAAGTCCCACGAGGCGCTGCTTCGGGGCGGCTATGCGAGGATGCTGGCGGCGGGAATATTTTCTTATCTGCCGCTTGCCCACAGGTCGCTCAAAAAGATAGAGAACATTCTGCGCGAGGAGATGAACCGGATAGGCGGCCAAGAGCTGACGATGCCGGTGGTTCATCCGGCGGACATCTGGAAGCGGACTGGCCGCTGGGACGCGATAGACGAGGTGTTGCTGCGGTTCCGCGACAGGTGGGACAGGGATATGGCGCTGGCGCTCACGCACGAGGAAGTGGTGGCGTCGCTGGCGGCCACCGAAATAAAGTCTTACCGGCAGCTTCCCTGCCTAGTGTATCAGTTGCAGACGAAGTTCCGGGACGAGGTGAGGCCGCGCGGGGGACTGATCCGCACCCGCGAGTTCGTGATGAAAGACTCGTACTCGCTGGACCGGGACGAGGCTGGGATGCTGAAACAGTACGAGGCGCACTACAAGGCGTATCTGAGGATGTTCGCGCGCGCGGGGCTGCCGGTGACGGTTGTAAAAAGCGATGTCGGGCTAATGGGCGGCAGCGTGGCGCACGAATATATGTACGTAACCCCCATCGGGGAGGACACTCTGGCAATCTGCGACGCGTGCGGTTACGTGGCGAACGCGGAGGTGGCAAAGTTCAGGGTCGAACCGATTGACGGCGGGGAACTGCAGCCGCTCGAAAAGGTCTCCACTCCGGGCGTGACATCCATCGAAAGCGTGGCGGGATTCCTCGGAGTTGAAAAAACAAAAATCGCGAAGGCTGTGTTTTTCATGGCTGGGTTCGGGCCTGACACGCCGGAAAAACTTGTGTTCGCAATAGTGCGCGGGGACATGGACGTGAATTTCACCGGGTTGAAGAACCTGACAAAAGCGGCGACGTTGCGCCCGGCGCACGAAGAGGAAATTGTGGCAGTCGGCGCAGTGGCCGGGTTCGCGTCTCCGGTGGGGATAAAGAAGGGCGCGGCGCTGGTTGTAGTGGACGAGCTAGTGGCGCGCTCGGCCAACCTTGTTTGCGGGGCGAACGAGAAGGATTTCCATCTTCTCAACTCGAACTGCGGGCGCGACTATGAGCCAGACATGACGGCGCAGATAGCGATAGTTTACGAAGGGGCGGGATGTCCCGAATGCGGCGCGGCGCTACGTGTGGCGAACGGGGTCGAGGTCGGCAACATCTTCCAGCTTGGCACGAAGTATTCGAACGCGCTCGGCGCGCAGTTCGTGGACGAAGACGGAGAGATGAAGCCTGTGATAATGGGTTCTTACGGGATAGGCGTCGGGCGACTGCTGGCGTGTCTGGCGGAGAAATACAACGACGAGTTCGGGCTTGCGCTGCCCGTGAGCGTAGCCCCGTTCGAGGCGCTGATAACGGCGGTTTCTAAAAACGCGGAGACGAAGGCTCTGACGGAGAAATATTACGAAGTTTTGAACGAGGCGGGAGTCGAGACGCTTTTCGACGACCGCGACGCGTCTCCGGGCGTCAAGTTCGCCGACTGCGATCTGCGCGGCATCCCGATGCGGATAATCATATCTGACAGGTCGCTTAAGGCGGGCGGCGCGGAGTTCAAGCTGCGGACGGAGAAGGAGTCGCGAATCGTGCCTCTGGAAAACCTAGCGAACGAAGTGTCGGGGACTCTGAGGTCGATGAAGCAGGCGTTGCTGGACTCGGCGGACGCAGTCGGTTGAGCCTCAACAGCGCGCGGACCTCTTACAACAATTCTCCCAACTCTGGTTGTCAGGCCGGGTCTGCGGATTCAGCCTCAATCGTACATGCTTTCTATCTCCGCGCTGTATCTTGCGAATATCACGTTGCGTTTAATTTTCATGGTCGGAGTCATTTCGCCCGATTCGATGGTGAATTCTCCGGGGATGATTTTAAATTTCTTCACGGTCTCGTAAGGCGGCAGTTCCTTGTTTTTCTCTTCCACGCCGCGCGCGATAAATTCATCGACCTCCGGGCGGCGCGCAAGCGGAGTTCCAACCTCTTCTTTCAGCCCGCGTTCGGCGGCGAATCGCCGCAGGTCTTCCTCGGCCAGAGTAAAAAGCGCGGTGAGATATTTGCGACCATCTCCGCAGACGACTACCTGACTGACCAAAGGTATGCCGCTGAAGTGATGCTCCAGATTCTGAGGAGATATGTTTTTTCCTCCGGCGGTGATGAGCAGGTCTTTTTTTCTGCCGGTGATGGACAGATAGCCTTCGGAGTCGAACGAGCCGAGGTCGCCGGATTTGAACCAGTCGCGGTCAAACGCCTCGCGGGTGGCTTCCTCGTTTTTGAAGTATCCCTTGAACACGCTCGGCCCCCGGATGATGACTTCGCCGTCGGAAGCGATTTCCACGTCCACGCCGTCGATGCGTTTGCCGACGGTTCCGATGCGGATGGCGTCGACGGGAGTGATTATCGCGGGAGCTGCAGTCTCGGTGAGGCCGTAAGCCTGAATGAGAGGCATGCCGACGGAGCAGAAGAAATACTGTAACTCAGGAGCGAGAGGAGCGCCGCCGCTGCCAAGCCAGCGGATGCGCCCGCCCGCCGCCGCCTTGATTTTTTTGAAAACAAGCGCGTCCGCGACCGCTAGTTTTAGCGCCATCCCCGCCGGCAGCCGCCCGCCCCGACTGGTCAGGTTGAACGCCCGGCGGCCGACACCCACCGCCCAGTAGAACATCTTCTGTTTGAATCGCGAAGACTCCGCGACGTTAGCCATCACGCGCTCGTGAATTTTCTCATAGACTCTTGGCACGCCGACCAGCACTGTCGGCCTTGTCTCTTTCATGTTGTCGCCGAGCTTCTCGATGCTTTCAGCGAAATTTACGACGCCGCCCGCCGCCATCGACGCGTAGAAAACAACGCGTTCGAGCGCGTGCGCCAGAGGCAGAAACGACAGCGATTCGTCGCTCTCTTTCACGAATTCGAGTTCCGAGCAAGTCTCGGCGATGAACACGCAGTTGGCGTGCGAAAGCATCGCTCCTTTCGGCGGGCCGGTCGTTCCGGAGGTATATATGATTGTGACAGTGTCGTCCGGTTTGAGAGCGTCGATTCTGCGGAGGCGTTCTGCGGCGGACGCTTCGTCCGCCTCCCGCCCGAAGTCCAGAAAATCCTCGAACGACACCGCCATCGGGTGTTCCGGCGCGCCTTCGGGGTCAAACACGATTATCTTTCTGATGTCCGGCAGATTGGGCAGTTCGGAGATGATTTTCCGCATCTGCGCTGCATTCTCAACGAACACCGCCGGGCATTCGGAGTGAGCGAGGATGTACGCTATATCGCGCGCGGGAGATGACGGGTAACCGGCGGTGGTGGCGCAGCCGACGGATATGATGCCCATGTCGGCGAAGACCCATTCGATGCGGCTGCCGGAAACAACGCCGACGCGACGCCCCGCTTCCACGCCCAGCCTGACGAGGGCCAAACCGACGGCCTCCGCCGCCGCGGCATGCTCGTCCCATGTAACCCCCTTCCAACGCCCGTCCCTCTTATGGCGCAGAAAAATCCTGTCTCCCATCCGGCCCGCGTTCGACAAAAATAAATGATAGACGCTCTTGTGCATGAATCCGCCCCGTTTCATGTTTACAGCGACAACCGATTTTTCGCAGATACCGAATGATGTGTTTTGATTATAACAGAAAAAGAAGTGACGCGTCACAGACAATTTATGATCATGGGCAATGCCGATTCAGAGCCATTATTTCTTCTACAAACCGTGCAATCATTCCACGAGCAATACAATCAGACAGTATTCTAGGCGCGAACAAGTTTTATTGAGACATTATCGTTTTGAATTTGGGCTGCATCAAACACTATCCATCCATGAAAGGTCTTTTCCAATCACCATTTCAAACACCGTTGCATGATGTGTATTATTCATAGGAATCAGCCTCGTTTGAAAATTCATTTTTGAGGCAAACTCTTTGACTTCCTCGGAGTTATCATAGGTCATCAAAAAATCCCCCCGAATATCTCCGCAAAGTTCAAACAGATATTCATGATCTATATCGAAATGTTTATACAAACGTCTTCCCGCCCTTTTTCCTCCTGCGGTATATGGCGGATCTATGAAGAAAACTGTGGAATCGTTTGAAACATGTTCTTTGATTATCGATAATCCGTCTTCGTTTCTAAAGTCGATTCTATGAGCAATATCGGACAGGTCTAACAATCTCTTGGCTATAGTATTCGGATACCATCTTGAGCGAATGCCTTTTCCGTTCTCGCCATGTTTAATAAACCCTGAGCCGTCCGCAAGGATTCCCCCGTGTATCGTGCGATTTTTAAGAATGGTTTGGAAAGCTCTTTCTTTGGAGCTTTTTGGTTTTCTGGCAAGTTCCTTCACAGCATTTTCTTTTGTAAGATCGAATGAGATAATTCGGTCGGCAAGCCATTCCGCGTCCCCGTTGACAATACTAAGCCATACGGCAGCCACATCTTCATCGATTTCCACCATCACCACATTCTGAACAAAATCCTCAAACAATGCGGTAAGGCTGATAATTCCGCCTCCTGCAAACGGCTCTACAAGAGTGGTTATATTTGTCGCGTTTTCGTTCATCCATTCTCGAAACACAGGAACAAACCATGTCTTGCCGCCGGGATATCTGAAAGGACTTCTTTGCGGCACAGATGAAACGTTGACCGGTTTGATCGGCATTTCCAAACATTCCTCAAACTCAGGAAATAATATTCCCTGCCCGCGTTTCACGCTCACCTCAGAATGGCCTTTCAATGGTTTTATTGACCGGAGGTGTCTCTATCTGTTCCTCTAGTTTGTCTTGCAATAATTTGATAAAATCTTCTATGTTTCCGGGGTTCGGAGAGGTTATTGAAATTAGCGCAGGCTCAAAGCGAGTGTATACTTCATCCACTTTTTTCAGATGATACCTCTCTTGTTCTTCCCCCTTCTCTCTTGTCAGCACAAGATCGTATATGAACCATGCTATTTCGGCTTCGGACTTTGAAACTTGTGTTATGTTCGGCAACATCGAAAAAAAACTCTTGTCTATCGCCACAGCAATTTTTTTATTCCAGCTATGAAGAATACCACCCTTAAACAGAAGCTGCGGCGCAAGCCTTTTTCTTGATGAAGAGAGAAAATCCGGACGGGGATAATACGAGTCTCCCGCCGAATCCGCTGATGCTTGATCCTTCGGATTTCTCATGTATCTCTCAAAAGGCTCCCGAACATTGCCGGATATATATACGGCTTGAACTTCAAGCGCGCCGAAATCCTTTACTTTTCCATCATCATCATAAGCGACTAGAACCATATCAATGTTTCCAGCAGACTTGCCATTAATATCATTTAACCGCACTTCTGTCAGCGAACTCCAGCTTGTTGATTCATTGAAAAAAAATGACGCCGCATCGTCCGCGATTATCCATTCCTCTCTAAATCGAACGGGACATGTTATAGTCGGCTTCTCTTTGTGATAAATACTACAAACTCCCAAAGGACTTTTTGCCTTGTCTTTAGTGCAACTCGGAACTTTATTGTTGAATGGGCACAGTCTGTTCGCTCTATAGCGATCAGCTTTTTTGCTCAGGTCGGAAACAAGAAAACCGAACACTTCAGCCAGCGGTTGTATTTGTTGCGTCATATGCCACCGATATCCTTAAAATCGACTTTGTTTAATTCATTATATATTACGATCAATAACAATAAAACAGAATCTGTGATTGAAAAACAAAACGACGTCGATAAGACACAAAAAAGACTGTGGCTAACCTTCCAGTGCGGCTATAAGGCGGGAGGCGGCAAGGGCCATGTCGGGCTGTTCGGTGATGGCGGTGACGACGGCGGCGCGGCGGACGCCTGCGGCTTTGAGTTCGGGTATCTGTTCGAGTCCGACGCCGCCGAGGGCGAATACGGGGATAGTCAGACGGGCAGAGTCTATAATGTCGCGCAACCCGCGCGCGCCGACGGCCGGGCGGGGAAGAGAGTGGGATGTGGTCGGGAATATCGGCGAGTAAGTGATGAAGTCCGCGCCGTCCCTCTGCGCGGCGGCAGCTTCGGCGGGGTCATGAGCGGAGTAGCCGATTATGGCGCGAGCGCCTAGGATGCGGCGAGCGTCGGGTATCGGAACATCGTTTCGTCCGAGATGGACTCCGGCGGCGCCTGCGGCGAACGCGATGTCGGCCCGGTCGTTCAACAACAGAGCGCATCCGGCGGACGCTGCGATGGCGGCAAGCGCGCGGGCTGAGCGCAAAAACTCGGCGTCGGACAATCCCGATGGGCGGAACTGCGCGAGCTTTACGCCTCCGGCGACGGCCGCCGCGAGGGTTTCCTCCGCGCTCCGCCCCAAGCTGCGCCTGTCGTCTGTTATGAAATACAGGCTTGTTTCCGCAGGCTTGATTTTCTTCTCTGTCACGCCGCTGTTCCCCGCCGTCGATTCGTCCGCTATAATTCTACACCGGGATGGCAAACATGGAGAATAAAGAATCGATAAAGAATCTGACGCCTGAAGACCTGAGAGAAGCGGTTAAGTCATGCGGCGAACCGGCATTCAGGGCAAAACAGATAGAGCGTTGGCTATGGCGCGGGCTTGCGGGGTCATTCGACGAAATGACCGACTTGTCCAAGGGATTGCGCGAAAAGCTGGGGCAGACTCACAATGTGGACGCGCTGACGCTCGACAAAGAAATCAAATCCTCCGACGGTTCTAGGAAGTTCATTTTCAACCTTTACGACGGAGCCAAGATAGAGAGCGTGCTGATTCCGGCGGACGGTTTGCGAACGCTGTGCGTGTCCAGCCAATGCGGATGCGCGCTGGCGTGCGGGTTCTGCCTGACCGGACGGCGTGGGCTAATACGCAATCTGACTGCGGGCGAGATACTCGATCAGATAATACTCGCGCGCCGCGCGCTCAGGCCGGATGACGCCCTGACCAACATCGTGATGATGGGGATGGGCGAGCCGCTGATGAATTTCGATTCTGTGGCGCAGGCCCTCAAAGTCATCACCGGCGAATCCGGCATGGGCATGTCTTACCGCAGAATCACTGTTTCGACATCCGGAATAATTAGGAAGATGGGCGACTTCGGGCGGCTCGGACTCGCTAAGCTGGCGGTGTCTCTCAACTCGCCGGACAACGAGATCCGATCTCAGATAATGCCTGTCAACAAGAAGAATCCTCTGCCGGATCTTATGGCCGCGTGCCGCAGGCATCCGCTTAGACCGCGCGAGAGAATCACTTTCGAATATGTGATGCTGGACGGAGTGAACGACGCGGAGTCCGACGCTCGCGCGCTGGCCGCGCTTGTGGCGGACATCCCGTGCAAGATAAATCTGATACCGTTCAACGAGTTTCCGGGAGCAAAATACAGGACGCCTCCCGGCGACAGGGTGGACAGATTTCGTCGCGTATTGCTAAACAACAACATTGACGCCCTTGTCCGCCAGAGCCGGGGCGCGGACATCTCGGCGGCGTGCGGCTGCCTCGGCGGGGAATAGCCCCCCGCCGCTCTACGTCGGGTTCCTCTTCATGCTATCATTCAATTGAAAAACATAGGATGATTCGCCTGCGATGGTTACGGTTTATCGGGGCCGATGAAAGTGTCGAGATTTCGGTCGGTGTGTCCGCATCGTTTGCAGACAAGAGAGCCATCCCGGCGTTTCCGGAACGCCCTGAGCACGCAGTCGCCGCACACTTTGTAATCGCATGCCGGGCAATAGTAAGCCAGAGGAGCGTTGCCGCAGCGGTCGCAGAGAATTTCAGCGAACTCGCCCGCTTTCAGGCCCTGAGCGTCAATCTCAATCATTGCGTTCCAGCATCCTTTTTTTTCTGACGACGGCGTCCGCCAGCCTAACCGCGCGGACAGTCGCGCGGACATCGTGGACGCGAACAATGTCTGCGCCGCGCGCCACGGAGAGCGCCGCGGCAGCCAGAGAGCCTTCCAGCCTTTCCTCCACCGGCAGGTCCAGAGCCGCTCCTATGAAACTCTTCCTCGACGCCCCTATGAGTATCGGCCTGCCGTGCGGCCTGAACTCGTCCAGACGGTTTAATATTTCAAGATTATGCTCCGCCGTTTTTCCGAAACCTATTCCGGGATCGATGACTATCTGGCTCTCTTTCACCCCGGCATCCAAAGCGGCGCGTATGCGTTCGGAGAAAAACGTGTTAATCTCGAAACACACGTCGCCGGGATATGAAGGATTCAGTTGCATGTTGCGCGGCTCGCCCCGCATGTGCATCAGGCATAGCGGAGCGCCGAACTCCGCCGCCACCCTCGCGATGTCCGGGTCGATTCTCATTGCGGAGATGTCGTTTATCATTCCCGCGCCGGCTGCGAGCGCGGCATCGGCAGTTCTCGCGCGGTATGTGTCAATCGATATTCTCAACGCCGGGAACGAAGCGCGTATCTCCTTTATGAGAGGAAGAACGCGGCGGATTTCCTCCTCTTCGCCCACAGGAGCCGAACCCGGTCGCGTTGACTCCCCGCCGACATCCACTATATCGACTCCGGCGTCCGCCATATCGGCGACGGTCTTGATAGCCGCGCCGACATCGATGTTCCGGCCTCCGTCGTAGAACGAATCCGGCGTCGCGTTGATTATTCCCATTACGTAAGTGCGGGAGCCGAAGGGCATAGGCCCGTCCGGCCAAAGCGCCGGCGGCGTCGGCGCGGAGCCGTCGAGCCGCGAAATCAGCCGGTTCATTGAAGCCGCCACGGATTCGAGAGCGCGGGAGCGCGAAGCTATTGCCGTTGCGCAACGGCGATGCGAGTCCAAAGCCCCCGTCAGAATCACGTCGACCGCGCCGTCTCCGCCCCCCTGATAAACGGACAACGGCAGAGTGGCGTCTCCGCCCGCAGCCGACATCTCCTCTTTAAGCGCGAGCGCGTCAGCCGGGGACGCCCCTCTGACCAGAAGCGCCTGAAACAGAAGGCGCGACCCCGCCGCGCCCTCTCCCTGCGCTCCGAGCCGCAACAGCTCCACCGCCGCGTCTTCCGGGGTTCTGGGATTTATCTCGAATATTTCCATCCCCGCTCCTCTACACGCTAGCTCCGGCGAGGTTGACGTACCCGCCCGGAGACATGAACATATTCGCCATCGACGGGGCCGACATCGCGCACGCGCACACCCCGGAATTGACCTGCTTGCGAACCTGTCGCGCGGTCGCGGATTTCAACACGCGCTCAAGCGAATAGTCGTTTTCCCTCAGATCGCCCATTTCTCGCGCAGCCACCGGGCAGTCGCACACAGAGCCTCTCGGATCAATATAAAGATAGGCGTGAGCCGCGAAACAGTTGCCCGCCCTGTCATTTGTCCTCAGGCTTTCCAGCGCCGTTTCGGCCCGCCGCGCCAGAAGCCGTTTCATAAACCTTATCTCGCCTCTACCCCTAAGGGCGTTGAGCTTTTCGAGATACGCCTCGACCGCCGTTGCGAATTCCTCGGCAGTCGGGGAAACATCCACTCCGGCGACGCCCAGCGACTCCGCGCCTCCCGCCGCGTCCAGCGACACAAGGTCGGGATACAGCATGAAGAGGTCGTCCAGCAGCTTGGGCGCGAGCGCCGCGTTGTAACGCGACACCACCGCGTTGAACCCCACCAGAAGATTTGTCGCCGGGGAGCCGCGCAACAGCCGGTATGTCTTCAGCGCCGACTCGAAAGACCCCGGAACCCCGCCCCGCATCGAATCCAGCGCTTCCCCGGTTCCATCCATTGATATCCACACGATGAAAAGAATGTCGGAGTAGTGTCCGGCCAGCGCGCTGACCACGCGGCGAACCCGTTCGGGATGATCTCCGCATGTCTCGAACATCACAATCGCCGGCTTCAGCTTCTTGCACGCCAGAGCCGCTATCTTGCCGAAATCCTGCCTGAGAAACGGCTCCCCTCCGGTGAACGTCGCGCAGAACGGCGAGAATGTCATCTTGTCGAACACGCTCGCGTATTCATTGAGAGTCAGTTCGCGCATCCGCGATTTTTTGAAGCTCTGGCATGTCTGGCACAGGTTCAGACAGCGATATGTGACTGCGAAAGATATGTGAAAAGGAGCAAGCACGGGAACGCCGAAAGACCTGAACGACCTGTGAAAAGGAACGTCCACCGAGCGCAGCCATATTTCCCTGCCGATTCCGTTCATAGCCCGCCTTCCGGCAAAATTACGATCGCGGCCAACTCGCCAAGGCTCACCTTCCGGCTCCCCGCTTCGAGCGCACATGCTCGTCGAACGTGCGGTTGAACACATGTCCGCCATCGCCTCTGGCCACGTAATATAGATAGTCCGATTTCTCGGGATAGAGCGCGGCGCGGATGGCGGCCGTCCCCGGATTGCATATCGGCCCCGGAGGAAGCCCAGCCCTCTTGTATGTGTTATACGGGGAGTCAACTTCTAGGTCTTTATAAAGCAGCCTCTCCTTGCGCTCCGGGAGCGCGTACTGCACCGTCGCGTCAATCTGCAGCAACATCTTCGCTTTCAGCCTATTGTGAATCACGCCGGATATCAACCCGCGCTCGGACGACAATCGCGCCTCTTTCTCCACCAGCGACGCCAGCGTCACAACATCTAACGGCGACATCCCAAGCTCCGACGCGCGCGCCGACTCGGCAGACCCGAACTTTTTGAAAAACTCCGTCGTCATCCTCTTTGCCATCGATTTGCATGTCGTCATTTCATCGATGAAATACGTGTCCGGGAAAAGGAATCCCTCAAGCGTCGGCGGCTCAATCCCGCGCGTGTCTATTCCGTGCGCCTCCGGGTCTTCCACTACTGACATGAATTCGTCCGCGTCGCACAATCCGAATTCCTCAAGCCTCAACGCCGCTTCTTCGGCGGTCATCCCTTCAGGAAAAGTCACTCTGTCGACCGACTCCTCCGGTTTTCCGTAGGCGAGCCTTGCAAGTATGTCTCTCGCGCTCATCGAGCCGGATATTGTATACCTTCCCGGCATAAAAGAGCGCGTCTGATCGCCCAGCGTCGCCGCCAGAAGAAAATATGACGGGCTTCTGATGAAACCCTGCTCGCGCAGTCTCATTGCCACCGCCGTCGCGTTGTCCCCTCTCTGAATCGCAAACGTTCTCGGCCCGTCGTTTCCGTTCGCAGGAGAATTTACGTAAGCCAACATGAAAACTGTCGCGCCCAGCGCAACCAGCAACCCGATAAGCGCGCCCTTGACGAATCTAATCATCGCCCCTTCCTCCAAATAGCATGACACCTATTTTAACCCGGTTCCTTCCGCTAAACCATAGGCTAAGCTTAACCGCTTTCCCGAAACTGACAGCATGTTCAACATGGATTATCTTAAGCGGCGCTCGCATAATCGCCCGATTCAAAGATATTGCGCCTTATTCATAATAGTTGTAATATAATCCGCAAATACTCGAATTAGGAGGCCGCTATGCTCAAGGAATTCAAGGAATTTGCATTGCGAGGCAACGTGCTGGATATGGCCATCGGCGTGATTATCGGCGCAGCCTTCGGAAAAATCGTGACCTCTCTGGTCAACGACATCGTCATGCCCCCGATTGGCAAGTTGACCGGCGGCATGGATTTCGCCAACCTTTTCGTGGCGCTTAACGGAGCTACTTACGCGTCTCTGGCGGAGGCGCAGGCCGCCGGGGCTCCCACCATAAACTACGGCGTTTTCATATCAACCGTCATCGACTTCGCAATAGTCGCGTTCGTCATTTTCTTGATAGTCAAACAGGTGAACCGGCTTAAGAAACAGCCACAACCCGCTCCAGCCGAAGCTCCGACAACAATGGAATGTCCGTTTTGCGTCTCGACCATATCAGTTCGCGCGATCAAGTGCCCGAACTGCTCTTCAGAGCTTTCGTCAAAATGAAAACTGCGCATATTCGGTTTCGCGTCCGCGGCGGCGTTTGCATTTTGCTTTAAAGCCATTTATATTGTCGTTCTGAAAAAGACGAGTTAGTCGCGCGATGATTGACATTCCGGGCAACGCGGCTCGCGGAGAATAAATGAAGAACTCGACTGAGTTAGCCATTCTGAACAACATCGACGTCCCGACTCTCATAATAAGCAAAAACGGGACTATCGAGTTCTGCAATAATGCGGCATGCCTGAATTTGAATAGAACCGCCGAAGAGTTGATCGAAAACCACTTTGAGAAGTTCATGATCCCGGAAGTGTCAGAACGCAGAAAAGCGATATTGAAAGAATGTCTTGAATCTGGTCGCAAAATAGTTTTTGAAGACGTCAGAGACAGCCGAAACCTGCTCCACTCGGTAACCCCCTTGTCGAGCGAACGGGCCATCATAACGCTGGCCGATGTCACGAATTGGAACATAAAAGAACAACAAAACATCCGACTGGAAAAGCTGGTGGAAACCCGGACGTCCGAGTTGAAGAAAACGAGGGATTTTCTTCAGAGCGTCATAGACGCTATTCCCTATCCGCTCGCCGTTAAAGACAGCGAACACAAGTGGGTTCTCATCAACAAAATAATCGGCGACATGTTTCAACTGCCCGTCGAAGAGATGATAGGAAAAACCGATTACGATTTTATTCGCAAAGAAGAGGCGGACGTTTTTAGAGCAGTCGAAGAGAATGTGTTCGCGACCGGCGAACCTAACGTCAATGAGGAAAAACTCACCGAGATCGACGGCCGGGAAAGATGGCAGGTCGCGGAAAAGGCCCTCTTCCACGACCCCGACGGCAACAAATATCTTATCGCCATCGCGCGCGATATCACGGAGAAGAAACTTGCTGAAATCGAATTGGAAAAACACCGCGAAAAACTCGAAGAATTGGTCGCCGAACGGACTGCGGAACTTTTAAGAACTCAGGATCAGCTCATTCAATCCCAGAAGATGGACGCCATAGGAAAACTGGCCGGAGGCATAGCGCACGAGTTTAACAATATTCTCGCCATCGTTATCGCCACGACAAGCCTCGTTCTGGACAGTCTGGGCGAGTCAGACCCGAACTTCAAACACATGGATAGAATCAAAAAAGTCGCGGCGCGCGCAAAAGACATGACCATGAACCTGCTAACATTCGCGCGCAAGGAAAAACTGGATGTCCGCTCAACTTCCGCCGACGCGATTGTGTCCGAACTGCTCGACCTGCTCAAGCGCACCGTTTCGAATAATATCAACATCTGCTCCGAAACCGCAAAAAGCTCAGCCACTATGTCTCTGGACATTAACCAAGCCATTCAGTCTCTTCTTAACGTTAGCATAAACGCTTGCGATTCAATGTCGGAAAACGGCGTCATAACCATACTGGCGGAGGATGTTTCGCTGAATGACAAAGATTGCGCCGCAATCCCCAACTCGTCCCCCGGAGACTACTGCCGCATATCAGTAATCGACACCGGAAAGGGAATGCCGGCGGATGTAATCAATCGGATCTTCGAGCCTTTTTTCACCACAAAGGAACGCGGAAAAGGAACCGGTCTCGGTATGCCTATCACTCTTGGCATAGTGCAACGGCACAACGGCTTCATGTCCATAAACAGCGCGCCGGGGAAAGGCACACGGGTTGACATCTATTTTCCGGCGACAAATGACTCGTCTCCAGCGGCTCCCGCGGCTTCGCGCGAAGACTCTCCGCCGAAAGTCGCTGGAACGATACTTGTTGTGGATGACGACAAGGATTTTCTGGAGATAACAGCCGAGATACTCGCTATCAACGGCCTCAATCCGATTCCGGCCTCAGGCGCGGCGCGCGCGCTGGAGCTTTATAGAAAACGCCGACATGAAATCGACTTGGTCATACTTGACATGATGATGCCTGAGGTCGACGGCGTAGAAACCTTCAGGCTTCTTCGCGCCATCAACCCGGACGTCAAAGTCATCGTCTGTTCCGGATACAGCATAGACAGAAGCGCGAGCAGAGTCATAAACGACGGCGCTCTCGGCTTCCTGCAGAAACCTTTTGAAAACGCCGCTCTTATTTCCATGATTGCGGATGTCTTGTCAACTCGACAGCTTATGTGATCTTGAGAGCGCCGGCGTTGCGTTAACAGGATTGACGTTTAAAACCTAAGCCGTCAGATCGTGCCGACAATCCCTTCTTGCGTGATGATGCCCCCAAGAGGACTCGAACCTCTGCACCCGGATTAGGAATCCGGCGCTCTATCCGCCTGAGCTATGGGGGCGGAAAAAAACATTGCGACTTTTCAAAAGGCGGGCCGATTTCTACCAACTAGCTCCGCTATGAATAAGCAACAGTACGGCTTCACAGGCATAACATTTTAATATCAGAGCGGCGGTTGTCAATCTTTCAGGACTAGCCAAGAGTCAGAAAATGCCACTCAAACAAAAACCCGCCTCTTCGGCGGGTTCAGTTTTATCTTTTGTTCTCAGTTCAAGATAATAGTTTTTCTACTTCCTCCGCGTCAGCATCCATAATGTATTGAATGCCGCTGACGTCGGAACACTCCCGCGTCAGAGCCGCGATGTCGTCGCGCGAAATATATTCCAGTCCAAATTTCCTATTGCCCGCCATAAGCTGCCGAAGCCCCTGCGCCAGCCTTTCATAATATGTGTAAAGGCCGATAGCGCCCGTCGGGATTTTGTTGAACTCATCCTTGCCAAGCTCTTCGCGGAGGCTGCAAGCGGTAACGAATATCTCGTCTTTAGTGTGTCCGAAGCGCTCAATATAAACCGGTATCTGCCTTTCGGCGATGGCGCGGCCTATTGTTTTTCCGACCATGGCGGCGGCGATAGGAGCGCGAGCCATTCCGACCATCTTAACAAAAGGAGCTCCCAGCGCCAGCCCTTTGTATATTTGATCTTCGAACGCAAAACCGCCGTTAACAGCGACCGCAGGCACATATTCGCCCCTGTCGGCCAAGCGTTTTACATATTGATACAGAAGTGAATGCAGGTTTACAGGCGGCATGCCCCATTCGTTCATCATGCGCCACGGGCTCATGCCCGTGCCCCCTCCCGCTCCGTCGACAGTGAGCAGATCAATTTTATGCCGGGACGAGAAAACCACCGCGCGCGCGAGGTCCGCAGGCCGATACGCGCCTGTCTTAAGAAACACGTATTTAGCTCCGGCCTTTCTCAATTGCGCCACCCTCGCAGCAAAAGACTCCTCCGTCACCATGCCGACTCTGGAGTGCCTCTCGAACTCCTTGAACGCCTTCTTTTCAAAATCCCTTATCACCGCCGGGTCAGTCGGATCAGGCAGCACGATGTAACCGCGCGAATGAAGAAGCTGCGCTTTCTCAAGGCTGGATATCTTCACTTCTCCTCCGATGTCCTTCGCGCCCTGACCCCATTTCAACTCAACACATTCTACCCCTAGCTTATCTATCGCGTATTCCTGCGCGCCGAGCATCGTGTCTTCCACATTTGCCTGCACGATTATCGCGCCGTACCCGTTCCTCTGGTGGTCTTTGAATAGTTTCACGCGCCGTTTCAAGTCCACGGTGTCCGCGGTTCTGCCTTTCTTGAAAACGGCCTCCGTGTCCATGCCGACCACGTTTTCGCCGATTGTCAATCCTGTTCCCGCTAGGGCAGATCCTATCGCGAGACCTTCCCAGTTGTTTTTCGCTATGTCGGTCGAGCCAATGCCGGATATCAGCCATGGATACTTGAATTTGATTTTCTTGTCGCTCCCGAAAGCCACTTCCAGACTGACCGCCAGGAATATCGCTTTGTCGCTGTCCGCCGCCACCCCGTGCGCTCCAACCGCCGTGCCCATTATGTTGAAATGGGAGTAGTCTACCGGATATGCCTTCTGCGCCGCGGTGGTGATTACGCCGAAAGGCTGAGGGTAAATCACCTCGTGGCCTCTGTACGCGGACTTGCCGATCTCGCACATCCCCACGCATCCGTCCACGCACGTGACGCACATCCCGCTCGCGGGGGATATCGATTCCTCCGTTCGGTTCTTCGTCAGCGTCGCCGCGGACGCGTTCACCTTTGAAAATGTTGTCGACATATTCCCGTTCTCCTTTTACTCTGTTGTCATTTTTCTATCTCGCAGGCGACACATGGCTTCATGTAGCACATCATGTCGTCGAACTGTTCCTTTTCCAAACACGGCGGCTCGATGTTGGCGCATCCGCCGCAAACCGCCTTTTCAGGCTCAGTATACGTGCATCTCAACTGACATGCCGGACACACGTGCATGCATCCTCCGCACAGACGGCAGACCTCCGACTTTGCGTCGAAAGGCGTCCCTATTGCTCGCTTTTCCCCTCTACCGTAAAACCCTATGGCCCCCGCCATCATCTGCTCATTGCACATCCGCACGCAGCGGCCACATAGCACGCAATCCTCGTATTCCTGTTTAAAGCGTTGCTGCCTTACTCCTAGCGCGGAAGCGAGATCCTGAATTGTTTTCGATTGCGGGCATGACGCCAAATGCAATTCGATAATCATCTTTCTTGCGCGAACAACGCGCTCGGAGGCTGTCCTGACCACAAGCCCTTCTTCCGCCGGATATGTGCAGGATGTAACCAGTTTAGAACGCGGCCCCTCTCCTATCTCAACAACGCAAAGACGGCACGCTCCATACGGAGAAAGCCCCTCCATATGGCATAGCGTAGGAATGGGAAATCCATAGAACTGAGCGGCTTCAAGCAGCGTGGAGCCTTCTTCGACCGATACTTCCAATCCGTTCAATTTGAGTTTAATCATATATGAACATCCTTTGCGCCTTCCGTTTCGGCTTCCTTTCTCGCGCCCCGTGTGAATTCAAGATCGCAACGAAGACATCTTCTCGCTTCGGCGGTCGCCTGTTCCAAACTTAGCGCATTCTCTACTTCGCGAAAATTCTTCCTTCTGGCTTCGGCTGGAATAAGCTCCGGCTCCGCCCTCTCCGCGTTTTCAAAGTCAGAGGGGTCGATCTCCGAGGGTTCGATATAAACATCAGGAAGCATTGGCGCGCGAGGCTCAATCATCTCTTCGCCTCTCAAATATCTGTCAATTATCTTCGCGGCCTTTTTCCCAGCGGCAAGCGCGTCTACGACAGTGTAGGGACCGGTCACAAGGTCGCCGCCAGCGAAAACGCCTTCGCGACTTGTCGCCAATGTCCTCGCGTCAACCTCCACCCTTCCGCTCTTGTCCAGCTTCAGCCCCATTTCGGCAAGACACGCGCTGTCCGGGCTTTCGCCGATGGCGACAATGAGAGTGTTCAGAGATATTTTAAATTCCGAACCGGGAACAGGCACAGGCTTGCGCCGCCCGCTGGAGTCCATTTCGCCGGACTGGTTCTTAACGCACTCAATCCCGACCAGACGCCCACCATGCGAGTGTATCTTCACCGCCGTCACGCCTTTATGAACCTTTACTCCTTCTTTTTCAGCTGTGTCGATGTATCGTATTTTAACAGGAGACACGAGCGTCTTGAGTTGAATTCCTTCCTCAAGAGCTGCTTCCACTTCTTCAGCATAAGCAGGCATCTCTTGGTCTGTTCGACGATAAATGAGCGTGACGCTTTCGACGTTTTCCTGCCGCATGGCCACTCTTGCGGCGTCCACCGCCGAATTGCCGCCGCCAATGATTCCAACATGGCCGCCTGCTAATTCTTCGCCTCTTAAATTAAACGCCTTCAAAAACTCCATAGAGGTGTAAACGCCTTGAAGCGTTTCGCCTTCTAACGATAGGCGCTGGCTTTTATCCGCGCCCATAGCGAGGAAAACAGCTTTATGCCCCTTTGAGAATAAGTTGTCTATCGTCAAATCTTTGCCGAGCTTTTTTCCGAACTCGACCGAAACATTATCGTCGATCAGCGCGTTCATTTCCCTGTATAGAATGTCGCGCGGCAGGCGATAAGCCGGGATGCAGCTTGTGAGCATGCCGCCCAGCGCGCGGCCCGCCTCAAATATAGCGACTTTGTGGCCGAGCAGAGAAAGATTGTGAGCGGCGGAAAGCCCCGCAGGCCCCGCTCCGATTACAGCCACTTTTCCGATTTTGTTCTTTGCTATTTGTTTTCTTTCAGGCTTGTGCGCCGCCGGGTCGAAACGATCCGTAACAAAACGTTTGAGAGCGCGGATTGCGACAGGCTCCCCCCCGCCGACCCCCATCTGGCACCTCTGCTCGCATTTACGGTCGCACACTCGCGCGCACACGGAAGGCAACGGGTTGGTTTCTCTGATTACGGAATAAGCCTCCTCTAGATTGCCTTTTTCGAGAAGCGCAATGTAACGCCACGGCTGTGTGTCTAGCGGGCAGGCGCTCTGACATGGAGCTCCAACTAGTCCACGGCACACGAACGCGTCGCACTTTTTGTCAACCACATGCCGCTCGTACTCCCGCCTGAAATGTCTTAGCGAGCTTAAAACCGGATTTGAGGCGGTCTGCCCCAGCCCGCACATGGTTGTGTCTTTTACCACCAAGGCCAGTTCTTCAAGCAAACTAATGTGTTCGAGCGTTCCTCTCCCAGACGCGATATCGTCAAGAAGCTCATACATGCGCTGAGTGCCTTTGCGGCAGGTAAAACATTTCCCACAAGACTCTTTTTTTAGGAAATCCATAAAGTATCTTGCGACGTCAACAATGCAGGTGTTCTCGTCCATTACAATCATTCCGCCGGAACCCATGATGGAGCCGGCCCTGCTAAGGCTGTCGTAGTCAACGGGGAGATCGAACTGATCCGCGGGAATGCATCCGCCCGAGGGACCGCCCGTCTGAACCGCCTTTATCCTCGCCTTTCCGGGCGAGCCGCCGCCTATGTCGTAAACTATTTGTTTTATCGTCGTTCCCATCGGAACTTCGACCAGCCCGGTGTTTCTGATTTTGCCGACCAAGCTGAATATCTTCGTGCCGGAGTTGTTCTCTGCGCCGACCTTTGCGTATTCTTTCGCGCCCATCAAGAAAACCAGCGGGATATTGGCCCATGTCTCTACGTTGTTGATGACGGTCGGCTTTCCGTTAACGCCTCTTTGAATCGGAAAAGGAGGTCTCTGGCGAGGCTCGCCCATCTTTCCCTCGATAGACCTAATAAGCGCCGTCTCTTCTCCGCATACGAACGCTCCGGCCCCTTTCACAATCGAAATATCGAAAGAAAAACCTGAACCGAGGATGTTTTCGCCGAGAAGCCCGTGTTCGCGGGCTTGGCGAAGCGCCACTGTGAGGTTCTTTATCGCTAGAGGATACTCATTCCTGACATAGACGACTCCTTCTGATGCTCCCGTTCCATATCCCCCGATAATCATTCCTTCGATCACGCTGTGCGGATTGCCTTCAAGCACGCTCCGGTCCATATAAGCTCCGGGGTCTCCCTCGTCGGCATTGCAGATAAGGAACTTGCCTTCATCCCCTGTCCGGGCGGCAAGAAATTCCCATTTCAAACCGGTGGGAAATCCAGCCCCGCCTCTGCCTCGCAAACCCGACATTTTTACCTCTTCTACCACCTTCTCAGGCTGACCGAAAGCCAGCGCCTTTTCCAGAGCCTCGTATCCGCCTTGCGCGATATAATCATGTATCCTTATCGGGTCCATCTTTTGATTCTGTGACAGAATTGAGCGCTTCTGGTTCTTGAAAAAAGGGATGTCTTCCCTTCTGTGGTATCTCTCGCCTGTCGCCGAATCCGCGTAAAGAAGCTCTTCCACATATTGCCCGGCAAGAAGCGCGTCAATTATCCTCGGCACGTCTCCAAGCTTCACCTGCGCGTAAAAAGCGCTCTGAGGCTCGGTCAATATAAACGGCCCCATCTCGCAAAAACCGTGGCACCCGGTTACCCTAACCGACACCTTGTCCGCCAGCCCATTTTCCAGAATATGTCGTTTGGCAACTCGAATTATGTCGTTCGAGCCGCTCGAATGGCAAGCCGTGCCCGCGCATACGACAACTCTCGGCCTTTCGTGGTCGGTGTGGTCGTAAAGTATTCTCCGCATTTGCCTTAATTCTTCTGTCGAGTTAAACCGCGCCATGTCTCACCTCGCGCAAACCAATCCTCAGATTCGCAGAACTTTTCTTTGATCGAATCGCTTAACCCAAATCCAACATATGACCGCCGCAACCCCGTCGCGAACACACTAAAGCTTTGCCGCCGCCCTTTATCATCATCGCCGCCATCGCCGCTCCGCACTCTATACAATCCTGTTCCACCACCAGACTTTCATGGCAATGCGGACACAACATCTTTGTTTCCTCTCCGTCCAAGATGTCCGCTTCGCACGCCGTCACGCGACTTCCGTATAGAGAAGACAATCGCAGAAGACCGTGCCCGCGCGCTCCTGCCACAATAGCTCTGACGCTCGGATATCCGTCTATCTCATTTTTGGCGTCCATCAAACTTCTATTGCATCTCGGACAATTGACATCCAATGGAAAAATCCTGCCGTCGTCGATGTCGATATCGGCGCGATCGCCCGATATCGCGCCTTCTATTAGCTCTTTTACCTTTGATTTCCCAACTTTCGAATGATAGCGACCGTCCACAACCACCACAGGTCCGAGCGCGCACGCCCCAAGACAGTTCACCGTCTCCAACGTGAACTCTTTGTCCGGTGTTGTTTCACCCGGCTCAATCCCGAGCTGCCGCTCGAATTCATCCACTACTCTGGCGGCTCCCCTAACGTGACATGCCGTTCCGAGGCACACTGTTATTAAATGCTTTCCCCTCGGCTTAAGACTGAAATAACTATAAAATGTCGCTACCGCGTAAACGTCCACAAGCGAGGATCCCGTCTTCGCCGCCACCATCCTCAACGCCTCTTCAGGCAGATACCCACAATGCCGCTGTATCTCTTCCAACGTGGCGATCAGCCCCCCCAGTTTTTCCGCATGTTTCCCAATTATTCTCTCCAATACCTCTTCGTCGATCATTTCCGTCGCTTCGCGCCCCTTTTGCATCTCCGCAGTCGTTTCCTGTTTCATTTATCTATACTCCTCGCAACGCCAGACTCCGCCTTCCGATGACTCCCTGAGCACGCAGAAAGAGCGGTTTTCACAATCACAACACAAACCCTGCGCAAGGTCGCCCGCAACTTGACCGTCTGCTTTTTTTCCGGCGGCGCTACTCCTCTTTTTGTATTGCGTTTTTGCGGATGATTCGAAAAGCTCCAGCCTGAACTCCTCGCAATAATAGACAGGACGCTTCTCGCTTCCTAGAAAAACACAACCGGCGGCATTCGCGCAGTTCTCACAGATTCCGACACATGTCTTTCCAGCCATGTCGCGCCCTCCCGCTTTTTTTGTGTTGCATGATTACAGCGCAAAGTTCCTGCCGAATCACCATCATCAACTTGACGCTTAAACGATGAATATAAAAATCAGCATCATTAAAGATATATTTATTGAAGATATTGTTTTGCTCTCTGGGATTCCAGCGCGGAATGTTTCAATGAAAAACGGTCCAAAACCGGGGAATTATTGGCCGCCGGGGAATATTTCCTCGCCTCGGTCAGTCTTTCCGACTGCCTCGAAACTTCAATTTCGCCCTCAGCGTCTTTCTGTCGATATCCAGAATTTCAGCGGCGCGCGTGATGTTGTCCCCCGCCGCCGCCAGCACATTTCGTATATGCTCATATTCCATTTCGGCGAGTGTCATATTGGAACCCAAAGTCTGCATCGCGGAATACCTCATGGGCGCCGGCAGGTCGGGCACGTCTATGTCCTTGCCGTCCGACATCACAATCAGCCTTTGCGTCAGATTTTCAAGCTCCCTGACGTTTCCCGGCCAGTAGTAATGCTTCATCACCCGCATAGCCTCTTGCGAGAACTCCGGCGGATTTTTGCCTAACTCGCGGGCGAACCTCTCCGCAAATCGGTTAGTCAGCAAAGGCACATCCTCCGTCCGCTCCCGCAAAGGCGGTATGTTAATCGTTATAACGTTCAGCCGGTAATAAAGGTCTTCTCGGAACGCTCCTCCCGCCACAAGGGCTGGAAGGTCTTTGTTCGTGGCTGCAAGGAATCTCACGTCCACTTTGCGAGTCCGCGTCGAGCCGACCATGCGCACCTCTTTTTCCTGTAGCGCGCGAAGCAGTTTGACCTGCATCGACGCGCTCGTCTCGCTCACCTCGTCGAGAAACAGGCTGCCTTGCTCGGCGGCGTGGAAAAAGCCCGCGCGCGCTGCTCCCGCCCCTGTGAACGCCCCTTTCACGTGGCCGAACAATTCGCTCTCCAACAACCCTTCCGGAATTCCTCCGCAGTTCACCGGCACGAACGGGGCCGACGCCCTCGGACTGTTGTAATGTATCGCGCGGGCAACCAGTTCTTTGCCTGTGCCGCTCTCGCCCGTTATTAAAACAGTGGCCGACGATGGCGCGGCCTTGCCGGCTTCTGCGAGAATCTTTTTTATCGCGGCGGAACATCCTATCAGCCCGTGCTGAGCCGCCGCAGGAACCGCCGCCGCCTCGCGTTCCCGCCTCTTCTCCCTCAGCTTGTCCAACGCGCGGCTCACTGCCGAAAACAACTCTTTGTCCGTGAACGGTTTCGCCAAATACTCCTCTGCCCCGATCTTGACCGCCTTCACCGCCCCCTCGACCGTCGGATACCCCGTTATCATCATAACTTCGGCGTCCCGGAAGTTCTCTCTCACATGCCGCACCAGATCCAGCCCGTCCGACTTCGGCATCTTGTAGTCCGTTATCACCAAATCGATTTTTGCCGATTCGAGAACCTTTGTCGCTTCAGCGACCCCCGGAGCCGTGAACACGACATATCCCTCGGAAGTCAGATTGCGTCGGAGCAACTCCAGCGTGTCTGCTGAATCGTCCACGACCAGTATCGCTGCCCTTTCGGAGCGCGGCGTCGTCATTTCTTCTCCTCCGAGTTCTCCCGCGAGACGGGCAGTCGTATCTCGAACGTCGAGCCTTTGCCAACTTCGCTATCCACCCTGATCCATCCTCCGTGCGCCGCCACGATCCCGTGCGCGACCGGCAGACCCAGACCTGTGCCCTGCCCGATGTCTTTCGTGGTGAAAAACGGGATGAACAGCTTTTTAACCACTTCCTCGCTCATCCCGCATCCGGTGTCCTCCACACAGAGAGCCGCAGACCCGTCCCCGCTTTTCGTCCGCAGAGTCAACCGCCCTCCCGATGGCATCGCCTGAAGAGCGTTCACCACAAGATTCACAAGCGCCTGATTCAACTGATCCGCGTCCGCAACTACATCCGGCAGCCCTTCCTCCAGTTCCCTCGTTATCTCAACTCCGCTCCGTTCACATCTCGCCTCGAAAAAGCACATACCCTCGCTCACTATGTCGTTCAGGTTCGCCTTCCTTCTGACCGGAGTTTTCTGCCGCGCGAACAACAACAGATTTTTTATGATTTCTCTCGCGCGAAGAGACGCCGCTTCTATTCTGTCTATATCCTTTCCCGCCTGTTCAGGTAGTCCGGGACACTTCTTCGCCAACTGCGCATAGCCAAGTATGTTGCCCAACGGCTCATTAAGCTCATGCGCGACCCCCGCCGACAGTATGCCGAGCGTCGCCAACCTGTCTGCGTGCCGCAATTGCTCGTTAAGTCTTTCTCTGTCCCTCTCGGCCTCTCGCCGTTCGACAAAAAAAGCGACCTCTCCGGCCACCGCCTCAATGAGGCTTTTTTCCTCTTCGAGAAACGTTGCTTCGCTATCTTCGCAAGCGCCCGAACACCCCACCTCCACCGCGCCCCGTCTCGCCCCGCGCAATGCCACATCCGCTTTCAAAACTTCAGTCGCCAATCCGAATCCCGGCGTCTCATAACAACGCCCGTCCAGAGTTATTCTCGCCGATGTCTTCTCGGGATTCTGCCAAGCGGGAGGCAGCAACTCCGCTATCCCCTGCAATGTCTCGTCAAAAGAAACATCCTCCCGCGCCACAATGCGAGCTATCCCATACAGACAGGATAACTCCTTTACGCGCTCTCTCAGCGCCTCTTTTCCCCGCTGCCGCCTCTTTTCGCCCACCGCGCCTCCGCTCGGCGTCAAACAACGTCCGCATTTGAGCCGCTCTATTGAATTATCACACCCGCCCGTCTTGCCGGTCAACCCGGCCCGCTGCCGGCCTTCCGGTTCGGTTGCAAACGAAAACCCACTGATTGCTTTATTCTTTTCCGCGTCATATACTGAAAATCGCGCTAGCGAGGATTTGCGCTCAGGAGATCGTCCGACATGCAATGCGAAAAATGCGGTAAAATACTCGACCCAAAGAAAGAAAAGACCTTTTGCACAGGCTGCGGCGCAAAGGTATCCCCGGACGACGGCGGCAAACCGCAAACCGGAGCGTATAAACGCCCGGTAATTTCAAACAAAGGAAAACCCGTCGGGATAACGTCTCTGGAAACAGAAATCCGGGCGCGCGCCCTATACGTAGGAGCCTTCGGCGGATTCGTCCTTTGCTACATCGCGATGTCGATAATCCTCAACAGCAACTTCACGGCGCTTCTGATAGCGGCCCTCTTCGCCTGCTTCGCCGGAATCGTCATGATGACAATCATAGCCAAATCAGCTCCCAGCATGAAAAGCTCTTTCCACGACGCCACATCAGCTCTGCCGATCCGAGAGAAATCAAAAAGGCTCGTCCGCTCCATCTCCTCCGCCCTCCCCTTCATCGGCCCCCTCCCGGAAGATTAACCGGCGCGTTTCATCGGAATCCATAATCAACTTCTCAGAGCGCCTACACGCGGGCGTCAAGCGCCTTTTCGTCCGTCATAACGCCTGCTTCGCAAAACAACAGCGACGGCTGGAATCGACGTCGTTGCCCGTAGTGCCGCGACGTTTCCCGTCTGTACATATACCTTCAAATATGATATTGGTATTCTATGTCGAATAGTTTTATTGACTTTTCCAGAGACTATATCAATACCTTCATTTCGCGTGAAAGCGCCTTGATTAAGGACGGCGCGCTTGTTCTGGACGCCGGCGCCGGAGACCCTGATT
The DNA here is from genome assembly GCA_029564595.1 of bacterium. GTDB lineage: Bacteria > UBP15 > UBA6099 > UBA6099 > UBA6099 > UBA6099. The sequence goes on along the minus strand of JAKQPS010000160.1, from coordinate 30,876 downwards.
TCCAAAACCACGACAACAGGCTACATTACATTACATACGATTTGGCTGTGGGACAAGAGGACTGGGATTACAGCGGACTGGATGTGATCGGTTCTCTTGAGAAGTGCGCATTTAAAGATGAATCGTTTGACGCTATCTGCTGCACCCAAGTTCTTGAACATATTTCAGAACCTGAAGCTGTGCTGAAAGAGATGCTCAGGATACTGAAAAAAGAAGGCTTGCTTTTGCTTACAGCGCCACAAGAATGGTATCTGCATCAGCCTCCTCACGATTATTTCAGATACACGAAATACGGATTGGAACACTTGCTCTGCAAAGCCGGATTCACTATCGATAAAATCGAGCCTTTAGGCGGCTATTTCATATTCCTATCGCACAGAATTGGACTCTTCCACAGATTCTTTTTTCCGCCTGTCGACAGCTTCTTAATAAAAGTTCTCAGAAAACCATTAAAGATGTTCGTTGTTTGGTTTTTTGGCAATTTTCTGCCGAAGGTCATCGCCAAACTCGACAAGCATGACAAAGAACGATACGTGACATGCGGATACGGCGTGGTCGCAAGAAGAGCTTAAACAATGCGATGACTACCCTTTTGTGACACAAGAATAAAACCGTGCTTCTTTATAACGCAGGCGACTTCCTGAGAAGTAAAATGTCTTCATCAGACGGCTTCCGCCACTGTGCGCAACTCCTTGTAAGTCGCGAGGCGAAGTTTTGTCACGCCGGAACCTCAATGCGGAGAGCGCCGACAAAGTCGGACAGGGGTTCATCTGAATCGGATGTTTCAAGATATACGGCTATTGCTTCTTTAAGATTGGTTTCGAGCGTCGGCAAGTCCGGCGCTTGCGTGTAGCATCCGGTCAGCTCCACTACTTCGCCCACAAGCCATCCGCTCTCCGGGTCTTTCTCAACTATGACAGTGAATGTTCTTTTCATGAAACACCTGTTTCCGCCTGACGCGCAACTTTTCACATTTATTATAACACACATCTGCCGCGCCGCCATAAACACATCTGCGCTCTGTACAGTTCACAATAATGCGACAACAGTAAATGACCTTTGAATTCATCAAGGGCGCGCTTGCCGGGCAATTCCCTGAAGACCTTTACATTCATCACCGGCGGCCCTATAATCACTTTGCGAGGTGGAGCAGTCCGGTAGCTCGTCGGGCTCATAACCCGAAGGTCGTTGGTTCGAATCCAACCCTCGCGATACGCTGAAAGCCCGCTTATGCGGGCTTTTTTCGTTTGTCCTTTCGAACGCCTGTTATCGCGAACGCCTAAGTCTGTTCCGATTCTCTTGCGGAGCCGGCTAACACTCGATTCATAGTCCGCGTGTTTGACACTTGTTCCGCAGCGAGCGCATAATGTGCTGAACGGCGCGGAAACGCGGCCCTGAACCGCTAGGGCGACAGCGCCTGACGAAAGATGGTTGAATCATGAAAATAACTAAAATTGAAACCTTGCATTGCGACGCTGGATGGAGACCGTGGTCTTTCATCAAAATCGAGACGGACGAGGATATAACGGGTTGGTCGGAGACGACGGACTCTCACGGCTCGCAGAGAGGCATGGAAGGCATTGTGCGGGATCTCGAACCATTGTTGCTAGGCAGAGACCCCCGACCCGTTGAGCGGATATATCAGGACCTCTACAGACAGACGAGACAGACGCCGTACGGCCTCATTCAAAAAGCGCTCGGAGGCATTGAGAACGCCCTTTTGGATATAAAAGCTAAAGCACTCGGAGTTCCGGTTTACGAGCTTTTCGGGGGGCCGCTGCGAGACAGTCTTCGGTTGTACTGGTCTCATTGCGGAACGACGCGCGCGCGCGCTTGGAAAGTAACCGGCAATAAACCGTTACGCAGTTACGAAGACGTTGCGGAATTGGGCAGCGAAGTGGCGGAACGAGGTTTCACCGCGCTCAAAACAAATATTGTGGTTCCCAGCGAGAATCCTAGCGTTTACATGCCCGGCTTCGGCGGCGGACTCGGCACAACCGATCAGACGGCGTCGCGCGAGATTCTGACCGCCATAGAAAAACTTATCTCCGCGTTCCGCAAAGGCGCGGGGCCTGACATAGACATATGCCTCGACCTGAACTTCAACTTCAAGCCCGAAGGATGCGTCCGCGTCGCCAAGGCCATCGAACAGCACGACCTTTTCTGGCTGGAGACGGACATATTCGACCCGCTGGCGCTCCGCATGGTGAAAGACAAATGTTCGATGCCTATCTGCTCCGGAGAAAACCTTTACACAACGCGCCAGTTTCTGCCATTCTTCACTTGCCATGCTATGGACACGGCGAGCGTGGATGTCATTTGGAATGGGCTTTCTCAGTCGAAGAAGATCAGCGATCTGGCGGAAATACATGAGATAAACGTCGCCCCGCACAACTACTACGGACATCTTGCAACCATGATCGGGGCGCACTTCTGCGCGATTGTTCCAAACCTGCGGATATTCGAGACGGATGTGGACGATGTGCCGTGGAAAGACGAGCTTGTGACGGCTGTTCCAGAGATAGAAAACGGTCATATGAAGCTGCCGACCGCTCCCGGTTGGGGCGCGGACATAAACGAAGATGTGTTGCGCGCGCATCCTTGGCCTAAAGGTTGATTTTTTTGCGCGGCTGCAAAAGACACGAGAACAAATGCTGGAAAAGAATCGAGCGCAAAAATCCGGATTGACTGTCGCGACGCTTGGCCCCGGAGCAGTGGGCGGTTTCGTGGCAGGACTGTTGTGGCGCGCCGGAGAGCGGTCGATTTGCGTGGCGACCGAAGATGAATCCGCGGTTATTTCAGAGAATGGAATACGGATTCAGAGCGCTTCCCTCGGCGATTTCGTGGCGCGTCCGAAAACTGCCGCATTTTTAGACGAGCGGCCAGACGTTTTATTCATAGCGGTCAAAGCTCCATTTCTGCGAAACGCGCTGAACAGAGTGGAGCCGGAGCTTGTCTCGAATTCGATAATCGTGCCCCTTCTCAACGGGCTGGAACACATGGAACTGCTCAGAGAACGGTATGGCCGGCGTGTGGCCGCAGCGACAATCGGCAACGTAGAACTTAAAAGAATTTCCATGTGCCACGTTCTGCACACCACTGAATCAGCGAGGATCGAACTCGCATCGAACGGCGATATCGACGCGGTGCGGTTAGACTCCGTGGCGCGGATACTGAACGACGCGGAAATAGTTGCAAAAGTCGTTCAAAAGGAATCGGATGTTATATGGGGCAAACTGACGAGGCTGAGCGCGCTGGCTTGCGCCACAGCCGCCAGCGGACGCCCTATAGGAGAAGTCCGCGCCAACCCTGAGTGGAGGCGGCTTCTCGATGGATGCCTCAGAGAAAGCGCTGCGGTCGCCGTTGCGGAAGGCGCGAATATCGACTTGGCCGCTGAGATGGCTAAGATCGACTCGCTGCCCGCCTCTCTTGGAACTTCTTTGCAACGCGACGTCGCCACCGGACAGCCCTCTGAACTGGACGCCATCGCCGGGGCAGTAGTCCGAGCGGCTTCAAGACATGGCATTGACTGTCCTACATTTAAAGAAGCGATTGCATTGATTGAGGTTTTGTCTCGCAGAAACAAAAATCAGGAATAGGAAACCACAGAACGCCATGAAAGAAGAGAGAAGGCAAGGCGGCATGAGAAAAATCGCGTTGATACCCGCAAGGGGAGGCTCGGAGCGTGTGCCGGGCAAGAATATTCGCCTCCTCGCCGGACACCCGATGATCGCTTACACCATAGCCGCGACGCGGCAGAGCGGCGTGTTTGACCGCGTCATCGTTTCAACAGATTCCGAAGCGACGCGGGAAATAGCGGCTCACTACGGGGCGGAGACTCCTTTTCTCCGGCCTGCGGAACTCGCGACTTCCACATCGCCTGACATAGAATGGATCAAGCACGCTCTTTCCAACATAGACGAAAAATATGACATTTTCAGCATACTCAGGCCGACAAGCCCGTTCAGGCGTCCGGAGACTATCCGCCGCGCGATGGACCAATTCTTGAGTCTTTCAGGCGTCGATTCTCTGCGCGCTGTGGAGCTTTGCCGCCAGCATCCCGGAAAAATGTGGATCGTCGAAGGGGAAACCATGCGCCCGCTTCTGGACCAGTCGAATCTCGAAGTGGCTTGGCACGCCGGCCAATATCAGGCGCTCCCTAAAGTCTACTCTCAAAACAGCTCCCTCGAAATTGCTTGGACTCGCGTTGTTTGGGATACCAATACTCGCGAGGGGAATACACTCGCCCCGTTCTTCACGCAAGGCAATGAAGGGTTTTCAATCGACTATGAGGCCGAGTGGTTTCTGATGGAACACATGGTCGAAAAAGGAACCGCCGAGCTTCCCAAAGTGGACATGGAAGCGTTCGACGCGCGCAAGCGACGACGCTAACCTGCTATATCTCAAACAAACTCTCCGCATATCGTTTGAACCTGCGCTATTTATATAAAAACGCATCGGAGATTTTCGCCGAGTCTATCGATCTGCCGGGTTCATTTTCAAGATTCATTGTGTTACAATGAGCGTCAACCGGCTTATTGTGCGTTCGGTTTCAACTTTTCGGGAGATTATTCATGAGCTTTGTTCCAGAGTTGGTCGGCGACGGATTTCCGGCGCTGGATGTTTATAAAAAAATAGATTCAAGCGCAATATTCTTGGAATTGAAAGATTTCAACAATCAGTTTTTCCGCAACAACAAGAATGATCTTGAGTATTACGCTTCGACATGGGTCGCCGACCCGCTCGCCGGATGGTCCAGAAAGTGGGAATACATTTATGTTCTCAACAAACTTTCAGAAGTTGTGAAGCAATCGCGCGCATCATCCGAAGCAAGAATCATGGACGCGGGATCGGGAGTCACTTTCTTTCCACATTGGATAGCCGGAATAAATGACGGAGTGTCCGTGAAGTGCTGCGACATGGATGCCAAGTCGATAGCTTCGGCGCAAAACCTTAAAGCTCCCGCGTCGCCTAACGTTAAATACCATCAAGAAGACATTTCAAAAATTAGAGCGGACGCCGAGTCATTTGACGCCGTGTTCTGCATCTCCGTGATCGAACATTGCGACAACGCGGGCGAAATAATCGAAGAAATGCGAAGAGTCTTAAAACCCGGCGGACGCCTTGTTTTGACTTTCGACATCTCGCTCGACGACGACGACACTGAATTAACCATGAAAAAGGCTAAAAACCTGTTGTCGATTCTGAAGGATTTTTTTCACGAGGACGCAGACTATGAAAAGCTTCTGGCCGGATTCGACGAGTCATCGGCCCTCACGACCGAGTATTCGCGCAAGCACGACCCGCAATCTCTGCCGTGGAAAAAACCCGCGCCCCTGAAGCAATTTAAACATCTTATAAAAACAGGAAAACCGTTAGAACCGACTTTTCAATATCTGACATGCTTTTGCTGGTCAGGCACAAAAAAGCAGGGCGGCGCGCGCGGATTCACGACTTCTGGATGATTTTCGACGGGAAGTCAAACGTCTCTTAAATATATGTCGGAATGCGAATCTCCGAAAACGAAACTCATTTGCGAGAGATGGACTTCTTGAGTTTTTTGGCGGCGGCGCGCGTCCGCTGTTTGGCGCTCCAACCAAATCGAAGAACAGGCTCAGTCGCCGCAAAAACCAGCGTCCTGAAGTCAGTCTGCAAGTTGCCGGACGCTTCCGCTTTTTTTTCAACAACCAACCTATTGACGATTTCAGCGACATAAAGCGCGCGGTGATAATAAGTGTGCCCGGCGAGAGCCGTCTCGCGGCCATGCGCGGCCATCTCTTCCATCTCTATGGAGTTGTTAAGATAATGCTCTATTTTTTTCACAAGGTCGTCGACATCGTCGAATTGCGCGAAGTCCTTGTCCGTGAATGGATTGTCCGGAGGCAACTTTTCCGTCAGCAGAAAAGAGCCGCATCCGAGAACCTCGTAAACGCGGGTTTCAACTGTCGCGAAATCCGTCGCGTGGACGTTAAGCACGATGCGGGCCCGATTGATAAGTTCAATCATTTCTTCTTTGTGCGCGCTGGTGACTACCAATTTAAAACCGCGATTTCTCTTTTCCAATTCGGCGAAAACCGCTCTTCTGCGCTGAGTCGATGAACCCACAAAAAGCACATCTATGTCCTTTTGAATATTTTCAAGCGGCCGGTGTATCGAAGGCTCGAACGCCCCGCCGAGAACGGAACTCTTCGCTCTGTCCAGTCCGCATTTCTCAACATAATAATCAATCGTGCTTTCGGTATAGAAGAAATAGTGGTCGAAAGAATTGCCTTTTATGAGATGCTCATGGTCCCAATCCTGATATGGCAGTTCGCTGTCCCAGAACAGTTTCGGAGCTTTCATAGAACGAACGATCTGAAGCGGAAAAAAGTCGCCCCTCTGAAGAAAGAACGCATCGAACATGGGGGCTTTTATCAAGCTTTTATATATCCTGTGTCTGTTGCCGCGATAGTCCAGAGTCCGGGTTTCCAATCCCGCCTCGCGGAACGCCTCGCAAAGAAAACCCTCAGCGCCCCAGCTTGATTCCTCATTGAAAACCCCTGAATGAATCATGCGCAAAGCCGAGCCGGCCTCGCCGGAGGTCGAAAGTTTCCTCGCTTCTGAGCCGGGGCGAGACGCCGCTATTGACGATGGGGGAACGCCGGGTCTCCCTTCCAGATTCGAGCATAGAATCGTTTTCACCGACTCTTCAAGCCGTTCAGCGTATGAGCGGTTGTCGCAAAAAATGTATTTTCTCATCGCTTCCGACAGGACGGGACGAAATGCGCGGTTGCCCGGGCTGTCATTGCGCAACATAGCCAGCATCTTTTTAAACATCGGCTTGATCTCGTCCAAGTCTCTGACGTAAAACCAGCCCGGAACTTCATCTCCGCCTTGAAAATGTTTAAATTTCGCCTGCAGGCTTCCGGGGATCCTGTGACAACCGTCATCATGAGCTAGAATCATGCACGGGACATCGAACAGCGCGGCTTCGAGCGTCATCGACGACATAGGAGAGACCAAGAACAAAGTGTGGTTGACAAGGCTGGGGTAGTAAGCGAGAGCGGGAAAGTTCTGACTCGCCGAAGATTCCGTTCCCTTGCTTTTCTCTCCGAAGTAAGCGTCCGCCACTTGCGGATCGATTATCACATGCTTAAAAGATTCAGGCTCAAACATGTCCGGACAATTTCGTTTTTCCCGCCACGGGTGCGGCCTGTAGACCACTTTAACGCCGTTTGCGCCAGCCTCTTCCAACGCTTCATCAAATAACTTGAGAGCCGTTATCTCGTCGTTCGGAACTGTGGAGCCGGCAAAAAGAATATACTTATGCGGAAATATTTCATTCTTGGAATTCTCCGGCTTGAAATAATCCTCATATCTTGCGCATCCAAGCAAAACCACGCGATGGCTTTGCATGCCATGTATGTTCACCGCGTCCGCCACGCTCTGCGGCCCCCATATCCCCAGAAAATCAGGGGTCATCGGCAGAATGCCTTTGCTGGACAAGTTGTCCCAGCCGTTGACGAGAAAATATGTTTTGAAGTTGTATTTCTTTGACAGCCGGATCAACTCTATCCCCGTTGATTCCACGCCGGTGTAAGGGAATATGACAAGGTCCGGTTTGTGTTCGGCGACAATCTTCTCAACGCTTGGATTGGGTTTAAACATGCGCGGGGCTATCTTTTTTGTCACGAGATCGAAAAAGGGCTGCGAAGAAGCGACGCGGTTTGCTATTCCGTACCGGCCGAACGGCCAGCCTGTTCTTGCTTTAATGTCGAATGTGGCTGACTTTTTTCTAAGCGCCCTTACGCAGAGTTTGTTGAACTTGAAGACAAGCTTAATGTTGCTCGAATTGCGCGTGAACTCAGCCGCGATTTTCTCCTTCGGAATCATGCCTTTCATTTCTTCGGTAATTTCCGAAAGACATATTTTGAAATCCTCGCTCTGCATCAGCTTGTCAAAAGCCCCGGACGTTACGAAGTTCCGGATGTACATGTTGTTCTCGATGAAAGCCAAGATTCCACTCATAGTCGGACGCTCCCTTAAGGTTGCGCAAAACGTCGTTCCAACTTAATCCGCCCTGACATGCGCGCTCAATCCGAAGAAGGCGGCCTCTCGCTTGCAATCATAGAGCGGCGCTGTTTTTAGGGCCGTTCAATATCTTTTTCGCCAAGCTTTCACCGTCGAGGCCATGATGTCGAAGAACCTCGGCGGGAACTCCCCAAGCAGGCAGACCTTCAACGCCGAACACATCGAAGTTGCGTCCTGCCAACATCGACGATTCAGCCAAATCTCTCGCCAGTCGATCCCCTAATCCCCCCTGCGGAGCGTGATCCTCGACGGCATAAACCGCAGAGCAGTCTCCAACGACATCTCTAAGCCATTCATTATCAATGCGATTGAGCCAAGGCATGTTGACCACCCGAAGGCGGAATGATTCGCTTTCAAGAATCTCTTGCGCCAGCAGAGCTTCATGAAGCATGACCGGGCCATAAGCAAACAAAACAGCGTCGCCGCCGTCAGCCAGAACCGCGCCTTTGCCAAGTTCAGCTCGATAGCCGGATGGAAGAGATATCTCTCGCGGCGAAGGCCCGATAATCAGCCTTATGACGCAGTTCTCCTTTGATTGATTCAAGCAGTATTCAGTCAGTATGCGCGCCTCCACGGCGTTGCAGGGTTGAACCACCACGAAGCCGGGCGTCGCCGCAATCAAAGAGATGTCGCGCACGCTTTGATGCGACTGTCCGGGGCCTGCCGGGATCAGTCCGGAATAGTGGCAAACGTACACGATTCTCGACCTCTCGCAAGCGTTGTTGTAAATCTGTTCGTTGGCGCGAGAAGCGAGGAAGGCCGCGAATGAATTGACGACCGGCAACATGCCCTGAAGGGCCAGCCCGCCGGCGGTCGACACCATGTCCTGCTCTGCTATGCCGTTCTCTATGAAGCGCTGTGGAAACTCTTTTTCGAATCCGCGCAAGCGGCAGTCAGCGGCGAGATCGGCGTCAAGAACAACTATGTCTTCTCGTTTTCTCGCGACCTCCACCAGAGTCTCTCCAAAAGCGTTAGCCACGTATTCCCGAGTGACGCCGCTCGAAGACTTATTTTCCGGCTCGACCGGCAGAGCGCGAACCGGCTCCAGTCCAAGCGCGGCAAGACGCCCGTTGACGCGCCTGACAATCTCCTCGTAGCCCGCGGAGAACGATTCGTCGTCAGGAGCGCCGGAGTGCCAGCGATAAAGACCGTCTCCCTCTTTGAGAGATTGCGGGTGCTCCATAAATGACACGCCGCGGCCCTTGATCGTGTCGGCTATCAAGCAACCGGGCTTATCAGTCGATGCATTCAGGCGGGCCAAAGCTTTTTCCAGCGACTTGAAGTCGTGTCCGTCGCAACGTTCCACATTCCAGCCGAAAGAAGAGATTCTTTCTTCGAGAGAACCCAGATATGAAATCTCGCTCACCAATTTATCAGTCTGAACCTTGTTGTGGTCGATTATCATGCGTATGTTGTTTATATTCTGATGAGCGGCGGAAAGCAGAGATTCGTATATCTGTCCCTCTTGAAGCTCTCCGTCGCCGGTCAGGACATAAATGTCTCCGCCACGTCCCTGCAACCGTTTTGCGATTGAAAACCCTTTTGCTTTTGAAATGCCCATGCCCAGAGAGCCGGTGTTCGCCTCAATCCCCGGTGTGCCGATATCCGGATGCCCGCAGTTCCCGTCGATTCTTCTCAATCGCATCAACTTGTCCCCTGAGAGAACGCCTAACGAGTGCAGAATCGCGTATTGGCCGGGCACATCGTGTCCTTTGGATGAAAAATAGATGTCCCGGTCCGGATGATCCATTCCGAGTTTGACAGTGTTCATTTCGCAATAATAAAGATATGTCACTATATCAAGAGAGCTGAAGCTTGAGCCAAGATGCCCTGAACCGGCCCTCTTAACGGAAGCAAGCGCGTTCGCCCTGCACATGTCGGCGATCAATCCGAGCCGCTCGTGCTTGTCATCAACAGATTCCTGCAAGCGTCTGAACTCTTCAACAGGGATAATTTTTATTTCCGCCATGTCTTAAATTTTCCTTTGTCTTCAATATTTCGCGCTATTCGAAAAAAGCGCGGAGAAACTCGCAATTTCAGTCGGCTGACGCCCTGATCTCATAATCGCGCTGTCAACTGAAGCATATTTTATCCATAAAAGACGACGAAAAGAATTCCCGGCGGAGAAAACCCGTCAAGATAGTCTTCCATATAATGCTTTATTCTATTTATACCCGCGCCGGACGGACCCCGCGCTATGCCGATAACAGGAAGCCGGCGACAATGCCGCTCGCATTTATGCCAGTTCGGGATTTATGTTGATGCAAACATTCTTAAGTTCCGAATAAACATCAAGCGCTTCGGTCCCCGGTTCGCGAGAGCCATTGCCTGAGCATTTAAATCCGCCGAAAGGCATGTGCGGCTCGCTGCCATACGTGCCGGCGTTCACAACCACCATTCCCGCCTGAACTCTTTGGGCAAAGCTGATTGCCCTGTGCAAATTGCCGGTATGCACGCAAGCGGTAAGCCCGTATAAAGATTTGTTTGCAAGAGCTACCGCGGCATCAAAATCCTTGGCGCGGTATAGACATGTAATAGGGCCGAATAACTCGACAGTGGAAATCTCATCATCAGGCCCGGCGTTTTCAATTAAAGTGGGAGCAAGGTAAAATCCGGTTTTGAGCGCGGGGTCGTCCAGCCTGCGCCCCCCCGCGAGAACCGTCGCGCCGCGCGCGCGCGCGTCTTCTATCGCGGCAAGCATCCGGTTCAGTTGTTTTTCATTTATCACCGGGCCAAGATCGTCGTCGTCGCCGGAACCGACCTTCAGAGACTTCGTCTTCTCGGCCAGCATATCCCTGAACTTGTCGTAAACCGAGTCGAAAACGATAAGTCTGCTTGCGGAAGCGCACCGTTGCCCAGCGTTGCTGAAAGCGGAAAGAGCCGCCCATTTCACGGCGTTTTCCAAGTCGGCGTCGTCGCAAACCACTAAAGGATTTTTACCGCCCAGCTCAAGAGACACTCTGGCGAGGCGCTTGCCCGCCGCCTGCGCAATCTTGCGTCCGACCTCTGCGGAGCCTGTGAAACTTATCACTCCCACGCCCGGATCATCCACAATGGGAGTTCCGGCCTCTTCGCCGAACCCATGAATTATATTGAGAGTCCCGGAAGACAATCCCGCCTCATGCGCGATTTTTCCGAAAAGCCATGCTGTGACCGGAGTGTCTTCAGCGGCCTTCACCACCGCGGCATTGCCGCAAATAAGAGCCGGAAACACTTTCCATGCGATATTGGCAATGGGAGTGTTGGCGGCGATAATCAAGCCCGCCACCCCGATCGGGCTGCGGACAGTGGCCGCGTGCTTGTTCGGCGTCGCGCTGGGCATTGTGCGTCCATACAGCCTTTGCCCCTCTCCCGCGAAAAAGAAACCCAGAGAGATCGCTCCGTCAGTTTCGCCTTCGGCGTCCTTAAAAGATTTCCCTGTCTCTAGCGCCACCGCCGCCGCGATATCCGCCCTGCGTTTTTTCATCTCGGAGGCAATATTGCGTAGAATATCCCCTCGCTGAACAGAAGGCAAAGCCGCCCATGCGGGTTGCGCTGCGACGGCGCATTCAATCGCCTTCCTTGCGTCTTCTCCGCGAGAACGCGCCACGCGGCACAATACTTTTCCATTTGACGGGTCAAGCTTGTCGAACGCCTCGCCGGACATCGCCGCAGTGTCTACCCCGCCTATCAGATTAAGCGTCTCTTCCGGCATTTTAAATTTTTTCATATCGCTCATCACCATGCCGTCCATCCGCCGTCTATCACCAAATTCGAGCCTGTCATATACGACGACGCTTCCGACAGCAAAAATATTATCGCTCCGTTATATTCATCTTCGTTCGCCATTCTTCCGAGAGGAACTCGCGCGCGATACCCTTCAAGAAACTTCTCGTCCTGATTGTTGAACACGCCTCCGAATGTTACTGTGTTGACCCTAACATTAGATTCCGCCCAGTACGTGGCGAGATAGCGCGTCATGTTCAGCAAAGAGGATTTAGAGACCGAATAAGCGACAGGCTTGAAAAAACGGCCTCCTCCCGATTCACGGTATTTATATATCCTTTGATCGGGAGAGACCAGTCCGTATATCGAACAGATATTGACTATGGAACCCCTTCCGGCTTCCGCCATCAGCCCTCCGGCCGCCTGACAACAAAGAAAAACGCCTTTAACATTGACCCGCATCACCTTGTCCCAAGAATCCTCTGGATAGGTTTCAAACGGTCCGTTTTCTTCGGCGGGCGAGTTCGGAGGCGAGTCGAGAGCTGCGTTGTTAATAAGGCCGTGCGGCGGACCCCATTTTTCCACAACCTTGCTCAGCCCCTCCAGAATTGAATCCTTCCGGGTCACATCCACAGCCGCAAATAATAGATTTTCTTGATCGCATTGCGATTCGACTCGCTTCATGTCTTCGCCGCGCGCGACCGCGTCGAAAACAGCCACCTTGGCTCCGCGTTTGTTTAGAGACACGACGAACTGTCGGCCCAGTTGTCCCAGCCCGCCGGTGACTACCACCACTTTGTCTTTCACCGAAAAAAGATTCTCAGACATTATCCCTCACGCAGTCTTGTTCTGCTTTATGGCGGCTATCAGATCGCAAACTTCGCGCACCGCGCCTTCACCGCCTCGCGCCCTTGTCCGATACGCCGCAACCTCAAGAACATCTGGATGCGCGTCGCTCACCACAATCGGCAGCCCCGCCGCTTCGAGACATTTCAGATCGTTTATATCGTTGCCCATGAACCCGGCCTGAGCCAGTTCCGCGCCGATTTCCTTGGCTGCCTTCTCCAGCGCGGCCCTCTTGTCGCCGCAACTCTGAACACATTTTATGCCGAGTTTGGCGGCCCGCGCCGACACAACCGGATTTGTTTCAGTGGAAATTATTATTAGCTCCATCCCGAGCGCCCTCAGCGTCTGCAACCCTAAACCGTCTCCCCTGCTGCATCGGACAGTTTCACTTCCATCCTGCGAAACATACACCATGTTGTCGGTAAAAACGCCGTCGAAATCAAACGCCATAAGTTTCAACGCGCGGATTCTTTCAACTGTGTCCGGCATGATTTCCGAGGGAATCTTCATTGGCGCGCTAAGTCCTGAAACGAAATGCTTTCGTCTTCTTTCAAAGCCCTAACCGTCGTTTTGCCTATAACATTGTCTAACTCGTGCGGAGGCAGTCCGCCGCCGGGCGACTTTATAGCCACATTTTCCGCCGTCAAAACGCTGCCGGACGGAATGTCCCGAGCGGCCACCAACTGCTTCTCCATCTTGAGCAACGGTTTCTGCTCGCACTGAAGTCTTTTCTTTTCACCGTCGCCCATTGCGACGCGAGCGCGCTCCAAATCGCGGACAAGCTTTCGCAAACCTATCGGCTCCAGCGAAAACTTATGATCCGAGCCCTTCGAGGCCCGGTTCAACGTGAAATGCTTTTCTATGATTCTGGCTCCCATCACATACGCCACCAGCGCCATTGATATTCCGCTTTGATGATCCGAAAGTCCTATCACGTTCTTGGGAAACAATTCCCGAAACGTTTCTATCACCCGGAGGTTCATTTCGTCCGCTGTTGAGGGGTAGTTAGCCGTGCATTGAAGAATGCACAACTGCGGATTTATCGGCTCAACCGCGTCTCGCGCGCGCAACACGTCTTCCATGTCCCCGCCCCCGGTGCTGAGCAAAATCGGCTTTCCAGTTTTCGCCGCATATTTCAGCAAGGGCGTGTTTTTCAGATCGCCGGACGCAATTTTGTACGCCGGAGGGTCGAACTGCTCCATGAAATCCACGCTGGCAAAATCAAAAACCGTCGCAAACATCGCCACGCCCAATTGCTCGGCATAGCTCTTCAACTCCCGGTACTCGCTTGCGCCGAACTCCAAAGCCTCTCTATGCGCGCCGTAAGTGGCTCCATAACTATTATCGTTGTCGTAAGGCGCGTCGTATGTGGCCTTGGTGTATAACGTGCGATTGTCGCGCTTCTGCAGCTTTACCGCGTGCGCTCCGCATTCCTTCGCGGCTCGAAACAATTCCTTTGCGCTCTCAAGATTCCCCTGATGGTTATGCCCTATCTCCGCAATCACATAACAACCGGACTCGTCGCTGACATTCACGCCGCCGATCGATACTCGCCTATCGTCAGACATTTTCTCTCCTTAAAAAAGCTTTTATATAAACATATTTTTCACGCCATTTATAAGCAACTTTTTCGGTTTTGTCAAATTGCCGCAACTCCCTAATCAAACATCCTGAATACAACGCGCATCCCCTGCTCCTCTGTGCTGTTGTTGCGCGCACATAACCCTAACCCTCAGCGCTATTTCAAAAACTAATTCAATGCCGCCAATAACGCTCGCGACATCGCTCCTCGCGTCCTTTCCTTGATTCATCCTGAATCCGTCGTTAGGATTCGGGAGCGATTGTTCAGAGCGAACTCGATGCTGTGAGGCAAGATTATAATATCGATAAAATCCGTCGAACAGCCGGGGTTTTCGGAACATTTCTTCTGATGTTGTTGCGCGTCGAAGTTTAGATTAGGATAGGATATGCGGCGAAAAACGGTTATTACTCTATCCTGCCCCGATCGGGGCGCAAAAACAGGGCTTGCGATATAGTCGGGGTTGAAGGAAATATGACGCGAAGAGCGCGGGTTGACAACGTTCGATGAGAAGAATTCTGCTGGTAAATTTCCTCGTGGAAGAAAAGCTTGGCTCTGGAAAAGAGAAGCATCTCCTCAGGATGTCCCGAGGCGAACCGCTCGGCCTTATGTACCTTGCTTCTGTGTTCAAACTCGAAAGGAACATCGAAGCGGACATACTGGATGAACGAATTGTTCCGTTCAGCGCCGACGGGCTTGCGGAGATTATAGACAGAGGAGGCTACGACGCTCTGGGGATATATCTCTGCACCGACCCGGACCTCGAGAAGAAAGCCGCAAGAATAATCGAAACCGTCCGAGGGAGAACTTCGGTTCCAATAATAGCGGGAGGCCCTCCGTTCGAAGCTGAGCCGATACTAAAGGCCGGTTGCGACATGGTCTGCAATGGAGAAGGTGAAAGAACGGCGCTGGACATGCTGGATGTCATTGAAGGGAAACGCGGCAGAGATTCAACGCCGGGAATATCATATATCGAGGGAGGTTCAGTAATAGAGACGCCGCCGCGCGCGCCGGTGGAAGACCTTGACTCCATACCGTTTCCGACCCGCTCCCGGAGCGCCGCCGGGAAGTATTTCGCTCTCGGCAACATCAATATGCGCCGTCCGTACTTCTCCGTTGTCGCTTCCCGCGGATGCCCGATGAACTGCGCGTATTGCAGTTCCACGACGATGTGGGGCAGGCAAATCAGGCACAGGTCCCCGGCGAATGTCCTTGAGGAAATATCGATGCTTGTGTCGGATTGCAAAGCCCGGTACATCGCATTCCGGGACGACATATTCGGCGTCAACGGAGATTGGACCGAGGAATTTTGCCTAGGCATGATAGACAGAAAATATCCGGTCGGATGGGTCTGCAACATGCACCCGTCCCTGCCTCGCCGGGACGCTGAGGCAAGGATGCGCCTTCTTCGCCGCGCCGGGTGCGACACCGTTCATTTCGGCATTCAATCCGCAGACCCGGAAATACTTAAAAGCATAAACAGGAAGCCCGAAGAGCCGCTGCTGCTGAAAGAGAAAATCGTAGCGGCGAAAAAACAAGGCATGCTGACTTTTGTGGAATTCATCGTGGGTTTGCCGGGCGAGACTAGGGACTCCGTGGCTCGGTCCGTGGACTTCGCATTCGAATCGCGCCCAGATTTCATCGCCGTGTACTCTCTGGGAATCCTGAAAGGCTCGCCTCTTTATGATTTACAGAAAGCACGATCCCGACCCCTCACAGAACTTACAAAGGCTGAAATAGACGGATGCGTCCATTCATTCAGAAGAAAATATATGACGAACCCGCGAACGGTTATAAACCTAGTTCGCTACGTGTTGAAAAACAACCCCAAATGGCTCATTACGGCTCTCTTTTCTCTTTATCAGATTTTTACAATGCTCGGAGTGAACAGCAAAAGAAAAACCTTCTAGAGAGAAGGCAAGAGCTTCTGGAAGCGCGCGCCCCGGAGTTGTTTGCCGAAGGTTTTTTTCGTCGCTGGCAGAAGTAAGGGAAACAAGCGAAAATCCGGAATTGTTTCGATAAACAATCAGGCGACTCCAGCCGCATTTAGCGGTTTTATCAACAACTCGAAAAATATTCATCTATTAGGTCGGGATCAAATCAATTCAATTATAATGTTAGCTATAGAATTTTCTTGAATTGGATGGCCCGCGATCGCAGGCTTTGAAATCGTCCGCGCTATACGTGGAAGATATTATGGATTATCGCAACGCTCGCAAAAGAATCGAATTTTATGAACTGTTGACCAAAGAGTATAATCTATTTAGTCCTTATATTTATATTTCGACCGGGATACACGGTTATATCTCCCCTGACGAGGCTCTCAAGCATTGGCGCGGATTTCTGTCTGATAAAACGAGCCTTTTTTATCTCTGTATGTTCACGTGCCGTATTGCGAGAAGCGCGAATGCCTCTATTGCATGTATAACTCCCGGATAATTGAGAGCGAATCGGAACTAGGAAAACATGTCGGGTATCTGGCAAAGGAGGCTTCATTTTTCTCCGGGGCTTTCAAAGATTTCCATTTTCAGACAATGCAAATCAGAGGAGGGTCGCCGACTTTGTTGTCCGGGAAGCTTCTGAAAAAACTTTTCTCGGAGATAAACTCGAATTCTAGTTTTGCCACCGGAGGGTCGCTGACACTGGAAATAAAGCCCACTCAAGTCACGGACGAACAACTTGCGATTGCGGTCTCCGCGGGCATAAGCAGAATGAGTGTCGGAGTTCAATCTTTAAACCCTTCGGCTCTGAGCTATGCCGACAGAGACTACTCAAACATCGAGTGTCTTTCACGGATAATGGATCGGCTTCGCTCTCTAGGAGTGGACGCGTTAAATTTTGATCTGATCGCGGGCTTGCCGGGAGACAGCGTCGACGCCTTCCGGGATTCCTTTGAAAAAGCTTCTCAGTTAGGCCCCGCAACCATCAACGTTTATTTCTTCAGGCTTGAGAACTCCCGATACGTAGAAGAAGCAAGAAAAAACTACATTGCGGAAAACTCGGAAGATTTCTCGGTCAGGTATCTTTAGGCGACAATCGACGCAGCCTCGCGCGCCGGATACACTAATCTCTCTTCAAATCCATTTCTCAATTGCCAGTTGTTCGTTAGAAAGGATTTCGTCTGTCTAATCGGCAACCAGCCTACTGAGTGGCATCCAGACATGAGAAACTCGATGATCGGGTTGGGAGTCGGGGCAAGGTCGTTCATGGAAAACTCTGCTGATACTCTCAACTTAGGTCCGGGCGGCTCAGCTGCGCTCGGACAAGTTCCGAACCCGCTGGATCCGGGCTTCAGATTCAGGGACACTTTTTATCGATTCTCCCGGCGCGAGCCTATAGATCGCATGAGAGACTTCGTTCTGAAAGCCTTTTACAAAACCGGCAATGTATCGCGTTCTCTATTCAAAACCGTCTTCGGTCTCGATATCGAGTCGGTTTTCAGACACGAAATCGAAACATTGCAGAACTTGGGCAAATTGAGCGTCGGCGAAGATTCCATAGAGATGCTCTGCGACGGTTTTGAAAAAGCCGTTCTTTCTAAATTTTTCTACAATCAAGAGGAACTTATTTCAATCACAAAGCGCCCGCGCGACAAAATCATCATTTCCACATAATCCGCAAGACAAGGTCGGGTTCGCCGTTCCACGGTTTTTTGAAAGCGCTGTCATATTCCGAACGGAATATTTGAAAAGCCGAAAGCTCTCACATGGTTTATGTGAATCCCCGGACAGTCGGCGTAATGACTGCATCCTGCGCATCTAGCGCTCTTTACGCTCATCCAGTTTGCCATATAGCAGCCGACGTATTCGTCCAAATCGATTTCTTCGCTGTTCTTGAACACATTCGCCGGCACAGCTTCGAAAACACGCATCTCCGAGCGTCCGGTCAGACATCGTGGAACATTAAATATCTCTATTTCCGCGCCCCCGCCTTTTAAGAACTCTTGCATGAAACCGGCTATCGGAACGTCTTTTTTCGCTGCTTCCTCAAGCGTCGCGCGCCCTCTTAAAACTGTTTTCAGTTCGACCTTGTCGAGAAAAGGGCTTTTTAAATGTGACAGGTCGCTTGCTGTGGCCTTGTTGATTTCTAAATAAACCGCTGAAACGAAGTCAGGAACGCCCTGATGATTTTCAAGAGGCTTGTCAAGAAGCGCCTCGACTCGTATTTCCCTTTTTGACAAACGGCGTTTCACGTTCTCGCTTTTTAAAAGGTCGAAGCCGCCGATAACAATCGTTTTCGGCGACCCGGGGAAATTTTCGTCTAACCGCTCTATATTGCCTTGTGTCACTAGTAAAGATGGCATCTTCTTCGAAGCGATTGCCGCCGAGAACCGCCGCAATGACCGACAGAACTCTGACACATGGCAAAGAGCGCATCTTTCTCCGCGGCAAGGCGGTTCCATTCCTCTGTTCGCCAAAGCTTCGAACATATCTCTCTTGGCCTCGACCTCGACTCTGAGTTTCAACGGCGATTGAATAAACCTCTCCGCCCCCTCGAACACTCTCGCCGGTATCCTGTTCGACCACGCTTTGAAGCCTCGTTCTTCGCAGAACTCGAACGCTTCTACAATATCCTTTGCTCGCTCATCAAGGTTGAAAAAAACTTCATTTTTATGCTTCCAAGCCTCGCCGAAAGGAATCGGATACAGTATGTCGAACTCAGACGCCCCCAAGCTAGACAATTCGTTTATCCAACCTGTCAGACCGGGTATTGTGCGCGCCGTCAATAAGATATCGACCGACACCGCAAGACCGGAAAGCTTTGCCGCTCTCATAAAACCTTTCAAAGCCTCGTCATAGCTTCCGGGGGTTCTTGTAAGAGCCTCGAAATCGGCTGGGGATCCGGAATGTAGAGAGAATGTCGCTTCATCCAGCCCAGCGGCGACGGCTCTTTCGGCAAAGCCGGCATAGCTGAACATCCGCCCGTTGGTGATTGTCTGAGTCCTCTTGTAGCCCATTTTTTTCGTTTCAGATACTATCGCGAAAAAATCAGGGTGAAGAGAGGGTTCGCCGCCGGACAGAACGGCATGATCAAACCCCCTCGCGCGGCCTGCCCGCAACAGCGCAAGGATGCTTTCCGTCATCTCAAAGCTTCCGTCCTGCTCGTCTGCGTCTAGGCAGAACACACAGTTGTTGTTGCAAACGCGCGTAAGCCTAACCCAATACTTTTTGTTCTCTGAATTATATTCGTTCATCGCAAGTTAGAGGAGTTCGATTCTCTTCGCGGCAGCCGCTCAGTCAAGGGCCAGAACTGAGTTCGGCATAGTCACAACGCATTCGCTATGCTGGCGTTCCGCGATCATGCTCATGGCGGCATCGCGGAGCCGTTTCACTGCGTCCGGATAGTATTTTGAGAGGTTTTCCCCGCTTGGGGGCGGAAGCAGAACCGCCGCTTCCACAAAACCCGGCCGCGAGCCGAACGTTTCAAGAATAAAATCGAGAGTTCTCGGCAAGTCTCCGATGTTTGAGTCGCAAAGCGTGATTCTGGCCGAAGCTTTCATTCCAGAGGAGAGAACGTTTTTAATCCCGGCGACAGTTTGAGCGTGGCTTCCTCTCGCCCGCGCTATGGCGTCGTGTTTTTCCGGGTCCTCCGAATAGACTCCGGCTTCGATCGTCATATTTGAAACATTGGCATCGACATGCTTGTTCAGACGTCTCTCGTCGCAAAACGCTCTGGCGTTGGACCTTACGCGAATAGAAATGTCTTTCCTAGCCGCCGCCAGAATCCTCACGATTTTCAAGTAATCCGGATGAAAAGTCGGTTCTCCTCCCTTAAGCACAAAAGTCTTGATCTTCTTTTTGCGCGCTTTTATGAATATGTATTTTGACAAAGGCAGAGAACCGTTTCTAATTATGCGTTCCTTGAAGTCATAATCCCTGAGGCTGAATGGCGTGGGGCATATTTCGCAATTGTTATTGCAGGCGCCGTTGAGGATCAGATATTCCGTGTCAAAAGCCGCTTTGCTGTCGTATCCTTCTCGAATTTCGGGGTCGCTCTCCGCCGCGCTCCTTACGAGACTGTCTAAAATGCCGATAGACTCTTTGTTCACTTCCCGGAAGTCATATTTCAAGTAGAAGTGAATAAAATGATAAAGATGGAATCTCATATTGAGATAAGTGCGGTATCCGTCGGAAATGTGCGACAGGAAGAAACATACGTCCAGCCAAGCGTCCAAGTCTGTCGGACGGCATTCGAGCAGGGAAGCTGTCAGTTTCATGCCCTCTTCAAATTCTCTGTCCGCGTATCGGCAGTATGCCGCGCTCGAAAGAAACTGGTCGGAGTCCGCGCCTTTCGCATAGCCGGCAAGGAACCCTTTGAGAGATTTGAATCGATCGGGATCGTTATACGCCATCAGTGTGATCTGAGAGATCAGGGTCATGTCGTTCGAAACATCGAATGAATAGTCGTTATACTCCCTGTGCGAGTACAGGCCATAGTTGACCGACAACGTTTTCGCCAAGTTTTCGTCAAATGGTATTATCATCTGCAAACGAAATAAAGAACCATTCCGCCCTCTCCGTTTTATGTATTGTGTTGGTTATCTTTCCGCCGCTCATTACAAAGATTTTATCCTCGTGGATCGCCAGAGTGTCGTTGTGGGCAAAAACATTAAGCAGTTCTCCGGGATAAAGATAGCTGTCCACAAAAGCCGTTACGTTGTATTTGAGAACGTTTCCTTCGGGGACCCCGTCGAACGCGTAGATGTCTCTCTCTCTGAAAACGATAAAGTTGAGCTTCATGTGCCTGTCTATGTAATCGGCGTAGCCGCGATCGTGTTTCTGGATAAATGCCCTCAGTTCGGCGGAGAGTTCAGCCGTGGCGCGACAGTCGAACCCGCAGGGAATATGATAAAGATAACAATACGCGTCTTTCACAAGAGAGTTGCACAGGTAGTTGGGCTTCGATTTGGTGTTCTTGAAAGGGAGCAGAAGCGTGTTGGGATATAACGAATGGTTGTTCACTCTGGAGAAATAGTCGATGCAACATTTCGGGTATCCAAGATGCTCGCCGAACCACATGTAATCTATCTGCGGCTTGGTGACAATCCTTCTATTTACGGAAATAGGATACCATCCCGTCCGTTTGATTCTGTCAAGAGCCTCCTCTGATTTTGAGACATATATGTGAGCGCGCCCCGAGTAGCCCGACCCGGCGGGCGCTCCGCAGGCCACAGTGGTCGTGAGGAACTCTCCGCCTATGGAATCTCTCACTTCGTCCGAAGCCTCATTGTAGAAAATCGATTCAATCTCTGTCAGAAGTCCATATTTTTCGCAAACCTTGAGATATCTAGGCAACCTTTCGGTCGGGATCCACTCATCGAGCGCGGGCTTAAGGCCCGCCAAGACCGAGTAATACAGAAAGAGTTGCCCAATGCCGCCTCTCGCTTCGCAGATGTCATACAAATACTGCGGTTTATACCATCCGAAAAGCGGGGGCTTCGTCGGAGAGGAAATCCCGCTTGCGCTTTCTGTTTTATTCTCGCTCATCCACAATATCTCCAACTCCGTTCTTCGGTCCGTTATAATCTGGCGTCCATTTTGACAGGCGCTGGCGCTATCGGCTCAAACTCCTTCCAGCCGTAGGTCCGCGGATACTGTATCCACGGGCCTTCGCAAACGCTGAAGCATGCGCATTTTCTGCAGGAAGGAGCCTTTTCCTTTTCGTATGTTTTTCTCACGTAATCGAAATCCGCCACTGTGTTAGTTACATCGTTAAGCTTAACCTGCGGAATATAGTTCTCGGCAATGTTTCTTTCGTAGCCCTGCATCAGACAGAAAGGTATCGCCTCGACATAAACGGGAACGCCAGCCGCTTTTCCTATTTCAATGCCCATTTTGATAAAAGGAACCACCAAGGATTTTTTGGGAAGGATAGACAAGATGTTTTTGTCTGCGCTTCCCAACACGTGGACGAACGCATATTGATAAACATCAACGCCGATTCTTATAAGAAACCTTGCCAGATCCGGGAATGTTCTGTAATTGACCTTGGTTACCACGGTGTTAATCGACACCTGCTGACCGCGCGCCTTGAGATTGCACAGTCCTTTGACCGTCTGCCGATAGCTGTCAGCCCCGGTGAGATAGTTGTGACAGTCGGAGTTCGCCGATAGAAGCGCCCCGGTCACGGTTAATATCTTCCCTTGCCCGGCGGCTAAGAACTCATCGCAAAAAGCGCTGTATGCGAATCTTCTTGCGTTAGTCTGTATCAGTATTTTATATCCGAGCGAAGCCGCATAGTCTAAAAGCTCGAAACAATCCTTCCTTATCGTGAATTCCCCGCCGGTGAAAACCACTTCATGATAGTTGTCTTTTTCCTCGTCAAGCACGTCCTTCAGCTGCCTTGTCGTCCTGTCGGGAATGAAAAAGCGCTTGTCTCCTATGACGCAATGCTTGCAGTAATTGTTGCAGTTATATCCCACTTTAAGGTCAAGCCTGTTGTCCATTTCCTTCTCCAGTAGGCTGCGGGAGCGCCGTGCGGAACCGCATCACGGCGCGTTCGAAACAACTTTCTCGGCGACTTCTTCCTTGGTTGTGTGAAACACGGGAAAAAGCTCTTCGGACATATAGCAATCATTCATCGAATACAGGCCCATGCAGATATCGTTAAGATAGCAGACCTTGCAGCATTCGGCTTTCCCGTACAGGAAATCGCCCTGCGCTTGGTCCACCTCTCCTTTTTCGTCCAGAAAAAGAATTCTCACTTTTTCGTTTTTCACTATTCGTCGGGTTTCAGTCGAGTTGTGTTCGTATCCGCCCATATAGCAAAGGGGAACTCTCTCTATTCGATATGTCATTTTGTTGCTTCGCAGCATGTCAACCGCCCTAGTCAACTCTATGTCGATGTCGTTAAGCCTGTGCAGAGTTTCCGGGTGTTGAGCGGCCCTGTTCATCAGAGGGTCCAAGTTGTTAAAAACCACATGGTTGACGCTCGGCATGCGCTTAACGATGTGCTCCACATTGCGGCTGAGATGGTCGGCGTTAAGCTTGTTCATGGTTATCGTGACGCTTAGCGTTATTCCGCTGAGTTTCTCCAAGTTCGCCGCCGCTTTGTTCACGTTGCTAAGCGAATCAGGGTTCCCGGTCAATCTGCCCTGAATTATCGGATCGCACGAGTAGAGTGAAAGAACAACCTTCTCAAGCCCCGCGGCTTTGAGTTTCTTCGCAAAAGCCGCGGAGGCCAAGTTCTGACCGTTTGTTATAAGAACGCTGGAAAAACCTTTGTCAGCGCAATGCATTAGGTATTCTGGAAGATATTCCGACAGCGTCGGCTCTCCGCCCGTTATGATTACTCCCTCATAGCCGCCGTCTGATATCAGGGAGTCAAGATATGCGATTCCATGCTCAAGGGATATTGAGTTGTCGTTCTCTGGGTTTGAGCAAATCAGGCAATGTTGATCGCACCGCCGCGTTATCTGAAAGTAGCCGAAACTCCCCATTGTCGCTGTCCCTTGTCTTCCGAAAACAGGAAAAAGGCATTCACGCTGGTTCGAAACTACCGCTTCAGCCCGCCTTTATTTGTCCCCTTGTGTGAAATCGGATATTTTCCTTTTAGCGTTATTTTTGGGCGCTTTCCTAATTTTCGATCCGCCCGCGCGTCACCAAGAACCGTGCGAGTTATGCGCTCCGTGCGTGTTCGCGTTGCTGTGCACGTTTATTGCCTCAATGTTTGCATGAACATTTGTGGCGGCCGCGCTTGAATGGGTTTGTATCTGAGCATGCCTGTTGAGCAATGGAGAAGCCACTGGAGTGTTCATGCTTCTGTGCGTGTTCAACGCATTGGCGCTGGCATGGGTGTTCACATTAGAGTGAATGGTTGTCGCGGCCGCGTTGTTGTGAGTCGTAGAAGCGGCTGTGTTGGTGTGAGCGCTTGTGGCTTGGCTGGCGTGCGTGTTCCATGCCGTGTGTTTTCCCTGCGCGGCGCTGTTATGCAAGCCGCCTATTGTCAAAGCGGAATTCGCGTGGACCGGCGCCACATTTATCGCGGGCTTGCTTGCATGGGCATTCACCGCCGCAGTGTTGGCGTGAACGTTTGCGTTGTTATGCGCGTTAACCACCGCAGTGTTGGCATGTGTGTTAACGTTTGAATGAGCCGAGGTTGCCGCTCTATTGGAATGAGTGGTTGCGTTGACATGCTGGTTTATGACCGGGACGTTGATGTGGTATGACTCAGCGGCTCTGTTGGCGTGGTTACTCCAGCTCACATGCAGACTTTCATGAGACGACTTCGCTATTTCCGGGTAGGACATCATTCCTAGCGCGACCAGCGCAAGCCCCCCCTTCATCACGGCTGACGAAGTGATTTTTGCTTCTTCCGCCGTGATGTACGATAGCGCGTCCGCAACCGCTCGGGGAAGAGACAACGCTCTTTCAACTTGTTTGGAAAGCCGGTCGCTTTTTTTCATGTTCCACCTTCTCCCGTGTGATTCTGCCAACCCTTGCGGTTGTCATCGGCGCGCTTCACCACGAAGCATGCGAAGCGTGATTAACGTGGCTCGAAGACTGGCTGTGCATGTTGACTGCGCCCAGATTTCTGTGCCCGGAGTAAGCTGCCCGGCTGGCGTGAGAGGCGGCGTGGGCGTGCTGGTTCTGCGCCGCGGAGCTGGAATGCGCCGACGCGCTCGTATGGGAGTTAACGGCCCCTGTGTTGGCGTGATTGGCGACTGAAACATGCCTCGACATGACCGCCACGCTGGTGTGGGTGTTCGTTCCCGCCGAATTCACATGCGAAGATTCGCTGGCGTTTGAATGCGCGTTGTACGCGCTGTGTTTGCCCTGCGCGCCGCTGTTGTGGAATCCGCCTCTTGTTACGGTTTCGTTGGAATGAAGGGCCGCCACGTTGGTGTGGCCGGCGTTGGAGTGTCCTGTCGCAGCCGCTTGGTTGGTATGGCTGTTTACGTTTGAATGCGTGTTAACCAATCCGGCGTTGGCATGAGTATTGATGTTCGAATGAACGTTGACCGCGGCCAGATTTACATGCGATGAGGAGTTAAAATGCGTGTTGGCCCCGCCCGCGCTTGTGTGCGCATTGACCGAGCCTTGATTTGAGTGGACATGGATGCTGGAGTGAGCGGCTGTGTGCCATCCCAGAGAAGGATCCGCTATCATGCCGAGAGCGATCAAGGCTGCGGCTCCGGCAGCTATCCCTTTTGTGCTCACCTTGGCTTCTTCCCTCAAAAAATAAGCCTCTACACTGCTCTTTATCTCGGGAAGAATTCTTTTTCCTCCGATCCTCGCCGTTTTACTTGTTTCCATTTGTTCCACCTCTCGGCCTGCGGCCAGAGTATAAGGCTCGTTCATTACCAAGACGCGTGCGAACTGTGGCTGGTATGGGTCGCCGCGTGAGCGTGGTTGTTAACACCCGTGACGTTCGTGTGCGCGCTAACGCCTGCGGCGCTTGCATGATTATTGACGCTGAAGTGAGTGTTGACCACCGGCCAGTTGGCGTGCGCGTTCACGCTGGAGTGCGAATTGACTCCGGCTCCGTTCGCATGAGTATTGACGCTGTTGTGTTTGTTGAGTCCCGTTGTGTTCATGTGCGTCGTGGTGGCCGCCGTGCTCGCGTGAACCGCCGTCGCGTTCGCGTGCGCGTTCCAAGCGGTGTGTTTGCCCTGAGCTCCGCTGTTGTGAAAACTGCCCTTCGTCACTGGAGCGTCCACCGCTGCTTTCACCGTCACATTAGTCGCGGGAGTGTTCGCATGTCCGACCACGTTGGCGTTTGTATGGTTGCTGACGTTGTTGTGCGCATTGACGACCGGTTTATTGGCGTGATTCGCTAAACTATAATGTCCGGTTGCCGCGGCCGCGTTGGCGTGAGCGCTGGTGTTCGTGTGTTGATCTACCGTCGCCACGCTGGAGAGTGTGTCGACTGCGGATTGGTTTGTGTGATTGCTGAAATTTGCGTGATAGCTCACATGGTGGACAGGAGTGACGGGAGACGCCAAAAGACCTAGCGCGACCACAGTCAACGCGCCTGTCATCACTCCTTTGCTGGATATCTTGGCTTCTTCCCGCGAGAAATAATCCAGAGTATCGTTTACCACGGAAGGAAGCGCGCCCTTCTTGTTCGAGAGCGCGGCGGAGGTCGGCGTTTTCTTCGCTGGTTTATCCATATCCCACCTTCGATTTCCGGAACTTTTGACGGCGTTAGGGTCGAACCCGTTCCGTATTGTCGGCTCAACCGCGGCTCCGTTGTTGTCTCGCTGCGCGCTTTCAACAAAGCCTATTCTTTCTCGGCCTTGTCCCATTCCGGATTATTGGAGCTTTCAATATCTCTTTTGCTCGAATCCATATAGTTTTTTGCCCACTTAATAAATATGTCTCCCACTTCGGGAATCATCAGCCTTTTAAAGAGTATATCGATGATCCCTTCGTTCACCGTGTGCCTCCTTGTGGTAAAAACGTTGGGAGACAACTCGCCGGTCTCGTAATAGTTAAGGACTGGACATATCCCGCAATACGGCTTGTAGGCGCACTCTGAACACCCCGGAGTGGTGTCCAGAGTGGAAGCGATCGCGCAAGCCTTCGTCGCTCTGTGCATTATTAAGTCCTCAAAACTCGACTCGCCGCATTTGCCCACCCTGAAAGTGTGATCTCCCTGATGTCCCAGCATTCGGCCCTCGTCGCATGTGTACACATCTCCATTGTAATTGTAAGCCAGTTGCCCGATGGAAGCGCCGCACGGCGACTTCATGTCCACATATCCCGGCTCAAAACCCGCGACGATTTTACACAGCGCGTATATTGCGTACGTTTCAGTGAAGTTCTCTCCCTTTAAATTCAACTCGATTATGTAATCCAGCATCCTCTCGTAAAAATCGAGAAACTCTTCAGCAGAGAGACCTATTTTATCCCAGTTCCGGCCTGCGTAGCCCAGCGTCGTCGCTGGTCGCACAAAAATCGACCCCGCGTTTAGCGAACGATATTCGTCCACGATTTCTTTGTGGTACGGCATGGAATGCTTTGATAGAGTTCCTATCAGAGAAGGCAACCTTTCCGCTCCGACTTCTTTATATCTGCGGTAGACCTTCTTGTACATCTCAACCGCGCGGTCGTGAGTGATCCCCCTGTTCTTGTCATGCACATAGGCCGGACCGTCCAGAGACATGCACATAACCACATTGTGTTCCAGCAGGAAATCCAGTTTCTCGTCGTCCATCAGCAGATGGTTGGACACAACGTTGAATCGCAGCTCTCTCTTTTTCGTCTTGTTAAGCTCGACGGCGTATTCGATAATAAACTTCACTGTGTCCCAGTTTAGAAGAGGCTCGCCGCCTTGAAATTCGATGCTTAACAGCTTCGTGGGAGCATCGAATATGGTATCGACCACCGCGCGCGCGGTGTCTATGTCCATATCCGTTTCATAATCGTCTCCGCTTGCGGCGGCCGCCTGACAGTAAACGCAACGCAGATTGCATCTGAGTGTGGGCACTATGATATGAAGGTTCGTCGCTCGCGCCGCGTCCGCGAACCTCGCCCTAAGCCGCTCGGCGGCTCTGGCCGCAGTTTCTTTTGTGAACAGCATGTTCTGCGCCGTAAGCTCTTTTATCGCCGGCCTGCTCAATGCCGAAGGCCCGTTTTCTACTAGACTGACGAATTCTTCTTCTGTTAAAAAAACGTAATTCCCATATTCGTTTACAACGATATACGTGTCGCCTAGTTTTCTGAAGCTGAACGGTATCATTCCGCTAAAATTCGAGATTTTGACTTTTTTTATATCTATCGCGCTCATTGTCTCACGCTCATCTTATGTATCACGTAATTGCCGAATTCACCCAAAAAAACGTCCTCCGGTTCATAGTCGACATTTTCAACCTTCACGACGATTCGGTCTTTTTTCTCGGTCACGTCGAAATCGGCAAAATCCTTGTAATCTTTCACGGCGGACTTCACGGCCTTCAATCTAAATATCTTTTTGTCAAATTCAACAGTCGACAATTTCCTTCACCGTTTCTATGTTTATAAGATTGCTTTCAGCCTGCCTCTTCAATTGATCCACGGGATGCAACAGATCGCCGGGCATTCCATGTTTCTCTTCCCACGGAACGGCAATTCCAAGCGGGTCGTCCTCGTAATCCAACGACTCCTCGCTTTCGATCTCCTCAAGAAGCTTTTCAAGTCGAGCGCTGAGTTTGACTGAATCCGGGTCGACTTTTGTTTCAAGTTCCGTCTGAAGCTGACCGCCAAGCGCGTTCAATCTCTCCGGGTTGAACACGATATGAAAAATCTGGTCTCTTATTTTTGCGGAACCTTTGCTGATTTTTTGCTTCACAGCATAATTGAGGGCTTCGGCCCGAAATTCCTCTTCAATCCCATCAACAGAAACCCCCTCTCTCGCTGTAAGGCGAACCAATATTCTCTTGCCGTCTCCGCTATGTTCTAATTTGACAAAACACTTTGCCAAAAATTTATGACAAGCCCCAAGTAAAGCGTCAGCAGAAAAAAGCTTTGTGTCAAAAGAAATTTCTGTAAATAATTTAGACATACGCGCACCCTATATATTATTTTTGTCTTCTAAGTTAAGTATATTTAATAATATGTATATGTCAATAAACAGTTTATTGAAACAATTCATGAGGAAATTCGATTTCTATTGGCACGCCCTCTGACAATACTTCATTTTCCCCATCTCCCCTGTCCACGACAATTCTTGCGTTCAAATAAGCGTTCTTCTTCAAGCCTTTTATTTCTTCCTTTGAGATTGTTCCCTCTGCATAAGATGATCCCACATGAAAATTGTTCTGCAAATACGTGTTTTTTTCTCTGAACCCATCCGGAGCAGTTGTTATTGCCTCGTTCATTGAGTAAGATTTTCCTGTGGCTACCCCGGTCCAACTATAAACGCCTTCATCAATCTCATCGTCCGTTTTGTCTGTTAACGTCAACACAAATAATACATGAACCGTTTCATCAATTGGAACGGCAGACGAAGCGCCGAAGCTCTCTTTGAACAAATTGTTTGAGTTTTCCAATCTCCAGAAAATGCCGGGGTCGTCGAACGCCAGATATATCGAGCTAAGTTCAGCCTTTTCCCCTTTTGACCCGCTCTTTGATGTGAATTTCGAAACACAAGGCCTTATGCCCGTCCAATCCGCCGACGAGCCGTCCGCAAAAATCAACGCCCTCGCAGGCTCGCATTTCTTCATTCGTCTTTCCTGAAGTTTCCATTGATTTTCATTTTTTTCAAAGATATTAACAAAACCCATTCTTATGTTTTTTGTTATCGAGCCTTCAGTTTTGTCTGACAGAATGATTCTTTCCAATGTTTCAACTTCCGCGCGATTCTCGTTGACGATTATTCTTTCGCATGAAGCGTCCCATTTCAAAACTTCGTATTTCTTCCTTAATGACCGAAGAGAATCAAATATCTGATCCCCAGTCACCGTTTGACCATCAATTTCGATTTCAGCGTCGACAGTCAGCATCATTTTTAATGCTTCTACGTCGCCCTTGCCGAATAAACTAATCCCTTGACTCATGGTCTCATTGAGCTTTCCATATTCTTCCAATGTGTTTCCGGGAGTCGAAAAAGAGATAGCCATATCGCCGAGCATAAGCCTATACTCCTCGTCCGAAAAAAGCATTCGTATCGCGTCCGAGTCGTTTTTTGCTTTGGATAATTCATCTGCATCAGCCGCTTTATGAAGCTCATGCAAAATATGCTTCATTTCCTCAAATGTAATGTTCTCCATTCGCGTTTTCATTTTCAGCATTGCTTCCATAATCGTGGATGTTACATAGTCCACAACCACGCCTTCTTCAATGTTAAATATGCCGTATATATGACTCTCTTGTTCGCCGATTTCCACGTATAACCATTCATAGTCGTCCAATCCGGGAACTTTAATGGAAAACGTTTTGCTTTGCTCCATCTTTCCTTCCGCCAAAAGAACCAACGAAGGGCTGTAAACCTTCACAATCACATCGTCGAAAAACTCTAAATCCGTATTTGCTAGCGACTCTCTGGTAATCTCCAAAGCTGAAACTGCTTTCATATCTACTGCTGCCGCCGAGTTGGGTATGTCGCAAAAAGCCATAAAAAAAGCGATACAAATCGAAAGGCCATAAGAAAACGATAAAATCGTCAGTGTTTTTAATTTATTCTTAATTTCGATAAAACAGCGCGGGATTTTCAATCGCATTATAGTTGAATGAATCTGCATAATCGTCTCCTGCGCAAATGATTCGCGCGCTATGCGGCGACTTTTCTAATGCGCCCAGAATCAGTATTCTATTATACCATGCTCCTCTAATGAAATAAACACTCGTCACATTGCTTTACATGCGTTTTCATTTTGGGTTGTAGGGATATGCATATATGGAAAACCTTTTCACATTATGCTTCTGAACGCCGATACTATCGCTGTAATCTCTGTCCAGAAAGACGACTATCACAATCCGTTATCTATTGCATGTTATGTTGAACTAGTCAGTGAATTACCATGCGATAATAGAACCTCCGCCTCTGTCGAAGAATGTCGACTAAACACACAAATAATCTCTAATAGTGATATAAGCTGCCGCGATTCAAGATTTGTAAGCATTTAGCTCTTTGAAAAAAAACATAAAAAGGCTTTTTAAAATTGCCTGCGCGTGATATGTTTTATTTTAATGGATAGCGATGAAGCGAGAAAACCAACATACGAAGAGCTTGAGCAGAGAGTAATATACCTTGAA
>JAKQPS010000157.1 GCA_029564595.1 bacterium | reverse complement strand
TTCAAGGTATATTACTCTCTGCTCAAGCTCTTCGTATGTTGGTTTTCTCGCTTCATCGCTATCCATTAAAATAAAACATATCACGCGCAGGCAATTTTAAAAAGCCTTTTTATGTTTTTTTTCAAAGAGCTAAATGCTTACCGCCGATTTTTACTTGCTCCATGAAAAAACCGCAGCCTTTTACGAAGACGCCGATTCCGGCTCCCTGCGCGGCTTCCCAACCATTGTAAACTTCGCGCCACGCCGAAAAGTTCGCGAACCCGGCCCCGACCATGATAATTGCCATCACCGAAAGCGCGCCTTCGAGCAGCATGGAGCCGTATCCGATGGGGCGCGCGTCCGTCTCCTTGTCCATCTGCTTGACCGTCGTGCCGCTGGACACCAAACTGTGGAACCCGGATATCGCGCCGCACGCTATCGTTATGAACAGCAACGGGAACATCGAAGGCGCTCCGGCGAGGTCATTGTTGATGGCGGGAGCCACGAAATTGCCCCCTCCGTTGAAACTCACATAAACCACCGCGATGAACAGAATGACAAGCCCGACATACAACTCGTGTGAATTGATAAAATCTCTCGGCTGCAACAGATACTGCACCGGAAGAATGGACGCAATGTAGCAGTAAACTAGAAGGATGATTATCCAAACCAATATGACATTTTCAGGCTTGATGCCTATCATATCGAGGCCTAAAGGGAGTTTCGTTCCAACGTAAATGGAAACGTACATAATAATTAGAGCCACTATCGACCACAACGTCACGTTGCCTTTGCGCGCGTACACGAAATAACCGAGAGTAATCGCAATGGGAATCTCAAGCCATATTGGAAACACCGATGCCGGGAAGAGGGTGAACAGCTTCGCTATGACTAGGCAGAAAACCGCGATGACCATTAGCAGGAGGAAGAAAATAATCAGGAGAAAAAGAGTGCGGGCGTTGGGGCCGATGATATCTTCTGTGATTTCGCCGATAGAGCGGCCCTCGTTGCGCGCGGAGATGACGAGCGCCGCGAAGTCGTGCACCGCTCCGATGAAAATAGAGCCGAATACGACCCAAAGGACAGCGGGCAGCCATCCCCAGAATATGGCGATAGCCGGGCCTACGATTGGGGCCGCGCCCGCGATGGACGTGTAGTGATGCCCGAGGAGTATATGCGTGTTGGTGGGCACGAAGTCCACCCCGTCCTCATATTTATGGGCGGGCATGACGGCATCGGCTCGAAGCCCGAATATCTTATCGCTCAGAAACCGGGAATAGAACCTGTAAGCCAGAATGAAACCGAAGAAAGCCAGCGCTGCAACCAGAAGCGAGTTCATGAAGTCCTCCTGTCTGTGTTATCCAGCGGCGCCCTTTGCGCGGGCGGGGCTTGATTTTGAAACAGCGTAATTATACTACCCTAGAAGATAATTTCAACCCGGATTCGTCTATAGAGCCGACGAACCGGGGCGATTTTTCATAGCGGCGAACTGCTTCGTTGCCGCCACATTTTTTTGTTCATGAACCATAAGTTCTATTCACTGCAAAAATGCGCCTTGCGCCTCGCATTTCATCCGCTCTGAACAATCGCTTCCGAATCCTAATGACGGATTCGGGTTCAAATGAATTGAATACGATGAAAACTGAAGGGAGACTCGCTTCAACAACGCGATCTCGCGCGCGGTTCCGACAACTCAGCGGAGAAACAAAACGGCTCACCTGAGCATTGGATTGCTCTTACGCAACGAATACAGCACGTCTTTGACGCAATCGCAATTTCTGGAAAATATTTCCGGGGGCAGCAGAATAGTCTCTTCGCTTATAAAAGCGCCGCTCTGGAGATCGGGCGGACACATCCGCACGGGAGGGCCTCCGTTTTCTCTGCTGATCGAATTGAAATAATCGCGCGTCAGGGCAGACCATGCGAGGGCATAACTCCGCGCTATTATGTCCGGAGAGCCGGCGTTTCCGCCGATGAAAAGCGCTTTTGGGGCTAGAGACGGTATCATCGCGAGTATTTCTGAATACCCGCCGCATGTCAGGCACATTTTCGACGTGTTGTCGGCGGCGATGGTGTCGGCAGAAATCTGCGCCACCACGATGTCGGGCTTGAACCTCCCGGCCAGCACGGGGGCAACGCTCTCGAACGCCAATCTGTACAACTCATCGTTGGTGTTCGCGGGGAGAGGCACATCGACATGGCCTCCGGGCCGCCCGTCTCCGAAAAACCTCTCCATATCCGACGCGGAGCCAGAGGCTCCGGGCGGGATGCCCGCCTCATAAAACGAGCATGTCAGAGCGTTGGGATTATTCTCAAAAGATTTCTGAAGGATTTCTCCGTGGTGCGCGTCGAGATCGAGATAGAGAACTCGAAGCCCTTTCGCCGTAAGATATTGAACAGCCAGAGCCGAATCGTTGATGTAGCACTGCCTGAAAGCGCGGTCGGGAGCCGCCTCGTGCTGCCCGCCGCACGGATTGAAAGCCACTCTCGCGGGGGTCTCGACCAGAAGGCGGGCGGCGGCAAGAGTCGCTCCGAGACTTCGCAATGCATGCTTGTGGACATCGATAAATCCGGGAGCGTCGGGCGCTCCGATGCGTCGCTCGGACATCGCATCGGTGGTCACTCCAGACCCCGCAAGCAGCAGATTCGCCAGATACCCTTGATCATGCCAAGCAGCCGCCGACGCAAAATTCGCCGTGGGGGCTTCTATCACCGCAGCAAAAGATTCATCCAGAAGACCGCTTCTCTGACAACTGCTCTTAGTGAGGGAAGACCTATAGGTGACTATCGGACACGCGCAGTCCAGCAGATTGGGAGCCTGTCTTCGTTCGAAGTCGAAATTTATGAACAGGCAAGGCTTGCTCTCCGCCGGTCGCGAGAACGGCATGTCATCCACAATCGCAGCAAACGACGCGGGGTCCGGGGTCGCAAGCTCGCCCCTGATAAGCTGTCCGTGTTCGGCGTTGAGCGCGCTGTCCATATCGACTTCCATGTCCATGCGGCCCTTGATGCGGTATCCGGATTTTCTAAAAACGCTTATCGCGCGCTCGTTGCAGGTGTCCACGACCAGCCATGCGGCGGTCAGCCCAAGAGCCGCCCCCCACACTCTTCCCAGACTCGAAAGGACTGTTCCGATACCGGCGGATTGATAATCCTGATGAATAAATATGCCCCATTCGGCGCGCCCGCCGCCCATGTCGAAAAATGCGGCTTGTCCCGCGAGCTTCTCATCCACCCAGACGATGACATGCCAGTCGCCTTGAAGAATGCCCTTGACCCAGTTGTCGCGCACGACTTTTTCAGCGGGCGGCAATCCCTGTGCCTCGGCTTTTGGCTCGAAGCGGTCGTACATGTCTAAAAGCTGATCGAAGTCGCCTTCCCTGTAGGGGCGTATCTCAACATTGCGGCCATAGCGGTCGCGAAATTTACAAGGAAATATCAAGTTTGACTCACCCATCTATGTTGTCAGCAGCAACGGCTAGGCATTTGCCTTCCGCGTCGGTGTCCGGGTCTTCCCGGCTTAATAATAATGTTTTGAATGTTGTTTATTCAGGATGGAACCCGGCTCCGGACGAACTTCTTTGCCCGGCTGATATCGGTATCCCTCCCTGCTGATTCTACTATAAAGCATGTCGACGGGAAAATCAAACGCCAAAAAACAAAAAATGTCGCGACTCAATTTTCGCTGATTTTGTTCTTTTAAAAAACTTGCTGTGTTTTGCGCTTAAGCCCGCAATTGTATATAATCGGCAAAGAAAATCGGAAATGGGACATGATCGAGATATTCGAGCATTGGCGCGCGCGGTTCAAATGAACGATTCTTCGATCATGTTGAGACCTGACAACACACAATGAATGTTGCAAATTATAAAAAAAGCGCCTCTCTTTATTTGATTCTATTCTTTTCGGGGCTTTTGTTTTACGTCGCGCCGAGCGCTTGTTCCTGCCTTGAAAGAACGGATCGAGAAATAATAGACGACATGATATACGACAGCCGTTATGAAGACGCGCTAGAGCGTGTGAATGATATGTTGGATGAAGATGAAGAGGATCCCGACCTTTGGGAATATCTGGCGAGACTGACAACCAACGCGCGTTATAAAGAAATCTACAATCCGGAAACCGGTTTTTTTGCTTACGAAAAACTTTATTATCTGCTGGATGAACGGGATGAAAAGCAACGCGAGAGGCTCGATGAACTGCCTGAAGAAATCGACGGCGCTTGGGTGGACGCGATAATGGAGATGACGCGGGACGTTTCGTACGATACTCAAGCAAACTATGATAGGTTCGCCGGCAAAGGAGTTCCGGTGTTTCTTTTCTTTGAAGCTGATTGGTGCCGTTGGTGCAAAAAAATGACGGAATCGGTCGAGAGCTTTGACGCTGATTTCTTAGACAGAGCTTTGGTGATACGCGTGGATGTGGATCGCGATTCCGGCTCGCTTGTAAATAAATACAATGTCAAAGGCATTCCTCGCTCCATCTTCATAGATAGGAAAGGGAACGAGGCTTCGTTTTCCGGCTGGATGACGGACAGGAAGTTGTTCGCCGCGTATCTGGCTATAACTGATTTTTTTTATGAGGACTACCTGAATGAAGGAGAGTCGCTTAGCGATTATATAAACCGAATTCACAAAAGAATCGGCTCAATCTCTGACGAAGAGTTGGAAGAGATGGTTTCAAGCGGAAAAAGAATAATTTTTTAGACTGAACGCCATATTTTCACCGGCACAATTATAGAGTTGGGAAATAAAGTTTATTGATGCTTTCCGCCTTATTAGCTACTTGCCTTATACATTTTTCGCCATGCGGCGGTAAGTTCTTTTTCCACCGGACAGAACGAACGAGAACGTATCCACTACGGAGTAGCCGAGGCCAGCGTAAAAGCTTATCGCGCGGGCGTTTTCGGCGTTGGTTTCCAGAACGACTTTGTCGCATCCGCGAGCGAGCGCGTCCTTTTCAAGCTTCTTCATCAGAACCGCCCCGACGCCGTGGCCGCGGAAACCATCGCAAACAACTATATTGCTGAGAAAATATTCGCCGGGTTCTATCCTTTCCAGCACATCCGCGTTCTTCACTAGGAACGGAACGCTTTTTAACAGAGTAAAACCGGCGGTCATCGCAATCATAGCGGCGGTGGAGGCCGCGAGAGTTTTTTTCTGTTTGTAATCGTAGGCGAGCATGAAACCGGCCGGGCGTCCATCCACAAGCGCCACTTGAGCAAACTCGTGGCTAAAAAGGTTCCGACGCCGCTTGAACAGAGAACTCATGGTCGCGTCTGATCGGCTTCCGAAAATTATCGGATATTCAGGAGAAGCGAAGTAAACGAGGGACACAAAAAATGAGACATCTCCGGGAGTCGCTGGTCTTATCGTTGTTTCGGACATGAAACTCGCGCCCCCTGTGGGCAATGTATTTGTGCTAACAAATCAGGAATCCCTTAGCGAGCCGCCAACTTCGATTTTTATCGCCTCGATAACGTTCTCAATAATTGGGGCCACCAGCGCGTCTGTCAGCGTTCGGTCGGGATGCCTGAAAATCAGGGAGAACGACACGCTCTTTTTTCCGCCGTCGATCGGGGCGCCTGTGAACACGTCGAAAACGCGCGCGGATTCGAGCAGGTCTTCGCCTTTCCGTCTGATTATATCGGTTATCGTTTCCGCCGGAACATCCCGGTCGACGATAATTGAAAGGTCTCTCTGGAGAGCGGGGTGTCGGGATATCCGGCTGTACCTCGGTGTGGCGTCAAGAAGCGTTTTGATGTGTTCGGGGTCGATCTCGGCAAGAGCCACGACGTCCCTTATCTCAAACCTAGAGCAGACTTCCGGATGTATCTCTCCCATCACGCCGACGGAGTGTCCTCCGAAGATTATTTCCGCGCACCTGTGCGGGTGAAACGCAGGGACGGAGACGGGTTTGAATTCTATTTTCTGATCCGCCGCGCCTTCGAGGAACTGTTCTACAACTCCCTTGAGCGTGTAGAAACAGGACTGCGGAAGAGGATAGTCGGACTCAGTGGGAGTCCTCAGCGAACGCCCTGAAACCGCTATCACAAGCGAATCCTTCTCGCTCGGCTGCGACGGGTTGAAGAAAATCCTGCCAAGCTCGAACAACTGTATCGGCGCGTCGCCGATGTTCCTTCTGTTGTGGGCGACCACATTGAGCATGTTGGGAATGATGGAAGGTCGCAGATGCGTTTGGTCCTCGGTGAGCGGATTCCTAATCGGAACCGCCGCCGGGGTGTTTTCAGGCCATATCTTCGACAGGTCTTCCATTCGAGTGAAGCTGAAGGTGATGGCTTCCGAGAGGTTGGCTCTGAAGAGAAGCTCTCGGAGCCTGCGATTGGCGTAAAGATTGGGCATCATCACCGCGCGGCGAATCTTCACTGTGGGCAGTTCGGAAGTGATTCGCTCGTATCCGAAAATCCGCGCGGCCTCTTCGGCGAGGTCTTGCCAGATGGAGATGTCCGAGCGGCGGGACGGCGCGGTCGCGGATATTTCGCCGCCTTCCAGCTTTACCGAGAAGTTCAGGCGGTTGAGCGCGTCGGCAATCACATCGTCCGTCAAATCGGGAGAAGTCAGCGAGCGGATTTTGTCTCCGGAAACGGATATTGAAACAGGGTTCTTAGGCGCGGGGAACGAATCGATCATGCCGGAAAGAGGAGCGCCCCAGCCGTTCTTCCAAATGAGCCATGTCGCGTAATTCGAGGCCGCCGCGACATCGTCGAGCGGTATCGTTTTTTCAAATCTCATGGAGGCTTCTGACCTCATGTCGAGGGCGGAAGCCGTCCTTCGTATCGAGCGGGGATTGAAGAACGCCGATTCGAGGAGCATGTTCTTGGTGGCGTCTGTGATTTCCGTCTGAAGGCCGCCCATCACTCCGGCCACGGCCACAGGGCGCGAGCTGTCGGCGATGACCAGCATCTCGGTGGAGAGCGCGCGGTCAGCCCCGTCTATAGTGACTATCGATTCGCCCTCCGCGGCGCGGCGCACGATTATCTCCCGGTTCTCCAGCGTGTCCAGATCGAACGCGTGAAGCGGCTGGCCGACTTCGAGCATCACATAGTTGGTGACATCGACTATGCAGTTGATGGGCCGCATCCCGCAGGCGGTCAGGCGGCGCTTCATCAGCGGCGTGGATTCTGTGATAACGATATTCTGCAACAGGCGTCCCGTGTATCTGGAACAAAGATCGGCGTCTCGTATGTCCACCGTGAACTCGACGTCCCGCTTCTTCTCTTCAAAAGAAACGTCGAACACATTTTTCTTCAGCGGCCTGTTCAGTACGGCGGCCAACTCTGTCGCCACGCCCAGAACGCACAAGCAGTCGCCCCTATTGGCGCGAAGCTCGAACACCAGAACTTCAAGGGTCATTCCGAGAGCGTCCGGCACGCGGTCGCCCGGTTTGGCCGTCTCCGGCAGCGGCAACACCACTTCCCTGTTGTCCGAATATTCGATGTCCCATTCCGACATTATTTTCGCGTTCGACTCCACGCCGCCGAACTTCATAGGCTCCAGCTTGGAGCCGTCCGGAAATGTGTAGCCCTCGAAAGCAATGGGAAGGATTTCGCCGGGCGAGTACGCGCGGAGATTGGTCAGGACGATGCGTTCCATCCCGTCCGCCGCCACTTTCAGGACGAAAAACTCGTCGCGCGCCGGATGGCGCTCGCAGGCGACGACCTCGCACACGTAGGAATTCTCGAAACCGAACCTCTCCAGCGATATCTCTCCCACTTCGAGGCCCGCCATCGTCAGCAGTTCGGCAATCTCCTCGGTGGATTCATCGAAGTCAACATATTCTTTCAGCCATTCAACAGGGACCCGCATGTCCGCGCTCCTTTTTGCTGTTTGTCAATATTATAATCAGAACTGATTGAGGAACCTCAAATCGTTCTCGTACAGCAGCCTGATGTCGTCGATTCCGTATTTGAGAAGAGCCAGTCGGTCTATGCCTATGCCGAAGGCGAACCCGCTGACCTCGTCCGGATTGAACCCGCCGTTCCTCAGCACTTGCGGATGCATCATGCCGGCGCCGAGTATCTCTATCCATCCGGTGCGCTTGCAGGCCGGACACCCCTTCGCCCCGCAGATAAAACAAGATATCGCTATCTCCACGCTCGGCTCCGTGAACGGGAAAAAGTCGGGCCTGAAGCGGGAGCGGACGTCTTTGCCGAACATCTCGCGGTTGAACTCTTCGAGCACCGCCTTGAGGTTGCCCATCGTGATGCCTTTGTCCACCATCAGGCCTTCGATCTGGTGAAAGACCGGCGAATGGCTGGCATCCGGAGCGTCCCTGCGGAAAGTGCGTCCGGGAGCGATTACCTGAACCGGCGGCTTCCCCACCCGCTCCATCGTCCTTATCTGAACCGGCGACGTCTGCGTCCGCAGCAACGTGTCCCCGGTGATGTAGAACGAGTCCTGTTCGTCCCTCGCGGGATGGTCGGCGTCGAGATTCAGCGCCTCGAAGTTGTACCACTCCGTCTCTATTTCCGGCCCCTCGACCACGTCGAACCCCATCGCCATGAAGATTTCCACCGCCTCGTTCCACACGCGGGTGAGCGGATGGACTCTGCCGACGGGGAACCGCAGTCCGGGGAGCGTCACGTCTAGTTTCTGCGCGCGGATTTTCTCTTCGAGCTTAATCCGGTCAAGCTCGGCTTTGCGCGAAGCGAAGACCTCTTCGAGTTGGGTTTTTACTTTGTTGACGGAGTCGCCGAAGCTGCCGCGCCTGTTGCTGGGCAGTTCCTTGAGGCGCGCCATCTGCTCTCCGATGCGCCCCTTTTTTCCCAGATACGCGGCCTTTGCGTCCTGAAGTTCCTGATTGTTCCGAGCGGCTTTGAAAGCGGCCGCCGCGTCTTCCAGCAGTTTCGTCAGTTCCTGATCCATCGCGTCACCTTCAAAATGTTTGAGTTATATCCCCGGCGTCCCGGCCGCTCGCGCTCCGGCTGTTCCGGGTTGCGCGTCATTTCTTTTTCAAAGACAGCCTGTGCAAATACAAAATCAAACCCGCCGCCACCGACACGTTGAGAGATTCCGCCCTTCCGAAAATCGGGATGGTCACGGTCGAGTCGAGGAGAGAAGCCGTCTCTGAGTCAAGCCCGGCGCCCTCGTTGCCGAGGACCAGAAGCAAATCGCGCGGCGGAGCCTTCATGAAATCGGCGATCGGGACTCCGGCCCTAGTCGCCGCGCCGATGACCGCAATGCCGGGTCTGGCCTTTCTTGCGGCGGCCACAATATCTTCCGTTTCCGACCCCGTCACTATCTTATGATAGAAGACCGCCCCCATGGACGTCTGCGCGGCGATGGGGTGAAACGGGTCGGTAGCGCCCGACGGAGCGAACAGCGCCCCTGCCCCGGCGGCCTCGCACGTCCTCGCCAGCATTCCCATGTTTCGCGGGTCGCGGACAGCGTGAGCTATCACGGACGCCCCCTCGAAATCGACATCCCCAAGCTTGGGCATTTTCTCCAGCGAAACTTCGGCTACTATTCCTTGGCTGGTCTCCATGCGGGAAATTTTCGACATCACCTGAGGAGCGACCAGAAGAATGGCCGCGCCCTCGTCTGAACAAGCGCCCAGAAGTCGCGAGATGTTTTTGTCTTCAGCTAGAGATTCGAGCGCGGCGACGCGGCGCACAGCAACGTTGGTCGCTTTCAGCGCGTCTTCAAGCATGCGGACGCCGTCGATGGCGAAACAGCCCGCTTTTGCGCGTCCCTTTCGGGTTGAAAGGGCGGCAAGCTCGCGCGCCTGAGGGTTGTTAAGGCTTTCAATTCTCGTGACATTCAGCATAAAAGTCTTCCGCGTAAAATAATAAGCGCCGCTTCACAACCGGCAAAGGGGGAAGCGGCGCGGATTCGACGATCTTTAAAGCTGAGAGGCAGCGCGGCGTCAGGCCACATGCCCGCGGGCGTTCTCGACCAACCGGTCGAAGTCCGCGGGATTGTGGATGGCCATCTCGGACAAGGCTTTGCGATCCAACTCGATCCCCGCCTTTTTGAGAGCTGCCATAAACACGCTGTAGGACATCCCGCGCTGTCTGACGGCGGCGCTGATGCGCGCTATCCACAGTCTGCGGAAGTCCCGTTTCTTGTTTCTCCTGTCGCGATATGCGTAAGCCTGCGCATGCATCACCGCTTCATGCGCGTTCTTATAATGGCGGCTCCGGGTTCCCCGGAATCCTTTCGCCCTTTTGAGAACCTTCGCGGCTTTGCGTCGCGCGGTCATCCCTCTTTTAACGCGTGGCATTGGTCTCCTGCTCCTTCTCTGCGCGATCGGGCGCGCTTTAGAACTGCACGCCCCTCTTGATCTTGTTGAGGTTTCCGCCGGTCACTACGGCGATTTTGTTAAGTCGGCGCTTCCGCTTTCTGCTCTTGCTCGAAAGCAAATGCCCCATACCTTCCTTCTTCCTTACGATCTTTCCGGAGCCGGTCTGTTTGAACCTTTTCCGCGCTCCGCTGTGCGATTTCATCTTAGGCATGGCTGCTTCATCCCTGTTTTTTATTCGGCGCGAGGATCATTATCATGTTTCTTCCCTCGAGCTTCGGCATTCTCTCTATCGTGGCCGTCTCTTTGTGCACATCGGCGAGCCTCATCAGAAGGTCCCTGCCCCGGTCCGTGAAGTCCATCTCGCGGCCCCTGAACATTATCGTCGCCTTCACCTTGTCCCCGTCCGCCAGAAACCTTTCCACATGTTTCGACTTGAAGTCGAAGTCGTGCTGTCCGATCTTGGGTCTCAACTTTATCTCTTTCATCGTCGAGACGTGCGTCTTAGATTTCTTAGTCTTCTTCCTCTTCTCGTAGAGGTATTTCCCGTAATCCATTATCCGGCAAACAGGCGGCTGCCCGTCCGGAGCCACTTCCACTAAGTCAAGCTGCTTTTCCTGAGCCAGTCTCAGCGCCTCGTCTATCGGCAAAACGCCGAGCATCTCGCCCTCATCGTTTATCGTCCTTACTTCCGGGGTGTTCCTGATTTCCTCGTTCACCCGGGTTTTCTGAACATACGTGAATTTCTTTGACTGTTTTTTCAAACGGTTTTTACGACACCCCTCTTCCAAACGCGCTTTAATATCGCCGTCAAGCGCGGCGACCGACTTTTCAATATAACAACTTTTTTCCGCCCAGTCAATAAACCCGGATTTTTTCACCCCGGGCGGCCTAGCGGCATAAAAAACCGCCCGCTCTCACGGGCGTCATGGGTGGTACAGGACTTGAACCTGTGACCTCTTCCGTGTCAAGGAAGCGTTCTTCCTCTGAACTAACCACCCTTTTTTTCAAGGCGACGGGCGGATTTGAACCGCCGAATGGAGGTTTTGCAGACCTCTGCCTTACCACTTGGCTACGTCGCCGTCCGTCATAACCGAAATATTTTAGGGTCTCCCGCCCACGATGTCAAGGCGAAAGAGGCATGCCTCCGCAGCTTTTTCTCATATTCCCATGATTTTTATTATGACCCGTTTCTTGCGTTTCCCGTCGAACTCGGCGTAGTACACCTGCTGCCACGGGCCAAGCTCCAGCTTCCAGTCCGTCACCGGGATAATCACTTCATGCCCGATGAGAAGGCTCTTGAGATGCGCGTCTCCATTGTCCTCGCCCGCCCGGTGATGACGGTAATCCGGTCCGAACGGAGCCACTTTGTCCAACCACTCGTCAATGTCGTCGATAAGCCCGCTCTCGGCGTCGTTAACGTAAACACCCGCCGTGATATGCATTGCCGACACCAGCGCCATCCCTTCCCGTATCCCGCTCTTGTTGAGTTCGGACTGAACTTCGCGGGTGATGTTGATATACTCCCGCCTCTTTTTTGTTTCAAACCAAAGGTAAGCTGTGTGAAATTTCATGATTCGCCTCCGTCGGAAAAAAGCATGGCGCGCATTCTGGCCCTGTGGCCTTCGGAAATAGATTCCGCGGCGGCCTCGCGCGCCCGCTCGATTTCCTCGTTGTCCTCGCTTGTCAGGAGCGCCGGCGGTATCTCCGCCACATACGGGCTGGGTTTGCGCAAAAGCGACTCGCCGTACCTGCGGCGGCTCCCGGCGTATGATATCAGAAGCTTCTTTCTCGCGCGGGTCATCCCCACATAAAAAAGCCTGCGCTCCTCCTCAAGCTCCCACTCGAAAGTGGACCT
Source organism: bacterium (assembly GCA_029564595.1). Lineage (GTDB taxonomy): Bacteria > UBP15 > UBA6099 > UBA6099 > UBA6099 > UBA6099. The sequence continues at coordinate 57,887 of JAKQPS010000157.1, read as the reverse complement.
TTCGTGCGGGGTGAAACCCTCCTCGGCTCCCACCAACACGACATATTTGAATTCCAGCCCTTTTGCGGAATGCAGCGTCATCAGCGTGACGGAGTCCTCTTTCTGTTCAAGCTCTGTCTCGCGCTCGTCCGTCATCAACGCGATGTTTTCGAGAAAACCTTCGAGAGAGGAGCCCGGCTCGTTCCTCTGGTATTCCTCGACGGCGTTGACGAATTCGGCGATGTTGTCCATCCTTCTGGCGGCCTCGTTTTTATCCGCTCCGGCCCGCTCGTACCCCGCCTTGAAGTTGACCGAACCGACGAGTTTCTTCGCCATCTCCAAAGGCTGTTTCGGCAGCCGCCGGCGGATTTCGTCCAGAGCGTCGCACAGCGCGACGAACCCGCGCAGGCCTTCCGCCGCTTTCGCATTCAGCCAACCGGCTCCCGCCGCCTCCCTCATAGCCGCCAAAATCGGCTTCTTCTCCTCGAACGCGCGTTCCCTTATCTTTTCCAGCGACGTCTTTCCGATGCCTCGCGGCGGGAAAGCCGCCGCCCGGAGCGCCGCAGTTTCGTCCTCCGGGTTCGCGACCATCCGCAGGTACGCCGTCACGTCCTTTATCTCCCGCCTCTCGAAGAACCTTGTTCCTCCGACCATTATGTAAGAGACCGCGTGCCGCATAAGTTTTTCCTCGAACAAGCGGGACTGCGCGTTGGTGCGGTAGAGAATCGCGAAGTCGCCGTACTTCAGCCCCTTCGAGTATTTTTCGGCTATGATGTAATCCACTACGCGGGCGGCCTCTTCCGTTTCATCCGCCGATTCAATTATGCCGACGAGGTCGCCGCTCTTTTCGGAAGTCCAGAGTTTCTTGTCCCTGCGTTCGACGTTGTTCTTTATCACCGCGTTGGCGGCTTCCAGAATCTGCGGGGTGGAGCGGTAGTTGCGCTCGAGCTTGACCACGCGCGCCTTCTTGAAGTCCTGTTCGAAGTTCAGGATGTTCTTCACCTGCGCGCCGCGCCACCCGTATATGCTCTGGTCGTCGTCCCCAACCACGTACAGGTTGCCGTGCCCGGCCGCGAGCCGTTTTATTATCTCGTACTGGCAGCCGTTGACGTCCTGATACTCGTCCACCATGATATAGCGAAACCGCTTCTGGTATTTAGTCCTTATCTCTTTCTTTCCGAGAAGTTTGAGGGCGAATATCAGCAGGTCGTCGAAATCCACCGAGTTGGCGCTTTCGAGGGCCTTGTTGTATGCGGACCACACGCGCGCGAAAACCGGGTCTTCGAACTCTTCCCTATCGACATCCGGGAACGCGTTTTTCACCGCCCCTATGCGCCACAACAGACTGACCGGGTCGTTCTTCTTGGGGTCGAACCCGTTCTCGACAAGCGCGCGGCGCACGAGCGACGTCTGGTCCGAGGAATCGCAGATAGTGAATTCCCCGGAGCGTCCGAGCGCTAAAAAATCCTCCCTGAGAATCATCGAGCACAGAGAATGGATGGTGCGCACCGTCATCAGGGCGCAGGTCTCCGAGCCTATCATTTTGGAGATGCGCTCGCGCATCTCGCGCGCCGCTTTGTTCGTGAACGTCACAGCCAGAATGCCGGAGGGGTCTACGCCCCGCTCCTCGATCAGGTAGGCGGCGCGGTGCGCGATCGTGCGCGTCTTGCCCGTCCCCGCGCCCGCCACGACAGCTATCGGCCCGTCCACATGCCTCGCGGCCTCCCTCTGCTGCTCGTTCAGTCCCTTCAATCTTGACATCAGTCCCGCAATATTCCCTTCCGAGTCAGGGCATAATAATAATTACCACTAATCATAATTACAACTCTATCAAGCTAATTCTGCGGCTAAAGCAAATTGTGATAATTTACTTGGCTCATATTTCTTCGTCTCTCTCAGTCGTGCCAGCAATTAATTGGCAACTTATAGCGTCGCGCGAAATATGATGCCAAATGTTTTCTTGCTTTTAATATTCTTCGCATATTTGCTTCATTCTTACACGCGCCACTAACGATATTTTCGAATTAATTCTTTTATCTCTTTCGCCAATTCTCTATCAATGAATAGCGATCTCCTGTGACAATCCCATGCAGCGGCCTTTTCTCCTATTTCGAGATACGCAATAGTTAGATTGTAATAAGCTGATGATTCATGTGGTTTCATTTCGAGCGTTTTATCAAAATATGTTATAGCCTTTCTATAATCTTCCAAATCTAAACAACAATTTCCCATATCAATATAGTCACTAGCATCAATAGGGGTTAATTCCAATAGCTCTTTGCTTGTTTTTTCAGCTAATTCTATGTAGCCGTATTTGCGGGATACAGAAGCTAGTGTTGCATACGCATCTATGTCAGTATTGTCGATCTCAATCACTTTCTTGTAAGCATTTATCGCTTCATTGATTTGATCAAGCATCACGCATACGTCGCCATATAACATAATTGCATATGAACAGCTTCTGTCCACAAGCATAGCTTGAGCATAATATTTTTTTGCTCTTTCGGTTTTATTCATCCTTTCGTGCAGTATTCCTAATCCGACATAAGCTAATGCGTCATGCGGATCCATCTCCAGCGCTTGTTTAAATATACCCAATGCCTTATCATACTCCTTCTGTATTCCATATATATTGCCGATGGATAAGTATGCATATTTACACGACGGTTCAATTTCCAAGACAAGATATAAATGTTTAAGTGCTTCTTCGTACAGTTCATTCTCAATACATTCATGAGCATAATCCACATGATACATGTAATCTGTGTTTTGCATACAGTCTCCTGTCTGCCAAATAATGGCCAAATTGAATAGTTAGCTTTGCAGTTACATTCGCAATAGATATTAAATACGGTTGCGCATCTAACAATTGTATTTCACGTCATACAGTAATCATTTTACTTTACATGCCTCGACATTGCCTTCGTTATTGCGCTTATATTGCTAGTCATTAGTCGCGTAATATCTTTCAAAACGTTCGAAATTGTGATTATAAGCTAAATTAGTCGTTACTTCGCAATCGCTTCCGTTCTTATTTATAGCAATTTTGGCTTTTACTCTCAGTTCCGTCATCTCGGCTTCTTGTATAGCCAAAATATTGTAATTTGCATCTGCTTTCAACAAGTGGATACGATCTTCGCAGTAAACGGACATAAAGAGATCAGCTATATCGAGTATGGTTTGCCATTTACTTGTGTCTTCTATGTAAGCTCTTTTCCTTTTGCCACTCTTCTTATTTGCAGGCAGACGCATGGCCACCATGATCGGTATATCGTCTATCTCTGCTACTTCTTTCATTGCTTTCATTATCGGCATACAACGTCTTGCTGAAATTCGCGAGGCTTCTAAAACGATGCACTCAACATCATGTTGTTTTTTTAAGTTTTTTGTTGCATTTATTAATATGTTGCTATTAATAGATACTGTCGATATGTTTATCGATGCGTTATTTAAGGCGTTCATTGCTTTTTCTATATCATAATATTCTTCTGTGCTTAGCCACCCATGCATTACGCTTGTCGGATTAACGTCTGCGATATTGCATAATAGTCGGACAGCAATCATTTCAGGGGTTTCTTTTAGGCAGATAATCCCTATTCGTCTATTTTGCTCTATCGCAATGTGTTTTGCTATTGACAGCGCAAGACTCGTCGCTTTCATTCCGTTCTTCGCAGCAATAAGAACAAGGTTGGATGGTTTTAGGACGACGGATGCTTTATCTAATTCAGGAAACCCTGTTTCAATTATATTGATATTGCGATCATCTGATTCAGTCTCATTTGCCTTTTTAATACTTCCCACATCATCACTGTTTAATACCGCTGCTAGTATTTCTTCAATTAAACCATTGACGGCTATTGTTTGCTTCTTTCTCATGCGCCAATTCTCTATCATCATATTATCTCCCTCAATGTATTTTACTATGATCAAATATTATCAGTTTCTCGAGTCAAGTATTGTCGTAGCAAAACGCTCCATTTCAGTGCGTTGTCTTGACTGATAATGCTGCGCCGCGCGTGTAATCGAGTTAACCACATCATGTAGTGTCTCGCCGTTCCTGTATTCGCTTCGCGCTACTTCAACCACTTTGTCTGCCGCGTCTTTTCCGAATTCCGAGAAAACACTGCGCAAATGCTTTTCTTTATCCTTCGCGCCGAGATAGACGACTTTTGAATTATCAAGTCGTTTCATGTAATCAATGGACACAGAAAGAACAGCGTTAAAATCCGGCAAATCAAAAATTGTATTGCATAAATGCCGCCATTTCGTACGTGTGTGGCTTTCTATCTCGACCATTAAGCCGTTAGAGCACACTGCACGATAAACACCGGCCCATACTTTCATTGAGCCAAGACCGTTTTCGCTATTAGTGAATTCTATCATCGGCGCAGTTTCTCCATGATAATAATCCAATGGAACAAGCCTAATCTTTGTATGGTCAGGATTGAGCGTTATGTTGACAGCCTCCATAGCTATACCCTTTCCCGCCATTCCTTCCAGAACAGGAATCAACTCGATGTTGTCAATCTTTCTGTATCTGTCGCTGACCACGCCGTAAAGTTCGTCGCAATCGAACCTATACATCCGCATCGCGTTGCCGTCTTTTTTTCTGTAGAGCCTGTTAAACAAAAGAGTCTTTTCTGAGTCGGAAAGCGTCTCTTTAAAAAACTTCGGAGGGATTCCGCAATAGCCAAGCAGTTGTCTCAGCGCGGTGTCGGCAACGCTGATTTGCCGCCCTTTGAAAATGAATTCTCCCCTTTCAAACATTATTGCATTCGAAATCGCCGACACATCTTTTTTTCTCGCATCATAAAACCTGAGTTCCTCCACTAGCTTTTCAAGCGTATTGTGCATATTAAAGGCTCCTTTGCTCCAATAGAAATAATAGTCACAGGGTGTGACAAGATTGCCGATGGGTTTTAGAATCGAATTATCGCGATGCTTTTAATGCTATTTTTTGCCTATTGGGACAATAAGGTATTTGAAATCTTCAAATTTGCTGTCTTTTGCATTGTATTCTTCCCATTTGAAGTCTTTATATTCTCTTACTAATGTAATTGCTTGACTCCCATAGTTAAATGTACCTTCAAGCACAGCTTCTTCATGGAATCTGTATTTTGCGCATTTAGCATTTTTATTTCTAGCTTTTTTACTATATATTGCGTCATTTGTAAGTATTATCAAATAACCATAAGAGCATACTGCATTTTCTAATTTGTGGATGTCTTCAACAAATGCATAGCCTCTCTTATTCTGCCCTCCTTGTCCTGAAACGTAGAAAGGTTCAGGTTTTTTAGTGCAGTCATGATCATCATAGATCGGTTGAGCTAATTTGTTTTTGTTCATTCCTTTTAATAAATACTTTACTTCTATGCCAATTTTTTCATCCTTAAACAAAACAACTATGTCTATATATTTCCTCTTTTCACCTTTCTCTTCAATTGGCTTCTCTTTAATTGGCTTTTGGGGATATTCCAAACGGATACTTGCATCTTTAAAATGTTCACGCAATTCAAATGCAAGTTCGTGTTGAAAATCTGCTTCTCTATGGAATACGGGCCTTCTCTTTGATAATGATTTCATAATTTTTTCCAAGTCATTTTTTCCCAGTTTTGCCATGATAATGCCTCCATTGTTTTATTCACATCTTGACAAAAAAAACTGTTTTTTATATGCCGAAATATTACTATTATAGAAAAGAGTAAAAAAGTTTTAAACTACCTAAGGGCCTTTTTGAAAAAATATTCGAGCAATAAAGCCAAAACTTATTTTTGGGATTTTTTAAAAAACGCCCAAAAACGAAAAAATGGCGCTTTTTTTGCTTTTTGTTTCAGTCCGAATCCATCTTTAGGACTCAGGAGCGATTGTTCATAACTGATAAAATGCTAGACACAAGGCGCATTTTTTGTGTAGCAGGAACTCCGATTCCCGCCGCGATATGTGATAAATTAGGCTCGAAATGCTACGGCAACGACAGCAACAAAGAAGTTCGCCGCTATAAACAATCGGCCCGGTTCACCGGCTCTATCGGAGAATCCGGGTTCAACAACTTCCTTCTCGTTTATTAAAGGCTGTCGTTATATAATAAGCTCGACAAATAAAGGGAGGCGGAGAGCCATGTTCGATTTCATGCTTAACGACGAGGAGAAAAAACTGCGGCAGGAAGCTGTGGATTTTATAAAGAAAGAGGTCCCCAACGAGCTTCTCAAATCGATGGACCGCGACGAGATAGAGTATCCTTACGAATATGTCCAGAAACTTGGCGCAGCAAACCTGCTCGGCCTGCGGTTCCCGAAGGAATGGGGAGGCAGGGGTCTGGGCTGGAGCGCGGAAGTGGCCGTTCTCGAAGAGTTCGGGACTCTGGGCACTTCTCTGGCCTGCCTCTATTCGCTTCCGAGCATCATCGGGGACGCCATCGCGCTGTTCGGCACGGACGCCCAGAAAGAGAAATATCTCAAGCCGACGCTCGCCGGCAAGATGATATGCGCCGAGGCTCTCACCGAGCCGCGCGGAGGCTCAGACTTCTTCGGCGCGACCACTAAAGCGGAAAAGAAAGGCGACTATTACATTCTCAACGGTCAGAAAAGATTCATAGTCGGCGCAAAAGGAGCGGACTATTTCCTCGTTTACGTTAGGACGGCGTTCGACGCTCCGGCGCACGAATCGATAAGCGTCTTCATAGTCGAGCGGGACTTCGGGGTCGAGGTGCAGGAAGTGTACGGATTGATGGGCAGCAGGGGAAGCGGTACGGGCAGGATAATTTTCAAGGACGTGAAAGTGCCCGCCGAGAACTTGGTCGGCCCGCTCAACGGCGGCGGAATGATATTCAACAAGATGATGATACCGGAGCGGCTGACGAGCGCCGCCGGAGCGGTCGGCACTGGGCGCGCGTGCGTCGAAGTGGCGGCGCGGTACTCCACTCAGCGCAAAGCCTTCGGGCGCGCAATCATGAAGTTTCAGGCGGTCAATTTCATGCTGGCCGATTCACTGTCCGCTCTCGACGCGGCGCGCGGATTGGTGTACGCCGCTGCCCGAAAAGTCGATTCCGGACAGGACGCCCGCAGGCTCGTCTCAGAGGCGAAAAAGGTCGGCACGGAGAACTCTTGGCTGGCCATCAACAACTCCATGCAGATTATGGGCGGCATAGGCTACACGAACGTCTATCCCATCGAGAGGCTGCTTCGCGATTCGCGGCTCGCCATGATATGGACGGGCACGAACCAGATAATGAACGCGCTCATTCAGCACGAATATTATAAAGAGCTTGAGAAATCCGGCCCCGCAGGGCGCGACGTAGAAGAAGACGCTGTCAACTCTCACCTGACGGATGAGAAAGTATTCGAGTGAAATAAGGCGCGCATATTTCCGCTATGAAAGGCGGTTGTCAGACATGGATTTTCTGCGAGTAAATATCGCCGACGGCGCTGTATCGGTCTCGCCGACGCCGGAAAAATATCTGAAGTACGGAGGCCGGGCGCTAACTTCCCGCATAATCGCCGACGAGATACCGGCGATATGCGACCCGCTAGGCCCTGAAAACAAACTTATTATTGCCACCGGACTTCTTACGGGGACGACGGCTCCGTGTTCCGGAAGAATTTCGATAGGCGCTAAAAGCCCGCTCACGGGAGGCATTAAGGAAAGCAACGTTGGGGGCGTCGCCGGAGCAAATCTGGCGCGCGCGGGAATAAGGGCTATCGTCATCGAGGGCGCGCCGTCGGACTCTTTCGCGCTAAAAACAATCGTAATCGCCCCCGGCGGCGCGAGGTTGGAAGACGCCTCCTATCTCAGAGGTCTCGGCACATACGAAACAGCGGAGAAATTGCGCGCATTGCACGGCGACAAAGCAGCCGTCCTCTGCATCGGCCCGGCAGGCGAACAGAGGCTGGCGGCGGCGTCGATTCAAAGTTCTGACATGGCGGGCCGCCCCTCCCGCGCGGCGGGCAGGGGAGGCCTCGGAGCCGTCCTCGGCTCCAAAGGCGTCAAAGCTGTCGTGATACTCCCATTCCCTGCCGCTTCCCCGGATTATTCGGACGCCGGAGAGTTCAAAAGGATTTCGAAAGAATTCGCCAAACAGCTCATCTCCGCCAAAGCCGGGCTGACGAAGTACGGAACCGCTGCGATGGTGACGGCGGCGAACAAAATGGGCGGATTGCCGACCCGCAACTACTCTTCGGGCAGCTTCGAGCGCGCCGCGGACGTCAGCGGCGAAAAACTCTACGAGACCATTGTCGAGCGCGGCGGAACCCCTTCCGCCCCCTGCCATCCGGGATGCGTTATCAGATGCTCCAACATTTACGTCTCGAAAGACGGCGAATACGTCACGTCCAGCTTAGAATACGAGACGATGGTTCTGGTCGGCCCGAATCTGGACATCGGAGATCTAGACGCGCTCGCGCGTTTCGACTTCCTGCTGGACGACCTCGGGCTGGACACCATAGACACAGGCGTGGCTCTCGGTATCGCGATGGAGAACGGCATGCTGCCGTGGGGAGACGCCGAAGCGGCGCTCCGCCTGCTGGAAGAAGTCCGCGCGGGAAGCCCCGACGGAAAGCTGATAGGAAGCGGAGCGGCGGCGGTAGGCAAGGCCCTCGGCGCGCGCCGCGTCCCGGCAGTCAAGGGGCAGGCCACCGTCGCATACGACCCGCGCACGTTCAAAGGAATGGGTTGCTCTTACGCGACATCGCCTATGGGAGCCGACCACACCAGCGGCCCGGCTATCCCCGGCCGCATCGGACTCGACCCGTCAAAATCCTTCGAACTCACCGAAGCCGAAGGCCAGCACGAGCTTTCCCGCGATCTTCAGATTATGATCACGGTTGTCGACAGCATGGGCTACTGCTTCTTCGTCGGCCCGGACGCCGCCAACATGGAGCGCACGGCCGGCCTTCTCAACTCGCTCTACGGTTGGAGCCTTACAAAAGCCGATGTCATAGACATAGGCGTGTCTACTCTGAACATTGAGAAGAAATTCAACAGGGACGCGGGCATATCCGCCGAGGCGGACAGGCTGCCCGACTTTTTCAGAACCGAGCCGCTGCCGCCCTTCGGCAGGGTTTTCGATGTTCCGGAAGAACTGTTGAAAGACATGGATTTCAATCTGTAGCCAACCGCCGAAGGCGAGTCAGACGCTGGGCGGACGATAGCGGACGGCGCGCCCGGTCTCGGACGACCGCAGGGCGTTTCTCACAAGGCGCAGCGCGGCCAAGCCCGCCTGCCCGTCGCTCATCTCCGGCTCGCAACCCTTTGAAGCGCAACGCGCGAAGTACCTTATCTGCTCCCGATATCCGTCCGTCTTTGTAAGTTTAGGGGCGCGAGGCGGGCCGCCCGCCGGTGTCCAAATCTTGAGCGTCTTCTCCGCCGCCGAGTCATACTCGACAACCGCCCGCTCGAACACCGCTCTGTATCCCATCCTGAACGGATAGGAGCCGAAAAACCATCCGGCGTCCGCGCGCGCCACAGGCCCGTTCGGATACGTGAATTCGGTGTGAACCGACTTCTCGCCGGGAGCGGAAACCAACCGCGATCGCGCCGACTCCGGCGGCCCGAAAAGATGCAGAATCATGTCGGCGTCGTGGATGTGCAAGTCAATGGCAGGCCCGCCGCTGAGCGAGTCTTCCAACAGCCAGTTCCCCGACGACCATCCGGGAGCCGCGCTAAACCTGCTCCCGTGAAACTCCAGCGCCGCGCCGAACTCTCCGCTATCCACAGCCCTTTTCAAAAACGCGTATTCCGGCCAGAAGCGCAGACAATGCGCCGTCATGAGCCTGACTCCAGCGCGACGGCAGGCCTTTATCATCCTTATTGCGGCCGCCTCTTCGAGGGCCAGAGGTTTTTCGCATAGAACATCCCTGCCCGCCGCAGCCGCCATGACCGCCGCCTCTTCATGCAGAAACGTCGGCAGACAGACGCTCACCGCGTCCGCCCGCGCGAGCAACTCATCCGGCTTGGAGAAAGCGGGGACCCCGAACTCGGCGGAAATCATTTTCAGGCTTTTCGCTCCGGCCCAAGACACTCCGGCCGCCTCAGCCTCATTAACCCCGCGCAGAGCCTCAAGGTGCGCGCGCGCCATCATTCCGGCTCCGAATATCCCCAGACGCATCCTCTTTTTCATCGCCCCCCCTGCAACGCGAAGGTTTGCCGCAACGCCGCGCGAAACACATCTCGCAACATACGCCGCCGCCTGCGAAAATACTATATCAGCATAGAACGGGAATCAATTGACGGACGCCTGATCCATCAGCTCCGCCTTCATCACATTGAAAAACACTTTAAAATCGCCGTGTTCGGTGTCGATTGGGACGACTATAAACTGCTTGTCTCCTGAGAAATGGAGCGGTTTGTTAAAATTCACGAAAGACGACACGCTGGCAAGATAGCCTCTGTCGATGAGCTGCCTGCGAGCCATCTCGGAAATCCTGATGGAGAATTCCTCCAGAGAGTTCCTCGCCATAGCGTCAAGCTCCTTTATCGGCAGACCGAAAAGGAAGATAGAGACGAATTTGCGGGCGAGCGCCTCCGGCATTTCAAGGATGACAAAGCCCTTGATCGTGCCGTCCACGCGCAGGAGAATCTGAGCGTCGCCCCTGAAGGTGTTGGCGCGTTCGAGGGCGACCATCCCCTTGTTGGCGGAAGCCCGGCCCATTGTCTTCAGCGCATATCCGACCGCGCTCAGAAACGGGTTGACGAATTCCGCCTGCACTTCCCTCAGTTTTTCAGTTGTGTGATTTATGTCATTTTCATTGTTCACGTTTAGCTTTTACCCGTTCAGTGGGTTTCATAAAACATGACACAAAAAAAACATTTTTTAGGATCCTGTTGCGGCAATAATATTTTATAATAAAATATATTATCATTATGTTAATAAAATTTTACATTTTTTTGATTTACCATAGAAATCTAGGCCGAAAGACCTCTTTCTTGACAACAAAGAGCTTTCACCTTATTATGCAAAATCAACGAATCAATGGCTTTTATTAGGAAGGCAACCACGCGCTGAAACGAACTGCGCGGCGGAACGCATAGGGAAAAATGGAACCGAAAAAACTCGCCGAGGTCAACGAAACGCTGGTGACGCTGATGCGTCGCGCGTTCGCGGGCGGAACCGAAGTCCGGTTCGACAACCCCGGCGTGAAAACATGCTGGATGATGATCGACTGCCCCCGACCCGAAGGGTGCCAGTTGAGAGACAAGGAAGGCGTCCGTTGCTGGCAGATAATGGGAACGTTCTCCGAGGAAGGCGGGTGCTGCCGGCTGGCCGACGTTCTCGACTGCCGGAAATGCGAAGTGTACCTCGCGGGAATAGGCAACGACCCGATGACGGAAATCGGCGAGACTTTCAATAATATGATGCATCTCATAGAGCGCACGCAGGGCAGGCTGGTCGAGATGGAAAAACTTGCCAGCGCGGGAAAGATGGCCGCCAGCGTGGCTCACGAGATAAACAATCCTCTGTTCGGAATTTCAAACTATATCGACCTGATATCGGCAAGAGCAGGCGACGATCCGAAAATCGACGCCTACACGCGGGTGATACGCGAGGCTATAAACCAGATACGAATGGTCACCAACGGCCTGCTAGAACTGGCGCGGCCCCGGTCCCCAATGAAAACCGACTCCGACCTCGCCGCAGAAATCAGAGGAGCCGTCACTCTAATCGAGCCTAAGGCGGTCAAACAGAATGTCCGCATATCGATAGACTGTCCGCCGGGCTTGGAGAAAATCGAGGCGCGGTTCGATAAAGACGCAATGCGGCAAGTGTTCATCAATATAATGATCAACGCTCTGGACTCCATGCCGGACGGAGGGGAATTGAACATAGCGCTGGAAAAAACCGATGTCGCGGCAGTGATGACTTTTTCCGACACGGGCGCGGGCATCGATGAGGCGGACCTGCCGAGAGTTTTCGACCTATTCTTCTCGAAAAAAGCGAGAGGCATCGGAACCGGCGTCGGTCTGTATGTGGCAAGAAGAATAATGGACGACCACGAAGGGAAAATAACCGCTGGCGGCAGAAAAGGCGAAGGCGCGAAGTTCCGCATCGAACTGCCGTTGCGCGCGGAAACCGAGGACAAAGCTTGAAACGCTCCGTGCTGGTAGTCGACGACGAGCGCATCGTGCGCGAGTCGCTTTGCGAGCGCCTAGAACTCGAGGGCCACTACGCCATCGGCGCGGAAGACGCCGAGGCCGCCCTTACAATCCTGCGCGATGAATCCATTCATATCGTTGTTATAGACGTAAACCTTCCGGGAATGAACGGTCTTGACCTTCTGAAGCGCGCAATCGAGATTTCCCCCGGGACGTCCGCAGTTATCATGACCGGGCATGGAAACGTAAGAGACGCGGTGGCCGCCATACAGTCCGGCGCCGAAGACTATCTTCAAAAACCTTTCGAGATGGAAGAAATGAAGATAGTCCTAGAGCGAATCGCCAGAAAACAGGCGATAACAGACGAGAATGTCGAGCTTAAAAGACGGCTCAGAGAGATATACGGATTCGAGGGGATAATCGGAAGAAGCGCCGCGATGAGAAGGGTGTTCGAGAGGGCGGCGGCAGTGGCGAAAAGCGACGCCAACGTGCTCATCGACGGAGAGACCGGCTCCGGAAAAGACCTCATCGCCCGCGCCATATACAAGGAAAGCGCGAGGCGAGACAAGCCTTTCGTCAAAGTGGACTGCGCCGCGCTTCCGGAAACTCTTCTCGAAAGCGAACTGTTCGGACATGAGCGAGGGGCTTTCACCGGAGCCACCCGCGCACAGACAGGCAGGTTCGAGCAGGCTGACGGCGGCGTAGTATTCCTCGATGAAATTGGAAATCTCTCCCCGGCCACACAAGCGAAGTTGCTGAACGTGATTCAGGACAGGCAGTTCACCCGGCTCGGCGGCGAACGGCGCATCAACGTGGACATCCGCCTCATCAGCGCCACCAACCTAGACCTTGAAAAAACAGTGTCCGAGGGCAAATTCAGGGAAGACCTCTTTTACAGACTGAACGTAGTTCCGATTACAGTTCCCTCTTTGAGGGATAGAAGAGAGGACATACCGCTGCTTGCGGACGCGTTCATAGACAGGTTTTGCCGGGAGAATAACCGGCCCAACCCCGGAATCACCGCCGAGGCGATGGAGTTGCTTTGCGTCTATGACTGGCCGGGAAACGTGCGGGAACTGGAAAACGCGATAGAACGCACCGTCATCCTGTCCGGCGGAGGAAAAATCGGGGCGGCCGATCTGCCCGCGCGGGTATCAGCCCGGAGCGCTCCGGCAAGCGCCCCGCGCTCCTCCATCCCCGCCGACATGCCTCTTAAAAAAGCCGTCGAAGGGTTCGAGGCCGCGATGATTTCTTCTCTGCTCCGCGAACTTGGCGGAAGCCGCGACAAAACATCCCGCCGCCTCGGCGTCACCCGCGTCACCCTTTACAATAAAATGAAAAAATACGGGTTGCTCGATGCCGGCGAATAAATCGTCGCGCGCGCAGACGTTCCTCGCATCTTCGATCGCAATCAAGAAAAACAAAATGGGAAATTAGAACTTGTACCCTATGCCGTCATACTCTGTTCCGTCCGCGGCAATACAAGGCGAACAGCACCCGCTCTGCCCGTCGCCCACAGCCTCGAACAGTTCCTCGCAGTACGGACCGCACGGGCACGGCTCGTCAAGATCGTCTCCGTCCATATCAAAAATACCCGATCCTTCCGTAACTTGTTTCCCGCCGTAATACCCGCTGGTATTGACAATAATGAGAACGGATCTCTTATAACCCATCGCGACTGAGCAGACGACGCCGACGGGTTTGTCCAAAGTAAAGCCTTCCAGCAGAGCGTAGTTCCAGCCGGGTTTGTAGTTGCCGGAGTAATCAGGCCCGGAAACCCCTGAATATTCTGGGGAACAAGCCTCAAATCTTGAGTCGGATGTGGTGTCGTCTCTAATGAAAACGCCTCCAAAACCAACCCCGGCTTTGCCTGAACACCCATCGTCAGACCTTTCGCACACTGAAGAGCATAACCCGGAAGCTTTGAAATTCGCCGAATACGGATGCGACGGCATAGTAGTCTGGGATATGGCGGTATGGGAACAATTATCGTTTTTGGGGAAAACCAATATTGTGGAATCGTTGATGTCGGTTGTTCTTCCACATTCGGTCTGGTCGACTATGGAAAGAAACTCCATAAGTGAAGCGTTGTCCGTGCCTGTCAAAGATCTTCTGGGAAATCCCTTGCAAGAATTGGCCGTGTCGTTAAGAGCCGTCTTAAGAACAAGCGTCGCGCTAATAGCGCTTCTGACCCGTCTCGACGCCTGATACTGATAATACGATGGCGTCATCATTCCGAGTAATATTATCATTATGCACAAAACAACCAGAACTTCCGCCAAGGTGAATCCTTTTTCCCGGCGTCGCTTGTTTCGCATTTTTTCTCCCTGAATATTATTATGTTTCAGGCGCGCAATAAAAAAGCCCTTTCGCTTACTATGATATTCCCCGTCGCGGCAAGAGTCAAACATTTTGCCTTTCCGGGAAGTTGCCTATTTCAGCCTCAAAATTTTTGTTTCGTGTCAATTAAAGTATACACCCGCGTCCAAAACGCTGTCAAACACAGTTCATTTCTACGTTTTTCAATCATAGAAAAACGAGGAAGCCAAGAGCAAATGGTTGTGGCTCTACGATTACTTGCGCTCTACGGAACTATTCTATGATATCAACCCGGCGGGGGACTTTATAGGGAGCAAGAGCAGAGCGGAGGAATTTTCTCAGTTCGCCGGGTTCAGCGGAAGCTCCGGAACGAAGTTTCGCTTCCGCCATAACTCTCTCTCCGAGGGAATCGTCCGGGACGCCGAAGACGCGGCAGCTTTCCACCGCCGGATGCGCGCCGAGCAACGCCTCCACCTCTTGCGGATAGACGTTAAACCCGCCGACAAGCACAAGCCTTTTCTTGTGTCCCGTTATGTATATATAGCCGTCTTCGTCTATGCGGGCTAGGTCGCCTGAAAACAGCCAACCGTCTTTTAGAAACATTGCCGTGTCTTCGGGTTTTCCGAGATATTCGCGCATGACGTTGCCGCCCCGGACGCAAAGCTCGCCCGTCTCGCCCGTCAGGAGCGCCTCGCCGTTCTCGTCGACGACTTTCACGGTTATGCCTTCAATCGGCGGGCCTACGGAGCCGGCTTTCACAAACTCCCTGCCCCGCATCGGGTTCACCGAAGTCACCGGCCCGCATTCCGTTATCCCGTACCCCTGATATACATTTGCGTTTAGTTTCTCCACAAGCCCGCCGTACAGATCATCCGTCAGAGGAGCGCCTCCGGGCACTATCGCCCTCACGAACGATAGGTCGCTCCCCGCCGAGCCGTATTTATCAAGCAGCCTTTTGTTTATCGTCGGCACATTCGGAAAAACGCTTATCTTCTCTTTTTTGAGATCCGCCATCACGCGATCCTCTGAAAACATCTCATGAAGAACAGTCTTTGCTCCCGCGAGAAAAGGCAGATGCAGACATGTGGTGCAGGCGAACGCATGGAACAGGGGAATAACTGTGAGAAAAGCGTCGTCTTCATGCGCCGACGCAGTAACAACGCTCGAACGGGCGTTGGTCATCAGTCCGTGATGAGTGAGGCAGGCTCCAAGCGGATATCCCCTCCACGCGTTGGTGTAGATGATAGCCGCCGTGTGGTTCGGGTCTAGGTCCGCGGGCGCGGGCGCGGCGGCCGCCTCCGACATCGCCTTCTTCATGTCGCGCTTGGCCGGGTCGCCCATGGAGTCGCTGTACAGCAACTTAGTTCCGGCGTTCGCGGCGGCTTCCCTGACGGGCGGCTCGAACATCGGATGCATTATCGCCAGCTTCGCCCCGCTATCCTTCAGCATATATTCGATTTCGCGGGCGGAATACAGAGGGTTGATTGTGACGACCTCCACCCCGGCCGCGAAGGCCCCGTAAAGAGCCACAGGATATTCCGGAACGTTCGGAATCGCTATCGCCATTCTGTCCCCGCGCGACATGCCCATCTCGCCGAGCGCGCCCGCAAACCTCAGCGCGTCCGCGTAAAGCTGCTCGTACCTTATCACTCTGTCGTAAAAAACGACCGCAGGCCGGTCGGGAAACCGCTCCGCGCTGTTTTTCAGATTATCCGCAAGATTCATAAAAACTTATTCCAGTTTTCCGGACGCGCGCGCGCGCCGCGCCTCAAAGCGCCCTTTATACAGTTTCCTTATTATATGGGTGGAAATTGCCTCTATCGTAAAAAAACGAGGGTCAAGCTCGCGACGCGAGGTCTTTCAACAGCCAGTCGACAGCCTCTAACAGGTCTTCTGCGATAAAATCGGGTTCTACGCCTTCGCGTTCCCTGTTGAACTCCCAATCGCCTCTGCCGTATCCTGTCAGGACGAGTATGCCAGCGGCGCAGCCCGCGCGCTTCGCCAGCGCCACATCGCTGAGCTTATCGCCAATCATGTACGAACGGGCAACGTCCAGTCCCATTTCCGACGCCGCCCGGTCTATCAGTCCCGTCTTAGGCTTCCTGCAGTCGCAGTCCATCCTGTAAGGCGGCTCTCCGGCGGTCGGATGATGGGGACAATAGTAAATCCCGTCCAGTTTCGCGCCACCCGCAGCCAGAAGCTCGTTCATGCGCGCGTGGACATCCGCTATGAGCCTTTCGGGGAAATAGCCGCGCGCGACGCCCGCCTGATTGGTCACCAGAACAGCGGGCATGTTAGCTTCGTTCAACTTTTTTATCGCCGCAGCCGACTTTTCGAGCAGCTTGAACCGGCTGACATGGTTCACGTAGCCGATCTCCTCGCTCAGAGTGCCGTCCCTGTCTATGAAAACAGCGGGTATTCCGCTCATCGCGCGCCTCCCGGCAGCCGCCGCGTTTTCACCGCGACCTGTCGTTTTCCTCGAGAATATCTTTCATCCTGAACACTAGATCAAGCGCCTTGCGGGGCGTCAACTCTTCCGGGTCGGCCGCGCGGAGCATTTCCTCGATGCGGCTCGGAGGCTGGTCGGGAATGAGCGCTAGTTGCGCCGTCCGGGCCTCAGGGACTTCGATGTCCGACTCCGCTTCCTGAGAAGCAAGAATTTCCGACGCGCGGCGGATAACTGAGGCCGGTATGCCCGCGAGTCTAGCCACCTCGACTCCGAAACTCCTGTCCGTGCCTCCGGGGCGCACCTTGTGCGTGAATAGAATCTCCCTGCCACGCTCAACTGCGGAGACGTGAAAATTTTCTATCCTCTCGAACAAGTCGGCCATGCGCGTCAGGTGGTTGAAATGTGTTGCGAATAGAGTTCTCGCGCCAATCCTCTCGTGTATGTATTCGGAGACGGCCCATGCGATGCTTATGCCGTCTGCGGCGCTCGTGCCTCTGCCGACCTCGTCGAGCAGCACTAGGCTTTTCTTTGTCGCGTTAGTCAGAATCGTCGCAGTCTCTACCATCTCCACCATGAACGTGCTGAGGCCAAGGGTGATGTCGTCGACCGCTCCGACCCTCGTGAATATCCTGTCCACCACGCCTATCTCCGCCGCGCGGCACGGCACAAAGCTGCCCATCTGCGCCATCAGCGTTATCAGCGCCACCTGCCTCATGTAAGTCGATTTTCCCGACATGTTCGGCCCGGTGATGATATGTATCTGGCTCTTCGAGCAATTGAGCAGCGTGTCGTTGGGGATGAATGTGCGCGCGGGCATCGTCAGGTCCAGCGACGGGTGCCGGCCTTCTTCTATCTTTATCGTTTCCGACGCGCTGACCTGCGGGCGGCAGTACCTGTTTTCCTCCGCCGCCTGCGCCAGCGACTGCAACGCGTCCAGCGCCGCCACCGCCCGCGACGTCTTCAGCATCCTTCCGATGTGCCCCGCCAGATTGTCCCTTATCCCGCAGAACAACTGATACTCAAGCTCTTCGAGCCTGCTCTCCGCTCCGAGTATCGCGAACTCTTTCTCTTTCAGTTCCTCGGTGTAGAACCGCTCCGCGTTGGAAGTGGTCTGTTTGCGTATGTATCTATCAGGGACGTTTGCCAGATTGGCTTTAGTCACCTCGATGTAATAGCCGAACACTTTGTTGTAGCCGATTTTGAGGGATTTGACGCCTGTTTCCCTGCGTTCCTTCTCTTCGAGGTCGGCAATCCATTTGCGACCGCCTTTTTTCAGAGCGCGCAGATCGTCCACGCGGGCATCAAAGCCGTCACGGATTATGCCGCCCTCGCGGGCGGACCTCGGAGCGTCGTCAGAGACGGCGGCGGCAAGGTCGGCGCGCGCGTCATCCAGCGTGTCCATGTCGGCGCGCAGGGACTCCAGCATGTCGCACTTAAAAGCGGAGGCGAGGGCCGCGAGCGCGGGCAGCGCCGCTAGTGAGTCGCGCACGGCCAGCGTCTCCTTGGGCGTGATGAGCATGGTGGCGATCCGGCTGCAAAGCCTCTCGATGTCCCTTACCTCCGAAAGGCATTCCCTTGCCCCCTCCCGCGCCGTCCTGTTTTCCAGAAGCTCGCCGACGGCGTCCAGCCTCAGGTTTATCTCCGCCGGGTCGTTGAGAGGCTGTTCGAGCCAGTTGCGTATCAGCCTCTTTCCCATCGGCGTGAGAGTCCTGTCAAGCGCCCACAGCAGGCTCCCCTTCTTTTCCTTCTCGCGCATGGTTTCCGTCAGTTCGAGGTTGCGCCGCGTCGCCGCGTCCAGATACATCCCGTCGCGGGGACTGTAGAGCGAAACGGACATCACGTGCTTGGGGTCGGCGCGCAGGTTGTCCCTGACATAGTCCAGAAGCTGCCCGGCGGCCATTATCGCCGCAGGGAACTCCTCAATGCCGAATCCGAGCAGCGTCTTCACTCCGAAATGCGCACACAGCCTGTCCCGGTGGTACGACGCGTCGAACATCAGGTCAAGCTCGGTGACTTTCACGTCGGGGAAACGGGCCGATATCCTGCCGGCGGCGTCCGCCCCGGAATCGCGCATCGCCACGACGCATTCGCCGGGCGACAGCCGCTCGATCTCCCTGACCAGAGACGAATCGTCCGCCGACCTCGATATCTCGCCCGCCTTGAACTCCCCGGTCGAAACGTCGAGTATCCCCAGCCCGAACCTGTCGCCGGCGTCCGCCACTGAAAGTATGTAGTTGTTTCGCGATGAGTCCAGCCTGTCCAGATCGAGATACGTTCCGGGCGTGACCACCCTGACGACTTCCCGGTTGACAAGTTTTCCGGCGACCGCGTCCTCTGTCTGATCCGCGATGGCGACCTTGTGTCCGCGCTGGATGAGTTTTGCCACGTAGCCGTCGGCGGCGTGATGGGGCACGCCGCACATGGGCAGTTTGACGCCCTTGCCGAACTCGCGCGCAGTCAGCACTATTTCCAGTTCGGCGGCGGCGGTTTTCGCGTCCTCGCCGAACATCTCGTAGAAATCGCCCAGCCGGTACATCAAGATAGCGTCCCGGTGGCGCTCCTTGATGGCGGCGTACTGCTGATACATAGGAGTGGCGTTCATACGGCCTCTCCTTTCAGGGCGTGCGGAGACGCTCCCGCGATGCTGACAAGCAACTCGTCTCCCGGCTCGGCCTTAACGCCTTCGCGCATAGTGAAATCCACTATCCTGTTCTCCCGCGTCCGCCCCCGCCGCCGCTCTCCGCCCAGAGACTCGAAGACCATCGTTTCAGCGATCCCGCCGACAAGGCTTTCGTTGATTTCCCTCGATATATTTTCCTGCAAATCCAGCAACCGCGCAAGCCGCGACTTCTTGGCTTCGAGCGGCACATCGTCGGCCTGCCCGGCGGCGGCGGTCCCCGGACGCGGCGAATATTTGAACGCGTACAACTGGTCCACGCGCGCGCGCGCCGCCAGCTCAAGCGTCCGCTCAAACTGCTCTTCCGTCTCTCCGGGATACCCGACTATCGCGTCCGCCGATATGCCGCAGCCCGGCGAGTGACTTCTTATCATTTCTATCATTTCGAGATAATACGCGGCGTCGTATCCGCGCCTCATCCTCCTGAGTATCTCGTCATCGCCGCTCTGGAACGGCGCGTGGAAATGGCCGCACGCTTTCGGCAGCGCCGACAGTCCGCGCAGAAACTCCTCCGTCACCCATTTCGGGTGCGACGTTACAAACCTTATCCTTGTTATCCCCGGCAGATCGTGGACGGCGGATATGGCGTCGAGAAGGGAAACTTTCGGCGATAAGTCCAGCCCGTAAGCGAGCACGTTTTGGCCTAGAAGTATGATTTCCCGCGCGCCTTCCTCCGCCTTTATCGCGGCTTCCGCTCTAACTTGAGCCGGAGTCAGGCTGGATTCCGCGCCGCGCGCGTATGGAACCACGCAGTACGAGCAGAAATTCGAGCAGCCGCGCACTACCGTCTGGAAAGCGGACGCCGGGCCGGACGCAAACGGAGCCGTTCCCGCCGCCAAGCCGGGAAAGTTTTCGACCACCGCTTCCCTGATGATTTCCTCATAGTCCTGCGGCCTTCCCGCCCCGATGACGTAGTCCACGTCGCGAATTTCCGCGCGGATGTCGGCCAGTTCGGCGGAGCATCCGCCCACGCCGACGACGACGGGCGCGCCGCCAGTTCTTTTGCGATTGCGCAACACGCCTATGAAACTCAACATCTTCTCCTCGGCTTTGCGCCGCACGCTGCACGTGTTGACGTGAACCAGCGCGGCCTCGTCGGGCGTCGCCGCCTCCGCCATGCCCATCGAGCGCAACATCCGCGCGAGCGACGCCGAGTCGTCCATGTTCATCTGGCAACCGAATGTTTTAATGAAAAATTTGGGAGGGCCTGTCTCCGCCATGAAGCTCAGCCTTTCAACTCCCTGAAAAAGCAGGACCATGCTCCTGTGTGGCAGGCCCCCTCGCCGCTCTGCTCAACTATCACCAGAAGCGCGTCGGAGTCGCAGTCGTACATCACCTTTTTCACTTTCTGAAAATTGCCCGAGGTCGCCCCTTTGTTCCAGAACTCGCTCCGCGAACGGCTCCAGAACCATGTCGTGCCCGTCTCAAGAGTCCTTCTCACAGACTCCTCGTTCATGTACGCCAGCATAAGGACATCCCCGCTTTTTTCATCCTGCACTATCGCCGGGATAAGCCCTTTTTCATCGAATTTCAAATCCATGTCTAAACCTTCTCTCTTGGCGCAATGAGGTCACAGCCTCATCGCTATTCCCCTGTCCCGCAGATATTCCTTTGCCTGCCTGATGGTGAAAATCCCGTAGTGGAACAGAGAAGCGACCAATACGGCGTCTGTCTTGCCTTCATGTATCGCGTCATAGAGGTGAGAAAGTTCGCCCGCGCCGCCTGACGCTATCACGGGGATTCTCACCGCGGAGGAGATGGCGAGATTCAACTCGTTGTCATAACCGATTTTCGTGCCGTCGCGGTTCATGCTGGTGAGCAGGATTTCGCCCGCGCCCCGCCTCTCCGCCTCTACCGCCCAGCCCACCGCGTCTATCTCGGTCGGTTTCCTGCCGCCGTGAGTGTAAACCACCCACCCGTCGCCCTCGCGCTTCGCGTCTATCGCGACCACTATGCACTGCGCTCCGAAAATCTCGGAGGACTCGTTTATCAGACTGGGGTTCAGTACGGCCGCCGTGTTGAGCGACACCTTGTCCGCGCCCGCGCTAAGCAGTTGCCGGATCGTGGCGACTTCCGTTATGCCGCCGCCGACAGTGAACGGGATAAATACCGTCTCCGCCACCCGCCTGACGACGTCCAGCATTATGTGACGCTTGTCCGAAGAGGCGGTGATGTCCAGAAAGACCAGTTCATCCGCTTCAGCTTCCTCGTATTTTTTAGCCTGCTCGACCGGGTCTCCGGCATCCACAAGGTTCACGAAGTTCACGCCTTTGACGACGCGACCGCTATCGACATCCAAGCAGGGTATTATCCTTTTGGCAAGCAAAACGCCCTCCGCGCCGCCTACTGCGGGAACCTTTCGACGGCGGCCTTGAGATCGAAGTCGCCGGTGTACAGCGCGCGGCCGATCACCGCCCCGTCAAGATTCGATTTTTCAAGCGAGGCGAGCCGCTCTACGTGCTCCACCAACGACACTCCGCCCGCGCACACCACCGGGATTTCCAGAGCGTCCGCCGCCTGCGACATCATGTCGAAATTCGGCTCCGTCAGCATCCCGTCGCGCACGATGTCTGTAAGTATGATGAGTTTCGCGCCGTCGTCTCGCATCCTGAGGCACGCTTCAATCGTTTCTATTTCAGATTCGTCCGTCCAGCCCCTGAGAGCCACTTTGCCGCCCTTCGAATCTATGGACACAGCGACCGATTCGCCGAACTCGGAAAAAAGCCCCTTGGCAAAATCCCGCGATTCGAGAACGGACGTGCCGACTATGACGCGGGACGCGCCCTCTTTCAGCCAGCGCCCGACGTCCGCCGCCGACCTTACGCCCCCGCCCACCTGCGTCCTGATTCCGGGCGACGCCTCGAATATCGCCTTTGCCGCTTCCAAGTTGGAAAAGCACTTCTGGTCGAGCGCCGCGTCTAGATCAATGACATGCAGCCACTTGGCCCCTTCCCTCGCCCATCGTATCGCCATCTGCTCCGGCTTATCGGAATAAACCGTGCATAACTCCCTCTTGCCCTGCGTCAACCGCACGCATTTGCCGTCCATCAAATCTATCGCCGGATACAGATTCATCCCTTCGCCATCCTCCCGAAATTCTCAAGCAACTTCATCCCCATCCTCTGGCTCTTTTCCGGGTGGAACTGCACGGCGGACACATTGTCGCGCATTATCGACGAAACGAATTCGCCGCCGTAGTCCGTGACCGTCATCGCCAGCGACGGATCCTCCGGCTCCACCAGAAACGAGTGCACGAAATAGAAAAAAGAGCCGTCGGGAATTCCTTCGGCGACCAGCCCTCTGTTCCTGAACTCAAGCTGGTTCCAACCCATGTGCGGGACTTTGAGGTCGCCTCTGAAGCGCGTCACCTTGCCCGGAAAAACGCCGAGGCCGGGGATGCGCTCCCCTTCCTCGCTGTAGTCAAATAGCATCTGCAGTCCGAGGCATATCCCCAAGAACGGCTTGCCGGATTTGATTTCAGAGACGATTAGCCCCGCAAGCCCCTGCGATTCCAAGTTTTTCATTGCCGCCGCGAATGCGCCGACGCCCGGCAGAACCACGCCGGAAGCGTCCCGGACATCCGTGGCGGAGGTGGTCACGCGCGCGTCCGCGCCCACCCGCTCGAACGCCTTCTGCACGCTCCGCAAATTGCCCATTCCATAGTCCACAATCGCAATCATGCCAAATAGTGTAGGAGTTCGATATTTATGTGTCAAACGATGACGCCCGGGCGCGGCGCGTCACTGATTGAGTTTTTCTAGGGTTTCAATGAATGAGTCGATATTGATGGGTTTCGAAACCGCGCCGTCCGCTCCGATCTCGCGAGCGAGAGCCTCGATCCGGGCGCGCGGCATCGCGCTGAACAGGAACACCATGGGAGCCGGAGCCGGGCCGCACTTTATCTTTTCGCAAAGTTCCGCGCCGCTTAGCCCCGGCAACTGCACGTCCAGCATCACAAGCTGCGGATCAAAAGCCGCCATCTCCTCGAACAACTCTGTTTCATTCGACGCCACCGCAACGTCGAATCCTTCGGAAAGCAGCATCGTCTTCACCAAGTCCAGCAGGTCGCCGTCATCGTCCACAACCAAAATCCTGTTCACCCTGCGCGATTCCACATGCTCCACCGTCTTCAGGATCGGAATAGTGAACGAGAACGTCGAGCCTTCTCCGGGAACCGATTCGACTTTTATCCGGCCTCCGTGCGCCTCGATGAACTCCTTGACTATGCTTAGACCCTTTCCCACTCCGTCCGAAACAGGATGCGAGCCTTTTCTGACTTGGAAGAAAGGCTTGAAAATGTTCTTCAGGTCAGCGGACGCGATTCCGATTCCTCGGTCCGAAACGCTTATCTCCACGAAACCGTCCTCGCGGGTCGCCGACACGGCGAACTCCAGCCTCTCCGGCGTCGAATACTTCACCGCGTTTTCTATTAGGTTGTCCAGAGTCTGCCGAATTCTGCCTTCGTCGCATTTGACGATGACGCCTTTCAGCGATTCGGACACATCCTTCTTGAAGGAGTATTCCGACGTTCTGAACCTGCGACGCACGATGCTCTCTATCATCAGGCGAGTCTCGTTTAGCCTCGCTTCTAGGAAGTTGTATATATTAATCTCCGCCATGTCGTAGGTCGTCGTTCCGCTCTCGAACGCATCCAGCGTTATAAGCTCCTCGACAAGTTTGAGCTGCTGGCGGCCCCTGTCATTGATGGTCTTGATTTTCTTCTTTGCGGCGTGCGGCAGCTCCTCCTTGAGCAGCATCTCGCTGTATCCTAGTATCAGCGAAAGCGGCGTCCTAAGCTCGTGAGATATCGAACTGAGGAAGTTAATCTTTTCCTGTTCGATCCTCTTCCTGTCCGTAATGTCTCGCGATATGCCCAGCACGGAGGACACCCGCCCGTCGGGGGCCTTGATCGGGACAAGCCTCGAACCCAGCCAGAACTCCCGGTCCGGGAACTGCGTCACAGTTTCTATGTAAAACGATTCTCCGGATTCAAAAACTTTGTTGAGACTCATTTTCTGCCTGTCGGCGTCCGGCGAGCCGAACAACTTCGCTCTTGAAACTCCTATTGTCTGTTCCGGCGTCATGCCGAGTTGACGCGCGGCGAAACTGTTCGTGTACCTGACGATATCGTCTCGATCGACTATAAAAATGAAGTCTTCGGCGGCTTCCGCCAGAGTCCGGTATCTCTCCTCGCTCTCCCTGAGAGCCTCTTCGGCTTCTTTCATGCCGGTTATGTCCACGTCCATACAGATGAACTCTTTGTTTCCGTCCCCTACGTCTATTGGAAATATCATAGAATACACTACGACGCTGGAGCCGTCTTTCCTGTTGCAAATCCATTCGGACGGGCCTGAAGGAAGGTTGCTTTCATTCATCTCCTTAAGCAGAATGTGAAAAGCCTCGGTTGCCACCAAGTCGAGCGTCGCTCCTTCTAGAGTTCTACCTATCATCTCCTCGGCGGACCACCCGAAAACCGATTCCGCCGCGTTGTTCCAATAAATAACCCGGCCCTCTACATCGTATCCCTCTACCGCCACGTTCGGCGTGTTGCTTATGATGGCGTCCAGTCTTTGTTCGCTCCGTTTGAGCGCAGTTTCCGCTTGATGCCTCATAAACGCGTTGGCAAATATCTCCGCCGCGACCGATAGCAACGCGCTGTGGTCTCGCTTCCACCGCCTCTTCGTCTTGACTGAATCAAGCCCCATGAAACCCGATAATTTTTCATTGGAATACAGCGGGAATATTATCAGCGACTTGATGCTCTGGGCATCGAAAAGCCTCTTTTCAACGGCCGCCTCATCAGGAAGCTCGGTTACATCGTCTATCGCTATCGTTTCCCCGCTGATGAATTTCGGCTTGAGCCACATCATGCTGTCAAGGGGAATATTCTTGCTGTTCTCAATCTCTGAACTGATTCCCTCCGCGCACCATTCATGTGTGTTGTCGACAAACAATCCGTCCTCTGAAACGCGAAACAAGTAACTGCGGTCGACCTGCAGAAACTCGCCCAGCCTTTTCAGCGCGTCGTTCAGAGCGGCGTCCAGATTGTCCGCGCCCACTCCTACAAATCCCGCCGATATGTCCATGACCACGCTCTGGAAGTCGAAGTTGTAGCGCATCGCTTCTTCCGCCCGCCTTCGCGTCGTCACGTCTCTCATCACCGTCACAACTCTGGCGACGGCGTCTTTTTCGAATATCGGTATCTTGCGAGTCTCCGTTATTATCGTTTCCCCGTCTATTTCGTTGATCTCTTCGGAAAGCATCATATTGCCGCTGGTGAAAACCGATTCGTATTCTTCGCGGATGGAATCGTCGAGGAAAGAAAAAACATCGAAAATGCTCCGGCCCGCGATGTCCGTCGGCAAACCGCTTCGCGCGTTCCATTCCTTCATGGTTTTGTTAAAAAGAACGATGTTGAAATTTCTGTCTACGACATGAATCGCGTCGGCCATAGAGTCCATCGTGAGCCTGTACCTCAGTTCTGACTCCCGGAGCGACTGCTCGGCGCGGCGGCGCTGCGTAATATCGCGCACGACCGATATGACCGTCCTGTTCGGCGATTTCAAATCGCCTTTCAGCGAGTGTATTGCCTCGAAATACATCTCTCCGTCCGCATATGGCAGAGAATACGTCGCGGCTGATTTCTCGCCCGTCTCGAATGTTTTGTTGACCGCCTTGTTCAGCGCCTCCGCGGCTTCCGGAGGCAGCACGTCTGTTGCTTTTTTTCCGATAAAAGCATCGGGCGGCGCGTAGAGCTTGTCCACACTGGATGCGTGATAGCCTACTATTCGCCCTTCGAGATTCACTTCAAACAATATGTCCGGCATAGCCTCAAGAGTCGTCTTCAGACGGTCTCTAGAGTCTCTTAATTCTTCCTCCATTCGCCGCCGGTTCGAGATTTCCTTCCTCAACTCCTCTATCACTTCGCTGAATTCCGCCGTGCGTTCCTTCACCGTCTCCTCAAGCCTTTCGTGATGGCTGAGCAGTTGTTCCTCTGCTCTTCTTCGCTCGGTTATATCGGTGATTACCGCGAAGCTTCCGGAGAAACCGCCTTGAGCGTCGAAAAGAGGGTTGGCCGACACGAGCGAATGCAGAGGCGACCCGTCAGACCGGGTGAACGTCAACTCGTATTTTCCGCCCTCGCCGAGTTTTCTCCTTGAGAATTGGTTTTTGAAAAGGGCCACATTTTTCGAGTCTAGGAAATTGGTTATAGGCTTTCCTATGACCTCGCCACGCTCGTATCCGAGCATTTCCAGAGCGCGGTTGTTCGCGTACGTCATGGCTCCCTTTTCATCTATCACTGTTATGCCGTCGTACATCGTCTCGACTATAAGCCTGAAACACTCCTCTCTCTCCCTGAGAGCGTTTTCCATCTTCATCTGTTCGGTCATGTCCCTGATTATTCCCTGATACCCGATGACCGAACCGTCAGGCCCTCTGCGCGCGGTCGCCGTCACTTTGCAGTCTATTTCGCGCCCGCTTTTATGCTTTAGTTTGACGTCGTAATTCCTGACCGAACCGCGAGTTTCTAGAAGTTTCTGAAACGGCTCCCGATCCCTTTCATCCACATACGTTTTCAGGACGCTCTTATTGATAATTTCTTCTTTTTGATATCCCAGCATCGAAAACGCCGCCTGATTAGCCTCCAGCACGATGCCTTCCTTGGATGAAACATATACAGCGTCCAGAGACTGTTCGAACAGCGCCTTGTATCTGTCCTCGCTCTCCCTAAGCGCATCCACCGCCTCTTTCTGCCTCGTTATATCTATTCCGAACACAGTGATTCCGGACTGCTTTCCGTTTTCATATGTCGGGAACGAATTGTTTATAACATGCCGGATTTCTCCGGAGGCCGTCTTGATTCTTGAAACGATTATGTCCTGTTTTCCCGCCATCCCTCTTGCGAGAGTGTCAAGCTCCATTTTCACATCCGCAACCGGCACGAACTCGGTCACGTGTTTTCCCAAATCGGCCCTCGTGTAACCGTACATCTCCAGAACGGCGGTGTTCGCGTATGCCACTCTACCCTGCGTGTCAATTTCAATCATCAGAACAGGAATGTTTTCAGCGATTTCTCGGAAAGCAGCCGAGTCGATTCGCCCTGACATACTTGTCGGAGGCAGATATGAAGAGTTGTCGGGGAACGATTCCAACCGCGCGCGCAACTCGGCGACCTGCCGCTCCAACTCTTCGTATGTGGGCTTCTTGTCAGGCATATTCTTATTATATTCTTTCCGGCTTCCGTCCCGCGCGCGCGGCCTCAAATATCGCGCGCTATCTCAGGAACATAAACGCCGAAATGGCAAGGCCCGCCACGGCCAACCCCCATGTCCATGCCAGCGTTTTCCGGGTGAAAATCTGAACGTCCTCTCCCAGAAAACCCGCGATCCAGACATTGTGAGTGTTGGTCGGGTCGCTCACGCCCTGAATCATCCCCACCGAATAGAACGCGGCGACCACCGCCATCGGCGGCAGCGCGCCGGTGGAAATCATTATCGCCGCTATCCCTATTCCCATGCCCCACACGTTCAAAGGCCCCCGGTACAAAGCCAACGGCGCGAGCGCGGTGAAAACAATCACGTATAGAACCGGCGCGCTCGGCGCTATCCGCCTCATCACAGGCTCCATGTATGTGCCTACCGCCGGGTCCCACACAACGCGTATCACCATGCCTATCCCAATGATTAGCGCCACCACGGGAGCGACGCCTGTTATCCCGTCGAACACCGCTTTCGTCAGCCTCTGAATCCTTCCGTTCGGACCTCTGCCGGACACGATCAGGCAGTACAGCATTCCCGCAAGCAGCGCCGTGTTTATCGGGAACGCGTATCCTGCGCCGCCTCTCAACCGGCTGGCAATGTTGAATCCCAGAACGAGAGAGAGAGGAACAAGCGGCGTGAGAACAGCCAGAATTCCAGCTCGCCCAGATTCGCCCGCCGCCGCGCCGCCACCCGGCGCAACCGCCCAGAACGACGTGTGGCCTTTCCTTCCGTGCAGAATTATAAATCCCAGAACAACCAGCGTGAACGGGATCATGAAAGGCAGAATAAAACCTATCAACTGATTCTGAGCGTCGATCGCGCTCACTGTCGAGCTTGCCGTCATTATCTCTGTGTAAAACTTCCAGTTGACCGGGTTCAACGCTCCGCCGAGGCTCATCCCGAACAGGAACAGAGAGCCTGCGACTGCGGGAGTCACGCCGATGCTCATGAGAATCGGCAGCATTATCGACGCCACCATAATGACCGCTCCGAGCCCCACCAATGACGAGAATAACAGCGCCGTCACGCCGGTCAGCAGCACGCATGAAACAATCTTATTATCTCCGCCCAGTTCGGACGCCCACCTGATTATGGTCGTGGTCGCTCCGCTCGACTTGAGCAGTTCGGCTAGCGCCGCTCCGAGCACGACCGTTATCACCACCGGCCACAGCCTCGGCATTCCTTCTTCTATCACCACTCTGAAAAATTCCCTCGCCAGAACGACGGCGTTCGAGCCGGGATAGCTGAATGAAAGGCCGTGGTAGAAAGCTCCGCCCACAATGTACAGCGTGGCTGCCATCAGCGGCAACGCTATCAGCGCGGGCAGTTTTCCCAGATACATCAGCGCCGCGAAAGCCAGAAACACTCCGAAGAGAGCAATCCCTACCGCCATTTCCATTCGCGTTCACCTTTGTTGACTAGTCTATTCCGCGACTTCGCGGGGCGGCGAGTCTCATTTCTCGCCGTTCTCGGATTCCGGCCCCGGATAAGACGGCCTTTTTATAATCACCGACGCAATCCTCCGCCCGACCATCCGCTCCACTTTCATCTCGTAACCGTCTATATCGACTGTCTCTTCCTGCTTGGGAACTTTGCCCATCGTATGAAAAATCAATCCGCCTAGCGTCTCAAACTCTTCGTCGTCGTTGAACTCCGCGTCAAGAATATCGTTCAGTTCCGCGATGTCGATCCTAGCGTCCACGCGCAAAGTGTCCGAGTCCACCCATCTGTAAAGAGGCTCTTCGGTGTCGTACTCGTCCCATATCTCACCCACGATTTCCTCGAGCAGGTCTTCTATCGTCACCAGCCCCGCCGTGCATCCATATTCGTCTATGACTATCGCCAGATGCGTCCGCTTCTTTTGAAAATCATGCAGCAGGTCGTCCACCATCTTTGACTCCGGCACGAAGTATGCTTTGTGCACATAGTTCTTCACCGGGTCCGAGTCGCGTCCGTCTTTCAGAGCGCGCAGCAGCGTTCTCGAATTGACCACGCCGATGACGTTGTCCTCCCC
The DNA here is from genome assembly GCA_029564595.1 of bacterium. Classification (GTDB taxonomy): domain Bacteria; phylum UBP15; class UBA6099; order UBA6099; family UBA6099; genus UBA6099. The sequence goes on along the minus strand of JAKQPS010000157.1, from coordinate 28,101 downwards.
GCCTTCGTAAATCGGAATGCGGGAATGTTTGTGCTCCTCCATCAGAACCGCCATGCGGTCCACCGTGGTGTCCGCCGGAGCCATCCGCATGTCCGGCCTCGGCGTCATCACTTCCCTAACCTGCGTTTCGCCGAATTCGACCACGCTGCGTATCATTTCTCTTTCTGTTTTGTCTATTATGCCCTGCTCTCCGGCGTCATCCACAATCCCAAGAATCTCCGATTGGGTGATGAACGGGCCTTCCGCCGGGCCTGACTTCCCGGTGAATATCCTGAGCGTCAGGTTGGCTATCGCCACGAACACTTTGCCTATCGGCGACACAATCGCGTGGAAAGTCGAAATCGGCTTGATCATTTTTATAACCACGCGGTCCGAGTTGTTGTACCCGACCATCTTCGGAAGAATTTCGCAGAACGCGATTATCACAAACGACACCAATCCGAAGCTGATTACAGGGCCTGTCCATGAAGGCCAATCAGTGTGCCCCAGCATCTCTTCTGTAATGTTGTCGGTCAATATCGCGGCCAGCAGGTTTACGCCGTTAAGACCTATTAAAATCGAAGTGAGCATGTTGTTGGGTTTTGTCAGCCAGTTGTCGATCGCGCCGGCGCGCGCCGGATGCTCCTCCTTGAGTGTCTTGAGCCGGTGTCTGCTCATCGTCACCAGAGCCGTCTCAGACGCCGAAAAGAGCGCGCTAGCCAACAGCAGTGCGAAAAGAACAATTATCGCCAGAGTCATTATTTTCTCCCAGCGTCATATTAGAATAACAAAAAATCAATGTCAAACATCGCCGTCTCCGCGCGCTACCGCGTTCGCCGTCAACAGCTCCGCCCGGAATAGACGCCTCAACTCGGCGGCTTTCACCCTCGCCGCTCCCGCCGTAGCGCGCCGCTGCGCCAACATGGCGGACATGAATTTTATGAGCGGCACCGAAGGCAGACTGTTGCGTTTGCGCAGGCGAGCAAGAACAAAAAAGAAAAGAATCGCCCCGTGAAAAACGGCGGCCTTCAGAGGCGCGGCGGCCGCGACAGGCAACCCCTTCACGGCCACGCCGGTCAGATGTATATACACTTCTTCAACGCCCAGCTTCCGGGTCTTGCCGCTCGTGCTTGCCGAATAGCGATGTCTAACCCTCGCGCCGGGCGCGTAGAGACACTTGCGACCCGCTAGCGCCGCTCGCATATTCAAATCCGTGTCCTCGTAATACGCGAAGAAATTTTCGTCGAACAGCCCTATCTCGTCGAACAGCGATTTCCTATATAGCGCCGCGGCCGCGCACGGCCCGAACACACGAGCCGGAAGGTCGTAATCCCCGCCGTCTCTCAGTCCATGCCCCCGGTTGGAAACGGCTCCCCACGGCGCGTACTCATCCCCCGCCGAGTCGATTGTGTTAGGGTCGTCGTAAAAAACTATCTTGCACGCGACCGAATTGAAGCCGGGATTAGAATCCAGCGCGGCGACCGCTTTTTCGAGCCAATCCGGGTCGGCAACCGCGTCGTTGTTCAGCAACGCCACGAACTCGGTGTCCGCCGCGCGTATGCCTTTGTTCACCGCGCGGGCGAACCCCTCATTGGCGCTCGATTCGATTAATTCCACATCGGGATGATTGTTTTTTATTATTTCGCGGGAGCCGTCCCGCGACGCGTTGTCTATCACAATAACTCGCTGCCCGCCCAGAGTCTGGCGCTCAAGCGCGCCGAGACATTCGTCGATATATTTCTCTCCGTTCCAGTTCGGGATGACGACTGTGACGCGTTGCGGGTTGTCCATCGAGTTCGCGCTCCGGCGCGGCGCGGGCGTTCCGCCGCCCTTGCCTGCCGCGTTCAGGTTGTTCTTCTCTGCGGCTGTTTCTGTATGCCCGTCATCAGCTCTAACAGATAGTCCCTGTCCATAGACTTGTTCATCGCGTCCTCTTTGGTGATGATGTTTTTCTTCATCAACTCATAAAGGGCTTGTTCCAGAGAGAGCATGCCGATGTTCTTTCCCGTTTGAATGGAGGCGGGGAGTTGGTATGTTTTTCCGTCGCGAATGAGGTTTCGCAGCGCCCCTGTGGGAACCATTATCTCGAATGCTGCGACGCGCCCGCGCCCTGCCGCCCTGCGGACAAGCGTCTGCGAGATTATCCCCTCAATGTTCTGCGACACCTGCATCCTTATCTGCGACTGCTGTTCGGGAGGGAAAACGTCGATGATGCGGTCTACCGTCTGGGCCGCGCCCGTAGTGTGAAGCGTGCCGAGCACAAGGTGTCCCGTCTCGGCGGTGGTGATTGCGGTGGAGATGGTCTCTAGGTCTCTCATTTCGCCGATAAGCACCACGTCCGGGTCCTGCCTGAGCGCGCTCTTCAACGCCGCCGAGAACGACCCTGTGTCCCGTCCGACCTCGCGTTGATTGACTAGGCTCTTCTTGTTCTGGTGGACGAACTCTATCGGGTCCTCGATTGTTATTATGTGTTCTTCGCGGGTCGCGTTTATGTGGTCTATCATTGCCGCCAGCGTGGTGGACTTGCCGCTCCCTGTGGGGCCTGTCACTAGGATAAGCCCGCGCGGGCGCTCGCAGAACTTCTTCACCACCGGCGGCAGGCTCAAGTCCTCTATAGACCGAACTTTTGTCGGGATGACTCGCAGCACGGCGGCCTTCGTCCCTCTCTGATGGAACACATTGACGCGGAACCTCGCCTTGCCCGGATAGTCGTACGCAAAGTCAGACTCCCATGTTTCTCTGTATTCCTTCGCGTGCTCCTCGTCCAGCATGCTGTTTATCAGCTCATCCATCGTCTGGGGAGTGAGTTTCGCCAGATTAGTTTGAAGGGCGATTTTCCCGTCAACCCTCAACATCGGATGGTTGCCGACTTTCATGTGAAGGTCGGACGCGTCGGATTGGAGCATTACGTCCAGAAGCTCTCTTATATGCATCTGCTGTTATCCTCTGCCCACTAGTTTGGAGAATTCAGGAACGTTCTGGCATTTCGCCACCGCGTCTTCGAACTTGACGAGCCGGCGTTTCATCAGTTCGGCCAAGTGCTGGTCCAGCGTGTGCATGCCCAACTCCTTGCCGGCCTGAATCGCCTGATGAATCATGAATACTTTGTTCTCTCGAATAAGACTCGATATGGCCGAGTTGATGACCATAATTTCATGAGCGACGACGCGGCCTTTCCCCGTCGCCGCTGGCACAAGCGTCTGAGACACCACACTCTGCAGCGTCACAGATAGCTGCATCCTTATTTGCTGTTGCTGGTGCGGCGGGAACACGTCGATGACCCTGTTTATGGTCTGAACCGCGCCCGTCGTGTGCAGCGTGGCGAACACTAGGTGCCCGGTCTCAGCCGCGGTGATCGCCATCGAGATGGTCTCCAGCGTGCGCAGCTCTCCAACAAGTATCACGTCCGGGTCTTCGCGCAGAGCCGAACGCAGCGCGCGGTCGAACGACTTGGTGTCCTGCCCGACCTCCCTCTGACACACGCTGCAGTTCTTGTCCCTGTGCAGAAATTCAATAGGGTCTTCGATTGTCAGGATGTGCTCATTGCGCGTCTGGTTTATGTGGTCTATCATCGCCGCAAGGGTTGTGGACTTGCCGCTGCCCGTCGGGCCGGTGACTAGTATCAGCCCTTTCGGGCGATTGGAAAGCTCTTCCAGCGTGTCCGGCAGCGCCAGTTCTTTGATAGTCAGTATTTTCAGCGGGATCGTTCTCAGCACCGCCCCGGTAAGCCCGCTCTGCTTGAACACGTTTACGCGGAACCTCGACACTCCCGGCAGACTGTATGACATGTCGCATTCGTTCGTCTCTATGAACTCGCGCAACTGCCTCTCGTTCATGATTGATTTCGCCATCACGTCCACAAGCTGCGGGGGAAGGACGGAGCGCGGGTCTGCCGGGCGGAGCCTTCCGTCCAGACGGAAAAACACCGGGCTGTTCCCTTTGAAATGGACATCCGATCCGTTGTGCTCGGCCAGATACCTCAGGTACGCGTTCAGCCTTTCTTTCGGCTCTATGTTCTCTTCGAGCGAAGGCAAAACCTGCTGCGGTTTCTGCTGTTGCGGTTGCGGTCTTTGCATAGACATTTTTCTATGGCCTCAAATTCTGCGCTTCCGCCGGGCGCGTCTCGCGCCGCCTTCGGCGGTCATTTCAAATATCGTCCGGCCGACAGGCTTACGCTGTCAGCGCCTTCAACACGCTGCCGGCCGCCGCCTCAGAGCCTCTCATCGGCCGCAGATATCTGTCCTTGTCCAGCTTCTCCAGCGTGTCCCTGCTCCAGAACGAGCAATTGTCCGGCGTGAGCGCCCCGCACACGCGGAAAAAGTCGTTCGAGTCCTTCCCGAATTCGAGATAGTAATCCGCCAGAGCGATCCCGCGACTGTAAAGAAACGGCTGCAGAGCCTTGTTGACTTGAGCCGCCCTCGTTCTCATCGTCTTAACGTCGCCGTCCGTCACTTCCGTGTAGACGCGCGCGCGCATCCCGGGCTGAAACTCCTTGACGGCGTCCATCTTCACGTTAAACTCGATGATGGTCACAGGGAGTATCGAGCCTGCGGCGAGTCGCGTGCGAGCGGCGAACTCATCCGAAACCATGTTGCGCACCGCCACTCGGGCCGGGATTATCCGCGCCGCTACGGTCTCCATCTCGGACTCGCCCGTCTCGCGCGCGTAATGTGTCGCCACTCCGCAATCTTCCAGCCTCTTGAAGAGCGCGGCGGCAATCTTCATGTTCAGCACTCCCTTTCCCGGAAACATGGGCGACTTCTCAGCGCCGCATTCAACCGCGTCGTTCGTGAACTCGACCGCGAACCGGTCGGCGGACGCGTCCGACTGATACACCCGCATCCCCGGCGTTTCTCTTATCAACGCGCCTTTTCCCATGCCTTCACCCCGCGCGGGCTATTTCTTCGCCTTGCCCGCCCGCGCTTTCTTCTTCGGGAAAAATCTCTCGTATATTTCGTCCACGTGCCTTATGAAATACTCAACTTCAAAACACTCTTCCAACTCGGCGGGCTTCAGCAGCGCTCCCACTTCGGCGTCCGCCGACAGCAGCGCCTTAAATTCCGCCTTCTCCGCCCACACCCTCATCGCGTTGCGCTGCACGATGTGGTACGCCTGCTCCCTAGTCGCTCCCTTGCCCACCAGCGCCAGCATCACCCGCTGCGAGAATATCAATCCCCTCGTCTTGTTGAGGTTTTCAAGCATCGCGTCCGGATACACCAACAGCTTGTCCAGAAGGCGTTTCAGCCTGACCAGCATATAGTGAAGCAGTATGCAACTGTCCGGAATTATCACCCTTTCCACGGACGAATGGGTGATGTCCCGCTCGTGCCAGAGAGCCATGTTTTCCATTGCGGCGTGGGCGTTCGCCCGCAACACGCGCGCAAGCCCGGCCAGACGCTCGGCTGTGATCGGGTTCCTCTTGTGAGGCATCGCCGACGAGCCTTTCTGTCCCTTCGCGAAGAACTCCTCCGCCTCGCGGATGTCCGTTCGCTGAAGCCCGCGCACTTCGGTGGCTATCTTCTCTATAGTGCCGCCGACCACCGCCAGAGTCGACATGAACTCCGCGTGCCTGTCCCTCTGAATCACCTGCGTGGCGATAGGCGCGGCCTTAAGCCCAAGCCTGCGGCAGGTGTCTTCTTCAACATCGGGCGGCAGGTTCGAGTATGTTCCCACCGCGCCTGAAATCTTTCCGACAGATATCGTCTCCCGCGCCCTTTCGAGCCTTTCAAGGTTGCGCCCCATCTCGGCCAGCCACAGCAGCATCTTCATTCCGAAAGTCATAGGCTCGGCGTGTATACCGTGCGTGCGGCCCACCATGACGGTGAACTTGTGCTCTTTCGCCCGGCGCTCTAAGATGACGCGGATTTCCTTGACCTCCGAGATGAGAGCGTCCGCAGACTCGCGCATGCGGAGCGCCTGCGCCGTGTCCAGCACGTCCGACGACGTCATTCCCACATGTATGAATCTCGAATCCGGCCCGACATTCTCCGCCACGTTTGTGAGGAACGCTATCACGTCGTGGTCCGTCTCTTTCTCTATCTCGTCTATGCGCTGAATCGTGAATGCGGCTTTCTTTTTTATCGTCGACAGCGCTCGCGCGGGGATTTTCCCCTTCGCGTGCCACGCCTCGCACGCGGCTATCTCCACGTCCAGCCACTTCCTGAACTTGTTCTCTTCCGACCAGATCGAGCGCATCGGCTCGTATGTGTACCTGTCTATCATCTCGTCGAACCGCCCTCCGAAAAGTAGTTCCTGTAGCCCGAAGTCCTCAGGCGCTCGGATTTCTTTATTACGGCTTCCGCCTGCTGCGCCCTGAACCTGCTGTAGCGCGAGGCAAGCTCCGGCCTGCCCAGAGCCAGTATCTGAACAGCCAGCAGAGCCGCGTTCTTGCATCCGCCCACAGCCACCGTCGCCACAGGCATCCCGGCAGGCATCTGAGCTATCGACAACAGCGAGTCCAGCCCCAGCATCTTCGATTCCATCGGAACCCCTATCACCGGCAGGTTCGTAAGCGCCGCGACCACTCCCGGCAGGTGCGCCGCCGCCCCCGCCGCCGCTATCATCACTTTTCCGCCATTGTTGTCAAACGTCGTCACTATCCTCTTCACGTAATCATGCGTGCGGTGCGCAGACGCGATATGCGCCTCGTACGACACGCCGAAACTGTCCAGCGTCTCAAAACACGCCGTCATGCTTTTAAGGTCGGAATCGCTTCCCATAACAACCGCCACGTCCGGGGCCTGCGCCCTTTTCTGCCTAGCGGCGGCCTTTTTCTTCTTTTCCATTTATCATTTTTCTCCCTTGAGAGTATTTATTCTAGATTTTCTGATGTTTCTTTTCGGAGAAACCTTCGGCGACTCGTCCTCCACCTCCACCCTTATCGACGCCACGCCGTCCAAAGCCCAGCCCGTCAGCTTGCCCGCTCTTCCATCCCTGTTCCGATCCTCGTCTTCATACTCTTCTTCGTCTTCGTCGTCCGGCCCGGAGAACCCTAATGACTCGATGTTCGCCACAAGCTCGTTGTTCATCGGACGACTCGAAAACTCCTTCAACACTTCATCCAGACTTTTCTCCTTCTTTCTTTCGCGAAGGAAATGAGGGTCTTTTTCGTCTTGTCTTTCCTGCCCCTCGACTTGGATTTTTATCAGCAACATTTCCGGGGCCGCCGACGGAAGCTCTCTGGCTCCGGAGAAAACGCTTATCACCGCGCGTCCGGGCGCTATGTCGGCTGGCACTTTCAACCATATTTTTTCCTCTACCGTCTCGCTCCGGTACGGCCTCACAGACACCTTCAGCCCCAGCTTCTGCCCGCGCTTCACCACCGGCGGCTTTTCCTTTTCCTTGTTTGCCTTTTCTCCAGCCGCGCTCGGCTCTTTTTCTTCAGCTTTAGCATCCAGCTCGGCGGCGGATGCCGCATTTTCGCCCGTCTTCGTTTCTTCCGCTTCCGGTTTCTCTTCGTCCCCGCCGTCTATCTCCACTTTTTCTATAAGCGCGTAAGAGTTCTTCGAATCTATCTCGACGTTCAGGTTTAACTTGCGCGCTTCCGCGTCCGCGTATTTGTTGTCCTTGAGCAGTTGAAGAGCCGTCACGAACTCCACCAGAGACAACGCCGCGATGTCGTCCCCGTCGTAAAACATGTTTTCCCTTTCGACAGGTTTTTCGCAGGTCGAACATCCTATGGAAAACGACACTCTGGAGGTTCCTTTGCCGAGCCTGTCGATAGTGTTGTCGAGACTTTGGAGCGCCGCCATCGCCGCCAGATTGCTCAACAAATCCTCGTCCCGCGCCACCTTGAACGAATACTTCTCCGTCTTGCCGATATCTCCGTCAGTGACGGTTATGTCGAACGGTATCAGCAGAGGAAAACTGTCCAGCCGTCCCACCAGAGCCGGGCCGCGGTCCTGAGTTATCTCTCCTCGAAGCGCCCCGGTCGCGGCGGCTTTGAACGACATGTCAGTGCCTCGCGCCACCGCGAGCACCGGCGCGTCCGCCAGCAGATACCTAACATCTCCCTTCCTGAACAGCGGATGCCCGAACATCAGGGCTTGCTTGCCGTCCACGTGCGTCACAGTTCCCGCCGCCGACACTTCCATGTCTCCCGTCAACAACAACACAGCCACCGAACTGCCGGGTTTTATCTCCGAGCCGGGTCCGATTACGGTGCGTCCCGTTTTCGCCCCAGCCCATGCGCCGCCCGCGTCCGTCACTTCTATTCCCGTTCCCTCGAATATTCTCTTTGCAAAAGGCATCGTTCGCGCCGTCACCCCGCGAACCATCGCCGGAGCCGCCGCCGCGCTCGCAAATAATGTCCCCGCTATCTCGTCTCTGCCAGTTTCATAACTTATTCTCGTAAAAACCTTTCCGTCATGCTCGAAAGGCGCGTCGAACTCGACCGTCCCAGCCCTCGGCGCGTCATACTCCGCCGCCTTCAACATGGACGCGATATCCGTCACCCCGCCCAGATGATGATCCGTCATCGGAAAAGTCATGGACAATGCTCCGATGAGCTTGCCCCCGACATATATCGGAGAGCCGCTCATCCCCATCGACACCCCGCCGTATTTTTCCCGCTCCGGCCCGGTCAACTCTATCAGTATCAGCGGCCCCCCGCTAACTCCCGCCCCCGGCATCACTCCTTTTATCTTCACCGGGAATTTCGATACCTCCAGCCCCTCAAACACCGTCAGCCCGTATCCTTCCATTCCGGGCTTGACCTCTGACGCGGCCATATATGAAACAGCCGGAGCCGCCCCGGCGACTCGCGTCATCGCCCCGGAAACGACTGTCACAAGAACCGCCAGCGCTCCGAGAATTATCCTTGCTTTTGATTTCATCATTATGTTCCGCCGCGACCGCGCGCCTATGAAAAACCCGCGCCGCAACTTGACGTCAATCTCAACATCAACCCCGCGCGCTCCGCCTTCGGCGCGCATTTAAGTTTGATATTATATCTCATTATCAAATCAAATTAAACCAGAATCCGCGACCTCTGAAAAAAGCCATCGCAGACATTTACAATATTTTTCAGAGGTCAAGAATCCGGGCACACCCTCGCCGCCCGCGCTCCGCTCCCTCTTTTTCCCCTCCGATGGCGCTATCCGTCGGAAAAATGTAAAATTCACATATAAGTTGTCAGGCTTTTAGCCGGCTCTAGGAGATTTGTTCATGATTATCAAAAATTTCAAAGTCGAAGGTTTCAGATCTTTAAAAAATCTCAACCTAGACCTTATGCCCGTAAACATCCTCATCGGCCCCAACTCCAGCGGCAAAAGCAACATAATCAGCGCCCTTGAACTTCTTTCCGACGCCGTCTCCGGCAAACTTCGCGACGCCATTATGAAAAAACACGGCGGCATGATCCCCATTCTTTGGAATGGAACCGCAAAGGAAATCGGTTTTGAGGCAACAATACGCTCTCATCGTTTTGGCTTCAACGAAAACCCGGAAGAAAACGCATCCAATTTAGTAAAAAGACGATATGTTTATAGTTTAAGACTTGAACAATTGAGAGCCTCAAGCGAATATGGCATTGAATTAGAAAAACTCCATGTCGAGAATATTGCCAATGATGATGATTTATCCAATTACACAGGCACGATTATTAACAGAGATGGAAAAGAATATTTCACGAAAGAAATTAATAGCGATATTCCAGCGGCTGTGTTCGATATTTTTAAAGATAGCGAATCCATGTTTTTTAATATGGATTCAATCAAAAATGGATGGAAAAATTATACTGAATTACAAATATATAGGTTCATCAACTTTTTTAATGACTGTTCATTTTACCGAAACCTAAATCATGGCCCGGAAGCAGAAGCTAGACATTCGACTGTCACGAGATCGGAAAAGGTGTTGGAATCGAACGGCGACAACCTCATCGCCGTCCTTCACACTCTTTACACCGGCAATAAAGAGTTCGAAGAACAACTTAACAACACTCTCGAAGCGGCTTTCGGCGACGACTTTGAAGAATTGACATTCCCGCCTCTCGAAAACGGCAGAGTCTATATGAAATGGCGCTCGAAAACGCTCAACCGCGAGCTTTCACCCGCCGATCTGTCTGACGGAACCATCCTTTTCCTGATGCTTTCCGCGATTCTTCTCTCCCCTGAACCCCCGCCGATAATCTGTATCGACGAACCTGAACTTGGAATGCACCCTTCTATGCTCGGCATCATCGCGGAGCTTATCAAAGACGCGTCAAACAGAACTCAACTTATTGTTTCCACTCACTCTCCCGAACTTTTAAGCGCCTTCTCCGACATGCCGGAATCAGTCGTGGTCGTGGAAAAAGAAGACGGCGCGACCACTGCGAAAAGACTTGACCGCGATTCCCTTTCCAAGTGGCTGGAGGAATACACCCTCGGCAGACTATGGCTCGATAGAGAAATCGGCGGATGATCCATGAAAATACTTCTTTTCGTCGAAGGCAAAACTGAAAACATAATAACTCAAGTTTTTCTTAAAAAGTGGTTGGATTCTCAACTGGACAAAAAGATAAGCGTCAAACCTATTGTTTTTGATGGTTGCGGCGATTATTTAAAACGCGCCGGCAAAAAATCTCAATTACATCTTGATAATAGCGAAGTAATCGCCATCTTCGGATTGCTCGACCTCTATGGATTGCCGGAAAAGTGCAAAGGCGGAAACACTGTCGATGAAAAAACCAATTTCGCAAGAAAAAAAATCATAGAGTCTTTGCCAAAAGAATGCAGGCCTAAATTCCACCAGCATTTCGCGGTTCATGAACTGGAAGCATGGTTGCTCAGCGACCCTAAAATATTCCCCAACGAGATCAAGCTGCCCGGTTGCTGCGACAACCCGGAAACAGTTGACTTCGACACCCCTCCGGCAAAACTGCTCAAGGAACTTTTTAGAAAAAACAAAAAAAATTACAGCTATAAAAAGACTATTGACGGCGTCAATCTTTTTAAAAAACTCTCGCCTGATACCGTGCGTGACAAATGTCCTAATTTCAAGAAGTTTACCGATGAAATACTGGCAGCCGCCAAAAACGCTCAGAAGCGGAGCCTTCCTCGTTGAAATTGGAGGCCGGCATGGATGAAATCATGACTGAGTCGAAAAAAAAGAAAGTCTTCATCGTCGCGGGGGCGAGACCGAACTTTGTAAAAGTGGCCCCGATTATGCGCGCTATGGCCGCCAGCCCCTCCCTGCGCCCCATCCTCGTCCACACCGGACAGCACTACGACCACAACATGTCTCAGAGTTTCTTCGACGAGTTGAACATCCCCCGGCCCGACGTTTTCCTCGAAGTCGGCTCCGGAAGCCACGCGGCCCAGACCGCCGCCGTCATGCTCGCCTTCGAAAAAGCCGTCCTCGAATTAAAACCCGACCTCGTTCTAGTGGTCGGCGACGTCAACTCCACCCTCGCCTGCTCCCTCGTGTCCGCAAAACTCATGATCCCGGTCGCACACGTGGAAGCCGGCCTCCGCAGCTTCGACCGCTCCATGCCAGAAGAAATCAACCGCGTCCTCACAGACTCGATCTCCTCTTTCCTCTTCATCACAGAGCCTAGCGGACGCGACAACCTCCTGCGAGAAGGCGTCGCGGAAGACAACATTTTCTTCGTCGGCAACGTCATGATTGACACTCTGGCGGAAAACGCGCGCCGCGTGCGCAACGGCGAATCGGCCCGCCCTCTCGGCGATTTCTCCGGCGATTACGCCGCCCTCACCCTTCACAGACCCTCCAACGTGGATGACCCCGCCACATTCTCCCGCATCATCTCCGCTCTCGAAGCCGCCGCCGCCGAAGCCCCCGTCTTTTTCCCGGCTCACCCCAGAACCGTCAACAACATACGCCGGTTCGGGCTGGACGACCATTTCGCCGCTTGGGACGGCGCTTCCACGCCCGCCGGAAAAATCTTCATCATGGAACCTCTCGGATATCTGGAATTCCTCTCCCTCACCATGAACGCAAAAATCGTCCTCACCGATTCCGGCGGCATTCAGGAGGAGACCACTTGGCTGGGCGTCCCGTGCGCCACAATCCGCGAAAACACCGAGCGCCCCGTCACTGTTGACATCGGCACAAACATCCTTGTCGGCTCAGACGCCGGAAAAATCTCCGCCGCCGCTGCCGCCGCACTGCGCGGCGACTGGAAACAGGGGCGCATACCCGAACTCTGGGACGGCCATGCCGCCCCCCGCATCGTCTCAAAACTGGAATCTCTGTTATATTAAGTTTGTGTCAACGTCGCCATACTTCTGGTTTTCATAAATCTAAGAAAAAAGCCGATTTTGCAAGAACGAAGTTCAGCAAAATCGGCGATCAAGAGTTTTTTTCGGAAGGGGCGCGGGGAAACCTGTTTTTTGCAAAAAAATGGTTTCACCGCAAATCCCCAAAAATCTATTATCCATATATTATTTTTTCCTCGCTGACATTGCTTTTTAATAATGATACAATACGGTTGCGGAGGAATCCGCGCGTTATATTGGCGTACCCGGATTGTTTTCGGGTTTAATGCGGCAGGTTGTCTTATAGTGCTTGATTTGCTGAAAAGAAAAACATTGCTCGCGGCGGCATCGGCGCTGGCCGCGCTTGCGGTTGTGTCCGCCGCCGTGCCCGCGCGCGCCCTCAAACTCCACTACACCGTCACCGCAAACTACATTATGTTCGACATCGACCGCAAAGTGATTTACTGCGACGGACAGGTCGAGCTTCTTCACGGCAACCTTCGCTTTCAAGCCGACTCGATACGAGTGGACGTTAAATCGCACGTCTTTTACGCCGAAGGAAACGTCATCGCTTCCACTATGAAGAAGTCCGCAGACACAACAACTGGCAACGCTGGGACTCCATCGACCAACCCGATATTGACGGACATCGAAGAGACCGGCGACCTGCTCGACCAGCGCGTCGAAGCTCAGGTCACAGGCATGGACGGCGCTTCTTTCTCCGGCGACCAACTCAGGTTCGACTTGGACCGCGCGGCGGGCGTCCTCACTCAAACCCAAAGCGGAGTCAGAACTTTTTATCTCGTAGGCGAAGAACTGTACGAAACAGCTCAAGAACCTCTAATGAGCGACGCGGTCTACATCTACGAAGAGCCTTACCTCACCGCGAACGCCGTGACCGCCGCGCGCATGCGCGTCTATCCCGGCGACCAGTATGAAGCGTGGCGCGCCACCATGTGGGTAAAAGGCAACAAAGTAATGTCCCTCCCTTTCTGGACCAACACCAGCAAAAAATACACCACCGGCAAATGGCGCATCCGCAACGTCAGCTACGGCTCGAACGCGGACTGGAAAGTCGGCGCAAACGTGCGCTATAAAGAAGCCCGCGACTTCAGAGGCTTCGTCGATATGAACTACCACGGAGACAACTCGAAATCTTATTCGGCGGACCTGCGCCAATCCTTCCGCATGAACACCCAGACAAGCGGCCAGTTCAACATGCGCAACCTCTTCGGCGGCGACAGGGGCTACACAATGTCCATGTCGCGCTACGCCGCCGGCATGAGGTCGCAGACCCTTCAGATGGACTACGACCTTTCCGGGGCGAAAGGTTTCCGGCTCGGAGCAGCGGGCGGCATCAAGAAAACCAGAATTAACGGCTACCTCTCAGGCCGCAGAACCGGAGACGGCGACTACGGCCAGTCCACTATGAACGCCCTCGTAAGCTTCGACGGCAACAGAAAGTTCGTCAACGGCAACACGCGGGGCATCGGCTACTCTGTCAGCTCCCATATTAAAATGGACAACTACGACTATACCGACGCCGTTACGGCGGCTTACACCACCCTCACCGCCGTCAGCCCTTCAATCGCGCTGTCAAAAAAGACCAGCATCGATTGGAACACAGCCACCGGGCTTGGCGGCGACACCGAAGGCAGGCCCAGCGCCCGCCTGTCCGCCTCCGCCCGCATAGGCCACAGACCCCGGCAGGGTATGTTGATTCAGGCCAGATATAATTTCACTGACAGCAGATACACAGGCTCCTCCACCGTCAAACGACAACTCATGCTATACGTCTCCAAGTCCAAAGGGCTTAAATGGAGTTCCGCCATGTCAGCCACTTACGACATCCGCGAAGCCACCATCAGCAGCCTGTCCTCCGGCCTTGATTACACCGTCAACAAAAAATGCAGACTCCGCACGGACTTTATCTACAGCCTCAAAAATAACCATTTCTCCACCAAAAACTTCAACGTCGACTACGACCTCTACGGCACGCGCATCAACACCCGCTGGTTCGCAGACACCAACGACTTCATGATCGACTTCACATCAAATTACTAAGCCGGATTCACTCAACACTGTTCAATTATCAAATTCTTAAAACGATATCCTTATACGAAGCGCTGTTTGATTTTAACCATCTCGCCGTGCCAGCTTTTCGCGACGAATGTCCGTTTTTCTCGCAGTCACTACCCATTGTTTCCTGTTAATATCATGTATACAATGGCAAAATATAATAAAATATAGCTTATAGCCGCAACAACCTTTATGGCAACATTTACATCTTGTCCATCAAGATGATTTTGCTCAAACGCAATGTTTTCTTTTCTTGTCTTGATCGCCAACGATAAATAGTATTTATTGAAGATAATGAGATTTGCAACAAAAACAATCAAAGCAATAGGATTTATGCAAAGATTAAATGATAGATGTTCACCAGACACATCTCTTGTGAGCATCATGACGAACGCTGCCACAAGAACATTTATAAATGCTAAATTTTTAAACGCGCGATGTCTTTTCTTTACCACATTGTATGCGACTTCGATACCACCCGCTGAAAATATTAACAATAAGAATAACATTGCTAATATGCCCCTTCACAATTATACATATTATTAGATGATTCTACCCATTGCGCTGGGCGCCACCCACAACCCCGTTGCGGGTGTGAGATGGGTAAAAACAAATCATAAATAGGCATAATCTGTCATTCACCCATTTTTCAGAGCGAGACTTGGTTATGCTTTAGGGGCGTCCGGATTGTTTTCCGAATTTTCCTGCTCTTTAATTTTTCCAAGAAATTCGGGAAGACTGACTCCGGCCATCTCGCAGACATCGTGCATCGCGGGCAACATTTTCGTGAAACTGCCCAACCAGTTGGACGCGGTCGAGCCGCCGCCATTGCCGCTGCCGCTGTCCCACACTACGATCTTGTCGAATTTAATTTTGCTGATAGCCTCAGCCTGCGCTCTCACGATTTCCGGCAACTGCTCCACTATGAGCAACATGGCGGCTTTTTCCGCGTCGCCGTTCGCGGCTTTTACCATCTCCGCGAAACCCTCGGCTTTCTTTTTGAGTATTTCCTGAATGCCAGCCGCTTCTCCGCTTAGCCGCTCTCTTATTTCCGCTCCTTCTCCCTGTCCTTTGAGCGTCTGTTGTTCCTTTGCCGCTTCCGCTTCTATGATTAATTTTTCTTTCTCTATCTCAGCCGGCACAATCACATCGGCTTTTCGAGTGGACTTCTCTCTATCCGCCCTTGCTTCCTCCGCCTTTTTCTCGGCTATGTAGGCTAGGGTGGCGGCCTCGGCGGCTTTTGTTTTTTCCGCAGCGACGGCTTTTCTCTCCGCTTCGGCTTCCGCTTCTCGTCTGTCAGCGTGCGAGTTGGCCTCGACTACTTTAGCGGTGTTCTCTCCTTTAATGGCTTCGGCGTTGGCTTTTGCAACGTTAACTCGCATCTGCTGTTGCGCGTTCGCCTCGCCGGTTTTGCCGTCTCTTTCAGCATCGGCAATGTTAACTCGCATCTGCTGTTGCGCGTTCGCTTCGCCGGTTTTTCCGTCTCTTTCGGCATTGGCAATATTGACGCGCATCTGCTGTTGCGCGTTCGCCTCGCCGGTCAATCCGTCTTTTTCGGCATTGGCGATATTTACGCGCATCTGCTGTTGCGCGTTCGCTTCGCCTGTTTTTCCGTCTCTTTCCTGCTGGGCCACTTCCACCTTGGCTTTGTTTATGGCCTCGGCAGCCGCTTTTTTCCCTAACGCCTCAATGTATCCAGATTCATCGGAAATATCGGTGATATTCACATTTATTAACTTGAGGCCGAGCTTCTCTAGCTCCGTCTCGACATTTTTCATCACTTCTTCTTCGAACTTTTCACGTTTCGCATTGATCTCTTCAATGCTCATTGTTGCTATAGTCGCGCGGAGTTGCCCGAAAATAATGTCTTTGGCGTTCTCCTCAATTTGCTCCCTGCTCATGCTGAGAAGGCGTTCGGCTGCTACAGTCATAACCGATGGATTGGTGGAAATCCCTATGGTGAATCGAGATGGGACATCCACCCTTATATTCTGATTCGACAGCGCGTTTTTCAGGCCGATGTCGATTGTCATCGGGGTGAGGTCAAGATACTCGCAAGCCTGAAAAAGCGGCCAGACGAACGACGCGCCACCATGTATGCACTTCGATGTTTGACCCTTCGCCACTTTCCCATAAACGACCATGATCTGGTCCGACGGACACCGCCGGTACCTTGTCATCGCGGCGAGCAAAGTCGCGAAAAGCACAACTGCCACTACAACAAGACCGATAAGCATGTACATTTAATATTCCCCCGCCAATATCTTTATTTGATTTTTTCAATCACCAAGGTTTGATCCCCGATCGTCTCTGTTACTTTTACCTGTTCTCCCTTATTTAGCCTAGCTCCCTTTGTTGCCGCATCAAGCTCTACCAACCTTCCCTGAAGGACAATATTTATCTTACCTCTTCCATTCATATTTTCTGGCACTGCTATTGTTACAGAGCCTTCTTTTCCGATGGCGTTTTTCAGCGACAAAGTTCCGCTGCTTTTCATGGAAGAAAGCCCTTTCATAAGCAGCATCACCAGCGCTACGGTTCCAACGCCGCAAACACCGGCGATGATTACCGTGAGCGACTTCGACAAGCCTTTCTCCAAGCAGGCCAAACCAAACCAAGAGAAACCGAGAAAAAACGCCACCATGTTTCTGATGGTGAAAAAACCAAGAAATAAATCGCTATGCGTGTCGCTACTCGGATCTACGTCCCCGGAGTCGATGTCGTCGCCCCCTGCGAAAGTGAATATGAGTTGGAGCAAGAAGAACACCGAGAATACGACAGCAACAGCCCAAAACACCTTTTCAAAAGAGCTTAACGCACCCCACCATGCTTCCATTTTTTCACCTTCATAAACAAGAATATTGCTTAACGTTATTCGTAAATATCTAAAAAGTCAATAAATGATAGCGTCATTTTCCTTGATGTGGCGTCTGTAGTGATAAAGCGATTCTTTTATTCACTGTTTCCATCTGATACCGCGATATGAATCGTATCAAAACTGAACAACTAGAATAACCAAATAACACTATTGATAATACAGGAAGAGTCAGCCGCCTATTTACGCCTCCGTTATTCGTGCTGTTCTCGCTTGAAGATACTATATCATATCGAGCGGTCTTGTTGTCAATCGTCTGTCGCTCTTTGGGTTGATAATAATCCCGAATCCTAATGAAGGATTCGGGTTCAAAGGGTTTTTCCCCAATCGCCAAAGGCGAAAACTTTTTCGCGGTATTTTCGGATTTTTTCGGTTTTTCAGTTTCAGGCCGGATCAACGGCGTCGCCGAGGAGAGCGCGGGAAAATTCCGAGGCGTTGAACGGGAGCAGGTCTTCCATCTTTTCTCCGACGCCGACGAACATTATCGGCATGCGCCATTCCTTGAGTATGGAGAACACGACGCCGCCGCGCGCCGTTCCGTCCATCTTGGTCAGCACCAACGCGTCCACAGGGACGGCCTGTCCGAACTGCTGAACCTGATTGTACGAGTTTCTTCCGATGGTCGAGTCGAGGACGAGCCACGCCCTGAAGTTCTCGACCCCGGCTTTTTCCACAGCCACGCGCTGGATTTTCTGCAGTTCGCGCATGAGGTTGGACTGGGTGTGAAGGCGTCCGGCGGTGTCGGCGATAAGCAGGTCTGCGCCGCGCGCGCGCGCGGCCTGTATCGCGTCGTACATGACCGCCGACGGGTCCGCGCCTTCCCTCTGCCTTATTATCGGCACGTCCGACCGCTTGGCCCATATCTCAAGCTGCTCGGAAGCCGCCGCCCGGAACGTGTCGCACGCCGCCAGCATCACCTTGCGCCCTTCGGCTTTGTAGCGCATTGCCAACTTGCCTATCGTCGTGGTTTTTCCGGAGCCGTTCACGCCCATCATCATGACGACGTTCAGGCCGGGGGCCAGCGGTTCGGCGGCCGCCCCCGATTCGAGTATCTCGGCGAGTATGTCCACGACGAGCGCGTTTAGAGCCTCCGCGTCCGCCGGGCGCTTTTCCATCGCCTTGCTCTTGATTTCATCCACGATAAGCGCGGCGGTCGACGCGCCAACGTCTGAAAGCAGCAAAGCCTCTTCCAGCCTCTCGCAGAACTCGTCGTCTATCTTCACCGCCCGCCCTATGGCGGCTGAAATTTTATGCCGTAAGCTGTCGCTGGTCTTCTTGAGACCCTTCTTCAATCTGTCGAACATGGTTGTTATTCCATGGATACCGTAAGGAGCTTCGAGTATCCTTCCTGTTTGTCCATTGTTATGCCGAACAATTGGTCGGCTCCCACCAGCGTTCCCTTGTTGTGGGTGACGACCAGAAACTGGCTGTTGGTCGAATGTTTTTTCAGCATTTCGCGGAACCGCACAATATTGCTTTCGTCAAGCCCGGCGTCAACCTCGTCGAGCACGTAGAACGGGCTGGGTTTCACTTTGAGTATGGAGAAAATCAGAACCAGCGCGCAAAGGGCTTTTTCGCCGCCGGACAGAAGGGTTATCGCCCTCATCCTCTTGCCGGGCACCTGCACGGAAACATCCACGCCCGATTCGAGCGGATCGCCGTCGCCGACAAGCATCAGCTCCGCCTCGCCGCCGCCGAACATCTCGACGAACGTCTCCTGAAATTTTTCACGCACCCGCTCGAACGTCTCCATGAACTGCGACCTGCTGCGGTCGTCGTACTCGTTCACGATGTCGAGCAGAGTCGCGCGCGCGTCTTCGAGGTCGCCTATCTGTTCGCTCAGCAGGTCGAATCTGTTGGACTTCTCCTCATATTCGCCGATAGCCAGCATGTTCACCGGCTGAAGCGTCTCAAGCTCTTTTTTCAGAGCGAGGTAGCGTCCTTTTCCCGCTGGGCCGCCGTCGGCAGTCTCTTCGAGCGCCCGCTCCTCGGAGACATCGTCGAACTCCTCAGAGAACTGCCTTCTTATCTCTTCGAGTTGCGTTTCCGCGCGCGCGCACTTCATCTCGCTGTCGAGCATCGCCTCTTTCAACTCTTCAAGCCGGGTTTCGACGGCGTGTATCTCTCCGCGCAGCCTCAGGCTTTCGTCTTCCATGCCTTTGAGCGCGGCACGTTTCTGCGCGAGCGCGGATTCCGCCGCCGCGCGCGACGCCCCAAGCTCTTTTGCCAGCGCCTCGCCCGCCTTCATCTCTTCGGATGTGCGCTGCCTGTCCGCAGACAGTTTTGACTTCTCCGCTTCAATGTCCCCGCTTCTCCTGCGCGCCCGCTCCAACTCCGCCTGCCTGTACTTCTCCGCGTCGCCCGCCGCCTCTATCTCCCGCCTCAGTTCTCCCATCTCGACGCGCAAGTCCACCTCGCGCATCTCCCGTTTCCTGAAAGCGTCCGCAATCTCGTCCAGCCCGCACTGCGCCGACTTTAAATCCGACTCAATATCTTTTCTCTTTTCAGAAACATTCCGGAATTCGGATTCCAGTTTTGCGACATCCGACTCGGAGCCGCCCCCGGACGACGCGAAATCGGCCAGCGCTTTTTCCGCCGATTCTAGGTCTTTCGTCAGAATCTCGACGCGCTCCACAGCCGCCGCAGCGCGCTCGCGCGCCGCAGCCAGTTCGATATTCAATTTGTTAAATTCTTTTCCAGCCTCTTCGGACGACGTCCTCATGGCCGCGTATTTCTTTTCAGCTTCTTCGCGCGCGGCGCGGCCCGCCTTGACTTCCGCGTTCTTCTTTTCGAGTTCAGACTTAAGCTCGGCCACGCGCTCTCTTGCAGCCTCGCTGGTAGGCAGAGCCTCGCCCGTGAACAACGTCCCGTTGATGAAACACGCCGCTCCGTCCGCCCTCACAACCCCGGCCCCCGGAGGCAGTTCCGAAATCGCCTCTTTCATCTCCGCGTCGGTGTCCGCGAGCGCGAACATTGAGAATACATTCAGCAACTCCTTCGGCGCGCCCGGTTTGACCGACACCGCGTCCGACAGGAGCCGTTTCGCCCATTTTTTCTTTGTGAGAGCCTCCGCCGCCGCCGCTCCGGCTCCGGCAAACCAGTCGAGAATCAGCCTCGCGGCCCCGCTGTCGGCGGCCTCTTCGAGCGCTTTCCCTATGTCTGCGGAAGTCGAAATTGAAGCGTTAAAAAGCTCATTCAGAGCGCGGCGCGCGGCAGGCTCGAACCCGGTTTTGATCTCAATCTCGTCAGCGAGCCGGGCGGTTTGTTTTCCTTTTTCGCTCACGGCCATCAGGCCCGCTACGCGTTCGATAGCTTCGACCCGCGCAGACAAAGCGTTGCGCTCCGCGACGACCGCATCAAGCGCCGCCCGCGCTTTATCCCGCCCGGCGGAAGTTTCCTCGATGCCAGCGCGAAGCTTTTCCGCCTGCGATTCTTTTTCGCGGATTTGCTTTTCAAATAGCGAAACTTTTTCGCTCTCGGACTTGCCCCGTTCGCGCGCCGAAGCCAGCCTGTCCCGCGCCGAATCCCGGGCGGCGGTCAGGGACTTCACCCGCGCCGACATCCCGGCCAGCCTGTCCTTCGCCACCGCCAGTTCGCCCGCCAGCCGCGCCTCTATCTTCTTCAATTCCTCCGCTTCCGGCAGCAACCCGTCGCGTTTCTCCGTCAGCTCTTTCCTATTCAGTTTCAGGTCGTCGGAGGACTGTTTCGTCGCGCTTTCAAGCTCTGCGGCGGCTTCTTCGAGCCGGCGTTTTTTCTGCTCGGCTTTCGCGCTAAGGTCTTTTATATCTTTTTCTAGAGTTTGCTCCTGTTTTGAGATGTCAGTCTTTTCAACGTCGGCGGCGGCGGCCCTTCTGTCCGCGTCTTCCACCGCGCGGGCCAGCAACCTCGCGGATTCCTCCGCGCGCGCCAGCTTCGAGCCGATGTCCGCCAATTCGCGCAGCGCCGAGTCGATTTCCGCCCGCGCTCCGTCTATCCCCGCTCCGACGTTCTCCCGCGACTGCCTCAGCTCGCCGACTTTCTTCAACCCTTCCGCCCTCTTTGCCTTAAGACCTTCTCCCTCGGCGGAAAGCTGTTCCAAGCGGCTCTTCAGACGCCTTATCTCGGACGCGAAGACGCCCAGCTTCAGCCGTTCCATCTCCTCCACTATCTCGTCATACCGTTTCGCCTTTTCCGCCTGCTCTTTCAACGGCCCCAGCGATTCGGATATCTCAGTCAGTATGTCTTTCAGCCGGGAGATGTTGATATTCGTGTCTTTGATTTTCGACAGCGTTTTCGTTTTTTCGATTTTATATTTATTTATTCCGGCGGCCTCGTCGAATATCTCGCGCCTCTGCGATGGAGACAGGTCGATGACGTATTCGACGTCGCCCTGATTGATAATCGAATAGTTGGTGGTGGACAGTCCGGTGTCGATGAGAAGTTCCTGAATATCCTTGAGCCTGCAAGGCTCGTTGTTGATGGCAAACTCGCTCTCGCCGGATTTGAAGTACCTTCTGGTTATGGATATTTCGCTCTGAGGGAGCGGGAAATAGCCGTCGTCGTTGTCGAAAGTTAGGACGACCTCGGCGAAGCCGAGGGGCTTGCGGCTGGCGCTGCCGTGGTAGACGACCTCTTCGAGTTTGCGGCCCCGGATCGAGCGCATGCTCTGTTCGCCGAGCGCCCACGTTATCGCGTCCACCAGATTGCTTTTTCCGCTTCCGTTCGGGCCGACCACCGCGGTGACGCCCTCGCGGAACTCAAAGACCGTCCGGCGGGCGAACGTCTTGAATCCGAACATTGACACCGATTTCAGATACATTGCGGGCCTTATTGTTTATTATCGACTCAGGAGCCGGAGCTTATGCCCAATATCGCCGAGCGCGCCGCCTCCGTCTCCGCTTCTTTTTTGCTTCGCCCCTCTCCGGTTGCGAGAGACTCCCCGTTCACGAATACCTCCACCCTGAACACCTTGCAGTGGTCCGGGCCGTTCTCGGATATCATAACATATCGAGGGAGATTCTTGTGGCGTTTTTGAGCGTATTCCTGAAGTTCGGTTTTGAAGTCGCGAGCGGCCTCGCCGCCAGCCTCCTCAAGAAACTCGGACATCCGTTCGATGACGAAGTCGCGCGCCCTCTCGAACCCTTGGTCGATGAAGACGGCTCCGATCAGCGCCTCGAAGCAATCCACCACGAAAGCCGTGTGGTCTCTGCCCGCCGACTCCTCGACGCCCTTGCCGACCCTGATGAAATCCCCAAGCTCGATCCTGCGAGCGGCCTTCAGCAGCACGCCCTTGCTCACAAGGTGCGCCTTTGCCTTGCTCATCGCTCCCTGATTGTCTTCCGGAAAAGATTTGAACAGGCGTTCGCAGATGGAGAGCGCCAGAACAGAGTCGCCGAGGAACTCCAGCCGTTCGTAACTGCGTTCCAGCCGCTCAATTTCGGGCAGCACGCACGAGCCCCAGTATGACGGGTGCGTAAGAGCCGCCCTCAACGCCGATTGGTCGTTGAATTCCACGCCGATGATTCCCAGCAAGTCCTCGAGCGGCCTCGGGAATCCTTCTCTGTCCCGAACTTCGAGGGGGGAAAGTTTCAACGGGTCACACCTGCCGTTTTTTCAGATAATCGGCGGCGTCTCCCACCGTGACTATCATCACCGCGTCCTCGTCCGGCACTTCTATCCCGAACTCGTCCTCTACGGCCATTATCAAGTCGAATATCTTGCGCGAGTCGGCTCCGAGGTCGTCCCTGAACGACGCCTCCATCACTATCTTGTCCTCCGACACGCCAAGCTCCGCCATGACCACTTTCTTCAGGCGTTCTATCATGTCTGACATTTAGCGTCCTGCCTCCGTTATCCCTCGACTTTGGTCACAAGAACCGTCTTGCCCTTGTAGTAGCCGCATTTCGCGCACGCGCGATGCGTCATCTTCACTTCGTGGCACTGCGGACATTCCGTCAGCGTCGGCGTCTTCAAGCCTCTTTTCCACTGCGCCTTCTGGCTTCTTGTGCTTGAACGCGATTTCTTATATTTCGGAAGCGCCATCTTCTTTCACCTCCCGCTCCATTTTTCTCTCTAAATACTTTCTGCCTTCCTTAACCGTGCTCATAACTTTGTGCAATGTTTGCTCCAGATTGTCAAGCGTCTGGAGGGCATACATCTCAGCTCCGGCCCCGACATCACCTTTGCCGGCCCCCTCAGGCGACGCCATTTTTTCCGCCGCCGCCCGCACCGTTTCCTCTTCCGCCTCGGCCTCCATCTCTATCCTCATAGACCTCATTTCATTGAGGACAGAGTATATCTTCTTCTCATCCACAACGATTTTTCCAATAAATGAAAGGAAAAAACCGCCGTCCAGATGCGATTCCAGCGCGTCCAGCAACTTCTGAAACCTTGCCAGCTTTTCCTTCTTCAATCCCTTCCCGCCTTCCCCTGCCGCCATTTTCCTCTCCCACTCACTTCTTTGAAAATCTTTCCTTCAGCTTCGCGTCCACCAGCGGCGACACCAGAGAACTCACGTCCCCGCCGAACGACGCCACTTCCTTTATTATCGAGGAACTGATGAAAGAATGCTCCGTGCTCGTCACCAGAAACACCGTCTCGACGTTCGGAGCCAGCCTTTTGTTCACCAGCGCCATCTGAAACTCCATTTCAAAGTCCGTCACCGCGCGCAGCCCGCGCACAACCGCTTTCGCTCCGCACGCCTTCACATAATCCACAAGCAGAGTGTCGAAGCTTTCCACCTTCACATTGGCGATGCCCTTCGTCAGCTCCTTGGCAATTTCCAACCTCTCCTGAATCGAGAAAAGATGTTTTTTCGACGGATTGTTGGAAATCGCGACAATAAGCTCGTCGAACACCGAGGCCGAGCGCTGAACTATATCCATGTGGCCGTTGGTAATCGGGTCGAAACTCCCCGGATAAGCAGCAATGTTCATTTTTCGCTGTCCTTATTTTTTTTCCAGATAGAGACCCAGCTTGAGCCGTATCTCCTGATGTCCGCCATGAACAGCGCCCCGAATTTCGCGCGTTCCGGCTCCGCCCCGTGCTGCCCGACGACTTTTCCGCCGTCCGCCAGCATGTCGGCAATCCCCGGCGAGTCCATCGCCGCCTCGAAAAGGCCCCCCGCATACGGCGGGTCGAGGAATATCAGATCGAAAACTCCCCGCGCCGCCCCTCCGGCGACGTATTCCCTAGCGTCCATCCTGATTATTTCAACCCTGTCCTCAAGCCCGAATTTCCCTACGTTGCTCTCCACCAGCCGGATAGCTTTCGGCGCGTGATCCACAAACGTCACTTTCGCCGCCCCCCGGCTCAACGCCTCTATCCCTACGCTCCCCGCCCCCGCGAACAGGTCCAGAAACCTCGCTCCGTCCATCGGCCCGGTCAAGTTGAATATGCTCTCCCTGACCCGGTCGTACGTCACTCTTATGCTGTCGTCTCCATCCTCCGGGCCGAACAGCTTGGACCTCTTCAAATCGCCGCCGATTACCCTCAATTCTCTCTCCGGTCGGTTGCGCGCCTAACTAGGATTTTTCACAAGAAAAACCCGGACTTGACAAGCGCGTCTGCCAGTCGAACATACGCGCGAATCCGTATAATATAACATATTTATATATTTTATCTAGTATATAAAAGAACTATTATTTTCTTCTATGAGTCTCAAAGCACGGTTCCTGCGCGCGCGCTTGTAATCTCATCCTTCATAACGGCAATTTCGCCGTTTACAATCACCGCGTCAAACCCGCTCGGATACCTGACAGGGTCCTCATACGTAGAATTGTCCCTGAGCGCGTCCGGGTCGAACACCGCGATGTCCGCAAAATAACCTTCCTTAATCAATCCCCGGCGAGCAGCCCCGATTTTCCTTGCCGGCATCGACGTCATCTTCCTGACCGCCTCTCCCATCGGCATCAGCTTTTCGCCAAGGACGTAATGTTTCAGAAACCTGACCGAGGTGGAAAACAGCCGGGGATGCGCCTTCGCCCCCTCGTCTGTCTCCACTCCGTCCGACCCTATGCTGCTGAGGGGATGCGACATGATGAACCGAAGGTCGTCTTCCGAAATAAACTCGCCCGCGACCGGGGCGTTGCTGAAACCCTCTTTGAAAAGGATATGCAGGGCGGCGGCCTTCGCCCCCTTCCCGGTGTCCTTCATCACGTCCGCAAGCGATTTACCCTCGTACTGCTTCAATTTTTTCAGTTCGAGGAAAATCACCTTTTCCTCCATCCCCGGCTCGTTCAGCAGCATCGTCGTGGCGAGGATATTGGAAAACGCCGTGAACGGATACACGTCCGCCTCGACATCCACGCCGCGCGCGCGCGCCTCCTCCATCATCTTCATCGTTTGCCGCGGCTTGCCCCAGTTGCGGCTCAATATCGCCTTGTGGTGCGATATCTGCAGCGACACCCCGGTCTCCTCCGCTATCCCGATTACCTCCCGGTTCGCCTCCTCCAGCTTGTCTATCTCGTTCCTCACGTGAACGCTGAACAGCGCGCCACGCTTCGCCGCCGTCCCGCAGAGAGCCTTCACTTCTTCTGTGGACGAGAACATCTGCATCGGGTACGCCAGCCCCGCGGAAAAACCCCTCGACCCTTCTTCCAGCGACTTATCCAGCAACTTTTTCATTTCGGCTATCTGCCCCGCGTTCGCTTTCAACGGCGACCGCCCCATCGTCATCTGCCTCAAATTGCCGAACCCGGTCTGCAAAAACACGTTTGCCCCGATTCCAATTCTCTTTATGTGTTCGATATATCCGGCGGTGGAATCCCATTCAAACCGGCACTCCGTTCCGAACATGCCGGACAGATAGCCCTTGAAATCGCGCCTCAGCCTGTCGTTCATAGGCGCTCCCGAAAACCCGCACGACCCCACCACCGCGGTCGTCACCCCCTGCCGCAACTTCGCCTCCATCGAGCCGTTCACCGCTATCTTGTAATCCGAATGCGCGTGCATATCTATGAATCCCGGACACACCATCTTGCCGGCGGCGTCGATGGATGAAAGAGCGGGATCGTCCGCGCGGGCCATCGCGCTAGCCTCTTCTCCCACTGCCTTTATCTTGTCTCCTTCGATGTAGACGTCGCTGTTGACGCCCGGCCCCCCGGCCCCGTCGTAAACCGTTCCGCCTTTGATGAATATCTTTCTTTCCATTCGCCGATCCCCCGCTCTTTCAGACGCCGGTTCCTTCACTTCGCCGCGACGCCGTTATATACTATATCCGATTTTATCAAGACTGCGCGCGGAGAGATAAAATGTCACAACAAACAGAACGAGAGCTTGTCGCCCGGCTCAAAAACAACATATCCTCAAATGCCAACGCGCCCGGAAAAATGCGTTGCGTCGTCGGGCTGGACGGCTTCATCGACGAGATAGTCCACGTGGTGGACACCCGCAAAAACAACTCCGAATACGCGCGGCTCGAAATGATGTCGGACTACGCCGAGAGGATAAAAAGCTACGCGGGCAAAAGCGGCAACATAGAGTATGTGCCGCAGCGGGTGAAGATAGGCGGCAACGGCCCCATTATGGCAAACGCCATCGCCTCCCTCGGAATATCAACCACTTACATAGGAACTCTCGGCAGACCGGACATCCATCCTGTTTTCAGCCCTCTCAAAGACGCAGCAAACGTCATATCCATCGCGGAACCTTGCCATACGGACGCCGTGGAATTCCTCGACGGAAAAATCATGGTCGGAAAGATGGCCCCCGTCTCACACGTCACTTGGGACAGAATTCTGGAGGATGTCGGCAAAGAGCGTTTTGTCAACCTTCTGGACGAGGCCCGCCTTCTCGCCCTCGTCAACTGGAGCATGCTCCCCTTCATGTCCGACATCTGGGAAAATATAATCTCAGAAATATTCCCGAAACTTTCAACAACCGCTGACCGCTTTTTCTTCATCGACCTTGCCGACCCGCAGAAACGGGAATTGTCCGACATCAAACGCATGTTGAGCATAGTTCCGAAGTTTTCAAGTCGCTATAAAGTCATACTCGGCCTGAACGGACGCGAGGCCGGACAGATAGCGTCCGCGCTCGGCATCGCCGCCGACGCTTGCGGGCCGGACGCCGCCGCCCGCGCCTGCGAGGAAATCTCCCGCGCCCTCGGCGTCTTTTCCGTCGTCGTTCATCCAGTGGAATTCGCCGTAACCGTCATCGGCGGAAAAACATACCTTCAGGACGGCCCGCACACGAAACGCCCCGTCATCACCACCGGAGCCGGAGACCATTTCAACGCGGCTTTCTCCCTCGCCCTCTCCCTCGGAGCCGACCCTCAGACCGCTCTTCTCATGGGCGTCTGCTGCTCCGGCCACTACGTGATGACCGGCGAGACTCCCGACATGGACAAGCTGTTGTCGTTCATGTCCGACTGGCGGGACGACCCCTTCGGCAGAATGTGACAAACAGCCTCGCTTCTTCTGTTGCCAATAATATACTATAAACCCGAACCCGTCATTGGGATTCGGGAGCGATTGTTCAGAGCGGATAACACGCGGAACGCAAGCGCGTTTTTTTACTGTAGGGGCGGGGCTTGCCCCCGCCCGAAGTGTTAAGCAATATAGATGGGTGGCACGCACAAATTCATTTGTGCGTGAGAAGCAGTTCGCCGATATGCTTGCTATTAGATATTTCTGCTCATAAACATGTGTGTCATGTTCGAAGTTCTTTCCTTTGAGCATGATGCGGTTATCGCAAATTGCTGATGGTAAGTTGTATTTGATTTATGTATATACGAATGATTAGATGAATCTTCCCACTTCCGGCGAAACTGTTTGGAGCGCCCCCAACGAGTTTGGGGGTGGCACCCTTATTTTTGAGTGGGAGGTTTCATTTAACCCGAATCCGTCATTAGGATTCGGGAGCGATTGTTCAGAGCGGATGAAATGCGAGGCGCAAGGCGCATTTTTGCAGTGAATAGAACTTATTGTTCATGAACAAAAAAATGCGGCGGCAACGAAGCAGTTCGCCGCTATGAAAATTGCCCCGGTT
>JAKQPS010000156.1 GCA_029564595.1 bacterium | reverse complement strand
GCTATGGAAGCTCCAGTCGACCTCCTGTCTCCTTACGCTTCCATAGCGGAGACAGCATTGACGACACTTCGACGGAGACGGAGACTACGAAAGAGAAAACCCTAACTTTCTGACTGGTACTATAAATGGGGGCAGATCAGTTCCAACACCAAGGAATGGTTAAAAAACAGTAAGTCTTTTGGAGCTTTTTACAAAGACTGTAAAAACATGGCTATTACTCATAAATGTGTTAGTTTTCCGAAAATTGTATAAGAGGGCGGTTATTTGAAGGTTCTAATGCCTTATTTGCTGATGGCTCTGTTCGGGTTTACGGGCAGCGCTTTCTGGTTTCCGAATTGCGAGCTGACTCTGTCCGCTATGGCGAATGTCGACCAAGTTCCGGCGTTCAATTTTCTGTGGTGGACGATCAATCTGTCGAACTATAAGGCGGAATCCGGCCTGCTGCTGGGTTTTGCGACAGCCATCGGGAGCACGTTCGGGAGCAGCTTCTTTTATTTCATGGGAAGAGGCGCATTGAAGGTTTCCAAGAAGGTTCAGGAAAAGATAGATAAGACGGATATGTCGAAATATAAGAGAATCGGCGCGCCGGTTATTTTCGTGTCCTCGGTGACCAGCGTGCCGCCGCTGTCCCCTCTTGCGGTGGCTGCCGGAATTATCAAGTATCGATTCTGGAACTATTTTTTCGTTTCTATGGCGGGCAAATTTATCAGGTTCACTATAGTCGTTTTTGCGTCAGAGGGGCTGGTCAAACTGATAAAAGGGCTGTTTTGACATGTTTGAGGAGACTGGGAAGTTATTAGATGGAGTGCGCGGGTTTTTTAAAAATATATTGATTATTCATATATATGGTATAATAAGCGACCAAGCGGGCTGGCGGCGACCGGCTCCGGGCGTATCGGACGCCTTTTGAACTGGAAGAGGTTGAGAAACGAATGAAACGAATAAATATCGGGGGCGGCAAACCGGATAAGGGCGGGAAGAAACCCGCGCCCGGCTCTGCGGCTCCTGAAAAAACGGCGAAGGTCAAGAAAGAAAAACCTCCTCGCGAGAAAAAGCAGCCCAAGCAGAAAGCGCAAAAGGCTCCCTCAGGCGGGGGGCAGGACGCTGGCAAAAAGAAGATAGTCCTATTGGTTATTCTTGTGATAGCTCTGGCAGGCGCGGGGGCCTCCATGTATTTCTCCCGCCCGGCGGCGCCGCCGCAGATGCCTGTGGCGAGGGCGCAGAGACCCGCTGTCGGCGGGCCGGAGACTCAATCGCCTAGGCGAATTCAGCAACCTTCCGAAGATATATTGTCCGAAGGCGCCAGAATGGACGCCGAACAGCCTGCCGCAGAGCCGATTAAAACGACCGGTCCCGCAAGGCGCGGCGGCGGCGGAATTGTGGTGGAACCGCCGGCTCAAGCAAAAAAGATAACTCCTGAGACTTCCGCTCCCGTTCAGACGGCCCAAGACAGGAGCGCTGTCCGGCAGCCGACCATACCCAAGATTGAAGATTTGCCCAATTTGCCTGAGAGAACGGCTGAAAAGCCCGCGCCTCCCGTTCAGGAACATAAACCAGCAGTCGCAAAAAAGCCTTCAGCGAAACCGGCTGCTGAGCCTGCAAAGGTTGCGTCAGCTTCAACTACAAAGACAAGACAGCCGAGGATTTCTGCGGCGCAGGATGCAAAACCTGTTCCTGTTGCAAAGACTCAGTCGAAACCCGCGCAGAGACAGCAGTCGAGCGCCGCTCCGGCAAAGAGAGCCGCGCAGGCCGCTACGGCTCCCGCGCCCGCTCCGAAAGCGACAGCAGCTAAGCCTGTCTCTTCGCCCGCTCCGGCCAAACCGGCTGCAAAGCCCGTCGCGGCGGCGAAGGTTCAGTCTTATCCCGCAAAGAGAACAACCCGGCCCGCCACAGTGCAAATCGCCAGAGTCCCGTCGGCATCCTCGGCGGATTCGAGTTTGTTCGACTGGCCGGGCGGACAGTCTGCCGGAAGCAGCAAGAGCCTGTTCGACCCCGCTCCAAGAGTGGCCGGAACCGAACAGAAGAAAGCCCTAGACGATTTGGCAGCTTCAAAAACTTTCTACAGCGTTCTTATCAGGGAGTCGTCGGATGTCGAAGAACTCCGCGCTCTCGGAAGAAGAATAAATCTCGGGACCGTCAGCCCGGAGATCAAGCAGACGGTCAGTCACGGTCGCAATGTTTACTGGCTCACGGTGGGGCATTACACCACGTCGGGCAAAGCGCATAACAAGGCCGAGGAACTGAAATCCCTCGGATTCCAAGCGACTGTGATAAGCGAGAAGTCATATTACTAAATGGGATCGGCATAGCCGACCCGGCAGGCGGTCTTCTTTTTTAGATGCCGCCATTCATACGAAAGTCCGCTCGTTCCGGCAATCGGCGCGAAGACGGGCAGTAACGAAACAAGGGGAATGATGCATGAAGACAGCAGCGGCTGTATTGGTTGTATTTTTAATATTCAATGTGTTTAAGAAGGAAGACGCTAAGACATCAAAAGCGTTTCCGGTCGAAACAAGGCCGCCGGTGGTCGAACAGCAGGCTCCTTCCACGGACGGCGACTCGGTTCAAATTCCCGATGAACAGCAGAAACCGCAACCCGCAATCCGGTACCCGGTAAACGCCAATCTGTCGGCGGAAGCTTCCGCCAGATCCGCCAAGGTTTACAGCTTCGCCAGAACCATGAAGCTCGACCCGTCTATCAACGACGAGCTTCTGAAAAAGATATCCGATTCGATAGTTTTCTACGCGGACAAACATAATATCGACAGCGCATTGGCGGCGGCCCTGATAGCGCGGGAATCCCGTTTCAATCCGAACGCCGTTTCGCCGAGTTCCGCAAAGGGACTCGGACAGCTTATCGACTCTACCGCCGCCAATATGGGAGTTTCCGACCCCTTCGACATTGATCAGAATCTTGACGGCTCCTTCAAATATTTCAGGCAGATGCTCGACATCTGGCAGGGAAATGACAATCAACTGGTGATGGCTCTGGCAGGATATCTCACCGGGCCGCGAGTGGTCAAGGATTGCAATTGCGTCCCGAATTCCTCGCAACCGTACATCACAGACATTATCAACTATGCGGAGACAATCAGCGGCGGAAAATAAGCGATCTCCATTTTGCATTTTAGTTTGACGATTCAAAAGTAGCGCGCGACGCGCGAAAGGGGTGGATGATTTGGCGGTTGACAAGAAATTCATAGGCAAGCAGTACGCTCCATTCGTGTATGAGGTGGGCAGAGAGAAGATAAAGGAATTCGCGAAAGCGATAGGCGAAACCAACCCGCTGTATCTGGACGAGGAAGCGGCCAAAAAAGGGCCGCATGGCGACATTGTCGCGCCTCCCACTTTTGCCTCTCTTTACGCCGGAGGCCCTGTGGGAGAAATGCTCTACGACAAGGAACTCGCTTTGAATCTGATGATGCTGGTTCACGGCGAACAGGATTTCGAGTTCTTCGAGGTGGCCCGCGCGGGCGACACGATGACGACTAATTGCGTGATTTCCGATATCTCTGAAAAGAGCGGCAAGAGCTTCGTCACCGCAGAGACAATGACCACCAACCAGAACGGACGCCCAGTCGTGAAAGCGCGTTGGACGTTCGTCATAAGAGGATAACCCCGGAGGAGCGGACATGAATTTCGATGACATAAAAATAGGCGACGCGATAACAGAAGGCAAGCATCCAGTAGGCAAGTACCAACCGCATTATTACGCGGGCGCTTCGCTCGATTTTAACCCGATTCACATCGACCCCGAATTCGGCAAGATGGTGGGGCTAGGCGGAAACATACTTCACGGCCTTTGCACTCTGGCGTTCGCCGCGAAAACCTGCGTGGATTACGCCGGAGGCGACCCGGCTTCCCTGAAACGGCTCAAAGCCCGGTTCTCCAAACCCGTCAAACCGCTCGAAACAGTCATTGTTGCCGGAAAGATTATCGCCAAAGAAGGCGACACGGCGACAGCCGAATTCGGCGCCAGCACGAACAAAGGCGAAAATCAGGTTCTTACGAACGGCATAGCGGAATTCAGAAAAATATAACAGCTATCCGAACGCATATCTTTGTCTGCGATTGAACGCTCAGATTTTTTGTTGCGCCTCGCCACTGTTTAATTCATTGTTGCGTCGATATAATATGTCCGCGCAAAGGGCGCGAAACCACAACGAGGTGACGGCTATGTCGATATGGATGAAAATAGGACTTTTTTTCACAGGGCTGATTTTCAAGATAAAGAAGCTTTTCGGGGGCGGGGCGACGGCGGCCGCGCCTGTCGCTCTTCCGGAAGGCGGATTTTCTTTCGAGTTGATTAAGAAAGCGGAAGAATTGAACGATTATGACAAGTATCTGGAAAAGGCGAAGACATTGACCGGCGTCGTTAAAATGAGCTGCGGAGACAAGGACGCTCTCATCGAGATGAAGGAAGGCAAATTGAAGGTTATGAAGAGCGGGATCGAGCCGACCGCGACGGTGGCTTTCACAGAGAGCGGCTGGGCGGCTATGACCGCCGGAACGGATGTTAAAACGCTAGTTATGAGCGGAGAGATAAAGTTTTCCGGCAATGTTGCTCCTCTGATGGCGAACATGGGCGCGCTCAAACTGCTTTTCCTTTCCATCCTAGGCAAGCTGGAAAAGAAATAGCGGAAACGATTCTGTTTAGCGCGGATGTATTTCGTTTAAAACTGAATAATCTGAATGAAGAATTTATTTATCGTTGCCAAGGAGACCTTGGCAACGATGTGTTGGGTGTTCTCACGGCGGCGAAAAGCGGGTACAGGCATCGCTGTGAGGCGCGCTGCCAGTCCCCGTTTTCGCATTGGGTCGCCGCCAATAGGGAATACGCTTATGATTGTCTTATTATTTGTAAAAAGACTGGGGATGGTGGACTTGAATTGGGTATGTTCTGGTAGTTAATACTATTGAATGAACTGCATATTCCGGGTTAATCTTGAATATCGAATGGTTCGGACTTCTCTGAATCTTCAACGAGCTTGTTTATTTTTAATTCCGCGCCGTCCAATATAGACTTGCATGTTTTTATCAGGGAGAGGCCTTCTTCATAGGAGGCTATCATCTGTTCCAAACCAAGTTCTCCGCTGTCGACCCGGTCGACGATTTCTTGGAGTTTTTCGAGGTTTTCTTCGAATGAGTTTTGTTTTTCTTTTTTTGCCATGTGAGACTCCTTAATCAGTCGTCGAACGAAAGAGATTTTTGTCTCTGAGTCGATGGGGCTTCCGAGCGGGCGTTGAAATCGCCGTCGGAGACCGACACGCGAAGAAGCGCGCCGTGCGGGGCTTGAGACGTCGATTTGACGATGGCCCCGGTTTTCGCGTCCGAAACCATCGCATACCCGCGAGATAATACTCGACGCGGATCGATGGACGCGAGTTTCTCCTGTTCGTGCTCAATTTGCTTTTTCAGCGTCGCCAACTTATACGAGACGGAGCGTTTCATAACAGACGCATAGTCGTCAAGCGTTTGTTTCCTACGGTCCAATCTTTCTAAAAACCTTTTCGGGGATAGAGTCAACTCAATATTCTTCAGGGCCGACCGAGTGTATCTGACAGTTTCTATCAGCCGTCGTGAAAGATTGTCGCCGACGCCGCGCAACCTCAGCCGAAGCTCATAAATATCGGGAACCGCTATTTCCGCAGCGGCGGAAGGAGTGGGAGCGCGCAAGTCCGAGACGAAATCTATGATTGTCTCGTCGATTTCATGTCCGACGCCGCTGATAACCGGGATGGGGCAGGCGGCGACGTCGCGCGCCAGAAGCTCGTCGTTGAAGCACCACAAGTCCTCGAAGGAACCGCCGCCGCGAGCGACGATAATCAGGTCAACGCCGGGGAGGGCCGCGGCTCTTTTCAAAGCAGCGCGGATATGCGGCGGAGCTTGGTCTCCCTGCACGAGCGTCGGACACACTGTTAGTTCCAGCGCGGGAAATCTGCGTTTAATCACGTTGATGATGTCGCGGACTGCGGCCCCGGTCGGCGATGTAACAACAGCAATGCGCCGGGGAAACATCGGGAGATTCCTTTTGCGGGAAAAGTCGAACAGTCCTTC
Source organism: bacterium (assembly GCA_029564595.1). Taxonomy (GTDB): domain Bacteria; phylum UBP15; class UBA6099; order UBA6099; family UBA6099; genus UBA6099. The sequence continues at coordinate 48,060 of JAKQPS010000156.1, read as the reverse complement.
GTCCGCAAGTTTCTTTTTCAGTTTGAGGTATTCGAGGAAAAGCGCGCCTCTGCCCGCCGGAGTCATCGAGCGGACATATAGTTGATACTCGCCTCGCTTTTCATACACGCTGACGGAGCCTGCCGCTACCACCTCGTCGCCCTCGGCGGGCTTGAAATTCAGGCCGAAGGCCGACCTAGAAAACATGACGGCGCGGATTTGGGCGTCTTTGTCCTTGAGAGAAAAGTACAGGTTTCCGTTTGCGTGCCGGGTGAAATTCGAAATTTCGCCTCTGACGCTGACCCCTTCGAGAGAGGGTTCCGCTTCAATTGTTTTTCTTACGATGGATGTCAGTTGAGTGACGGAAAGGACCGGTTGTGCTGAGCCGGGGATCGCGCTCATTGTCGGGGGTCCTTTCGTTTAGCCCGGTTTGCGGGGTCGGCGTCCATTTCTTCCCTGCTGAATTTGCCGAGTATTCCGTTTATGAATTTCGACGCCTGATCGGCTCCGTATTTTTTTGCCAGCAGAACCGCCTCGTTGATTGAAACGCTGACAGGGATGTCGGTCATATAAAGCATTTCAGCGATTGCCAGCCTGAGAATCGCCCTTTCGACTTTTCCGAGGCGGGAGATGTCCCATCCTATGGAATATTTGCCTATGCGCTCGTCGATGGCGGCTTGGTTGTCGACGACGGAGTTGACCAGTTCTTCGAGATATTTCGAGTCGCGCGGCGCGAGTTCCTCTTCGCCGGCCCTGAATTCTATCACAAGCTTCATGCCTTCTCTGTCGTCGTCTAATTGGAATAATCCTTGCATGGCGACGAGTCGGGCTTTATTTCTTGACATTAGGCGCTATTTCCCCAAGTAATTGTTAATGAATCTTTTTAGAAAATCCTTATCGTCTATTGCGCGGCCGAAGAACCAGCCGATTATGCCGAGAAGAACCAGAAAAGCCGTCTTAAGAAAACCTATCGTCATAAGGAGCAATCCCACGACGATAAGAAAGACAGCAAGAATAATTCTGCCGCGATTCTTAATAAGAAAAATCCGTTCATCGTCCGAAAGCATGTCGACGAGTCCTTTACTGTTCAGAATTGCGCGGTTTTTCCGTTTCCGCTTGAACATCGAATCTGGAAATATCTATGCCCAGCGAATCCTTGAAATAAGCGCGCACGGAAGATTCGAGGCCGGAGGTGTAAACGCCGAGGTTGCAGGCGGCCATGTCGAGTTTGATTTTGAGGCGGATGGCAAGAGCGGAGCCGGATTGGGCGAATGAAACCGAGATGGTTTTCGCGGGCGGCTGCATAGTTCCGGCGAGTCTATCCACAAGACGCTCGAGCGTGACGGCTGAGACAGTAAGCGCGCCGTTTTCGGAACGCCGCAAAGTGAAGACTTTTTCGCTTCCGCCGAAAGCGAGCAGGAAAAGCCCTCTGAAAGAAAGCACGAAGAAAACGGCGGCGACTCCGCCGACAATCATTCTTTCGCGCTGATACTCCAGAAAAGGCCAAACAGTTTCCGTCCCCATCGCGAATACGCCGGGGTCTACGGCGCTGTATATCATGAACGCCGATAGAGCGAGGATGACAAGATCGAATAAAAGCCCTATGAGAATAAAGATGACTTTCATTAAGTTCAATCCTGCTCGCGGGAGAGGATCGAGTCGGGGAGCTTGATATCGGCGATATGGACGTTGACGGCTCCGACGCTTCTGCCGGTTATGGCCTCGACTCTTTCCTTGACCACGCGCTGGGCCTCCTGCGCGACTTCCATAACGCGCACATCGTATTCAATGATGATATACAAATCTATCTCGAACTTTTCGTCGGCGGTTTTTTTCACATCGACTCCGGAATGGAAATCCCGTTTGCCGGTGGTGGCGGCTTTGATGCCGTCGATGAAAGTCCCGCGCGGACCTACGATGCCTTTGACTCCGCTCATCGCCACTCCGGCGATGGCTCGTATGACATCGTCGAATATTTCGATTTTTCCCTGAGACGCGACCGGTTCGCTCATGGCGCCCCCTTGTTTTCTAAAGTTATCCGCAACCGCGACAAGCGGTCAGCGTATTCCATATCATAGCACAATAACGCCGCCGCGTCTTGCCGCGCGCAGAAGGTCATTTGCTCACTCGCTCTATGTAGCGCATAGTGCGGGTGTCGATTTTGACAACGCTTCCAGCTTCTATGAAAAGCGGAACCATGACTTCCGCTCCTGTTTCGAGCCTTGCTCTTTTAAGAGCTCCCTGCACGGTGTTGCCTTTTTCGCCCGGCTCCGCGAACTCGATGACGTATTCCATGAACTGATCCAGTTCGGCCCCTAGAATCTCGCTCCCGTAAAACAGCACGTGCATCGTGGAGTTCGGTTTGAGCAGCTTCACCTGATCGCCCAGAAGGACGGCGGGGATGTGTACCTGTTCATAGGTCTGCGTGTCCATGAACACGTAGCCTTCTCCATCCTGATAAAGATATTCCATGTCTTTTTTGTCGATGCGGAGTTTTTCGATTTTCTCTCCCGCCCGAAAAGTTCTCTCCACCAAAGCCCCTGTGCGCATGTTCCTGACTTTCGCGCGGACGAAAGCCGGGCCTTTGCCGGGTTTGACGTGCAGGAACTCGGTTACTTCGAGGATGTTGTTGTCATACTCGAAGAACATGCCGTTGTACAAATCGTTTGTGGTCGTCACTTTATTGCCCCTCCCGTGTCGCCTCTTCTTTAAGCGCCTTGATTTTCCATAATCTGGCGGCGCGGTCTTTTCCTTTTAAAGGTATTTCTCCCATGTCCTCCGCTTCGGCGATGACATCCGAAGCCGCGTTGTAAACCTTCTGGCTCACAACAATTTCGCCGGGTCCCGCCTTGGCTTGCAGTCGCGCGGCAGTGTTCACAGTGTCCCCGATGGCGGTGTAATCCTGCCTGAGAGACGAACCGAAAGTGCCGATTAGAACGTCTCCGCAGTTCACTCCGATTCCCAGATGAATGGGAGTCTCGCCGCGCCGCTCGCGAATCATGTTGACTTCGCCCATAGTTCTGACAAGCTCCACGGCCGCTTTCAGCGCGCGCGCGGGGTGATCCTCCAGAGCGCCGTCGATATTGAACAGCGCCATGACCTCATCGCCTATGAACTTGTTGATAAGCCCCCCGAACCTGATAATCACTTGGGTGACGCTGGTGTAGAAATCATTAAGAAACGAGTTCAACTCCTCAAGCGACAAGGTCTCCGATATTGTAGTGAAACCTCGTATATCGGTAAAGAACACCGTGAGATTTTTCTGTTCTACGGTAAGTTTGTCCTCGTCCTTCGTTTTTATCATCTGTTCCGCGCCGGACTTGCCCATGATGCGGGAGAGCCTCATTCCCGCTCCCGCTTCCGGGTTAATATCGTTCAGGGCGGCCAGATACTTGCTGAGTTTTTTTGTGAGACCGAGTTTTTCAGTTATTTCTATAGCGTTCAGGATATGGCGGGTCGCCGATTTTTTGTCGCTCTCCTCTCGCCAGAACATGGCGAACTCAAAATGCGCCTCCGCCAGTTCGAGAGCCGCAGGATTAAGCTTTTCATGGATTCTGATGCAGTCTTCATAGCACCGCCGCGCCATCTGGCGGCGTTTTGCTTCTCTCAGCACTATGCCTCGCGTAAGAAGTTCGCAGGCGATATTCTCCTGATTCTTTGACGCCTCGAAAACAGACTGCGCTTTGGCGCAGAGGTCGGTGGCTGTTTTAGTGTCTCTTCGGGCGGAGGCGCACAACGCCATTTCAAGCATGGTCAGCGCCGCCATCTCCCTGTTGTTCACCTCATTGAAAAGGTCCAAGCTGCGTTTGAGGAAATCTTCGGCGGTGTGAGACCTTCCCAACAGCCGTCTTATCCTTGCCAGATGAAAATACGAAAACGCCAGCGAATGCTTGTTCTCCGATTTCTTGGCAATATTGAAGTCCTTGGTGAAAAGAGATTCCGCCTGCGCGTACTCTTCCATCATCACGCACGCTTTAGCTTTCGTGCTGTACGCCATGGGAAGCTCTGCTTCGATTCCAAGCTTTTCGAGCAAGCTGATGCTCTCGTCAAGAAAGTAAATTGCTTTGTCCAATTCGCCTGTAGACAGGAAGTTGACTCCGATGCTTCTGAATGTGCGGGCGGTCTCGTAAACGGCTCCAGCGTCCTCGAAAGTTTTCAGAGCTTTCTTCAAGGCCCGCTCGCTCTGCATGTTCTGGCCGCGTTCGGAATAGATTTCGCCCAACAAGCGATACGTCTCGCCGATGGCGGTGTCCGCCGGTCTGTTCCTAAGCAACTCGATGCTCTGTTGGAAATGTTCGACGGCGGCGTCGAATCGCCGCGCGCGCGCGCTGATAAAACCTAACTGATTCCTGATTAAAGCCATCAATCTCTTTGCGTCCGCGTCGTCGGGCAGGGAAGTGGACAACATGTCCAACGCTTCCTCGAACAGTTTTGTTCCTTTTTCATCCGATCCACGCTTTGAAAGGGCAAGTCCGAGATTGTATTGCGCGACGCAAAGGGCGAAAACATCGTTGTTTTTTTCCGCGATTTCAACAGCGCGAGAAAGTTCAACCGCGGCATCTTCATATTTTTTCATGTGAGTCAGGAAAGCGCCCATTCCAATGCGCGCTAGGGCTGCTCCGCGGGGATGGGACACTCCGGTGCGTTGAAGCAGCTCTGCGGCTTCACGGCACAGCTTGTCCGCCTCTTCCCACCTGCCGCGCATATCCAATATGGATGCAAGGGCTATGTCTGAATCAATCCGCGCGGCGACACATTCTGCAGTGTTGGGCAGTTTCGGAAAAATCTTTCTGGCCGACGCCAACAGAACAGCCGCGTCAAGGGATTTGTTGTTCTTTATCGCTTCAATCCCCGAATTCCTAAGAGTTGAAACCGCCTCTATGTATGATTGAAAAGCTTTCTCAGCCATAGACAGGCGGGAGACGGCGTCGCCGAGCGATAGCAACAGGTCGGATTTCACTAACGCTGTCTCAACGTCCGTCGGTTCAGGAGACGATTTAACTCCATGCTCGAAAGCCGCGATAGCGGGAGCGGTTTTTTCCTCGGCCGCAAAAAGTCTTCCTACCGCCAACGCCGATAACATTTGTGGAAGGGCCGATGAGTCGGCCGATGTAGATCTTGAAATCTTTGCCGCTTCAGTGATTATTGACTTCGCCGCCGCTGTGTCTCCAGAAGCAAGATAGCTTGATCCAAGTTCGAACGCCGCTCTTAGAAAAAATTCAGGATAGTCGGAGAACGGACCGCGCGCGATGGCCATAGCTTCGGTGGCGCAAGGTATGGCTTTTAGAGGCGAGTCTCCGTCGATATGCGCTCGCGCTAGGCGCAACAAAAGTCTGAAGCGCCGCTCTACTATATCCACAGGCAACTGGCTTGCGGCCCCGCGGAATCTGTCCTCAAGTCCTGAGAGAGCTTGCCGAAAACCTAAAGCGGCGTCATCGTGCCGACCCAAGGCGGCGAGTTCCGTAGACTCGTTTATTAGATTGTCGATATCCAGAAGGCTTCGCGCCACAGCGCTTTCTCCGCTTCAGTAAATCTGCGGCGACACCGGTTCCTCGGCAAGGCAAAGAATAAACGCCTACAGCCGCGGTTTACTGCTGACCGCAGAATTAGTGGACATAATTTTAACAGAAGAGCGGTAATATTTCATTAATAGCTCTGTTTATTTCAATTTAGTGGCGTTCATTGACGCAAGTCGCGACTGCCGGCAGCTTTCTAAAATCACTTATTCCAATTTGTTTGAAATTGTGTATAATAAAAATAATGTGTGATACGATTTTACTTAATACTTATTCCATAATTAAATTTACAATTTGTTATGCGCGAATGCCGCGCGGTCTCTGGAGGATTTCTTGATATGACCACAAAGGAAATTTTTGAGAAGGTCCCTCTTTTCTCCGATCTGACTGCCAAAGAACTGGAAGCTCTCAGCAAAGCTTCCACATATAAAAAATACGATAAAGATGAAATCATCATTCATAAGCAGGATGAAGGCGATTCGTTTTTTTCGATTGTGTCAGGAAGGGTGAAAGTCGTGCTGGCAGACGATGAGGGCAAGGAATTCATTGTCGGAATTCTTCAACCTCAGGAATTCTTCGGCGAACTGTCCTTGATAGACGGCGAACCGAGATCGGCGTCTGTCGTAGCCATTGAGCCGACGGAAGTGGTGACGCTCGGAAGAGAAGACTTCATTAGACAATTCACGAGCCATCCTGATATAGCAATTAAAGTGTTAAGAGTGCTGGGAAGACGTTTGAGGAATGCCAACGAGAGCATGGAGAGCTTGGTTTTTCTGGATGTTTGCGGAAGGTTGGCTAGGATTCTTCTCGACATGGCAAGAGAAGATGGGATTAGTTCGGCGGAGGGTATTGAGATTAAGGTGACACACAAAAGGACAGAATTGGCGAGTCTCGTTGGAACCACTAGGGAGACGCTTACGCGAGCGTTAAAAACGTTGGAGATTATGGGGTATATAAATATAAAGAAAAATTCCTTTATCATAAAAAGCGCGGACGGACTGAAAAGCAGAGTCTATTAGACAGTTTGCACAAGCTATGCGGAGCGGATGTGACAACTATCACATGCCAACGGTGAGCGCAGTCACATACTTGCGATAAAAAATGTTGAATAATATAAAAGGTTTTTTGTGTTTTTACTTAATTCTTAAGGGTTAAGTCATACCATCTGAATGGAGTAATCAGGAAAAAATTCTCTTCCATAAATGAAGTGACTATGGTAAAATTGTTTTGTTAGTATAACAACAATATGGCACAATGTTTTATGTTACATAGCATTACCTCAACTAATTACCACTGTTATATTTATTTTTTCGAAAAACTTTATCAGCGGGGGTCGTTCCATGTGTAAAAGGGCGATTAGATTTGTCCCAGTAATGATTCTTTTCATTTTTGCGGTGGCGATTTATGCCGCGCATCTAAGAGCGTTGCCTGTAACGGCATCGCTGCAGAGCGTCACAGGCGACGTGCAGATTATGTTGCCCGGAGGCTCGTGGCAGGCTGGCACGGTCAACATGTCACTGCCAAGCGGGACGCAAATAAAAACGGGCGCAAAGTCATCCGCCACGGTTAAGTGGAGTTCTTCAAACACATTGAAGATTAACCCGTTTACAAACTTTACTATTAAGGATATCGACATTGATCCGAGGACAAAAACGGTCACGTCGAACCTCGACCTTACGACAGGCAAAGTCAAGGCGAAGGCCGAGAAACTGCACAACCCGAGTTCGGAGTTCTCGATTAGCACTCCGACCGCGGTGGCAGGCGTTCGCGGAACCGAGTTCGACATGGAGAACACGCCTGAGAACACCACTAGCGTCACGACAAGGACAGGCTCGGTTGAGGTTATGTCTCAGGGCCAGTCGGTCATGGCGGTTCCCGGCACGCAGGTGGTTGTTCAGCCGAACCAGCCTCCGGCTCCCCCGGTTCCGGTCTCCAACGAAGAGATGAACGCTTGCGAAGTAGACGAAGACTGCATGTCTCATAAGTGCGTCGACGGACAGTGCGAAGGCGAAGAATCCGCCATGCAGAGCGGAGGCTGCCGCGTTATCGAAGCAGCTTGCACAACGGGCAAAGACTGTTGCAGCGGAAACTGCGCGGATGGCGTTTGCGCTGAGAAAGCGGCAGACCAGACGGCAGCCGCCTGCATTCCCAACGGTTCGGCCTGCAAAGCCGGAGACGAATGTTGCAGCAAGAATTGCGGAGAAGGCTCCGTGTGCGTGGCTCCTCCGGCCGCATCCGGTTCTGAAACAGCCACCGGCACGGTTGCCGTGGCAACATCGGATGATGAAGAATCGGAAGACGAAGAAGAAGAGATCGAATGTTTCGCTGAATTGTCAAAACCGGAGGATGGCGGCTCGTATCCGTTGAGCAAGGGAACGGTAGCTGTTTCAGGAACAACGATTGCCGGAGCGACATGCGTTGTGAGCGGCACATCCGTCACGGCAGGCGCGAACGGGGCGTTCACTTCGGAATTCACACTGGCATCGGCCGGAGACACAACGGTTTCAGTTATTTGTTCAAATTCGGATGGGACATGCAAGGCGGAAGCCAAGGTGGCGATAGAAGCGGTGGCTCCTCCGAAACTTGAGATATCGAACCCGACAGAAGGTTTTATGCAGTGTCCGTGGATCCCGATTTCAGGTATGACGAATCCCGGGACCAACGTTTATATTAATGGATCTTCTATCAAGGGAAATCCCAAAGCGACCATCGGGGCCGACGGTTCATTCTCCCTTGATGGATTCTATCAACAGGATTGCACCAAACCGATAGAGTTCGTGGCAAATGACCAGTTCGGACAGACGACAAGATTGATTATCAATTCCGGCGCGACAAACAATGCCGCCGCGATGGGAGTAAATATTCAGAATGTTGACGTGTTGCTGGTTCCGAGCGGCGTGTGGGTGAACGGTCAGACTTCTGTTCAAGCGGTAGCGACCGCAAAATCCTCCACCCCGTTCTCCGGCGCGCTTACCGTGACGTTCACAGACGGAAACGGAACCTTCCTCGGAAGCAGAACGCTGATGCCGATCGCCGGAGCGACTGCGGCGAGGGAAGACGGCTCTTCCGCGGCGAGAGCGAGCGGACAGACCGGTTCATCAACCGAATCCAACGCTTATTACGCTCAGGCCAGAATGACGATTTTCAGCGGTCCCGCCAATCCTCTCATCGTCAGAGCTAGAATCGGCGACATATCCGTATCCACCCCTGCTGAAAACGCTATTGTGCTTCGCGGAATTGTTTGCACAAGAACCGCGATGGTTCCCGGAGACGGAATAGACAATGACTGCGACGGCAGAATCGACGAGGATCCGGTCGACGGTCTGGACAATGACGGCGACGGGCTTATAGACGAGGACTCGCCCGCGATCGGAGCCAAATGCGACAGCCGGTTGAGCCAAGCTTATTGCGATGCCATCACAGAAGAACAAGCGGCTCAGATAGGCATGAAATGCGACAATAGAATCGACGACGACCGCGACGGACGCGTGGACGAGGAATCGCCCGACGGAATCGACAACGACGGCGACGGCCTTATCGACGAAGACCTCAAGTGCGTGTGCGATCCGACCGACCCGAACGCGGACTGCGATTTTGACGGACTTAGAAATGGTCTTGACTGCAACGCGAACAAATGGGAATCCGCTCCGGTCAGGCGCGACAGCGCGCTTTGCGCCGTGAGCTGCAACGCTCAGGCCTTGCCCGATGGAGACTGCGACGGCGACGGTCTGTTGAACGCTCAGGAAATGGCTCTCGGAACCGACCCATATAAAAAGGACTCTGATGGAGATAACTATACTGACCTGCAAGAAATTCAGGCAGGAACCGACCCGCGCAAGGCTGAGGACAACCCCGGAACCAGAACTTATCAGACGGTCACCCCGTCTGCGGCGGTGTGCGTAGGCGGCCAGATAAAGACCCCTGAAGGAAACTGCATATGTCCTTCCGGCACGATGTGGAGCGAGACGATGCAGTCCTGTATGGTCGCGAGCTTCGCGCAGTGCGGCGACGACCAGTATTTTGACACGGCGGTCGGCGGATGCGTAAGCTCGTGCACGGGCGGACAGGTCGCGGACTCGTCGATAGGCAGATGTTACTGCGCCACCGGTTTTCTCGGCACGGAAGGATACTGTCTGCCCGGTTGCCCGACCGGAATGGTGGGCGACCCGGCGACTCGCGTGTGCGTGTGCCAACCCGGATTGTACTATGACATGTCGGTCAACGGGTGTTTTGCCACCTGCTCCGGCGGACAAGTCATTGATCCCATCATGAACCAGTGCGTCTGTCCGATAGGGACTTCCTTAAACCCGACGACAAAGACCTGCGTCGCCAATGTTTCGGCCACGATTTGTCCGACGGGAACTGCTGGCGCCGGATGCGATTTCGCCATTGCGAGCAGAGACTGCGACGCGGACGGCATTCTCAACGTGGACGACGCGAATCCCTGCGTAAATGAAACAGGCGTGGTGGTCACTGAATCCGGCACGTTCCAGAGGCTTTGCCCCGAAGGGACGGACGCGGTGGGATGCGACCTCATGACAAATCCCGACTGCGATCTAGACGGCGCTCCGAACGCTTCGGATCAATGCCCCTGCAGAGTCGGAACCGCTGCCACTAACTATTGTCCTACTGTAGCAGTAACATGCCCCACAGGGCAGTATCTCGATCAGTTCTACGGAACATGCCACACGACATGTCCGGCTCCGAAAATCGGAGACCCCGCGAATATGAGATGCGTATGCGGTCCCGGCACGGCGCTCGACATAAACACCGGACAGTGCGTCAGCAGTTGCCCGGTCGGAATGGTCGTCGGAACGGAAGGCGAATGTGTCTGCGGGCCGAACGCTCCGTTGATGGACCAGTTTACCGCCGCTTGTTCTGCGAATTGTTCGGGCGGACAGGTGACTACGCCGGAGATGCCCGGGATGTGTGTTTGCCCGCAGGGCTACGGTCCTGATTTTGCTTTGAAACAATGCGTAATGATGTGCCCGGATGGAATGGTTGAAGGGCCGAACGGCTGCGTATGCGGCCCCTCGGCTCCTTACATGGATCCGTTCACATATGGTTGTCAAATAAGTTGCACCGGCGGAACAGTGGCTGATGATCCTGAAATGCCCGGAATGTGTATGTGCCCGGAAGGGACATATCCGGATCAGGCGGCAGGCGAATGCATGAGCATTTGTCCAGACGGAATGGAATATCTCGGAGGCAATTGCGTATGCGGCGGCTCCACTCCGTTCATGGATCCGTTCACAGAGGGCTGCGTCGCAAGTTGCACGGGCGGCGCGGCGGCCGACGATCCGGAAATGCCGGGGATGTGTATATGTCCTGAAGGGACATATCCGGATCAGGCGGCAGGCGAATGCATGAGCATTTGCCCCGATGGAATGGTTTATAGCGATGGCAATTGCGTGTGCGGCGGAGACACTCCGTTTATGGATCCGTTCGTCGACGGTTGTTCGGCAGAATGCACGGGCGGAACGGTTGAAGACCCGATGATGCCGGGCTTCTGTGTTTGCCCGCAGGGCACAAACCCGGATTTCGGATTGATGGAATGCGTTTCAGTCTTTGATCCTTGCGAGATTTACGGCGATGCCGGAATATGCGAAACAGACGCGAATTGTTTCTGGGATGTCTCGAAGTCCAGATGTAATTTCGACGGCGGCATTTGCGGCTCCTATGACATGAGCGCGTGCATGTCCAATACGGAGGATTGCTACTGGAATCCTGCCGAGATGGTTTGTTTGGAAAACAGCGGAAAGGTCTATTGCGGCGGCCACACATATGAAGAATGCAATATGGATCCCGCGTGTCAATGGAATATGGATTTCTGCGGCGAGGCTCAAGGCGAAATATCTTGCGGCGAAATAATTAACGATGTTGACTGCTCGAACACGATGGGATGTATGTGGGACATCGATCAGTGCGTGATGGACATGGGCGGTTCATGTTCACAATACGTAAATTCTGGAATATGCGACCAAACCCCCGGTTGTAGCTGGGACTATGACTTCGGCGTTTGCGAGGATGTGATTGATGAATGCGCCGCTTATGCGGATATGCCGTCTTGTAATGGAGATATGAGTTGCGGATGGAACGCCTATGCCGGAACGTGCTATTCGCTCGAAGGCGACTGCACGGATATTCACCTCAACGACATGGATTGCGTCGCCGATGAAAGGTGCGAATGGAATTCGATGTCGAACACATGTGTGTTCAAAATGTCAGAAGTATGTTCGACATACACGGATATGGGCATGTGCGAGATGCAGCAGGGCTGCATGTGGGACGGGACATACTGTGTTGAAGACATGGGGCCTGACTGCTCGATGATCTACAACGATGTTGATTGCGCGAACACTATGGGCTGCATGTGGGACGGGACATACTGCGTAATGGACATGGGCGGCCCGGAGTGCTGGAACATATTTAATGAATCTACTTGCAATGCGACAATGGATTGCATGTGGGATGGAACATACTGTATTGAAGACATTGTTAATCCAGAATGTTGGAATAACACCGACGAATCCTCATGCTTAGGCATGATGGGTTGCGTGTGGAATGGAACGTCCTGTGTGCAGGACGCCGGCTCGACATGTCCGATGATGATCGATGAATCTTCATGTAACTCTACCATGGGCTGCATGTGGGATGGCGACCAGTGCGTGATGGACATGGGCGGAGATTCTTGCTCAGAGTTTGTAAACTCTGATATATGCAATCAAACCCCCGGTTGCAATTGGGATTATGGCTTCAGCGAGTGCGTGGAAGTGGTCGACGATTGCGCGGCTTATACAACTTCCTCTTCTTGTTATGGAGATATGAGTTGCGGATGGAACTCTTACGCCGGAAATTGTTATTCGCTCGAAGGCGATTGCACGGATATTCACATCAACGACATGGATTGCGTCGCTGACGACAGATGCGAATGGAACATGATGGCGACCACGTGCGTATTTAAAATGTCAGAAGTTTGCCAGACATATACGGACATGAATATGTGCAACATGCAGCAGGGTTGTTTGTGGGACGAGGTCGAGATGATATGCGTCGAAGATCTCGCTCCGGCGGAATGCTTCAACATTTTCAATCAGATGGATTGCGACAACACGTTCGGCTGCATGTGGGATGGAATGACCACGGAATGCGTTCAGGATTTTGGAGATGTCTGCTCATTATATGAAAACTCAACTGATTGCAACAATGACGTCAATTGCTACTACGACGGAGTGAGCGGTTGCGAAATGCTTGATAACGGAGGCAACTGCGGATTCTTCAGCGGGGATCAGTCGATTTGCGAACTGCACTCGTCTTACTGTCAGTGGAACACCTATGGCGACGGATATTGCGAGGCGTTCGATCCCGGCCCCGGATGTTACAATTATCCGGGCGAACTCGAATGCGACGCAGCTCCGGGTTGCTTCTGGTTCGCTGGCGAAACGGCTTGTTTGGAAATCATCCCCGGTGAATGCTGGAACTACACCAGCCAGATGCAGTGCGGAAAAGACATGCTCTGCATGTGGGATGTGGACCAGTGCGTTGTGACGGGAGCAGGGTCGGAATGCTGGAATCAATACGATCAGACGACATGCGGAGGAACCTCAGGCTGCAAGTGGATTGGAACCGGATGTGTTGAGGATATCGGATGCGCGTCGTACGCGTCAGACGAATACTGCAATTACGATGAGCTTTGCGAATACAACTACTCGAATTCGACCTGCGTGGAAATCGGAACCGCTGGGTGCGGAATTTTCGGGGACATTTACACGTGCGACGAAGACAGCATCTGCGCTTGGAACTATAACGTTAATCAATGTCAGGAAGAGTCAATGGTGGGATGCGGAATTCACAATGGCTCATATAATTGCAACAACGATGTAGGCAACTGCGAATGGAGTTTCGCGCTGAATAGTTGCGTCGAGTACGGAGCAGCCGGTTGCGGCGTTCATGAGTACGACGAAGAATGCAACTTGGATTCAAATTGCGAATATGATTTCAATAACTACATCTGTGTCGAACTGGGGATGGCAGGCTGCGGAGCTTATGACAGCGACGCGGATTGCAACAGCGATCCGAGTTGCCAATACAGTTTCTGGGCGTATAAGTGTTATGAAGAAGGCACGGTGGGATGCGACGCCTACGGCGATGAATCAAGTTGCGGAAGCGACTTCGATTGCGAATGGTATGTGGACAGGTGCGACACGGTTGGATTGGGCTGTTCATACTACAATGCAAGCGCCTACTCCTGCAACAACGACCCGGACTGCCAGTGGAACTATCAGGTTGGCGAGTGTGTGACAGAAGGGACGGCGGGTTGCGCGGGATGGTCGGATTCTCAGATGTGCGGGATGCAAACGGGCGTCTGCGAATGGAACTATGTCGCCAATTACTGTGTCGGCATAGGCGAAGCCGGGTGCGGCGCGTTCAACGACGACTCGGCGTGCAACGGCAGCGCGGACCCGCTGTGCGAATGGAATTACCATATAGCGCTATGCAACGATGAAGGATATGCCGGTTGCGCTGCGTTCAACGAGGGAAGCTCTTGCGAGGCGGAAGCCGGATGCAACTGGTACGCCGGACTTAACAGGTGCGACGATGTCTCTTATGCATGTTCTTACTATAATAACTACGGCTCCGGTCCTTGTCAGTCAGACACGGATTGCGAGTGGAACTATCAGGAAGGCTCATGTGTCGAATATGGCTCGTCCGGTTGCTCGGCATACGGCGACGGATTCCAATGCGACGGCGCGCCCGGTTGCAAATGGCTTTCATTCTGGACGATGTGCGTCGATGAAGCGGAGTATCCATGCTCCTACTGGGATTCCGACAATATGTGCAACATGAACGTAGATTGCTCATGGAACTACGGCAGTTCATTATGCGAAGACTATGTGGCTCCCGACTGCGCGTCCATATATGACAGTTATGAATGCGACAACACAATGGATTGTCATTGGAATGGTTATGAGTGCATTGTCGATATGGGCGGTTATGGATGCATGGATAATTACACTGAAACAGCATGCGCCGGCGGCATGGGTTGTTATTGGGACGGATATAACTGCTACATGGACACCGGAATTTGCAACGATTATTACTCTGAAACCCCGTGCGAGAATAATGAAAACTGCTACTGGAACGGCTACAGTTGCACCGATGATTTGGGTTGTCAATCCTATAACGTCAACGATTGCTATTACAACGGTTGCGAGTGGGTTGACAACTTAGGCCAATGTTTCGAGAGCGGAATGGGTTGCGAGGCATTCAACGAAGATGAATGGAATTGCGGCAACCAGTTTGATTGTTACTGGGACGCGGGCAATCAGTTATGTGTAGCGCAATGCGGTGTGGGCTACCACTGGAACGGTTACATGTGCGATGAAGACACTGGAACATGCTCGGATTACAGCGACCTCACCGAATGCAACGTCGCGCCCGGTTGTTACTGGGACGGCTATGGCTCAGATAAGTGTCTGACGCTGTTGCACGGCAGTCAATGCGAAGCATACGGATTTGAATATTCTTGCAACCAGAATCCAACCTTCTGTGAATGGTATGGCAGTGGTTATGGAGGCAGTTGCGGCCCGATAGCTGTTGACTGCGCCTCTTACGAAGAATACGGCGGGCCTGACGCTTGCAACAGTTCTTCGTTAGGATGCGAATGGAATTTCAACAATTATTCTTGCGTTCCTGAAGGAATGGCCGGTTGCGGAGCCTTCGCGGATGATTCTTCTATCTGTGAAGACCAAACGGGCGTATGCGAGTGGAGTTTTAACGATAATCTCTGCGTGGATTATGGAACTGCGGGTTGCGCAGGATACGGTTGGGATGAGTCTGCTGAATGCGACAATCAGCCATATTGTGTGTGGGACACTTATTACGGCGTATGCAACACTCAATGGAATTTATTGTGCGGACAGTACGGCGAACCGACGACTTGCAACATGGATTTCGGTTGCGTGTGGGTCACTGGCGATCCCGGCAGTTGTATGGAAATGACTAATGATTCGTACTGCTCGACATTCGCGGATGACGCTTCATGCGAAACTCACAGCAATTACTGCAACTGGTATTCTGCATCGAATGTGTGCGCTGAGGCATATCACCAGTGTCATTATTATTCATCAACCGATTCTGCAACGTGCAATTCCGATCCTGATTGCGAATGGTACTATGGCGAGGAATTCTGCGCCAATCAAGGAGAAGCAGGCTGCTTCAAATACGGGCCGTCTGACCAAGTCGCGTGCGATGAAGATGCCATGTGCGCTTGGAATGGATATATGTGCGACCAAGATCAGGGCGCTGTCTGCTCGCAGTACTACGACAGCTATACATGTGATTGGGAAGGTTGCTTCTGGTACGGCGATCACTGCGGAGCAAATCCATGCATGGATCAGAACGACCCGTACGCCTGCAACGAGTCGCCGTATTGTTATTGGTGGTATGACTATTGCGAATCAGGCGAAGGATCAGGAGAGCCTTGCAATGCTCTGAGCCAGTCTTATTGCGATGCTTATGGCGGCGGCGGAATATGCAACTGGCACACGGGCGATATGAGTTATTGCGAACCTGCCGGAATGGTCGTTTGCAACGAAATCATTGTTGAGTACGAATGTAACTCTAATCCGAATTGTATTTATGGCGAAGGCTGCTTGGACTTTAGCCCGATGATGTGCGGCATGTTCGAAAGCGACGATACGGCATGCGCGGCGCACGATTGCTACTGGGATTCGGGACTTCAGACTTGCATGGCGGAAGAACCCGGTCTGCAGTGCTCCGGATATGTGACTATGGAGACCTGTAACGCCGACATGGAATGCGTGTACATTGAAAGCAATTGTTACGCGCTAAACGCCGAAAACAACTGCGCCATGTTCATCGACGAAACGGAATGCTCGATTCACGGGCAGTATTGCAGTTGGTATGTCGGGCTTGGAATCTGCGGCGGAAAGTCGGAAGGCTGCGGGATTTACGGCTCGAATGATACAGCTTGCGGAATGGATGCGAATTGCGCGTGGGTCGTGGATCAATGCGTCGAAGACATAGGCGGCCCAGCGTGCGGTGAACACTCAACTCTGGAAGCTTGCAACACGGATTCAGCGTGTATTTGGGATGATGTTAATAGCGAATGCGTCACATTCGGCGGCGTCTCAAGTTGCAATCAGTTAATCGACCAAGTTTATTGTGAGAACCATTCCGTTGATTGCAAATGGTACGCCGGTTTGATGACATGCGACGGAAACACCTACGGGTGCGGATATTACGAATTTGCCACAGTTGAACAATGTAATATGGATGTTGACTGCGATTATAACCATAACACAGATATGTGTGTGGATTACGGCACTGCGGGCTGCGGAGAATTTGGCGACAGTAACACGAACTGCAACGCTCAGACTGGAATCTGCGAGTGGAATTACTCGGATAATCATTGTGTGCCGTTTGACACTGCCGGATGCTCCAAGTACGGTCCGATGGACGAGTCGATGTGCGTGGGGGATCCCAACTGCGAATGGGACACGGATCATTGTATCGAATCCGTGGCGTCCGGTTGCGAGACTTACGGAACCGGCGAGACATGCAACGTGAACGCCGAATGCGTGTGGACAGGCTCAACATGCGCCGACTTGGTGAGCGCGAGCCAGTGCTCGATGTTCACGATTGAGAATGACTGTGGCTACCACGGAACGCTCTGCAACTGGTACTCTGGACTTAATTTGTGCGGCGACATTGCGCTCGGATGCGGATACTACGGATATGGCGAGTCCGCATGCAACGCAGACCCGGATTGTGAATATAACCATAACTTGCCGGGATGCGTGGACACCGGCACGGCAGGATGTGGCATGTTTGGATCAAGCTCGTCGATTTGCAACGCTGAAGCGACGTGTATCTGGACGGGATCCGATTGCGACAGCTTCACGGAAGCGCTCCAATGCTCGGTGTTTACGATTCAAACTGATTGCGAGACCCACAGCAGCTTATGCGGATGGTATGCGGGCGTTAGCCTTTGCGATGACGCTTCGATAGGATGCTCATATTACGGAAGCAATGCACCTGCATGCGGCGGGGATATGAATTGCACGATGGCCGATTCAACCGATTGTTACATGTATGCGTCAAGCCAAAGCGCTTGCGAGACAAATATCGAGTGTGCGTTCAGCTTCTCTGGCGGCTCCGCTTGCGATGGCACGCCGGCTCCTTGTGTGAATTACATGGATGAGAGCGCCTGCAGCGCAGTTCACGGTTGTTCTTGGGCGACCGGTTGCGCCGGAGACCCCACTTATGCTTGTTCTTTCTATTCTGAACAAGCGACATGTTCCGTCGATTCCGGTTGTTCATGGACCGGGGGCTGTGCCGCTGAAACCTTGCTCTGCATTGAACAATAATAAGTGTGATTTCAGAGATTAAAAAACCGCCCTGAGAGGGGCGGTTTTTTTATGTCATTGAGAATTGCCTGAGTTGATTGCGATTATTTGATTAAGCTCAACGCCGCGTCGAGATCGGCGATGATGTCTTCCGGGTCTTCAACGCCGACCGCAAGTCTGACAAGCTGGTCGGTTATGCCGAGTTTCAGTCTTGCGGGTCTCGTCATGTCATAGTAAGTGATGGTGGCGGGATGTGTGATGAGGGTTTCAGTTCCGCCGAGGCTTGGGCCCATCTGGCACAGGCGCAGGTTTCTGAGAAACTTCTGGACGCCTGCCATGTTGGAATTCACTTCAAAACTGAGGCAGCCGCCGAACCCGCGCATTTGAGACTTCGCGATTTTGTGGCTGGGGTGGCTGGGAAGTCCGGGATACCATACGCGTTTAATTCGAGGGTGATTCTCAAGGAACCGAGCGACGGCCAAAGCGCTCGCATTCTGATGGTTGACCCGCAGAGCGAAAGTCTTCAACCCTCTGAGTAGCAGATAAGAGGCGTGAGCGTCTATGCATCCGCCCACTGTCTTTTGAAACATTTTGACTTTATTGATTCTTTCTTCGGAACCGAGAACCACCCCGGCCATAATGTCGTTGTGGCCGGCGAGATATTTCGTCGCGCTGTGCATCACCATGTCTATGCCGTATTCGAGAGGGCGAACATTGTAAGGCGTGGCGAAAGTGCTGTCCACGAAGGTCGGAACGCCCGCCTTCTTTGCCACAGCAGCAAGCTTTTTGAAATCAAGCACGTAAACGTAAGGATTAGTGGGAGATTCCGAGAAAATCAGTTTGGTTTCCGGGCGTATGGCTGACGCAATGTCTTCGGCGCGCGGCGGAACGACGCTGTTGAGAATCCCGAAACGGGAAAGATCGTTTCGTACGAACTGCAACGTTTTCTTATAAACGTCGCTTGTGATGACAATGTGGTCGCCGGACGACAGCATGGACAAAAGGGATGTGGAAACCGCGCTCATGCCGCAGTCAAAAAGAAGAGCGTCTTCGGCTCCTTCGAGAGCCGCAAGTTTAAGCTCGGCGGTTCTCGTCGTGGGATTCCCATAGCGCGCGTATTCGAATCGTTTTTTCTTTCCCGATGTGTACTCGCGGATATCGTTTTCGTCCTGAAAGACGAATGTGGAAGTCTGAACGATTGGCACGGTTACAGAATCGGCATACTTGTGGCGTTCCTCTCCGCCGTGCACCGACAGAGTCGAGATGCCCATTTGCTTAGCCGCCGGTTTATTGGACGGATGTTTCTGAATCTTCTTTGCCGCCATTATTATTGTTTCCCCCTGATTTTGCCGCCCGAGGTTTTGCCGAAGTCTTTCTCAATTTGTCTGTAGATAATATCGCGGACTTTTTTGAAGTCGGCGGAGACGGGTATGGGCAGGTTCTGGTACAAAGGCTTCACGCCTTGAATATTGTCTTCGTGGTAATTCAGTTTGAAGTCAGTGAATTTCAGGCCGTGCGCGGTGGATATGACGACTGTTCGCGCTTGGGGATCGAGGCGTTTCTGTTCGATTAGCTTGAACAGCACGGCGAGAGCGACGCCGGTGTGCGGGCAGCAGAAAAGGCCCGTTCTGTCGGCGCGGGCGCACGCGTTGGCAAGCTCGCTTTCGGTGGCTTGCTCCACGACTCCGTTAAACTGTTTAAGCGTTCTTATCGCCTTGTGCGCGCTCACGGGATTGCCTATCTGAATAGCGCTCGCGAGAGTCTTTTTCGCTTTGACAGGCTCGATTTCCTTGAAGCCCTTTTTGTAGCTGAGATACAGAGGATTGGCGCGTTCTGCCTGCGCGCAGATTATCTGTGGCAGCTCGTCTATAATGCCGAGTTCTTTCATTTCTAAAAAACCTTTTCCGAGAGCCGAAACGTTGCCGAGGTTCCCGCCGGGGATGATGATCACTTCGGGGACTTCCCAGTCGAACTGTTGAGTAAGCTCGATGCTGACGGTTTTTTGTCCCTCAATGCGGAGGGAATTCATCGAGTTGGCAAGATATATGTTTTCTTTTTCAGTCAGTTCTTGGACGATTCTCATGCAGCCGTCGAAATCCGTTTCGAGAGCAAGCGTGAGAGCGTTGTTTGCGATTGGCTGAATCAACTGCGCGTTGGAAACCTTGTTGCGAGGCAGCAAAACAATGGCTTTGATGCCGGCGGCGGCGCAGAAGGCGGCAAGGGCCGCCGAGGTGTCCCCTGTGGAAGCGCACGCGACCGCAGGTATCTTTTTTCCGTCGGCTATCATCTGTTTGACTTGGCTGACAAGAACGGTCATGCCAAGATCCTTAAAACTGCCGGTGTGGTCGTTGCCGCACTGTTTGATCCAAAGCTCTTTCATGCCAAGCTCGCGGCCTAGCCGGTCGGCCCAGAAAAGATTAGTGCCTCCTTCAAAAAGGCTGACCACGTTCTCATCGGCTATTTCAGGGTTTACAAGCTCTTTCTTGCCCCATACGCCGCTGCCGTAGGGCCATTTGGTGTGCCTGAACCTGTCTTCGAACAGCCGTATCCAAGTTTCAGGTTTGCGCCTTTTCAGCAGAGACATGTCGTGCTGGACTTCAAGCAAGCTGCCGCACTTCGGGCATTTGTAAATAATTTCGCCGAGGCTGTATTTGCCTTCGCAGCCCATAACGCATTGGAACCACGCTTTGAATTTCATGACATTCCCCGCTTTCAGGCCGATCCGGCCCCGGCAAGCTTTAATCTTTGCCGCCTATCTGCGATAATATTAGCCGCGCTGCGACAGCGTTCTAAAGCCGAGCGCTGAGACTTTATAGTAGTTCAACGAGGCGTAAAATTCAACGGGGGGCGAGAGCGTCCGCCTGAAGGTGGCAATATGGATAAGACGATTGCTCAAAGGAACAAACAGCGGGTTGAGGACACATTCAGGGTGCTCGATCTAATGGAAGACGTGAGGGATATCTGGAGGGACGCGGCCCCGTTGCAGAATCTCTCGGAAGAGAGCCGCGCGGCGCTGACAAAGAAAATCGAGAAAGCGCGCAAAGCGCTAGACAGAATCGAGGCTTCGCTATGAGTTTCGAAAGAGTGGCGATAGACGAGCTTGCGCTTAACCTGAACCCGCTTCAGACGGGGGGCAGGGCGAGCGCCGCGGCGAGAAAAGCCGCCGCCCGTTTTTCAGACGGTTATTCCGTGTGCGACCGTTGCGCGGGCGTTCTTCACGATATCGAAAAGCCGGACATAAAATGTTTCGCGGTCGAGTTGGCCGAATTTGTGGGAATGGACCGCGTCGCAGTCACGATGGGAGCAAGGGAAGGGAAATTCGCGATATTTCACACGCTGTCCGAACCGGGGCGAGGCGCGGTGTTGGACGCGAACGCGCACTATTCTACATACGTGGCGGCGCAGCGCGCGGGCCTCGAAGTTTTCAAATCCACAAACACCGGCGACCCCGACTTCCGAGTGACTCCTGATTCGTTTGCCGAGACATTGGAATATTGCAAATCGAAAACAGGAAAGCCCGCGGCGGCGGCCCTGCTTACGCACGTGGACGGCGATTACGGCAACCTCAACGACGCGGCAGAATTCTCGAAAATCTGCAAGGACGCGGGCGTCCCGTTGATTCTGAATTGCGCGTATTCGGCGGGTAGAATGCCGGTGGACGGACGCGCGCTCGGCGTTGATTTCATGGTTGGCTCAGGGCATAAGAGTTTCGCAGCGAGCGGTCCGGTCGGCTTCATGGGAGCAAACGGCGAATGGGCCGAACGCTTGTTCAGAACATCCTTGACGCATCCGAACAAAAATATTGAGCTGCTGGGCTGCACCGCCAGAGGCGCGAATATAGTGTCTTTCATGGCGGCTCTGCCCGGAGTCAAGGAGCGCGTCAAACGGTGGGACGCAGAAGTGGCCAAAGCCGTCAGGTTCGTGGAAGCTATGGAATCGTTGGGCGAAATCCGTCAGATGGGCGAGAAACCGAAGCGCCACGATCTTATCAGGTTTGAAACGCCGTTGTTCCACCGCATCGCTGAGAATAGTCGCAAGCGCGGCTATTTCCTTCATTCCGCGCTGGCGGACAGAGGAATCACAGGCTTGAAGCCCGGACAGACCCGGTGGTTTAAAATGTCTACCTTCGGTTTTACGGACGAACAGGTTGATTATCTGATAGAAGCGTTCAAGGAAATCGCCCGGATGTGAAGCATGGCATAATACAGTAGCTTTATGACAAATTATGAGCGACGCGACGGATTCGAAAAAACCCAAGCTTTTATTGCACGCATGTTGCGCGCCGTGCTCGCCTTATGTCCTTAACATATTGCGGGACTCATGGGATGTAGTTTTGTATTTTTATAATCCCAACATCGAGCCGCAGGAAGAATGGCGCATGCGCTTGGACGAAATGGAAAAACTTTCAGAAGCGACAGGCGTCTCTCTTTTGACAGCCGAGTATGATAACGACAGATGGAGAGAATCAATATCAGGACTGGAAAACGAGCCTGAAGGCGGAGGCAGATGCAGGGTTTGTTTCAGTCTACGGCTTGAGTCGGCGGCAAAGGCGGCGGCAGGAATCGGGGCCGCTCATATAGCCACGACGCTTTCGGTAAGTCCCCACAAAAACGCCGCTGTAATCAATGAGCAGGGAGAGAGCGTGGCGGAAGAAACTGGAATCGCTTTTTTGCGGGCCGACTTCAAGAAGAACGACGGATACAAAAAAAGCTGCGAACTGAGCAGGGAATTCGGATTTCGAAGGCAAAACTATTGCGGGTGTTCTTTCAGCAGGCGCGAATGAATATCGCGCGGTATTCGCAAGCTTATAGTTGACTGAATCTGACAATCAATCTCCATCATACACCGTATGAATTGATGAAATACCGAAAACCGTTATTATCCATTTCAGAGGCGGGAAACGACACGGAAAGCGAAATGCTGTATATTTATAATCGGCGATTGTATGTACGATAGCATAGAAACAATACGGAAGATATTTTTGGGAGTCTTCGCGGCGCTCGCAACGGCGTTCGTGTTTATTATTTTCGTTATGAAGGTGGAGGAGACCAAAGAGAAACCTCCGGGAACGGTTCTGTTGAAGGGGACTTACGCGCGGGTTTACAGGGACGGCCGTTTGAAGTGGGAAGCATGGACGGACGGGATCAGAATTGACAAGTCCGGCAAGCATCACGAGATAAAAGCCGTAAAAAGAGGGGTTTTCTACAGAGACGAAGAACCGCCTCTTTTTTTCACCGCCAAACGAGCCGTTTATAATTCCGAAACCGAGACGCTGAATCTTGACGGCGGAGTCGAGATGAAATCGGAAAACGGCGACTATTTCCGCACAGGCGTGTTCGAGTGGAACGGAAATCAGAAGAGACTTGTGATTCCGACGCCGGTGGAGTTCAGTCTGGATGGAAACATATATTACGGGGATGACATGGAAGCGTGGGGAGAGGATTTCGACGGCTACATAATCAGAGGCAACGCGACCGCGCTCATACCCGATTTGAAGAAAACAGGCTCGGCGCGACCGAAAGAGGACGCCGCGCAATCTGAAGAAGAAAAAGAAGAAGAACCGCTTGCGGACGAGGAATACACGAAAGACCTGAAGTTGACCGCCAAAATGATAGAGTATGACAGGCAGCGCCGGCTGATGAAGTGTTATTCAACGGAGCATAGAAACGCGATATATATGCCCGGCTCTGAGGGCGACGCGGCAAAAGAAGAATTTGTGACGCTTGAAGGAGCGCATTTCAAGGCGACATCGTCCGAAGTATATATTGATGAAGAGCGTGAATATGCGAGGGCGGCAGGAAGGGTGAAAGCCATAAGGAAAGCCGAGCAGATAAAGGAAAGCGACACGAAGGCGCGCCGCGCGCTGTTGAAGAGAGAGACGACATACGAGACGGAAGAAGCGTTCTACTTCTGGAAAAAGGGAGTGGTTGACGCTCCGGGGCCGGCGAGGGCGACGCGTCCGGGCGTTCGGGTGGACGCCGGAAGATTTTACGCGGACGCAAGGCTTGAGACGGCGGCATTGGGCGGCGGAGTGACGATCTGGCAGGAAAAAGGCGACTGGCTCATCGAAGACGGCCTGATAGAAGACAGCGGCAATAAGGAAAGAATCGAAGCAGCGCGGCAGGCAACGGTCGTGACAAGCGTAGGACTCGATCTGGATTTTAACACGGAGAATATTCTCGCGTACGGCGGCGTCACTCTTACGCAACAGAAAAGGCGTGTGTCCTGCTCGGCGGCGAGATTCGACGGCTCCGACAGAATATGGACTCTTTCCGGCAACCCGCGCATAGAGGAGGACGACTATCATCTCTCCGCGACGGGAATCACATACCGGGAGAGCGACGGCGTGATGGAGGCGTCAGGAGAAGCGTCATCCAGAAAAAGAATCGACGACGACCACGCGGCCGACATAGCGGACTACCTCGACGAAAGAGACGGCTCAAAGCGGGATGTCAAAACCATTTCCCGCGAGAACATAGTCGTAACCGCAGTAAAACTTAAATATGACGAAAGCGCTGACATATTGACTGCTGAAGGGGCCGCCTCGATGAAGTTCCTAGATATCACAGTGATGGCCGACAGGATACGCGTGGACTATTCAAAAGATATCGCCGAAGGAGAAGGAGCCGCAAGATTCGACGATCCGAGGAATCAGGCTGAGGCGGAAAAATTCATGCTGGACTGGAAAAAGAAAAGGATGGAACTGTCCGGAAAGGCGAAGCTGAAAGACAGAGGCAGACTCGCTGTTCCCGGAGAGGACGGCGATTACGAGCCGTTTGATTTGGAAGCCGACCGCGTGGCGTACAATTGGGGAACAAAAACAGGAGAAGCCGAAGGAACGGTGAAGATGTCCGCCGCTGGGAGGCGGGCATCGGCAAAAAAACTGAGTTTCGACAGAGATAAAAAACGCTATGTCTTCGATGGCTCTGTGAACATTAGGCAAGACGACGGAGCATGGCTGGACAGACAGCGCATATTTAAAGAAGAGTCCGACGGCAAGGCGGCGAAGGTGGCAAAAAAACCTACTGACATAATTTGCGACAAGGCTACTTTCGACGACGTGGCGGGCAGGGCTGACCTTGCCGGAAAACCTGTCTTGATAAAGCAGGAGGGCAGGGAGCTTCGCGCGTTAAAAGCGTCGGCGGACGACAGCCTCAAGGAATTCCGCGCGGAGGGCGATGTTTATATGTCTCAGGAAAGAGGAGACTGGCTTTTTGACGATGGAATCATCGAAAGAGAATTGGAGAAAGAAACGGAGACCCGGCTGAGACGTCCGATGAAGGCGACGGCGGCTCTCCTTATTTCCGAATACTCCGAGGAGAAGCTATATTTGGAAGGCGGAGTGAACGTCGTTGAGGGAGCAAGCTCCGCGCGCGCCGACAAGCTATGGCATTATGGGAAGTCGGAACGCACCATACTTGAAGGAGACGTGTCGGTCAAAGATGAAAAGAAAAGAACGTTCAGCGCAAAAAAGATTGTGTATGATTCAAAGGGAAGAGTGATTGAAGCCTACACGGCTATAAAAGGAGAGGCGTTCAAAAAAGACCTTCAGGAGGAAGAGAGGCGGGATTGACCGCCGCTAGGAGAAACGCTTAGGACAGAGGAACGGATAATGGGGCGAATAAAAGCTCTTGACAAATTGACAATAAGCAAAATAGCCGCTGGCGAGGTCGTCGAGCGGCCAGTTGCCGTTGTGAAGGAACTGATCGAAAACGCGCTTGATGCGGGAGCCACAGAAATAGTAGCGGACATTGAGGATGGCGGAAGAAAACTCATAAGGGTGAGCGATAACGGAACTGGAATGAGCCGCGAAGACGCGGAGATGTGCCTGAAGAGCCACTCAACAAGCAAACTAGGCTCGATTGACGACTTGGAAAGGGTGCATACTCTAGGTTTTAGAGGAGAGGCGCTGCACAGCATAGGGTCGGTTTCAACGCTGACCGTCACAACGAGCGACAATGAAAACGGCGAGGGATGGCGAGTCAGGATGGAGGGCGGCGCGGAAAAACCGCTTGAAGCGGCCGCGCGTGCGCGCGGCTCAACAGTCGAAGTCGAGAACCTTTTTTACAACGTCCCGGCTCGAAGAAAATTCATTAAATCGGCGCGCTCTGAAATTCAAGCCGTTAACTCCATGATGTCTAAAATGATTGTGGCGTATCCCGGTGTCGCTTTCACGCAGACTCATAACGGATCTCCGGTCTTCAAAGCGGCTGGCGCTGCTGATATGAAAGAACGCATACGCTACATATTCGGGAAAGACATCGCCGATAAAGTCGCGCGTTCGGACGGTGAAATGGCCGGGATGCGCCTTGAGGCATGGTTCACTATGCCGGACCTCGCGTTTCCGAACCGGCGATACCAAATGTTCGTGGTGAATGGCAGAGTTGTTAATGACAAACATCTGGCGGCGGCTGTACAAGTAGCGTGCCGGGGACTTGTCCCGTCGGGAAGACATTGCATGGCGATACTTTTCCTTGACGCTCCGGCGTCGGATATCGATCCCAATGTGCATCCCACGAAATCCGAAGTGAGATTTCTTTCCCCTCACGATGTGCATTCGCTGGTGTATAGAACAATACGGGGGAGATTCACCGAACCCGGAATCATAGAGCCGAAAGAAATATTGAATCCGATAAAAGAGAGGAACGAGCCGGCCGCGGCCGGCAGGCCGTCCTCTCAACATGAACTGAACATACAGGTTCCGGAGAAGCCGGAAAGAAGCGCGGCGACCGAGAGTTCGGAAGTTCACGCGCATCCTTTCGACGCGGAGGCGGCTCCGCGCCCTCTCACACAATCCGTTCCCGAAAACAGGTCGTCCATACGAAAAACAACCGCTGAAAATGAATATCGCGAGCCGTCGAGAATCGCCGGACACGATTTCAAAGTATTAGGGCAGTTCTTCAAAACATATATTCTTATCGACCTCGATGGATACCCGATGTTTATAGATCAGCATGTGGCCAGCGAGCGCATCATTTACAATGAATTGAGAAGGAAAACGAAGAATTCCGCCGAACAGCTTCAGCTTATCTCCGAACCTGTGGAAACGCCGCGAGATGTCTATGAAATACTGTCGAGAAATCTTGAAAGAGCCAGAGAAGCTGGGCTGACAATCGAACCTTTCGGCGAGCGCGCATTCATAATAAGAGCGGTGGCGCACAGCGCGGGGCCTTTCGACCCGGTCGAGTTGCTTGCTGCCATTGCGGATGAAATAAGAAGCGCGCCGGACAAAGCCCCGGAAAACCTGCTCACGGGAAGGCTTTTAACTGTGGCGGCGTGCAGGATGGCTGTGAAAGCCGGACAGACGTTGTCTCATTCCGAGATGGACGCGCTTGTCGAGCGATATTTAAAAGAAGAATTCAACAGGACATGTCCGCACGGAAGGCCTATAACTCACAAGCTGACACGGGAGGCGCTGGATGTCTGGTTCAAGCGCTGAATCGTGGGTTGTGACGACGCCGCGCAAAAGATTCGACCTCAACGCAAAAGCGGAGGAGACGGCCGCGCGGCTCAATTTGAGATTTGTCGTCAGAGGCGACAACTCGGTTGATAAACTCCTCGACTCCATGAACGCAAAAGGGCTGTATGTCGAGACGGACGGCGCGCCGCTGATTCAGACTTCGGAGGGCGCGTTCAGATTTCACGAAAACACTTCGGGGCAGAGAACCAAGAATCCCGGCGCGACGGACGCGCTCTTGCGCGCGCTTGAGCCGAGACCTTCGGATAACGTTCTTGACGCGACTCTGGGAATCGCCTGCGACGCCCTCGTGATTGCAACCGCGCTGACCGGCGGCGGCAAGCTGGTAGGTTTGGAAAGCTGTCCGATTCTTGCCGATATGACGCGGCGCGGAATCGAAAGTTGCGATATCAAGGCTGCCAACATAAGAGAAGCTTCGCGCAGGATTAATGTCGTGAGCGCGGATCACTCTGAATATATGCGCCGCGCCAACGACGGCGAGTTTGATCTGGTGTATTTTGATCCGATGTTTCCCGAAACGGTGGCTGGCTCGGCGGCCATGAGGCGGATGCGGGCTGTGGCGGATGAAAGACCGCTTTCGGCGGAATCAATTTCTCAGGCCATAAGGATCGCTGCTAGGCGGGTGGTCGTCAAAGGCCGCAGGGGTTATTTCAACGACATCCGGTTTTCGAAAATTATTGAGAGCGGGCGTTCAATTTATTATGGCGTCATCGAAGTTTAAAATTCCCGTTATCTGCGGCCCCACTGCTTGCGGAAAAACGGCATTGGGCATTAAACTTGCCGAGACCTGCGGTGGCGAAATCGTCTCGATGGACTCAAGGCAGATATACAAGGGAATGGACATCGGGACCGCAAAACCGACCCTCGAAGAACTTTCGCGCGCAAAGCATCACATGTTGGATGTGGCTGAGCCGGGCGATAGATTCACAGTCGTAGATTACGCGCGAGGCGCGAGGGCAACGATAAAAAGCATCATCGAAAGAGGGAAAACACCTATTATAGTCGGCGGGACATTTCTATATTTGTCGGCGCTAGCGGGAAAACTTGAATTCTGCGGATCCGATGAAGACCCCGAATATCGCGCCCAACTGACGGAAGAAGCCGAGAAATATGGAGTAGAGGCGTTGCACGCCAGACTTCGCGCGGCCGACCCCGTCGCGGCGGAGAAGATACATCCCAACGATGTATTCAGAGTGGCGCGAGCTTTGGAGGCGTTGAAATCATCCGGCAAACGTCCTTCCGAAATGAGAGCCAAGAGGGTCGCGCAGGTTCCTCGCGACAGCGACGACCCTTGGGAATTCATTGTTTTTATGCTGGAAGCTCCGCGCAAAATTTTATACGATATAATTAACAAAAGAACTGCGATTATGTACAATAATGGACTGGTGGAAGAAGCTGGAGCAATCGCGTCGCTGGGAACGCGAGAAAGGCTGTTTCTTGAAAAAACCATAGGATACTCCGAAGCCCTGAAAGTCATCGACGGGCAGAGGGATATTGAATGGTCGGTCGAAGAGACCGCGAAGAGGACGCGCTGGTATGCTAAGAGGCAACTGACATGGCTGCGCGCCGTCCAAGGAGCCGTATCGCTTGACGCTTTCGGCTCCGGCGCTGACGACCCCTTGAATGTCGTCTGCGGAATATGGAAGGCGGCGAATAAAGACTAAACTAAAGGCTTTAATAAAATAACACTAAAACAGGGGGACAAAATCATGGCGGGAGCCGGAGAAGCAATCATCAATCTGCAGGACGAATTTCTTAAAAGAGCGAAAAACGACAAAATTTCGGTTGTCGTGTTTCTGACAAACAAAGTTCAATTGCACGGGCACATAACCGGATTCGACCGCTATGTGATACTGCTCGAATCAGCGGGAAAGCAGCAGATGGTTTTTAAACACGCCGTCACGACAGTCACCCCGTCGTTCCCACTCAATATAAAAATGGGAAGGACGCCGGGATCCGACAAAAGCGAAGCGGCCGAATAGACAATCCGGCGGAACATGAAAATGCGATTCACAAAAATGCACGGACTGGGCAATGACTATGTCGTGTTGGGATTCAGAGAATCCCCCGATCTTTCTTTGCTTTGCGAGGGCGAATCCGAACCGATAAATTTAGGATTCGACTTCGGCGGCCTGAGCGTGAAACTCTGCGACAGGCATTTCGGTGTCGGAGCGGACGGGCTTATCGCCGTTCTTCCATCCAAGACGGCCGACCTGAGGATGAGGATATTCAACATCGACGGCTCCGAAGCCGAGATGTGCGGAAACGGAATACGCTGCGCGGTCAGATATTATATCGAAAATCTGATGCCGTCGGATTCGAAGCCGTCGGGAGACGAAGACATCGCGTTGCGGGTGGAGACCGGAGCCGGGATCAAAAAAGTGGTCGCGGCGCGCGTGAACGACGTCGTAGGAATGCTGACTGTCAACATGGGAGCGCCGACCCTCGATCCGCCGCTCATCCCCGTCGCCGCTCTTTCCGTTCGCGCCATCGACATTCCGGTCGAGACTCCTATAGGTGTTTTCTATGCGACCTGCGTTTCGATGGGCAACCCTCACGCCGTCATTTTTATGGATGAGGACGTAAATTCAGTCGACGTTTGCGGCATAGGCCCGGCAATCGAGACCCACAAACTGTTTCCGAGAAAAACAAATGTCGAGTTTGTGAACGTGATATCCCCTAGCAACCTCAAGATGCGCGTATGGGAGCGAGGCGTAGGAGAAACGCTCGCTTGCGGAACAGGAGCATGCGCAACCCTCGTCGCCGCGCATCTGACTGACCGCGCCTCTCGCAACGCGGTTCTTCATCTGAGCGGCGGAGACCTTCACATCGAATGGGCGCAGTCAGGCGAAGTAATGATGACCGGGCCGTCAGTGACCGTCTTCACAGGCAAGATCGACATAGATTGAGACGGCGCTTCATATTTAGCTCATGTAGGCATCGACCAAGGAGATACCAATGATTAAGTATTCAAAGAGAATCGACAAAATACCCCCGTATCTTTTCGCCGACCTCGACAAGAAGCGGCAGGAAGTGGCCGCGCGCGGCGTGGACGTTATCAATCTCAGCGTCGGCGACCCCGATCTGCCCACACCGAAAAAAATTATCGAAGTAATGAAACGTGAAATCGATAATCCCGCAAACCACCAGTATCCGTCTTATGAGGGAATGCCGGCTTTTCGCGAGGCTGTGTCCGAATGGTACAAACGCAGATTCAACGTCGATCTCGACTCCGACCGCGAAGTTATCTCTCTAATCGGATCAAAGGAAGGAATCGCGCACATCTATCTGGCTTTCGTCCAGCCCGGCGACATTTCTCTTGTCCCTTCTCCGGCATACCCGGTTTATAACATCGGAACCATACTTGCCGACGGAACATCTCACGTGATGCCGTTGCTTCGTAAAAACGGATTCATGCCGGACTTGGACGCCATTCCTCAGGAAGTCCTGAGCAAAGCCAAAATAATGATGCTCAACTATCCGAATAACCCGACCGGCGCCGTGACCAGCATCGAGTTCATGAGAAAAGCCGTCCAACTCGCCAGAAAGCACGACATCGTTCTTTGCCACGATTGCGCCTATTCAGAGTTGACTTACGACGGATATGTCGCCCCGAGCATACTGCAGGTTGAGGGAGCGAAAGATATCGCCGCCGAATTCCATTCGCTTTCAAAAACTTTCTGCATGACAGGATGGCGGGTCGGATTCTTCGTGGGAAACAGACAGATTGTCGAAGGATTGGCGAAAGTAAAAACGAATGTGGACTCCGGGCTTTTCCAAGCAATCCAGCACGCCGGGATCGCCGCAATGAACGAATGCGATGAAGAGTCAGCGGAAATCTGCGAAGTCTTCAGCGAACGCCGCGATATCATAGTCAAAGGGCTGACCGACATTGGTTATGACGTGTCCTCGCCTAAAGCCTCCTTCTATCTTTGGACTCCGGTTCCGCACGGATTGAAATCCATAGAGTTCTGCAAACGGCTGCTCGAAGAAGCCGGCGTGGCCGTGACTCCCGGAGTAGGATTCGGCGCGGAAGGCGAAGGGTATTTCAGGATCGCTTTCACGCGGAGCAAGGAACGTCTTGAAGAAGCTGTCGATAGAATTTCAAAGATTAAGTTTTAACATAAACGCGGCGGCTCGAATTGCCGCGAAGAATGACGACCGCCAACGTCTTCGGCGGAAAATGCCTGATTATCCGCCGGGCAACAAATAACGGCTTTGCGCCAGCGGGGGACGATGAGCATGTCCGAAAAACATCTGCGCGGATTCGTATACGTTTCTTTCGTTGTTCTTATTTTGGCATCAGCAGGCTGCCGCAAGGAAAAAGGCCCTGAATCGCCGTCTCCGACCGTCTTTCGCATATCCGTGGATTCTCTGACTCGCGGGGACACGACGACTTTGTTCGGCGACAATTTCGGTCGCGCTCGCGGGATTGTGAAAATCGGAGACGCTCCAGCGAGAATTATTTCATGGTCGAATTCTTTAATAAGGATAAGCGTGCCGAACGTCAAAGACGGCACATACCCCGTTGAGATAGAGTTGCCCACTGGAGAGATATTTCAAAGAGGAACTATTGCCGTCAGAGGCGAAATGTCGGACGGTTTGTACGACTGGATTCCGGCTCCCATCGACTCTATAGATGGTTCAAGCATGGAGCCTCTTGTAATAATGTTCGCGCCTGTCGCGTCTTCATTCGGCGAAAGATTCGATTACAATGCCCCTATCCCGAAGAATAGAGAAGAATTATTAAACGAGTTGGCATGGGCCTGCGAGCAGGGCGTTCAGATGGCGCGGCTGTTCTTCCCGGCTGAACTTACCTCAAGCAATGACGACTATGCGGATCTAAGCATGAGAAACATCAGAAGCATTATTTCGGAAACGGTCAAAAACTGCCCCGGAATGATGATTGATGTCAACGACCTTGATCTGCCGCTGTCAAAAAGGCTTTTAATAAGGTCGGACCCGGCTGTAAGCGTAGCATCTCCGTATGGATACGGAGATTTCAAGACAACCCTGTCGTCAGGCGAAGTCGTTTCCGGGATGAACAACTACGAGGCAATGAATGCGGCTCTCGCAAGAACTGAAGGTTATTATGTAAAGCCGCTTCCGGTAGTGATGACGCCATGGCAGGCTCTTTCTCTGCCGAGACTTATCAACGCAGGAGCCGCGCTGCAAAAACCGCGTGTCTTTCAACTCTATATGGCCTATGACGACCGCGCTCAGGATGATTTGAAATCTATCGAACTTTCCAAGACTAATCTTGCGGCGGCCAATCCGCGCTATTTCAATGTGGTGACGACCAAGAACGTGGCCCGCGTCGTGGGTTACTCTGTTACATCGGGCGATCACATAGTCTTCGGTTTCAACTACTCCCGCTTCTGGCCCGGCGAATCGGACAATTATATTTCCAACAACATGTACGTGCTGGAAAAGATACTTGAAGTCGCCGACAGAATCGGAAGGCCTATAGCAACAATAGAACAAGCTGAAAAAATTATCGGCAGAATGAAACCGCCGAGCGCGCAAACAGCAAAGATTTCGGTCTCTCCTCTGTCCGGAACGGGAAGGGACGTCTTGCCTGCAGGAGCCGTTAAGTCTGCGGCGCGTTCCGCAGACGGCTCCGAACTCTGGGTGGCGGCGGGAGGCGTTTTCCTCTCTCAAGACGGCGGAGCTAAATTCAAGCTTGTAAGGGTTCCCTACGGCGTTGTTCCCAACCATGTGGCGGCGACTGACAACGGCGCGATCTGGATAGGTTCCACAAGCGAAGGATTGATGAAGACCGCCGACCGAGGCGCAAACTTCAATAGATACACCGTCGCGTCAGGAATATTGGACGGCAATCTCATAGGATGCCTTCACACCTCAGGCAACGCTGTTTTTGCCTGCATGAACAGCTCCGAAGCCGGAAACATCGGCAAGGGAATAGTCTACTCCCCCGACGGCGGAAACGAATGGTATGTAATAACCGAAAGTGAAGGACTTCCGACAAATGAGATATCCGCCATTTTCGCGGAAGACAATTGGATATTTGCCGGAATCGGAACTTATTCCGGCGACACCGGGGTAGGGGGACTTCTATTTTCCGGCGATACCGGAGTGACATGGACGCGCGTGCAAGGCATAGACTCGAATGTTACGGCTATTCATCCGTGGCATGACAACACTCTGATGGTCGGAACGCGAAACGGTCTGTTCACCGTCGAGTACGGCGGCGCGAGAGCGGCGAAAGCAAAATCGTTCCCTGAAAACGCCCGCGTCACATCCATGAGAATGGATAACCGGGGATGGCTTTGGATAGGCGCGTCGGACGGCGTTTACATAACGGACGATAAAGGCGCGAATTTTAGAAAAATTGCATCTTCCGACGGGTTGCCTTCCGATGTCGTCAGATCGGCGGTTTTGGCAGGTTCAAACGCTGTTATCGTCGCCACGGACGCCGGACTTTCAAAAATCGTCGTATCGCGATGAGCGCGATTCCAAAGCCGTCTTTGGTTGATTATTACTTTAATCGACACATGCGCGTTCTTTGCGCTATACAACCAGCGTAGTCCGCGACTTAACACAAATCGATATATTCGGAGGAGCGTAATGAAAAAAATTCTAACAATCACGGCCCTTGCGGCTTTTGTTTTTGTCCTAATCAACTCGGACGCTTATGGTCAACAAAAAAAGTACAGGCTTATACTGCCCGGCACATACCAGATTTCCGGGAAGTCCAAATCGCATATTCAAACCATGACTGATGAGATATCGAAGGCGTTATCGAGCGTGATCGGCGCGGAAATTGAGCCTGTCTACACTCCGTTGTACGAGGAGGAGTATCTGAAAGCCGCAATTTCTCAGCTTGTGAACAAACAGGTTGATTTCGTCGGCATGTCGGGCGACTGGTATGTAAGAATGTCTCCCCAGATGAAGGAAAAGTATCCGCCTCTTTTCGGTCTTTTATTGGATAAGAAGAAGAACACCGAATATTGTCTATATGTCCGAAAAAGCGATGGAATAACTAAGGCCGAACAGTTGCGCGGCAAACGCACGACCACCTTGGTGTACAAAGATATCAGATATCTTTTGTACGAAGCGGGAGTCGACGAGCCTCTGAAGAAATTTTTCAAGGACGTTTATTATCAGGCCTATTTGCCGACCGACATGATGAACGCGCTTGTGGACAAGCGGGTGGACACTTTTGCCAACCAAAAGTTTCAAGTCGACCTTGCTCGCGGAGCGGACGACAGGTATAAAGACATACATCCTATTGTTTGCCGCGACATGATCATGAATCCTTTCGTAATTTATAGGGGGGACATTGATCCGACGGTTATTTCCAAGATTCAGTCTGCGGCCAAAAACTGGGAAAAAGACAAAAGATTCCAGAATCTCAAATTTTTCTTCATGGCTGTTAAAGGCGGCATATTCGAAGTTAAGCCGAAAGATTTCGATTTGACCGCCAAGATTGACAAACTCATGATCGACAGAGGTTGGGAAGAGGAGAGAAAGAATTTCCTGCGCGCCAATCAGAAATGAACTAGTAGCCGCGTTAAATGTGGCAATGTTGCTGGACGAGAAATTATTGTCATAAGTTCATCTTAAATTCGATTTGAAGGCTGAGAAAACGATTGTGTTTGTATCAAATGTCGAAATTGGTTTTGTCGGGCAATGGAAGTTTTTCTATGTCGACGGATTCGATTCTCTTATGAATGTGCGTGATTATTGAGTGAGACAGATCGATTTCGGCGCGCGTCCAGCCGGAGTTCTCCAACATCCTTTTTATCGCCAGCATAACGCGTTTAGGATCATTGGTTCCGGGAAGAAAACCGGAGTCTCGCAATAGTTGTTCGAGACGGTTGGCAAGTCCGGCTGCGTGAGAAGGATCGCAACTATCCCGATTCCCAGCATATTCAAACACCCTGTTAATTTCATACAGAACAATAGTTGCGGCGTGAGCAATATTAAAAGAGTCGAAGTCGGCGCGAGTAGGAATGGAAACCAGCCAGTGGCAAAGATCCAGATGCGCGTTCGACAGGCCTGAATCCTCCGCTCCGAAAAGTATTGCCACTCTTGTTTCCGGTTTGGAATCTTTTAACGCCAGCGCCATTTGAGAAGGAGAGAACCATCTTGACCTATGTCTGCCCCTGCGCCGCGTTGTTCCAATCACAATAACCGCGTCTTGAACCGCCTCTGCGGCTGTGTCGAACGCGCGCGCGGAATCAAGAATCTCCTTTGACCACATGGCCATCTTGATTGCTTCGATATCGTCAAAGCGGACAGAAGATTCCGCAAGCCGCAAATCGGCAAATCCGAAGTTGCGCATCGATCTGGCCACCGCTCCCACGTTGCCGGGGTACAGCGCGCCGACTAGAACGACGGACGTGCGCGCGGCCAAATCTTTGAACTGTTTTGATTCATCAGTCATAGGCGCGTAAAACCGGCTGTTCCTCGCGTCAAATTCATTGTTTAGGCTTGCTAGGCTCGAATGTCAGTTTCCCTTTTTTCATGGCGGCCACTGCTTTGATGTCCATATTCATCGGGATAAGACCGCCGTGAGTCCATTTGTGGTTCTGGTTGAAAAGATGTCGCGAGCGCGAGTGGCCTCCCTGTCCCGTGTCGATTATCATTCCAGCCCCTTCGATGTCCGCCATGTCAATAACCATTCTGTAGGCAGGGCCTGCGGCGACATTGAAAACGCCATTCTTTATGTCTTTGTCCCAGAAATGAAATGCGTTGAACACAGTTTCTCTACCGCCGTACGCTCCCTGTTCATGAGCCGGGAAGAACAACTTCATCCCGGGAACTGAAGAGAACGGGTGATTGAAATAAACTATGTGAGATTTTCCCCAAGTCCATTTTTCAGGCTTTGGGCCGAACCTTTTCGCAAGCTCGGCAGCCGCAATTTTCAATGCTTCGGCGAGTATGTCGTCGCGGGTTTCCTTTTCCGGCGTGTTGATGTTATCGAAGAAAGAAGACATTCCCGACTCGAAGGAATCGTCAATGTAAGTGTCGAGAGCCTGAGACCTGAGAAATTCTGTGTGAAGCGATTCCGAAAGCTCGTCTTTGAAAACGAGGTCGAGAGCGATTCTGTATGCCCAGAAGAAAACCGTCGGGCCTGCGTTTTCCGGCTTGCATTCGAAGTCCCATTTGCGAAGGACTTCGACGGCGGCTGAAGCGACGCTGTCCGAAGAGTCCCCGGCCACCTCGAATGCGGATATAAAAACAGGCGCGAGACGTTCGGCCTGTTTCGAATAAACGTCCATCTGGAACCTGTGCATGTCCTCCACGGTAAAAACTTCTTTCGAGGCTAGCAACTCTTTAAGACGAAGCCCTCTGTAATACTGGTAGTTGTCCGACACCACGTATGGATACTCTTTTTCAGGAAGAACCGCGTTGTTGGCCGATATAATCACATTGTTTGAAGGATTGTCCAACTGCGGCAGATCAGCTATGGGAACGAATCCGTTCCAATCATACTCTCCCGTCCAGCCGGGGACAGGCATCGTGCCGTCTCCCTTCTTGCGGATGGGGTAGAGGCCGCTGGCGAAGTATCCGATATTCCCGGTGTCGTCCGCGTACATCCAGTTCTGAACAGGCGAGCCGATTAAAGCGAGAGAAGCTTTCAACTCATCGGCGGAACCTGCGCGAGATAAACCGAGAAATCCTTGAATATCGTCTGACTTGAAATAACCGGACCACGCAAGAGCAATCGGAGCCGCGTCTTTCCCCGCTCCTTTGATGATGTCGTTCAGCACGGTTCCGTGAACGGTTTTTCTCACGATGATTTTTTCTTCGCGGAATTTATTGCCTTCCTTGATTTTGAACACTTCTTCTCGGGTTTCGAATTGTTTCCATTCGTCCATGTGCAGATATTCGTTAGGATTGTCCGGGTTTGTTTGCTCGACGAACAAGTCTTGAACGTCCGCTCTTGTGGTCGTCGCCGCCCACGCGACATGCCGGTTGTGCCCGAGGGCCATAAACGGCATTCCCGGAAATGTGACTCCGATGGCGTCCACTCCGTCTTTGGTAAGAATTCTGGTTTGGTAGAAAATGGAAGGAAGCATGTTCAGCAGATGAGGATCGTTTGAGAGTATCGGTTTTCCGCTCTTCGAAAGAGCGCCTGAAACCACCCAGTTGTTGCTGGCATCGTCAAAGCCCTTTATGCCGGGGCCGAAAGCCGTTCTATGCTTTATGTCCAAGAGCGCCGTCACAATTCGGGCATTTAAAAAACCGGGGTCAATCGGCATCGGCCGCTTTTCGAATGTTTTGCCGCGAGGATCGTATTGTTTGACTGAAGGGTCGATTATATAAGGGCCGTAATCAGGATACCTGTCTATAAGCTCCCATCCCCGCTCGACGCCCAGTTCCGAGACGGCTTTGATCCTAGTCAATTCTCTCGTCA
The DNA here is from genome assembly GCA_029564595.1 of bacterium. Taxonomy (GTDB): domain Bacteria; phylum UBP15; class UBA6099; order UBA6099; family UBA6099; genus UBA6099. The sequence continues at coordinate 10,329 of JAKQPS010000156.1, read as the reverse complement.
TATTGTGCGACAGTCCCCAAGCTATAAGCCGTCCGATAGTCAACGAGTCGGCCACTGTCCACGGCTCAGGCTTAACTCCGAGCAACAAGAATTCAGGCGGGAGTTTTTTTGTTCTCTCCAGATAAAGATTGACGCCCGCAGCGTAAGCTTCGGCCAGCTCAAGCGACTGCGGGTCTAGGTATGCGACCCCGCGTCGCCCCAGATCCGCAAATCCGACGACCCGGTTGAATTTATCCTGTTCGAGCAGAGATTCGTGGCCGAGCATGCCGGGGTCAGTCGGGGCGTCGCCCACCACTTCAGTGAGTCTTCCCTGACATGCCAGCCGGGTCAGGAACATCTGAAATATGCGATCCTGAGCGTGCGCGTATCCGAGCGCAAAGAATGCGTCCCGCTCGGTGTCCGCTACGATATGGGCCACTCCGTAGTCGTCCCGGTAAACGGCGGTTTCCGCTCCAAGATTCTCCGATGACACCATTATTCTGCCGTTGTAATTGGGTTTTCCGAATCCCATGATAATCTGAAGCGCTATAAAACCCACAACAACCAGAGCGGCGACTGCTAATAAAGCGAACTTGATTGTTTTTGCAAACATTTTATCTGACCTCCGAGACAGCTTTAGAACGCGACAAGTCTATCACAAAGAGACATAGCGCCGCAAATCGCCGCTCGAATGAAAATGCACAAAACAAGAAACTTATCGGTATTTGTTGTTGTTTTAATAATAATTATTTACAACTGGGCGGTGGCTAACATGGACTCAATATCAGAAACATGCGACAGAGCTAAAGTTCTTATAATGGAAGATGACATGGACATGAGGGCCATGATGAAGAACGCGCTTGAGGAGCGCGGATACCATGTGCGAACAGCGGAATCCGCAATAGAGGGATTGGAAACGATGCGCGTTTGGCGGCCTGATCTTGTTCTTCTAGACGTTATGATGCCCGGTATGGACGGTTTGGAGGCTTTGAACGAGATAAAGAACGATGAAATCTTGAAATCGACTCCGGTCGTTATGGTTTCGATAATGTCAGATATGAAAACGAAGATGTCTTCTTTTCTGGCCGGCGCGAAAAGATACATAACAAAACCGTTCATGGCGGATGAGCTTGCGGCAGAGGTTCGCAATACTTTGAGGCAAACCGCAAACACTAGGATAACCTTGGAAAAAGCTCTATGCGATGAGGATGCAAATTTGACTTTCGAAGCCGAAGCTGCGGGGCTTTTTGAATAAATTTACAGATTCATGAGCCGGGTTTTAATCTGAAGAATCTTGCGTCCACTCCCTTTTCGGGGTCAACTTTCACATTCACTTTTCTGTGGCACATAGGACATGCGCCAAAATATCCTTTTTTTGATTCGCTGTAGTAAACTCTGCCGTATATCGAACAGCATTCAAACATCACGCCGATGAATTTGCGCCCGCGTTGGTTGCGTTCTTCAGGTGGCGTTCCATGTTCCATGAAATAATAATAACACAAAGCTGTTTTTTGAAAAGAGCAATTATTACAAGAATATTTGCGCAGCCGGAATTAACTTCAATGAATAACCAGCAAAAATAAAATCGACTAAATAATAGCCAGTTCTTTGCCGATTTCCTTGAAGACTCGCACTGCGGTTTCGATATCCGAATGTGTGTGGCTTGCCATAACGCATGACCGCATCAGGGCCTGCCCCATAGGCACCGCCGGGAACCTTATAGGATGTATGAAGACCCCGCGCTCCTGCGCCATTTTCGAAAACTGCATCACTTTGTTTTCGTCTTTCACCAAGATGGGAATCACGGCGGTTCTGAAAGTCGGGCTGTTTAAGAGGTTGAAACCGGCGGCGGTCATCTCGTCTATGTAATGATCGATGTTCGTTCGCAGTTTCGCTACCCGCTGCTCGCCTTCTTCTTTCAGTATCCTCACGCCTTCCAACGCGGCGGCGGTGTTGGCCGGCGTCGAAGAAGCGGTGAAGACGCGTTGATTGCATCCGTTCTCGAAGTATTCCGCCAGCCGCTCGTTGACTGCCGCAAATCCTCCCGTGCTGGGAATCGTCTTGCTGAAGGTTCCCATGACGATTTCTATCTCGTCCTTTTTCAATCCGTAATACTCCTGAATGCCTCGTCCGGTTTTTCCGATCACGCCGATGGCGTGCGCTTCGTCCGTCATTACGGCGGAATCGTATTTAGCCGCGAGCGCCAGAACCTCCGGCATGGGAACGATGTCGCCCAACATGCTGTACACGCTGTCAACGATTATGATTTTCCTTTTGTAGCGGCTGTTCTGTTCGAGAAGGGATTCGAGTTGGGCCATGTCATTATGAGCGAAGCGGAACCGTGCCGCTCCGAAATGGCTGGCTAGTTGGATGCCTTCCTGTATGCTGTGGTGAGCGTAATTGTCATAGAAGATGGCGTCTCTGTCCTTGCTTCCTTGCCCGAAGAGTGCGGTGATTATCGATACGTTCGTGGTGAATCCGCTGCCGAATATGACCGCTCTGTCCTTGTTTACGAAATCGGCTATTTCCGATTCAAGCTTCTTATGTATCTCGTTGTATCCGCCGAGTATCCATACTCCGCCCGTGCCTGTTCCGAATTTATCTACGGCATTCTTTGCGGCCTCGTTTATTCTGGGGTCATTATTAAGGCCGGCGTAATTGTATGAGCCGAAAACGATAAGCTCGTTTCCTTCCACTACCGCTCTGTTCATGAGAGCCGACTGGACCGTTTGCTGGTAAGTGTTCACATCAGCCTTGTCCAATTCGCAGCAAATGTGATCAAGCAATTGCAATTGAGGATTATTTTCAAGATTGATCAGGCCTTTTTTCTTTTCACCCATTTGTCGTTATTCTCCTAATAGTAATTGTCTCAGGACAATCACAATATGTCTGAATGGAAAGTATATACTCAAATTGACGAAACACATATCCGAAAATAAATATTATCGAAACATTGTGAGTTTGAAGCGACTGTTTGCGAGGGTTGCGCGGAGATAGGCTTCTTATTGAGGAATGGAATGCTCATCAGTTTTTTTTGACTGAGAGTAAAAGATTGTGTTACATTTCTTCATTAATAGCTGTGCAAAAAGAAAGGGAAAGGAATAAAACATGATAAAAAAAGCGTTATCAGCGGCGATTATTGCGGTAATGATCACTAGCGTTGCGGCATGCGCGCAAAAACTGACAGATCCCAAAGAGATTATAAAAAAATCAAAAGACAAAGTTATGGGATACAAAAGCTACAGCTATGTGATAACCAGCGAAGGCTGGGATTTCGACATGGAAAAAACGGCAGAAGCGACCAAGAGCTTGACGGGAGAAGCAAGCGGAAATCCCCTTGCAAAAAAATACGCCGGGGATGTGGATCAGGTTGACGGCTCCAAGCCAAAGTGGATGACTTTTCAATCCGAATACGAATTTATGAAGCCGTTTCTGGTTCAAATGTTAATTGTCAGGTCGGATTATGTGCCGGATATGTTGCAAGGCGCGACCATGACTTACAGGCCCGACAAAAAGAAAGGCAATTCTTGGTACATCAAACCTAAAGTCAGTCCTGTTGGAATACCGCGAGGCACGGAGACGGAATCAGGGAACTTCTTCTATTCGACCATGCACGTGAATTACATGAAAATGGAATTCATCATGCAGGACAGGTTGCCCGTGCTGGAGGGCATTGAAAAGGTGAACGGGAAAGACGCTTACAAAGTAACATTTGATCTTATGAAGCCCAAATTGCCCAAGAATCCTAAAGTAAACTATGACGCTTGGGGGCTTCCCAAGCAGACAATATGGGTTTTTGAAAAGAATATGGATGAGTTTTCAGACGGACACAGCGCGAAAGTCTCCTATTTCTTTGATGTCGCGACATTGCATCTGGTGAAGTTAGAGACGACGCAAAAGAACGGGGAACTGCACTATCGGAAGGTGTGGTCGGACTGGAAAACGAACCATTTGACTCCTAAGGATTTCTAAGTTGGAAATCATATGACGGCATAAGAAAGGTTGCGAGAATGACGCGCCTTATTCAGATTGTCGTTTCGGTTGCGGCATCGAACATGGCGGCCACATTCTCCGGCGGCACGTCGCTTTGAATGTTATGAGCGGGCGCAAGTATGTAACCGCCGCCACTTCCTAAAATCTCGATTCGCCTGAGCGTTTCCGCGCGCACTTCTTCCGGAGAGCCGTTCGGCAGAAGTTCCTGAACGCAGATTCCTCCGTGAAACACGATTTGTTCCCCGAATTTCTCTTTCAGATATTCCGGCTCCATATTTTTCGCCAGCGGTTGTATGGGGTTAAGTATGTCCACTCCGGTCGATATCAACTTCGGCACGAGAGGAATTATTGATCCGCACGAATGGTGGAATATTTTCGCGTCGCTTTTTGCGTGAATGATTTCAATAATCATTCTCTGGTACGGAGCTAGGATGTTTCCGTACATGGCCGGAGATATCAGAGGCCCTGTTTGCATTCCGTAATCATCCGCGGTTTCGAATATCTGAGCGTATGGACCAGCAATGTCGAGAAATTGACTATATAGTCTGAGCATGACGCCGGTTATTTTATCTAAAAGAGCAAACGCAAAATTGGAGCGGGCAGCCATGTCCATCATGAACGCGTCCATTCCGCGAAGCCAGCATGCCAATTCAAGAATGCCACCGAACGGATATGCCGCGCTTATGGCATATTCAGTTTCGTTATATAGATATTCGACTCTTTCTTTCAAACCTCTAAAGCGTCCGGGGTCATCAGGGTTGGGAAATGGAAATCTGTCTAGGTCTGCAACTGATGCGTTCCTCAACGGGTTCTCAACAATTTCAGAATAACCTGCGGAAACAGTTCTCTTAATGCCCCATTCGTCATGCCACATCCCATGGCTGTCAGGCTCTTGGCGGTAATCGTCGGGCGGATTCAGCCAGACCCGCCTTACATCTATATGGAATCTCTCCAATACGCGCTCATCAATATCAATCACTGTGAAAAAATCGGTGGCGGCGGTGGCGGCGTCTTTGATGCTCAGGAAATCAAGCATCTTCCTGTATGCTTCTGCTGTGAATGTGGATACATTTCCCCCAAGATCGAGAGGGACGCGGTCCGGTTGTTGATGGTTGATTGCCGCAAGGATTCTTTCTCGTGATTTCATTACAATTATCCCCTTAAACATTCCTCGATTTCAGATATCCTTGACTGCCTCGACGGGACATACAGAATGACATTCGCCGCATTCCACGCATTTCTCAGGGTCGATCACATAGCTTTCTCCGCTTTCGAATATTGCGTCCACCGGGCATGACTCGACGCACATTCCGCATTTTGTGCATATTTTCTTTTTGATCAAATACATATTTGACTCCCTAAACGATTGTTGATTGCGAAGAATCCGGATTTAAGTGAGCATGATGCTTTTTAGGCGTCGGCGGACTGCTGTCCAGCTTAACGACTTTCAACTTGCCGTTGATTCTGACGGCGTTAAAATTGTCGGGGCAGACTATTTGGCACACCCCGCATTTGACGCATAGTTTCTGCTCGATGCGCGCGATTTCCTTTTTTTGCCACTGAATTGCGCCTGTCGGACAATTCCTAAAGCATTTTCCGCATTTCCTGCACAACTCGGCGTCGATTTCAACTTTAATTCTTTTCTTGCGCAATGTCACTTTGTCGCTTTTTTCAATTGCGACGGCGCTGAAGTTCGAAGGACAAGCTTCATAACATTTGCCGCATGAAACGCATTTTTTCGCGCTTATTATTGCCGGAGTTCCATGTCTCCAGTCTATAGCGTCTGCCGGGCACGCCGCGTGGCATAATCCGCAACTGCGGCATCTATCCGGTTGGATGAATAGTCGGCTTGTTCTCAACGCGGCGACTTTCTTTTTAATTTCATCCGTTTTGATTTTCGACGCGTCCCCTTCATGAATGCCTATTGTCTTGCTCTTTTTATCAGACCGCTTATTTAAGAGCCGGTTTAAATTTGCTGTTTCATTTTTAAGTTCTTCAACTGACGAAGGGAGAGGCTTTTTTTGTTGTGAAGGGCGAGTCTCAGAGTGTCTAAGAGGCGTGTCCGCAAATTCCAAACCTAATTTTTTGAGAAGCCTCTTTGTGGGTTTTCCTTGCTTGTCCCAGTCTCTGGTTTCGTAATAAACAGGAAGCATCTGATCGAGAGGGACTTTCGTGCGAGGATTGTCGGGAGATTGCGGCTCATGCGTCAACCGGGGAGGAAGAGCGTCGTATGCGCGGTCCATTCCTTCGCGCATATTGAACATGCGCTCTAGGGTGAATCCGCGTTCGCCTGCCACCGCGAAATGTCCGAGGTCGATTTTCATTCCAGTGAGGGCTGAAAGCGTCTCCGTGTGAGGAATGACAGGGAGATGGAATGGAAGCATCCAATCTTTAAGCGCGCGTCCCTGCGGCCGAAGCATGGCGCCGGAAGCGAGCATCATTTTCGAAACGATGTCCGCCGTTGCGGAAGCCGGAGGAACAATCTGAGAGGCGATTCCCGGTATCAGAGCGTAAGTTGTGAAGATGCAGTTCCCGCTGGCGCTCAATGCTTCCATCATATTCTGTTGAAACACGCAGAATTCAGGTTTTGCTTTCGGGCTTAAGGGGTCCATTGTGACAGGGCCGACGGCCTCGAAATAGATAAGATATCCGCCATTAATATGACAACCGCCTCGGTTGCTTGTAGCATAACCCAGTCCGTGACCCACAGCGCGCCGGGGCGAGTATGCCGCGAATTCCATTCCTTTAGCGTGCATTGAAAGCTCGGGAGAGCCGTATTTCAACGCCAGACGCAACGACCCGTCGGCCAGCTCGTCGCCAATTCCTCTTCTGTGCGCGATATCGTCAAGGAGCGCCGAGATAGCGTCGGTTTTTCCGAATTCGAGTCCGTTTTTCCAAATCCCTTTTTCGTTGAGTTCCATTGCGCAGGCAATGGTCGCCCCGGCGGTGATGGTGTCCATTCCAAGCAAATCCAGCTTATAGTTCCACTCGATGATTTTTCCCAAGTCGTCGTTTTCAATATTGGGTCCGAGCATCCCTAGCGTTTCATATTCCGGCCCCTTTATGATTTTGTCGCCTAGCCTGACAAGTCTGCCGCACCTGATCGGGCATGACACGCATCCGGTGTTGTTTGCGAGATGCTTTTCAGCCATTTCTTCTCCGCTGACAAGATGCGCGCGCTCGAAAGTTCCTTTCTGGAAATTGCGCGTCGGCATTGTCCCCGACGCGTTGCATGCGTTCACCAAGTTGGCCGTTCCCAACTCCGGCAGAGTTTTTGAAGTGGCGGGATTCTCTTGGAGGATTTTAACCCACTTCTTAACAGCCTTTCTAAATGCCGCGGGATTGCTTAGGGGGGGCTTTTTTCCTCCCCATGCGACGATGGCCTTGATATTTTTTGACCCCATCACAGCGCCAACGCCGCAGCGGCCTGCGGCGCGCTCGCCGGAAATCACGCTTGCGTACCGCACAAGGTTTTCTCCTGCCGGGCCTATTACTGCCATTCCGCGTTTCCGCCCGAATTCTTTCTCAAGGGTCTTCTGTGTCTCTTCAGTGTCTTTGCCCCACAATGAAGACGCGTCCAGAAAATCAACGCCGGATTCAGTGATTTTGAGCAGGGTAGGGCGGGAGGCTTTTCCTCGTATGACCAATCCGTCGTAGCCGGCCTTCTTAAGATGAATCCCGAAAGTCCCGCCGCAGTTGGAGCTGGCTATTCCGCCAGTAAGCGCGTTTTTCGTCGATATATCGAATCTGCTGGTGCAGGGAGCTCCTGTTCCTGTAAACGGGCCTGTCATGAACACTATTATGTTCTCCGCGGAGAAAGGGTCGATCCCTGGCGACAATTCATCAAAGAGAATCTTTGCCGCGAGAGTCTTGCCCCCGATGAACTTCTCTCTGTCATTGTCGGTTATGGGATAATCGCAAAATGACTTTCGGGTCATGTCGATATCGAGAATCCTGCCCATGTAACCGCCGTATTTTGAATTCATGAAGGTCCGTCCATTTTGTCCTTCCAAATTCCTTGAAGGGAATCGGAAGCGAGTTATATCCGCATTTATTATTGTATAATATGAAGAACTGCAGCACAAAGAAGCAGCGCGCGAAAAAATCATAGGATTCAGAGGTTGGGGACACACCACATTGAGAAAAGAGAACTCCGACATTTCGCTTGATTACTACGAGACTCGCGCAATGGCGGACGCATTGGAGTTCGCCAGAGTTGACGATGTTCTAAAACAGGGGACTGCCCCGTTGTTGGCGAGAAGAGCAAGCGGCAGCACATTGCTCATAGGTTGGTCTCCAACTCTCAATCTCACTCCTCCTCAGGCGGACCCGATGGTCGTCGTCGATTTTTCTTTCAACAGCTTGCAACATGTGCCGGACAGGAATAATGTGCTCAAGGTCCGCGCGGCGGCGGGCGCGCTTCCTTTTGACCGAGGTTCTTTCGATACGGTTTTTATGATTAATATGCTTCATCATCTCGCTGAAGACAGCACGGTAGAGACGGACAGAGCAATGAGGCTCATTCTTCAGGACACGGCGAGAGTAATGAAAAGATCGTCAAAATTATTTATTCTTGAACCTCTTGTGTCACCATTCTTTGAGGTATTGAATCGAATATTTTATTTCCCTTTAAGGCTTCTCTTTAATGCCCGCAGGATGCCAATGGTGTGCTTTTATTCGTTGCCAAACTTGAAGGAAGCGCTGAGCGAAGCCGGGCTTGAACTTGTTTACTCTACTCCGATCGGCTTCGACGCTCCGATTCCGATTTCATGGTTTTTTCCGAATATACGAATGAACCCACAGTGGATGCCGCAAAAGATAACACTGCTGGAAATCAAAAAAAAGGCATGAATAAAGGCAATATGGCATATTTGTTATATGCGTGTCATTTGTTAAATGTGTTTTTGAATTCAAGACATTATCGCTAAGAAATAAGCTGCAGCTAACAAATACTCGAATAATCTCGTATTTCCTCAAAGATGACGATATTGACGTATCAACTCGATCAATTAGAATTATTTGAGCGTATAACTATGAGAATGGATGGAAAACAATTCTCAAGTCCCACGTTTTATGTGGACTCGAATGCCGACCTTGACGCCGTAGTCGAGGAACTTTTGCGTTGCCGAAGGCTGGGCGTCGATACGGAAAGCAACAGTCTTTATGCGTTCAGAGAAAGAGTTTGCACGATACAGATATCAAGCGTGAAAGCTAATTATATATTTGATCCGATCAGGCTCGAAGACTTGAGCGCGTTGTCACCGATTTTCGCCGACCCCAAGATTGAAAAGATTTTCCACGGAGCCGACTACGACGTCGGGCTGCTGAAGAGAGATTTCGGCTATGAATGTCGCAGGATATTCGACACGATGGTGGCGTCTCAGTTTTTAAATTTCGAGCGCATCGGAATGGCCGATCTGGTGGAGAAGTACTTCGGAGTAAGGCTTGAGAAGAAATTTACCAAGAGCGATTGGACGCGCCGCCCGCTGTCGATCGAGCAAATTGTCTATTTGTGTCAGGACACGATGTATTTGATCGAAATGAAGGGGCGGCTTTACGACGAGTTGGTAGAAAAGAATTTATTGGAAGAGGCGGAACTCGAATTCGATCATCTTGAAAACAGGCAGCCTCTGGAACCCGCCTACGAGCATCTCACCGTCTGGGATATCAAAGGGGTCAAAGGGCTTGACGACAAGGAATTGCCTGTCATGTATGAATTGTTTAAATGGCGGCAGGAGAGGGCGGCTAGAGTGAATCTGCCTCCGTTTAAAGTTGTGAACAATAAAACTCTGCTGGACATCGCAAAAACCCGACCGAGAAACAAAGAAGAACTGATGGCGATCAAAGGCATAACCACCACGGTGTGGCACAGGAACGGACAGGACATGTTGAACGCTGTGAGGCGCGGAGATAGGTTGCCGGCTTCAAAAGTGCCGCCACAAAGCAAGACAAGGCGCAACGATGCCAGACAACCCGTTCACTGGAACGATCAGCACGCTGTGGACTCGTTGAAAAAATGGAGAAATTTGAAAGCCGAAGAACGCGGGATACATCATCTGGCTGTTCTTCCCGGTTACGCTCTGGAAAACATTGCAAGATTGCGCCCGCACGGCTCGGAAGCTCTCTCAGCTATTCAAGGCGTCGGCAAAAAACGCGCGGAATTATACGGCGAAGAGATACTGGATATTATCAAGAACCTGAAACACTAGATTTTTTGTAAGCATTTAGCTCTCTGAAAAAAAACATAAAAAGGCTTTTTAAAATTGCCTGCGCGTGATATGTTTTATTTTAATGGATAGCGATGAAGCGAGAAAACCAACATACGAAGAGCTTGAGCAGAGAGTAATATACCTTGAA
>JAKQPS010000118.1 GCA_029564595.1 bacterium | reverse complement strand
CGGATGTACCCAACCAGGTCGCAGGAACCGAGTTTCTTGGCGCAACGGTAATAGTGATAGGTCTTGTGCCGCTCCACCGTCACCCAGGACCCGCACACCCGGCACCGCACGAAGCCCAGGAACGCCACCGGCTGCAACCCGTTCTTGGTGTGGTAGCGGCCCCGGCCGCGCTCTATCAAAACCCGCTGGACGCGCTCAAAAAGCTCCACGGGGATGATTCGCTCGTGCTTTCCCTCGTACTCGTCGCCCGCCCACGCGAAAAATCCGATGTAGAAGCGATCCGAAAGAATCATCGGAATCAGACTGCGGGCCAGCGGCTTTTCCTGATGGTTCAAAAGCCCCCACTCGGCGGCAAGGGCCGTCATTTGGTCATAATTGTAGCGGCCCGTCGCGTAAGCTTCGAACAGTCGCCGAACCAGCGGGGCCTTTTGCTGGTGGATTTCGATGGTTCGCAGGCGGGGCTCGTTCACATAGCCCAAGGGCGGCTTGTGCGGATAAACGCCCCTGCGGATTTTCTCGCGGATGCCCCGCCGCACATTCTCCGAGAGCGCATCCACATAATATTTCGACTGCCCGAACGCCATGTTGAGAACGAATTTTCCCTGCGGCGTGTTCTCAAACCAGAAAGTCGGGAACTTCAAGGCCGTGATTTTCCCCGTGTCCACCAGCCAGATAATTTTTCCGCCGTCCACGCTGTTGCGCGCAAGGCGGTCGGGATGCCACGCCAGCAGCGCATCCGACTCGCCTTTCTCCACCCTCGAAAGCATGTCGTTGAAGATCGGTCGCCCCGGCTCCTTCGCCGTCATGGATTCGACGAACTCGCGGACGATCTCCAAGCCCTGTTTCTTGGCATATTCGCGCAATTCGTTTTTCTGCGCATCAATCGAAAGAATCTGCCGCTCTTCGTCGTCCGTGCTCTTCCGCGCGTATAGGAATACTTTCATTTTGCACCCTCCCTTGCTGACACATGAATGCTATGTAGATATTTGCGCACATGTATGCTGTTCTTGCAAGCGTGAAAACTACCAAGGCAAACAAATCCCACCGGCTGAAACTCGGGCTGGCTCTACGCAAGAGGCGGGATAGCCTTGCGCTTTCACAAGAAGAGCTGGCCGAGAAAATCGACTGCCACCGCAACTATGTCGGCCTCGTCGAGCGCGGGGAATACAATGTCACGGTGGAAATGGTTGCCAGATTCGCGGAAGCCTTGGGGTGTCGCGCAAGCGATGTAATCCGCGAAGCGGGTTTCTAAACGCGGCCGGGATCGAACCGCTCCCGCCCGCGTGGTGAGGAACGAACGCCAAGGGCGGGAAGTGGGGCGACCTGGCCGCTACCGACGGCGGCAAGCGGAGCGCGCAGGGATGCTCCCCCCTTCGGAACGGTCGGGTCAGAAGGCCGAACCCGCCGCTCGGCGCGGCGGCCTTGCCGCACGCGCCGACCTCCCGAACCCGCAGGAACCCCCGCGCATCGCTTCCGCCGATCCGATCCGCAACTCCTTGTACCCCAGCCTGAAAGTTCGGGCCTCCCGCGCTCGTCGCGCCGCGCCAGAAAATACCGCCGCCCCCGATCTGGCCGCCGGGAAAAAGTGGTCGTCGCAAAGGGTGAGCAATAGGGGGAACCTCCCGCCGCGTCTGTGCGTGGAGTTCGTCGGCCCTTGGAAATACTGGGCCGAAAAAAAGCCGAATCTAAAGTGGTCGGGGCGAGGAGATTTGAACTCCTGACCTTTTGCACCCCAAGAGGGCTAGTACAAATTACGCAACGACCTGATATTGCTCAATGTAGACGAACCGCATGAGGTTGTGCAAGT
>JAKQPS010000112.1 GCA_029564595.1 bacterium | reverse complement strand
TGAGTTCCGGCCGCATAGCTCGCTTGGATACATGACGCCGTCGGAATTTTCACTCCGCTATGGAAGCTCCAGTCGACCTCCTGTCTCCTTACGCTTCCATAGCGGAGACAGCATTGACGACACTTCGACGGAGACGGAGACTACGAAAGAGAAAACCCTAACTTTCTGACTGGTACTATAAATGGGGGCAGATCAATCTGATACAAAACGACTGCTGAGCATTTCCTTGTAAGCTTTCTTGAACTCGTATTCAAATGTTTTGAGCACATCGCTGTAAATCCAATCAATATCTTCAGATTCAAGACTATCGGTTGTTATTAAAACACATTCTTTAATCAAATCAGCTCTTGCTGTAATCATATCCTTGAGTGCTGTTTTTTGAGCTTCTAGAATCTTGCCATACATTATTCCTGATTTGCGAATGCCTCTAGTTGCCATTTCATGCTCAATGCGATTGAAGATCTCTTGCTTGCTAGATTGGATATTATCAGCAATTTTAGCATACTTAAGGTTTATGTGTTCGATTATATCCTTCTTTTGTTCTCCAGAAAGCATTTTATGACTCCATAAAACCTATAAAATTAGGGTTTTAACTATAACATCAATATAGAAATAAATCATTTCATTTGCGCAATATCTACAATAAGCAAAGATTATTGAAATTATAGTTCTATGAGATTGTTGAAGTAAAGGAAATAATATGGACAGTGATAAAAAAATAGAAAATAGGATAATTAAGACACCCACCTATTTATTGTGTTGTATCTGCTGAGCGGCGAAAAGCGGGCACAGGCAGCCGCAAAGGTCGTGTTGCAAGTCCTCGTTTTTCGCAATTGGCGGCGGGAATCGGCGTTCCCGCCCTACACGGGAGCCGGGAATGAATTCCCGGCAAAAGCAAAGCGACAATGAATTGTGACGCTCCAAAGTTCCACATGATATTTGGCTGATCTTCTCATCGTTGCCAAGGTCACCTTGGCAACGAACGACTAAACGAGAGCGGAGAAAGCAGAGCTTTCTGACTATCCGTTCCCAAGGAGACCTTGGCAACGATGAGTGTCGCCTGTTTATGATGTTGTATTCGCGGAGCGGCGAAAAGCGGGCACAGGCATCGCTATGACGCGCGCTGCCAGTCCCCGATATTCGCACGGAGCGCTCCCACAAAGGTGATGAGGGTGTCGACCGTATTTGTATTGTTATGTAGGGGCGCAGTTTCCGCGCCTGATAACGGGGGCAATTTGGGGCGGGGAAACCCCGCCCCTACCGCAAAAAAGCGCCTTTCGAACGACTAAACGAGAGCGGAGAAAGCAGAGCTTTCTGACTATCCGTTGCCAAGGAGACCTTGGCAACGATGAGTGTCGCTTGTTTATGATGTTGAAATAGCGGAGCGGCGAAAAGCGGGCACAGGCAGCCGCAGAGGCTGCGTTGCCAGTCCCGTTTTTCAATATGGCGTGCGTCAACAAAGCAAGTTTAGGGGCGGCGACTTGGAGCTTGTATCTTTTTTCAACAGCATCATTGTCTCTAGTTTTCTAGTTAAGAATTGATATAAACGCGCGCGATGCGCATTTTAGCGGAACTATGCTGTGGCGGAAGTTTCTTTTTTATGTCTTTTCAACTTGAATCCGAATTCGCGTTCAATATCAGTCGCGCCTTTTTTTATGTGAGCTATGCGCTCTTCGGGCGTCATGTTGTTGAGTTCCTCGGACAGTTTTTCTCTGATGACTCTGATTTCAGCCATCGCTTTCGGCTCATTCATCTGTGTCATAATCAATCACCTCTTCGGGGGTGCAAATCTCATTAGGTCTGTATCCCCTGATTTGATTCAACGCGTTAACGAGTATTTTTGTTTTCCGCTTAACAATATGTCGCATGTTCCAACTCACAAGCACATCGATATCATTCACGGTGGCGACAGAAAGGTGGCTGATATCCGCTGACTGTTTTTCTGTTAGAAGACCGTTCTCAAGATAATACTGAACAAGATTTGCGACTTCAGCATCCTCATCGAGCGCCACAGGCGAATATTTTACAATCTTATCAACAAGTTTCTTTCGTTTTAGATCGCTTGCGTTATTAATTTCCCTCAAGACGATATCGGAAATAAATATGGAATATTCGCCCTGTTCTATCTCGGAAAACAGCTTCTCCGTAGCCTCTTTTTTATAGGGCGCGTCGTCCGCGAAAAGAAAGTTCCAGACAGAAGTTTCAAGGTATAGTCTGAGTTTTTTCAAATCCTTCTCCTTGCCGCAAAAAACGTTGCGCCAGTCCATGAAAACGGAAACCGTAGAGTTCTTTGAGCTTATTCTTAATGAGTTGCAGAAGTTCTGTCTGTGTCATTGTCCGCCACCCGCTTGCCGCAGGTATTTATTTATATGATAACACATCTTCGCGCGACCGTCACAGAATCGTATCTTTCCGGATATGGCATCCTGCTTAAAGGGCGCGGTTTCCGCGCCTGATAACGGGGGCAATTAGGGGCGGGGAAACCCCGCACCTATTTTCAAGAGCGGAAGTAATTATCTGGCGGCTTTATCGTATATGGATAAGTAATTTGCTTCGTTCAGGGAATCTTGTCCCAATTCTGCGAGGATAGTTTCGATGGCGGTTCCTTTGACGGCCAGATATTGTCTAAGATATTTCTCCGCCGAGTCAAATTTATTAAGCTTGAAACTCACATAGGACATCAGCAGCAAAGCTTCGGAATGCGAGGGATTGGTTGACAGCAATTCATCAAGAATCGTCACGGCGTTGTCATGTTTGTCCTGCATAGAAAGGACGGCGGCTAAGTTGAAAGCGGCAAGCTGGGATTTCGGGTCTAAGTGGCGCGCTTCGAGAAGCTGCCTGCGGGCGTCTTCAAGCCGCAACAGTCTGCGATAGGATATTCCGAGGTAAAGACGGTATTCGAAGGAGTCCGGGAATTGTTCCGCAAGGGCGGAGTATCCTGCGGCGGCGGCCTTATAATCGCCCAACAGCAAAAAGCATCTGGCAGCCATAGCCTTTGAGGGCGCGTGGTTGGGAGCGAGCCACAGCGAGCGTCGGAACTGCTCCAGCGCTTCGACATGCCTGCCTTTCTTGAACTGTATGCTCCCGATTCTGAAATATACCGGGGCGTAATTGGGCTGTATGTCGCGGGCCTTGAAAAAAGTCCAAAGAGCGTCGTCCGATTTGCCTGCGTCATTCAGCGACGCCGCATAATGAAAAATTAGCTCTTCGTCATAAGGAGAGGCTTCGATGGCGCGCCGGGCATGGAGTTCGGCTTCGTCGAAATCGAGATTGTTCGAGGCTTCCACGCTTTTTCGAAACGAGACATCGGCGAATGTTTGGGGAACATATATCATCAGGCACGCGCATAGGAATATCAGCGCGGCGAGCGGAAGCCCGTATCTGGACGCCGCTGAAGGGTTTGCATTATGGTTGCGCGACACGGAAGCGCCGCTTGACCTCAGTACCGACACGCAACCGGCGAACGCCGCGAGCGGAAACCACTCCAAAGGACTGTATATTACGGACTGAAAAGCCATGCCCCTGAAAAGGATTCCGGCGGCGGCGGAGCAAAGGGCGGCGGCAATGATTTTGTCTTCGACGCAAAGCTCGCTGCGAGCGCGGATGTTTTTTGCCGAAACGCGGAAGAAAGAAAACACGAAAAAGAGCAGGGCGGCAAGACCGATGAATCCTGACTGCGCGGCCATCTGAATGTAATCGTTATAAATGTGCGAAACATAAATAAAATCCAAATCGCTGTTTCTGGCGAGCGAGTCTTTAGTGTAAAGAGGGAGAAAGATTTTAAGGTTGCCGGCTCCGACGCCCAAGAGCGGGTTGTCCAAAGCCATTTCCGCGCCGCCGCGCCACATGACCAAGCGCGGTTTGCCTTCGCCGGACGCGAATGACAAGGAGCTTTGCGCCCTGTGAACGATGTTCGAGCCGCGCGGAGAATATTTGTATGTGTAAGCGGCAAAAAGCGCTCCCACCAGAGCAATCGCGACGGCAAGCTTGATGAGCGCGCGAAAACGTTTTCTGTCGATAATCAACAAGCAGACGAGCAGAGCGGCGAAAGCTGCGATGCCCGCAAGCCAAGCGCTGCGGCTGTAGCTTATCAGCAGGCATATAAGAAGCATAAGGCAGCTTGCGCTCCAGAACAGCTTTGCCCGACTTCTTTCCTCCAATATCATGAGGACGACCGCGAAAACGAAGTTCCACAGGATATATCCGCCCAGAATGTTCGGGTCGTCGAACATTCCGGCCACCCTCACGCCCCAGTCAACGTACAAGTAAGGAAGAATCCTTATGTATTGAAGGAGAGCTATTATAGACATGAGAACGGCGGCGACCACCGAAACGGACATCAGCGTTTTAATCTGCCTTGAATCGCGGATGATTGCGGCCGTTGATATGAACATCAAAGAAAAACCGATAAACAGCATGATGTCCTTTAGGGCCAGATAACGGTTTGCCGCCACTGCGAAAGAGGCGGCCGCGACTAAAGTCATAAAAACAATTGAAGCTCCGACAGGGGCGCGCAAAGCGCCCGCTGCGGGCGCTCCGCCTCGGAACATGGAGACAGTCGCAAATAACACGGCGATGCCCGTCATGAAGAACGCTGTCTTTACGCCGTACGGATTATATGCGGCAGGCAGCGCCGCGAACGGGCACAATGCGAACAGCGACATCAAAACGAAACGGCCCGTCTTTGCGCAGCCGTCGGCGTGTTCCGCAATATGATTGTGTTGAGCGTTTTCAGCCATTGTTAATATGTTTTCAGTCGTCTATCAAAAGGCGGAAGACGGTGATGGAGGAGGATTTTCCTTTGACGGCGGCTTCGAGCGGGTCGGAATAGCTGAAGGCGTCTTTGGTTTTTGCGAAGGTGGAGGCGCTGACGAGGATGGGGATGTTGTCTTTGCTGGAAAGGGATTTGATGCGCGCGGCGAGGTTCACGTTGTCGCCGATGACGGTGTATTCCATGCGGCGGACGCTGCCGATGTTGCCTGCGACGGCGGGGCCGGAGTTTATGCCGATGCAGACGTTGAAGGGGGAGCGGCCTTCGCTCTGCCATTTCTCGTTCAGAAGGACGAGTTTCTGTTGCAGTTTGACAGCACAGGAGACGGCTTTCATCTCGCTGTCGGGGTCGGCGAGGGGCGCGCCCCAGAACGCCATGACATTGTCGCCGATGAACTTGTCCAGAGCGCCGTCGTGCTCGAACACGGTGTCTATCGCGGCCGAGAAGAATTCATTGAGGTCGGAAAGGAGTTGTTCCGGGGGCGAGGTTTTCATAAGGAGGCTGAAATTGGTCACTTCGGTGAACATGATGGAGACGTTGCGGAGTTCGCCGCCGGGGTCGATTTTGTCCGGGGTTTTAAGAATTTCCTCGGCGACTGAGCGAGAAAGGTAGGAAGTGAAGGTGTCGCGGATTTTTATTTTTCGCATTTCGTGGTGGACGCGGGAGCGGAGCTTTTCGCCTAGCAGGAGAGTGTTTTCGACGGTCTGTTTGACGGCTTCCAAGAATGTTATGGTCTCTTTGTCGAAGCGCTCCGGGGGAGAGTTGAGGACGGAGATTACGCCTTTCACGGTTCCGGCGTATCCTAGAGGGAAAGCGGCAAGATGGGAGATTGAGGCGAGGCCGCCTTCATGCCCGGTCCACACCATGCGGGAGTCGTGCGCGGGGCTGGCGCTGACGATGAAATGTCGCGTTTCGGCGACCTTGTAGAAAAGATGCCCCGCGGGCAGAGGGGCCGCTCCGGGGTCTCTCCATGGTCTGAGCGCTCCGTCCGGCCCGAAGACATGTATGGCGGTTTCATTCGTCTGGCATCTGTCCGCGAACGCGTTTTCAAGAGTGACAAACAGCTTGTTTTCGTCAATGCTACCGCGCGTCGCGCGTATCAGTTCGTGAATGTATTCGAGCGAGTCGTTGTTTTCCCGCTCCTTGCGGAGTATGTGGGCGAACATGACGGAAAAGATAGCGATGAAAATAACTGCCGTCACGTGGTCCGGGCTGAAGTTTCCGTATTTTGAATATTTTATGATAACGAGCGGGCCTTGCAGAACGCAGATGACAAGCGAGAGCGCGATGGCGCCGGAGCGGCGGAAGTTGAGTCCGGCATAAACGATTGGGACGGCCAGAAGCATGCGAACCCAGCCCAAGCCCCAGTGCTCCCGGTCGAAGTAATGGGCGACCGCCACAATGGCGATGATTGCGACGCTCAGGGCTGCTAAGGTTGCGGTCTTCTTCATGTCAGGCCCGTGATTAAAAGGAGCGCGGCGAGAGCGGAGAAAAGGCATGCCGCCGGGACGGCGCTCCTGAATTTCGAAAAAGTAATGTAAGACGAAAGAATCATAATGACGACGCTGGCGGCAAGCCCGGCGACGGTGGTTCCGAGCGGAGTCTTTGTAGCTATCGCCACGCCCGCGAACGAAGGGGCGCTTAGAAAAACGGACATAAAGGCGAGAGCTATAAGCATGTCGGAAGGCGACGCGCCCCATGATTTCAGTTTGTTCCAGACGGCAAAGAAAAGGCAGAACACCGCAAGATACATCGGGAACACCTGAGCGGTGTTGACTATTAGCCGCCACGGCTCGATTTTAAAATCAAACCCGAAGTTTTTCATTCCCCAAGCCATGTATAGAGCTAGGGCGGCGGCTATTGCCAGTCCGGCGATAGAGTTGACGACAAGCCCTTTGCGGACTAACCCCAGCTTTTCCATCGCGGCAGGGTCGGAGACGGTCCAATAAGCGGGCAGCCACAATCCCAGAGCAAGAACGAAAGCCGCAACCGGGGGGTTGCTGTAGAAAATAGTATTCCATGTCTGGAACAAAACAGTCGCGGCGGCGAGCATAAGCGCTCGTTTTGCAGTCAGGCCTCCCGAAAACAGGAGAGCGCCGCCGAACCCCAGAATGTACAGCGCGCCCACCAGTATGTCCTTCGTCTCGACGGTTATAGCGCCCTTTTCCCAAAAGATGGAAAGAACGCCTGACACGAGGCTGCCGAAGGCCAGAATGATGGACGCTTTGATAATGATAGAATTGGCGAACGCGCCGGGACGGGATTGCTCTCGGAGAGAATCCATAGCCGCGCTTATATCTGCGGCGACGGCCACGCCGTAAGAGGAAGCGTGAACCGCTTCCTGTTTGCGTCGCTCGCGGTTCGCTCCGTTGTCATGTTGCGAGTCGTTCTTCATTTGTTTCCGGTCCGGCTCCTCCGCCTAGATGCTGACTGTCTTGATGAATAAATAGTGAATGACGAAAGCCGCCAGCAGGGGTCTGGTCGTGCGGCAGTAGAAATATGTCATTCCAAGAGCGACTTGGCAGGAGAAGCTCTGCATGATGGAGCCGCCGATGGCTATTTCAAGTTTCATGTCATAACTGAGTATTGAAGGGATCCAGTAAACAAACAAGATAAATATGTTGAGGGCGATAGGCAGAATGATGTTGTAGCGGAACTCCATGAACCTGCGCATCAGGACGCCGTAGAGGATTCCCCAAAGGACGCCGTAATAGAGGGCGCTGGTGGCGGCAAACCAGATATATTTATTCAACGGTAGTACGTCGACGCCCATTTTTCTTATGAACGCCTGACCGATCCAGACGTATGAAATCAGGACTGACGCCGCAAGAGCGGTGAAAACTATTTCCGCTCCCGGTTTGGCCGGCGTGGTGTATCCGAGAGCTTGGAACACAAGCGGGTTTGCCCTGTTGACTTTCGAGAGGCAGAACAAGGACGGAATTATCAAAAACAGAAAATTGTAGGAAAAACCGAGAGGGATAGGGATAGTGGCTGCGGCGAACAGGGCGGCGGAGGAGGAGTACCATAGCCAGCCCGAAACAGGCAGCCCTCCCGCGATGACTATGGCGGCGGGAAACATGTAAACGAGAAAGACGGAGATGAAGAAGATTTCCCTGCGCATTCCCGGCGGGATTATGCTCACCCCCGGAATCAGCATGGCCATTAGGGGGATGAAAGCCAGCAGGCATCTGCGGAAAGCCGGGTCGGCGGTTATCTTGAATTTCTGGAAGCCGGGATAATAACCGGCTCCGGTTGCGAATGGCGCGCTCATGTCCGCTCCAGCGAGAGACTGAAAAGTCTGCCGAATTCAGGCGGCGAATCAGGGATTTCCGTCAGTGCGGATGATAGGTTAGACGCTCCGGCCGCGCTTTCGGAGATTATGGTTTTTTTGTTCAGAGTCCGGGACAGAGACTCCATTTTTACCGCCTTTTCGACTTCCTCGCCCATGATGGTGAAAGTTTTCTTGCGCTCGTCTCCGAGGTTGCCGATAAGCGCCTTGCAGGTGTGGATGGCGATGCCGGAGGAGAGAGGGATCATGGAGCGTCGCGCCCAGTCGGAGTTGAGGGAATCGAGCGCGCGGGACATCTCGGCGGCAGCCTTGACGGCGCGGGCGGCGTGTTCCGGGTCGGGGGCCGGCGCTCCCCAGTACGCGATTATGCAGTCCCCGATGAATTTGTCTATCGTTCCTTTGTTGTCGAAAATGACGTCCACCATCGCGGTGAAGTATTCATTGAGCTGGCTGACAAGATCCTTGGGCGAGACTTTTTCAGAGATGGCCGTGAAGTCCCTGATGTCGGAAACCAGCACGGTCACTTCCTCCCAGCGTCCCTTAAGCAAGCCGGGCCGTTCGAGCACGTAATCGGCTACGGAAGAAGATACGAAGCGGGAAAAAAGCTCCCGCATCTGCTCCTCGCGCAGCTTTTCCTGCTGGCTTTCTTTTTCCTGAAAGATGTTGTGAATGGCGCTTCCGGCGGTCTCAGCGATCGCTTTCGCGATGGACATGTCTTTGTCGGAAAAGTTCTCGTTGTTTTTCTTGTCCATAAGGAGGAAAGAGCCGTAGACGGAACTTTCGAATGAAACGGGGACGACCAGAGCGGATTTGACGTGGGCGGCGCGGGGGCCGACTGACAGGCGTTTGTCGTGTCCGGCGCTGTTGGTGGATATCGGGGCGTTGGCGCGCGCGCACCAGAGCAGAATATTGTCGGGTGTCGGCTCTACGGTTTCCTCGCCGGGAGGGTCTTGGGAGAACACGGAGAACAGAGAGCATTTGCCGGGAGTGATTTCTGCGTCGCGGCAAACAAGGGCGGATCCGCCCGCAGCGTCGGTCAGGATTGCGGCTTCCTCGCATGAGCGCCGGATTATCGACGCTTCGTCCGGCTCGGCCAGAATCCTCATAAAAACCTGCGACAATGTGTCGACGTACCTGCTTGTTTTTCGCGTTTTGCCCACCGTTCCGCCGACGAATATGCCGAAGAAGATATAGAAGAAGAGAATTATAATCGCCGATGACGGGTCGAAATCGTATGTCTGAGAGCGGGCCGCTATGGGGATAATCGGAACGAACATAAAAATATTCAACAAGCTGCTGATTATGCTTCCCGTGTAGCCGAAAGTCGCGCCCGCATGATACAAGGGAACTATCATTAAGAATCTCAAATAGATGTGGCTTTTCCATTCCCCGGAGAATGAAATATAAAAGACAGCGTATGCCGCGAGGAACTCAAAAAAAATCAACCCCCATCTCGCTTTGTCGGATAGGTTAATTCTTTTTTTTGCCGGATTGCCGCCGTCCGGGGTTTGCATAATGTTTTTTCTCAGCCGTTCGATTCTAAACCACGAAAGGCAAGTCAATTACAGAATGAAAAATCACGGAGTTCATTTTACCTTTTCTCGCAATAATATGGAAGTAATAAAAATTGGTTCGGGGTATTCTCTGAGAATCTGGCCGGGGCTAGATGATTGTCGGGAGGCCCATAGGAGTTGTGGAATCGAGCAGAAGATGGGTCATATACGCGGAAAGCATGGCTTTCAGAGCGAGTTTGTTGTCGTTGGAAGCGTCCTTGAGGTTGTCCACGGCGGCAAGGGCAAGAGCGGCGGCGCCGAGGGTGAAATAGCTGTGGAAGAAGCGTCTGTGCCGACGGTGAAGGGGCGGCTCAAGGATGTCCGGGAGGGAGCCTGCAAGCGCGCCGAACAGGAAATGGGCTATTGCGTCGTCCCGATCGATTTCCTTGTCCGCAAGGGTTCTTTCGACGGCGTAGAACGATGCTCCGGCTATTCCGCCGACAACGGCGTGCAGATTTGTTAAAGGCATATCCCGCGTCTCCCGCAAAGCATATACGAATGTATAAACAAACGGCTCTCCGGCGTCAACTTGCGAGCGTCAGTCGGCTCTGGGTTTTACCTTCCAGACTGTCATAGCGAGAAGCAGGGACAGGACGGCGGAGCCGAGCCAGAAGTAAATTGCGGCGTCGAAGTTGTAAACGCACTGTCCGTCGCAGATGATTTTATTTTTTTCGAGGAGATGTCCGCTGATTAACTCCTGAGCGGAGGCTCCCATGTAACTGAAAAGGCCGATGAATCCCATGACCGCGCCCGTCACTCTGCGGGGGGTGAGGTCGATAGCGGTCAGGCCGCCGAGAAAGGCGACTGTTCCGCTGACGGCGAACCCGAATACGGAAAGGCTGAGCACATCCAGCCATTTGTGTCCGGGCGGCGCGTAGAAGAAAACAGCCAGAGCTGAGACTTGGAGAAGTCCGTAAAGAAGGGTGGCTTTGTGGCGGTTCGAGTTGAACACCTTGTCCGAGATGATGCCTGAAAGCGCTCCGCCGGCGATGCCGACGATGGGAGACATTCCGAGTATCGCGCCGGCTTCGACCAAGCTGTAATGTTTGACTTCCTGAAGGTAAAGGATGCCCCAACTGTTTATGCCGTAGCGGGCGACGTATGTCAGCGCGCTGGCGAGGCCGAGAACCCAGACCGCGGGGTATTTCATCGCCTGCAACTGCTGCTTGAGCAAAGATTCGGAAGCGGTGGCGGGGTCTGGCATCGGTTCATTCTTGTATTCCGCGATGTTGGGAAGGCCCTGAGTCTCCGGCCTGTCCGAAAGCATGAACACCAGAGCTATGGCCATCAGAACGCCGAGGGTTCCCGAAGCGCCGAAGCCGTACCGCCAGCCGAAATAGCTGACGACAACGGAAGTGCAGATGAAGGTGATTCCTTCGCCTATGCTGTGGGAGACGTACCAGATGCCGTACCAAGTGCCGCGCTCTTTTTTTGAGAACCACTGAGAAAGGCTAACGACGCTGGGCGCGGCCCCCATCGCCTGAAACCAGCCGTTCATTCCCCAGAGAACGAAGAATACCCAGAAGAGAGAAGAGAAACCCATCGCCAAGTTTATCAGCGCGGATATCAACAGTCCCGCCGACATGAACTTCCTTATGTTGCATCTGTCTGCGAGGACGCCGTTAAAAAACTTGCCGAAGGCGTAAGTCGCCATCAGGATAGCGCCGATCTTTCCAAGTTGCGCCGCGTCGACAATGCCGGCTTCCATCATGGGTTTTTTCACTACGGACAGGCTCAGCCGGGTGACGTAGAAAAAACCATACCCGATGGTTATGCCGATGAACACGGACCATCGCCTGAAAGTAAATCTTTTTCGAAGTTCGGCGCCGGAAAGATCCAGCCTCGGAGCGTCAGGGCCGGTTTTGAAAAAGTTGGTTATCATAGAAAACATGTTGTCGCTCCGCCTTCTTTTTCCGGCAATTATATCAGCAAGAGCGATAAAGGGGTAAATAATATTTTAAGAGGCGCATCAAACGGCTTGCATTGGTTAAGAGAAAATCCAAACGACATAGGCGATATAAGCCGCAAGGAGGATGAATCCCTCAAGGCGGTTGATGTCCCGTTTGAAAATCATGAAAGGCAGCAGAACGACGGAAAATGCCAGCATGGCCGGCGTTTGAGTCGAAATGACGGACGCTTCGACCGGGATGGGGCTGACTAGCGCTGTGAGACCTATGACGAAAAGAATGTTAAAAATGTTGCTGCCGACAACGTTGCCGATGCTGATATCGGATTCTTTCCGCGCCGCGGCGACCATCGATGTGGCAAGCTCCGGAAGAGATGTGCCGAAAGCCACGATGCTGAGTCCCACAACCAGTTCGCTTACGCCTATTTTTAGAGCCAGAGAGACGGCTCCTGTTATCATGAGGTTTGCTCCGACCACCAGCCCTACGATTCCGCCAAGCGCGAAAAGGATGTTTTTCAGTTTGGAGTTGTCAGGGGCGGACTCTTCGCCGCCGCCGTTTTTTCCGTCTGAAATTTCTTTTCGCGCAGACCTGATTTGTTGAAAAGTGAACAAGACGATGCCCGCCATAAGCAGAACGCCGTCGAACCTGCCGATGGAGCCGTCCGCAATGAGCGCCCAGAAAAGCAGGGAGGCGCCGAGCATTATCGGCATTTCCCGTTTCAACATTCCGTTGTCAACCGTCAGCGGCCTGACAAGCGCGGCCATGCCGAGTATCAGTCCTATGTTGCAAATGTTGCTTCCCACGATATTGCCGACGGCGATTGAGGATGAGTTTTTCAGAGCCGAGGTGAATGAGACGAAGAATTCGGGCATGCTCGTGCCGAAAGCGACGACGGTCAGGCCGACAATCATCGGACGTATGCCCATTGCGAGAGCAAGGTTTTTCGAGCCGCGCACCAGAAACTCGGCCCCGAAATAAATAACTGCCAACCCTGCCGCCAGATATACGATGTCTATAACCATGATCCTCCGCAACCGCAATCAGTCTGCCATTGATTAATTGTTTGTGTATCGCGCCGGGAAAACAATCGCCTCTTTAAAATTCCTTTTGTTCAAGAAAACGCCGGACTAAAAAAACCAAGTTGGTTTTAAATAGAACTATGGAGCAAAAAGATGTAGAATTCAAATCTGCCGCGCGCCCTGAATCAGGAGCCGCGCGGAATAACCAATCCGGCAGGTTGGGGATCGAGGAACGGAAAAGGAGCGGCAAATGGATAAGACAAAAAGGAAATTCGACAACTGGCGGCAACTAACTGAACTGGGATATTTCAAGAAGCTCGAAGACGGGCGTCTGGCGCTTGTAGAGCCGGGCGTTGAGGGAATTATTGATTTCCATACGCATCTGGGATGGACGTCGCTTATCGCGGCTAGGGTGGATGTGACTCGCGAGACGCCTGAAACGAAACATAATTTTCATCCGGACCTCGCGGTGGATATGGATATCTACATGGGGCAGAACTTTTACAACGAAAGGCCGAAATGGGGCGTACAGGACTACACGGCCTGCACCGTCAAGCCTTTCATAAAGGGAAAACACCACACGCACACGATACCCAACGCAATCCGGGAGATGGACGCGCTTAAGATACAAAAGAACGTGATGCTGTCGCTGGATTTCAAGTGGTCGAACTACAACACGAGGAAGATGGGAAAGGCGCTGAAGGGGAATGACCGTTTCGTGTTTTTCTGCATGACGCACCCGAAGAGCAAAAAACGGGAGCGAACTATGGAAGAGTTTCTGGAGATGGGGGCAAAAGGACTGAAGATACATCCGGAAATGCAGTTCAGCTCGGTAGACAAGCCGGAGATGATAAGCATGTTGAAGTTGTGGAAGGAGAAATCGGGCGGGCTGCCGGTTCTGGCGCACAGCGGGTTCAACGGGTTCGAGCCTAAGAGTTCCAAGGAACACGCGGCGGTGGAGCATTACTGGGCGTTTGCGGAAGCGCTGGAAGGCTCTCCGGCGATTATGGGACACTCTTCCATGAATCAGTACCGGACAGCGATAGAGATTGCCGAGAAGCATCCTCACGTGTATCTTGAGATAGGCGGACAGCCGCCGGCGCACGTGAGCGAGATGCTTGACCGCCTCGGTCCCGACCGCCTTCTGTACGGCTCGGATTGGCCGATATATCCTCAAGCCACCGCCATCGCAAAAGTCCTTGTTTCGACAGAAGGGATGCCGGAAGTAAGAAAGAAAATTCTGCGAGAAAACGCCCGCAAGGTTCTTAAATTAAACTGACGCGCTGGGAGTCAGGCTATCTCATTATCTGTTGCGTCGGCCCGGATTTTTCGCGAGAAAATCCGAGAAATCGAATAAAGGGCGATCTACGTCGTTGAATCATCGACTCGAACTGCCGTCACATACGAAACAGTATGCTCCCTTGTTCTCGCTCGATTCGCCTCGTATCTCATCCCTTTCTTCGATTTCAGCCCGCATTGGTGGGGAATGCGGGTTAATCCTCAATGACAGGAAGCGTGATGCGGGAAGAGCGCGCCGCGTCGCGGTATATTGTGATCGTAGGCAGGATGTTGTCCGGAGCGGCGGGGTTGTTGGAAGGCGAGAGCGCCGGGTCGAGACGGAACGTCGGCCAGTCGGATGTCGCAATAGACAGACGTATGCGATGCCCCTTTTTAAACACCCATGATGTCGGCATGAGGTCGAACTTGAGTTCGACCACGTTCCCTCCATTGAATATCCCATCAACGTAATCAGCTTTTTCATAACCGTGCCACGGAAGCTTCGGCAGAACTTCCACTCCGGTTGAGCCGCGGAGTATTATCTTATTGATGTCTTTCAGTCCGGCGAACCCGGCGCGCATGGGGTTTTCTGTTATGAGCACGGCCCTGCCGTCTGGATGCACGTCTTCGAGATAAAGGAAAAAATCGCCGTTGCCGGCGGTCGAGGACGCCCAGAAATGAGCGACCGGGTGGCCTGTGACTTCGATGTCGGATTCCAACTCGGCGGTAGTGTACGTCAGGCATTTTTTATCAAGTTCAGAGCGGTCGGGAACATCTTCATCGAGAATGTACATTAGCCAGCGGTTGCCTTTTCGCGGCCCGAAACTGGAGTCGTGGCTGAAATCCGATTTGTGTGAATCGGAGCCTGCGGTTCCTTGCGCCGTCGAGAGGGAATTGCTTTCCGAGAAAAAGAAATCCACGTTTTTCGCGCGCGCCGGGGGCCATTCGTTTTCGCTCCGCCAGCCCTTGCCCATGACCTGAATGGTAATCGGCGGCTCGGCATCGATTCCGTTGTCTATCCCCTTAAGGTATCTGTCGAAGAAGCGGAGAGTTTCAGTTTCGACGCCCTTGAGAGTTTTATCTTGGCTGACTCCGAGGTGTTTGTAGAACGGGGACATGAGGATGTGTGAACCGGGAATCATCAGAAGTTTGGAAGGATTGGTTTCGCGAGCGGTGGAGAAGAATGTCATGGTTGAGCGGGGCTGGGCGTCGAACCATCCGCCGACATGGTAGAGGGGGATGCCCGAACTCATTATTTCGGGCACGCGCGCGATTGGGCTGATGTCATAGCCGGAGAAACTGCCGAAGGACGGGTCTAGCCCCAATTGAGAGGTGTCGCTGTCGATGAACAGCGCCCTTGATATCCAATCATTAAGAGAAGCGTTCTTCAGATGGTCGCGAGTCGCTAGATAGTAGATATGCTCGCGCGGGCTGCCGTCCGCGTATTCCGGCGGGTCGTTCGGGTCGTCGGGATACGCGTAGTCGTCCAAGAAGTCGCCGTTTTTATTCTTGTCTATAGGAATCTCATCGAGCAGTTCGCCGTCTCCGTCCTCGTCGACTGCCGGGGCGCTTGGCATCACCGGGAAAGTCCCGGCGGTTTTGTTCATATTAAGGTTCATTGTGCGCAGCAGTTCAGCGTAGGAAGTGATGAACCCTTGATTAAAGACGCCGCCTACATAGATGTCCTGATATCCGAACGGATAGACCATGATGAAGATGGCCTTGAGGGCTTCGGGTTTGCGGGAGGCTGTGAGGATGGAAGATATAGCCATGTACGAGCCGCCCTTCATTCCGACTGAGCCGTCGCTCCATGGCTGGGAAGCTATCCAATCGACGATCTCCGCGCCGTCTCTGCCGATTTCGGGAGAGAGGTCCAGCCTGTGGCCGAAAGAGGCTCCTGAGCCTCTGATATCGGCGATGACGAGCGCGTACCCGCGCTCAAGGAGCAGCTTGCTGAAACAAAAGGGCATGGGAATCTCAGCGCCCCGACCGCCCATCAGGTTCTTCGCCTTGGTTTTTTCCAAAGGCTTGAAAGCGGCGCTGATGAACGCCCTCGAATACGGCGTGAACTCCATCACCGTCGGAAACTTGTCTCTTTTCGGCCCCTTGTCGGGCAGATAGACGTCGACGGCCAGTTTCACCCCGTCCGACATCTCGACGAGGTATGTTGTTTTCGCGTAGCTGTCGTATTCCTTTGAAGAATAACCGGAG
Source organism: bacterium (assembly GCA_029564595.1). Taxonomy (GTDB): domain Bacteria; phylum UBP15; class UBA6099; order UBA6099; family UBA6099; genus UBA6099. The sequence continues at coordinate 13,433 of JAKQPS010000112.1, read as the reverse complement.
TATTCAAAAGGTTGGCTTATCTTTTTCTCCGGCGCGGCCGACAGGGCGGCGGCAGCGGATATCGCAATCAACATGGCCATTAATAATGTTTTTTTCATGAAGTCCCCCAGCGTTGCGCCCCCGTCTCCTCAGAAGGCGCGGCGTCCGCATGTCTGCATATCGTCGTCTTTCGCGTAGCATACTATGAAAAATGAAAACGAATGTCAAATAGGAAGATGCTTGAATGCAGCGCAAAAAACTATTAAAGCTTCAGTAGCTTAGCGATGGCGTCTATTCGTTGCTAAGTTTTTATTATCATTGGTTTGGATGGAAAAATAACGATTAGCAATATAAAATGTATACATGTGAATTCAAGAAGGGGAGGCAAGATTGCAAGATGGCGAAAAAATGTTTTGTTATAATGCCATTCAGGGATCCTGACAAGAATGATGCTTCAGAAGAAAAATGGAACCGGATATTTGACTTCTTTAAAGAATGCGTGGAAACTGCGACACAAGGAGCTTATGAGGTCTGTAGGTCTGAGGCGAATACCGGAAGCATCACCAACGAAATTATAAGAAATCTGGATCAAGCAGATATTGTTATCGCAGATTGTACAGGAAGAAATGGAAACGTGTTTTACGAATTAGGAATACGTCATTGCAGGCGTATCGGAACGATTCTAGTAGCACAAGATAGGAAAGACTTTCCATTTGACCTTCAAGACGAAGCATCGCACATATATGAATATGAAAGCGAAAATGAAAAAAATGTTTTTATAGCGAGAATAAAGAAGCTGATAGACTATGTGGAGAAACATCTCAGCAAAGCGGATAGTAAAGTTGGAGAGCTGTTAGGGTATGCAGGATCGCAATCTAGCAAGATAAGCAATATGAGGTTGGATAGCATAACAAGAAAAATGGGAGATTTACAGGCGAACGAAAAAGAAGCAATAAAATATATGCTGACAGAGAATGTGCCTGTTTCAAATCAAGATCTATATGAAAAATTTAAGCTAATGCCAGATAGATATTTTGAGTTGGAAAAGACAGGTTTAATTCACAGTGTATCAGTTGGAACAGGAACATTTCTGTTTGAATCGGGAAAGTCAAGCAACATTCGAACATACGAAATTAATCCCCCAAAGAAACAAGACCTAGAAAGATATTTCGAGAATGATTAGATGAGCAGTATAGACGAGGACTTGGAAGTATTACCATATATGCTAGGTCTTAATTGGTTGTGCCCATAGCGCACCCACAACGGGTTGTGGGTGCCACCCGGCACAATGGGCAAGGTTAAATATTACTTCGATTAATTCATTGTGAAGATTAGCATGTTCGCGCTTGTGAAAAATGCCACAAGCGGTTATAATCAAACTGTTGCGGGATGTCGCTGGTGTGTTAGTATAGTGTCTGGAAACTGTTACGGATGAAAGGCGGCGCGGGATGGCGAGGTTTGATCCGCTGAAGGATTTGGCGGGCCGGTTTGCGAGGCCTCTGTTCGAGGCAGTCCTCGGCGCGCAGAACGCGCCGCATCAGATGTGGCGTTTCACCGCCATTGCCCAGAGCCACCTAGACGCGGCGTGGAAATGGCGCGTTTTCCAGACAAAGAGCAAAGCCAAGCAGACCTTCAAGAACGCTCTCCGGCAGATGGCGAACTATGACGAGTTCAAGTTCTCCATGTCCTCGCCCCAATATTACGAATGGATGAAAGACCGCAACCCGGCGATATTCCGGGCGGTGCAGGACGCGGTGAGAGGCAAACACTGGGAGCTTGTGGGCGGGATGTGGGTGGAACCCGACCTGAACCTGCCGGACGGGGAGAGCCTCGTGCGCCAGCGTCTGTACGGCCAGCACTTCTACCTGAACAACTTCGGACGGATGAGCGAGGTTGAGTGGCTGCCGGACACGTTCGGATTCTGCTGGACTCTGCCTCAGATACTGGCCAAAAGCGGCGCTAAGTATTTCTACACCGCGAAACCCGTTTGGAACGACACGACGAGATTTCCGTTCAGCACATTCAAATGGCGCGGGCCGGACGGCTCGGAGGTTCTTGTCCACATCTCAGACCTGCAAGCCAAGGGCCTCCTGAACATGGCGAACTACAAGAAGACGAACAGGCTGGCGAACTTCCGAAGCGAGCTTGTGGCGAACTATGACACGAGGCCCGGAGACATTCAGGCCGGATTGTCGAACGATATTGTTCCGGAGGCGGCGATAGTCTACGGGATGGGCGACGGCGGGGCGGGACCGAGGACGTTTGAGGTCGAGGCGGTCCATCAGTTGTACGACGCGGGGATGGTGGAGATAGGGACGGCCAAGGAGTTCTTCGGCAAGCTGGAAAAGCACGGCGAGCGCCTGCCGGTGTGGAACGACGAGATGTACCTTGAATTCCACAGGGGATGCTACACAACGCAGGGCTGGATAAAGAGCGCGAACAGGAAGGCGGAGATAGCGGTTCGCAACGCGGAAATCACCCACACGATGAATTCTCTATTCGGCGACCCGTATCCGGGCGAGATTATCAGGGAGAACTGGAGAAAACTGCTGTTCAACCAGTTCCACGACATACTTCCCGGCAGCAGCATCCCGGAGGTGTACGAAGACGCGCGGGTGGACTTCGAGGAATTTTTCTCCGCCACGCACGGGCTGATCCGCTCGGGAATCGAATCCATAGGCCGCCGCATTCACACCGTCAACGAAAAACTGGCGGACGCCACTCCCGTGATTGTGTTCAACACTCTTTCGTGGAAAAGGACATCCACGGCGTTCCTTAGGGTGGAAGAGGAAGACATGCAGGTTCTGGATGCCGAGGGCTGCCCGACGAATTCCAAGGTGATCGACCTCGACGGACACAGGACTCTGGCGTTCACCGCCGAGAACGTGCCGGACATTGGGTACAAAACATATTATCTGAGGAAGAGGGAGCCGGGGACGTGCGCGGCTCCGGCGATCCCCACCGCGAGGCCGCTGGAAGACGGCTCCATTCAGCTTGAGAACGAGCTGATTAGGGCGGTGGTGGACGGCGAGACCGGATGGCTAGTCAGCCTCGTGGACAAGACGACGGGAGCGGAGACGCTCGCCGGGCCGTCCAACAGGCTGAGGCTTTATCACGATGACAACATCGCGTATCCGGCGTGGAATATTGAAAAAAGATACAGGCACAGGGAAATCGAAATAGGTCCGCCGACAAGCCCTCCGACGATTGTGGACAACGGCGAGCTTGGCGCGTCCGTCGAAATTAAAAGAAAAATCGGCGACGCGTCCGAAGTCTCCCAGTTGATAACGCTGTTTCCGCGCAGGCAGATGCTCATATTCACCACGAATGTAAACTGGCAGGAAAAGAAAGCCATTCTCAAGGTGGACTTCGACACGGCGATAAAGGCTGAAAGGGTGGTCAGCGAGATACCTTACGGCGCGATATCTAGGCCGACGCATCCGAGGCTGCCCGCGCAGAAAGCCCGCTGGGAGCTTTCTGCCCATAAGTGGATCGACTTGAGCGACGGAACCAACGGTCTGGCGGTTCTCAATCAGGACAAATACGGGTTCTCCGTGTTCGAGAACAAGCTGTCGGTCACGCTACTGAGAGCGCCGAAGTATCCGATGCCGATTGTCAACGCATGGGGGCTTCCGCCCGCGTCGGAGCGCCCCGTTTACACTGATCAGGGCGAGCATCTCATCCGCTACGCGGCGTTCCCTCACGCCGGCGACTGGCGGGATGCCAAGGTGTGGCGCATGGGCGCCGAGTTCAGCAACACTCTCATGGTTGTCCGCGCCGAGCATCACCCCGGGGCGCTTCCGCGGGAGGCGACCGCTCTTTCCTGCTCTTCAAATTCGACATATATCGGCGCGCTAAAAAGACCGGAGGACAGCCCGGACACGCCGACCGCGAAATATCATCAGGTCGTCGTCCGGCTGGTCGAGGCGGAAGGCGCTCACGACCGTGTCACCCTCAAGTTCGGCCCGCGCATGACCATCACCGACTCAAAAGAAACCGACCTGCTCGAATTCAGCCAGAAACCCATCCCCGACCAGAAGATAGGCGAACTTTCCGTTCCTATGAAACCGTTCGAGATAAAGACGGTCAAGATAACTCTGGTCGAAACGATGAAACTGGACCAATGACGCAATCCGTCGGCGGCGCGCTGATTCTGCATCCTGAGAAAAACCCACATACCGTCAATTATTGAAAATTGAATAATGCCGCGCGCGGCGGGCGTCTATCTGTTAAAATTCAAGGAGCGCGCGCAATGTCGCGGCGCGGGGGGCGTATGGATCTGCTTGAATCGCTGTTCAAGAACAGCATTATGAGGAAACTCGCGGCGCGCAAGGAATTCAAAGGAGACATCCTAGACACATTCAGGGCGTTTATGAAAGTGGGCAGGCCGTCAGACCCCGCGTTTCCGTCCGAGATGTTTCCGCTCGCCGCCCGGTTGTACGGGCGCGGCGCGCTCACTTACATGGCGGTTCAGCCTAACCCGGACTGGGTGTGGCCATTTTTCATCGAGCGGCAGTTCGATCCTCATTCGCCTGATTTCGCGGGACGCGGGCATCTCTTCATCGCGCTGAACACGACCCACCGCAACTGGACGGCCATAGGCCGCGTCGGCTCGGACCACGAAGCGGTTGTTGATCCGAGGGGGCTTGTCACGCCTCAGTATAACGGATGGTCGGCGGATGTCTGGTTGCGGGAAGGAGAAAAGCTTCACGCGCCGTCCCGCATGCCGGAAGTGAAACAGTACAACGTGAACAGGGTTCCCGTCGTGCGCACGGTGTTCGAGGCGGGCGGCAGGGAGGTCGAGAGCGACGCGTTCGGCGCGGTTGTGGCCGGTGTTGAATCGGTGGTTATGAGGGTGACGACTAGGAACGTAGGGGCGACTCTCAAGAGCGCGTCTCTGGCGTTCAGCCTCAGGCCGTACAATCCGGAGGGCATAAGCGTCGTGTGGGAGGCCGGGGCGGACGCCGACGGTTTTCTCGTCAACGGCAAGCGCGCGGTCGCTTTCACGGTTGAGCCGGACTCGGTGGACTGCTCGAACGAGGAGGACGGGGATGTCTCTCTGTCGCTCGGAGCCGGGCTGGGCAGAACGCGGTCGAAGTGCCGTTGCGGCATGGCCACAGCGGTGGCGGAGTTCAGCCTGCCGGTCGAGCCGAGGGCCGAGCGCGTGTTCTGGTTCGCGATGCCGGTCAAGGCGGGAGCTGCCCCGCGCGAATGGTCGGCTCAGGTACATAACGCCAACCTGAAAAAAGAGATGGAGGACGTCCTGCGCCAGTGGAAGGAAAGGCTTGCGGGGACGACCCGCGTAGAGATTCCGGACGACAAGCTCCAACGCGCTTTCGACGTCAACAAGGCGTACCTGCTGCTCCTCTGGGACGGAGACGCCATCTGCCCGGGGCCTTTCACTTATCACCATTTCTGGTTCAGGGACGCGGCGTATCAAGTGACGGCGCTCGAAAAAATGGGGTTCGAGAGGGAGGCCGCTCAAGTCGTCGCCTCTTATCCGGGGCGTCAGCGCAAGGACGGGTTCTTCATCTCCCAGAACGGGGAGTGGGACGCCAACGGACAGGCGATGTGGACTCTTCTTCAACATTATAAATATACGGGCGACAAGAAGTTCCTTGAGACAGTTTATCCTTCAATCGTCAAAGGCGCGGAATGGATTAAGAAGAAAAGGATGTCCACGACCTCGGACAGGGACAGCGAGGTTTACGGGCTGATGCCCGCCGGGTTCAGCGCGGAGCATCTGGGGCCGAACGATTATTTTTACTGGGACAATTTCTGGTGCGCGGCTGGAGTGCGGGCGGCGGCGGAGGCGGCCGAGGCTCTCGGAAAGAAAGAGGACCTCAAGCAGTTCCATCAGGAGTTCGACCGCTACATGGGGCACATAGAGGCTTCGCTGTCCAAGACCGCGCGGCGGCTCGGCGCGGAACTGATACCGGCTTCGCCGTACAGGCGCATGAACTCCGGCGCCATCGGCTCGGTTTGCGCCCAGTATCCGCTCGATCTTTACCCGCCCGGAGACGCCCGCATGAAGAATACTCTCGACGAGCTTCGCCGGTTCTCGTTCTTTGAGGACGGTTTCTTTCAGAACATGTTTCATTCGGGGGTGAACGCGTATCTGTCGCTGCAAATCGCGCAGTGTTTGGCGAAGAGGGGAGACCTCTACGCGTGGAAGATGCTCAAACACATTCTTGATCTGGCGACCCCGACTTTCACTTGGCCGGAGGCTGTGCATCCGCGCACGCGGGGCGGCGTGATGGGCGACGGGCATCACGGATGGGCCGCGGCGGACTTCCTACACATGGTCCGCAACCTGCTGCTCGCAGAGGATGGCGACAGTCTTGTCGTCTTCCCGCTTTTACCTCCGGAGTGGGCGGAGGACGGAAAATCCGTTTCCATCTTCGACGCCCCGACTCATTTCGGCAAGATAAATGTTTCGATGAAAATCGAGGGCGGGCGCGCGTCGGTCTCCTTCGACAACAGGTATTTCAACACTCCGCGACGCATCGAGATTCGTTTCCCGAAAAAGATTTCCACTCTCACCGTGGACGGCAAGAGCGAGGTTCTCGGGTTCACGGACAGGGTGGAGCTGGACCCGGAAGTCAAATCGATAGAGGTCACATTTTCGTGAGGCAGGGATTCCGCCGAGGGGCGGGGACGAGGGATAAATGAAAAAACCGGGATTGGCGTTTATGTTGCTTGCGGCTCTCTCGCTTGCGGGGCTTGTCGCTTCAGGATGGATTTTAAAAAAAAGGGTCGCTCACGAGCGCGCCGACAAAACCGTGCAGATCGTCGTAGACTACCCTTCAATTCTGGCCCTGTCGCCGGACGGCGAATCGGCCCGGCTGGCAGTCGAACGCCTGACCGAAATCGGGGTTTACAGCTTCGGCGTGTTCGAAACCAGAATCGATGATCTAGTAGGCAACGGGTCGCTGGAAGTGAACACCGTGCCGAAGGGCGGAGCGGGCGGAGGCTGGGAAGCCAAAGTCGCCGACCCGAACGCGTGGGCGCTGGCGTCCTCTTTCTTCGAGGCTCATTTCGGGCCGGGCGCTTGCGACGCCGCCACTATGATTTGCCGCATCCCGGCGCTAGGAGAAAAAAGATCGGATTTCTCTTTCGGCATGCCGGCGACTGAATATGATTTCCGCACGACGCCCAGACCGCTGAACACCCCGTTTGAAAAAAGGGAATCCATAGCTCTGAAAATGAAAGCGCTCGACGCGGAGAAAGAGCCTTCGGTCGTGATATTCGACGGATCCGCCGTCTTGGGCAGCCCGACTCTAATTGAAGCGGCTGTGGAGGAGATGAAACGGCGCGAGGGCTGGGCATTCGGCATGGTGGAAATGACGGCGCAGGAAGGCGCGCGGACGTTCGCGAAGAAGCTGCCCGGCAGGGTGCTCGTGGCGCACAGCATTTCCGCTGAAGAAATCGCCATTACTCCACAGAGAAAAGCGGTGGAGCGGTTCAGGCGCGCGGCCCGCGAGCGCGGCGTGCGCGTCCTCTACGTCAGGTTCTATTCCAATATGTATGGACAACCCGCCCGGCAGGAAATCGAGCGCAACATAGAGTACGTCGGCAGAATCGCGGACGCGCTCCGAAAGGACGGATTCGTCATCGGAAAGGCCGAGCCTCAAAAACCGCTCATAATTTCCAAACGGTCGCGCGCGGCGGCGGCGGCGGGCGCGGTGGCGTTTGTCGGGCTTCTTTGCGCGGTGGCGTTCGGGCTGCCCGCTTGGATATCTCTGGCAGCCTCCTTGTTGACTCTCGCGGCGATGTTCGCCATGCCTGAGACCGCCGGGCATTACAGGCAGGCTCTCAAACTCGTCTCTCTGGGAGTCGGCGCGCTCACTCCCGCGCTCGCGGTCGGCGTCGCTTTCCTCGTCGGGTTGAGGTCGAAGGCCACTCGGTCGATGCCCGGACTTGGAGAAGCGATTGCAAGGTGGGCCGCCGCTTGCGCCATCACCCTAGCAGGAGCCGCCTTTGCCGCGGCTCTGCTTTCCCACAGAGATTTCTTCCTCAGGCTCGACTCTTTTTCCGGCGTAAAAATTGCTCTGCTGGTTCCTCTCATCATTATCGCGGTTCTCTATCTCAGGCACACGGGAGAGACGCTCGCGTCTTTTCTGGAATCGCCTGTGAGAAAAGCGGAGGCGGCGGCATGCGCGGTTCTTTTAGTGGTGGTCGCTCTCTATTTGTTGCGCTCAGGCAACGAAGCTGGCGGAGCCGTCACCTCGGCGGAGGGCGCTCTGCGCTCCCGGCTCGAAGGCCTGCTCAGTGTCCGGCCCCGGTTCAAGGAGTTCGCCATAGGCCATCCCGCCATGTTGCTTATCGGCGTGGCCCCGCTCGCGAAAAGACGCTACGCGGCTCTCGCCCTTCTTTTTTTAGGCGTCATAGGGCAGGCGAGCATGTTCAACACATTCTGTCACCTCCACACTCCGCTGGAAATCTCTTACATTAGAACAATTCTCGGCATAATAATCGGGTTGATAATCGGCGTCGGCGCGAGGACCGCCGCTATGATATTTCTTGAGATAGCCGACGTTTTCACGCTGCCCCGGAAATAAAACCGGCCTCGCGCACACTTACGAGATGTATTATTTGGTTTTACCCATCGTGAAGGGCGCCACCCACAACCCCGTTGTGGGTGTGAGATGGGTAAAACCAATTAAGAACTGGTATATACAACCACTTGCCTAGATGAGCGCAACCCAATCGCATAAATATTTCAAGCGCGGTTGACAATGGACCGATGTCGCGATATGATAACTGTAAAGGCTTACGACGCGCGGAGGGTTGTTTTATGTCTAAACCTATAAAAGAATGGCTGACGCAGGAAGAACTAGAGGCGGAACTTAAACGCGCGGGTGTTGACCTTGCCGAGGAGCGCAGCAACCGGAACGTGCGCCGCGTCCTCTATTACTACAGGTACAAAGGACTTATCACGCCGCCCATCCGTAAAATGGTCGGAAAACGCCTCACCCTTTTTTATCACAACATCGTTATAAGCGAATTCCTCACGATCCGGCTGCTGAAAGAGAAAGGAAAATCCCTAGACGATATAGCCGAGTATATGAAAAAAGGGGCGAAGGCTGAATTCGCATCCGCCGTCTGCGACGCCGTGAGGGACGTTGAAGCGCGTTTCGGATTCGAGCAGAACACCGCCTTGATGACCATGTCCGCGCTCAGCAAAGACGGCCAGTTCATATACCTGAAAGCAAAGAAGAAAAACCTCAAGGCGATAACAGAAGCGCTTAGACAAATAGGCTTCGAGCCTGACGCGCTCAAGAGCGAAGATATCGACGAGCTTATGAAATAAATAATTTGCCACAAAACTGTAAAGGCATACTACGCGCTAGGGTTTAAAATGCATAACAAGGGGGGAATGATTATGACAACAGGATTGCTGGGGCACATCGGATTGAAATAGGAGGATATAATTATGAATAAAATGAAAAATGCTTTAGAAGACTATATATTTAGCGGCGTTGACGCAAAAGAACTCGATCGCAAAGAAGATATGTTTGAGCGATATATTTGCGATGAACAGCATTATAATTATTTGCGTGATATTCAGCGAATGCCGATGCGTTCAAGAGCGTCAAGAACATTTCTTATATTTGTTTTTGAGGACAAAAACAATGCGTTTATCTATCCTGCCCAAGCTTTAAGGAGGAGAATCAGAAGAGGCGATTACGATTTCAATCCCTCATTAGATCAAGTTCGCTTAATAGACGCGCACAATATTAGAGATATTAATGACGCTTTAGTGAATAATAGAAACATATTCGCGATTTTTATTTACGGACACAGCTTTGGAGGGAGCGCGGGCATTGGAATCAGCGACCGCCGGCATGAAAGGTATAATATTGCTTATAGTAAAAACATGAAAAGAAGTATTCCGGTGAACAAGCTGCACAAAGCAAATGTTCTTCCGGATGGGTTCATCCATCTATACTCGTGTAATGCAATCAGTGATTCAGGAAGTGACATTGCTCATGCAATGGCAAATCACTTCGGAGTTAAGGTATGGGCAAGTAAATCAGGGGTAAGCTTATGGCCTCCTTTTGTTCGGGTGGAAAATAAAAGAGGCGTATATGTCAATCCAAGTCAACGGTTGTTTGATAAAACGACAGGTTTCGATTGGGCGTTGCCGAAGACAAAAGAGTGATATACTGTTTCCGAACAGGTGAACGATGGCGACAGACGCGCAAATAGAAGCTCTTGTCAAAGCTATCTGCGTATTTCTGCTTTGCGGCGGGGTTATCCTCTATGTGCGCTCTTCTAAAGACGCGACGACAGGCTTGTTGGGCAGAATCACTGGAGGCGCAGGTTGCTTAATAGGATCAGTTTGCATAATCGCTAGCTATTGCATGATCAGCTCTCTTTATATTGCGATGGTTGTTTCGCTGTTCGTTTATTTGCCCGCCTGCGGAGTATTATTGATGCGTGGCAAAACAAAAGCGTTCAGAATAATAGCGGCGCTCTATTTTACAGCGTTCTTATTGTTAGCGGGTTGCGCGACGGCGGTTGCTCGCAAGAACTTTGCTGAAGCGTCTCTTAAGCATCATTTTGGACAATGCGCAAAGGCGCTATACCCACTTGAAACATTGCAAAAGGAGCATTACGAAGAATACGGCGCATACGCCGGCGGCCTTGATCAGCTTTATGAACGCGCCCAAAAACTTTGCCCGGCAAACGAATATTATTGCAACCTCTCAGAACAAGAGTTGAAAGACGCATGCAGAAGCGTCAGCTTATCATTGGCAGAAGATGGCGGATACAAATTAGAAGCAAGAACTAAGGACAGGACGAACTGCAATATCATCATCACTCCGGAAGGAATTAACAGATGGCATCATTGGGAGTGCAAGAGCAACAAACGGATTCGCGACGAAGAGAATACGGATGCAAACAGAAAGCATTGACCCGCAAATTACGCCGGCTCCGGCTGAAACAACAAACCGCACATGCCGGTTTTCGCCATCAGCGAACGGGGAAATATTTAGAAGAATGTTTTCCACGCAAATCCATAGAAGATAAAGGATGTTCAAACATTGAACAGTCAAAAGAGAAACTTTTACTGCGATATTTATATTGGCGCAGGGCGACATCATCGAATGCCGCCGATATATTTGTCGAATATCCTAATAAACAACAAATCATGGCGTTATTTGATCGAACAGCATTGATAGAAAGAATTCAAATATGGATTCACGGAAAAGCATTATTGGATGCTTGTTATAAACTCCAGTCAACCCAAAACATCCCAATTTAAAGCTCCGGATGCGTTGGCGCGAGATTCAGCGGTGGGACACGTTTTGTTTTTGTTTGCGAAAAATAAGCCAATATATGATAAAATAACTATTAGCAACTATTACGAACATGACAACAACTACGCAATAATTTTGCGGCGGTGCCGCTCAAAAACAGGCGGTGGATACATCAAACGACATAAAAGCCTGATAAGAGCAATAAAAACCATCATTTTGTATGGATATGGCGTTTTGTGGGGCGAAGAGCATTCTCGCACAGACACGAATAAGGACGGAAAGATAAGCATGCATGAGTTGCAATTTCTGAAAGCTGCTTTTACGCGTAGCGTGTATGATGCAACAAATGCGGAATGGAATTATTGTATTGTCGATAAAAAAAGAGAGGGTTGCGAAAACACTGCGCCTTTCAATCCGTCGGATGACCTTGTTAATGCAAAGAAGTGTTGCAGGAGCAAGGAAACCGATCCGTTGGGTTTCATTAAGTATTCCGACGCTGATTGGAACAATGACGGAAAGGTGAGCGTTGCTGATCTTGGGCCGTTGAAGAGGAATTTCGGACTTGATTGCGGGCCGAGAGCCAAGAAAGACGTCTTGCGCGGCGTATTACCAGAAGAGATGCGCGGGATGGCGCGGCTGGACTTCAACGAAGACGGCGTCATCGACTTTAAGGACGAGGAACTGATGGAACTCGGGAAAAACAGATGCAGTTATTTGGAAAGAGAAATAGAAACATGTCTTGTCTGCGATGATGATGCGTCGCCGACAAGCTATACGGATTGTTTGCCATGAGTACAGGGATGAAAAGATATAAAGACATGAACAAATGCATAAAAAGCATATTTCTAGGAGTCATCGGCATATTATCAATGTCAATGTCAATGACTTCCTGTGGCGGGGGGCTTATGCCGCAGCCGCCTCAGATTGTTATGTATGGCAATATGGACGGCTATGTTTTTATGCCATACGGGAGTTCAGCGACGAGGATCGCCAATGATGTGATAGGGACTAAACCGGCGAAAGACGCTGTTGTAAGCGCCACATGCGGAGACACTGTTAAAAGCGCGGCGACGAATGCAGATGGCTATTTTTATATACAGAAATTGCCTGTTGCTTCATGTTTAGTTGAAATCAGCTTAAATGGATTCACAAAAGTTCCTTATCAGATAAGCGTGACCACGAATCAAACAGTGAGAGTTGGAGGCGCGCAAGGAACAACGATGACGCCGATAACACATGGCGTGATAAGGGTGACGTCGAATGTGGAGGGCGGAGTAATAGTGTTGGATGGAGAACTCACGGATGTGATCATGCCATCTGATTTGTATTGTGATTTCCCATATGTGCAACCCGGGAACCATACAATCGGAATAACAAAGGAAGGGTTTGAATCTGTAAGTCCGGTTGAAGTGGAGGTTTTATCGGGAAGCATTGCAAGTGTGGAAATACGAATGACGCCGATAGGCAATAGGCCTCCCGTGGCGAATGCCGGCGCGGGCGGAAAGTGGTTGGCGGGTTATAAACATGAGAACCATAGGTGGGATGGAGATGTGGTTGTATATGATCTTATTCCAATTAGCTATGCGCTTGACGGAAGCGCAAGCTCCGATCTTGACGGAGATGAACTGACGTACATATGGGAACAAGTTGAAGGACCGATCATTGAAATAAAGGATATGACATCAAGCATCGCCACATTCACCCCGATTGAAGCAGGAGTATATAAATTTAACCTTCGCGTCAATGATAGATATCATGACAGCGTAAGCGACGATATCGATGTGGAAATTGCAAAAATCGGCGGCAAAATCGTTTACACATCAACTTTGTATCAAAAAAGCAGCGACATATTCAAAGTAAATGCGGACGGAACAGGGTTTGAACGACTGACGATCGACGACGCGTTCGACGGATGGCCGCGATGGTCGCCGGACGGGACGCAGATAGTGTTTTTCAGCAACAGGGACGGGAACGCAGAGATATACAAGATGAATGCGGACGGAAGCGGTCAGACTAGGCTGACGGACAATGCGGCGTATGACGGTATTCCGGACTGGTGCGCTGACAACAAGATTTATTTCACATCAGACAGGGATGGCAATAAGGAAATATATTCGATGAATTCTGACGGGAGCAATCAACAAAGGCTCACAGTAAACACTCGTAAAGACACAGGAGTGGCGTGCT
>JAKQPS010000108.1 GCA_029564595.1 bacterium | reverse complement strand
GCGGTATTTTACATCGCTGTACAGGCCGTACTTACCCTCGATGTGCTGCATCGCGCGGGAATCGTCCGAATCTCCCCACTTCCGCTTTTTCAAGCCGTCCTCCGTTATGGTGTCGATTTCGGCGGCGTCCGTCATGGCGTTGTAGCGCAACAGGCGAAACGCCGCCTCGAAAGAAAGCACGCGGTAGAAATTCTCAACCGTGAGAAGCGGTTTCCCGTTGCGGTCGTAGTCCAGTTCGATGTCGGTTTCGCGCAACGGGGCGATCTCGCGGCATTGCTTCCGCAGGCTCTTGACCGCCATTTCGAACGCCTTGCCGAACCCGATTTCATCGGCGCGGATTTGCGCGGCGCACAGGATTAACTCGCGGTCGATCTCGTTCAGGTCGAACATCTCCGGCGTGCGGCGGAGCAGTTCGAATTTGTCCATCTTTGCGACGGCCTCGATGGTTATGCAGGTTGGCGTGAGATAGTCGTCCACTTTGCATCCTCCATCATGTAAAGTGCCGTCCGCGCTTCTTCAAGGCGGTACAGCGCCAGTTCGCGCCGCTTGATCGCGTCTACCCATGAAGGCGAGAAGTCTGCGTCGCGGTCGGTCGGGTTGTGTTCGATGACATACAGGTCGAGCGTCGTCCAGGTATCAAGCGCCGCTTCATATTCCACGCGCGCGGATTCAAGGGCATCACGCTTGCGCTTCCGTTCGTCCGCGATTCTGCCCGCTTGAAGGCGATCCTTGAACGTAGGCGGGCGGTCAAGCGGGAGGTTCAACGCGAAGTCTTGATTGACGATCCTCGCAGCGCCGATGAAGTTGGTGTTGAACATCCGCCCCACGAAGTCAAGCATGTCGCCGTGGGCGTTGCAGCCGTAGCAATGAAAGTGATCTGGCCAGACGCGCAGAGAGGCGGTTTTCTCCGCATGGAATGGACAGGTAGCGAACCCGTTTCGAGAGAATGTGATGCCGTACTTCAATACGGCTTCGCGCATGTCTAGCCCTTCCACCGCGCATTTGATAATGTCCGCTGTTTTCATGGCTCCGCATCGTCTATGTACCCGTACTGTATCAGAATATCAATGACGGAGTGGCAGGTTTCCTCCATCTGCG
>JAKQPS010000075.1 GCA_029564595.1 bacterium | reverse complement strand
TTCAAGGTATATTACTCTCTGCTCAAGCTCTTCGTATGTTGGTTTTCTCGCTTCATCGCTATCCATTAAAATAAAACATATCACGCGCAGGCAATTTTAAAAAGCCTTTTTATGTTTTTTTTCAGAGAGCTAAATGCTTACCAATAGTCTATAGATTGACAAAACATGGCCGATTCCGGCGACAGGGTAATATGGATGCCTCCGACGACTATCGGGACGTCTCTGATACATTTGAACTCATCCGCCAGCATGAAACTTCATTTCAGAGAGCCGGAGTATGCCGACATGCAGACAAGGTCGGGAGCCACGCTTTTGAACCGACTGACCACAGAGTCTTTCAGCGAAAACAGTCGCTCAAGCCGCGGAGAATGGTAAATATTATAGTTTTGTCCAAAATAGACCTATATCAATGGGGGAATAAGTTTCGTGCCCGGCAAGTTTCAGCATGGATGAAAGGTATTCGATGCCGAGATTCTCGCGACCGAGATGAGTAAAAAGTATTTTTATTTATTAGCTTTCAAAGTCTTTCATAACGCTTTATACCGATCTGACATGAAGCTACGCTTTTAAAGATAGTAAATCTCAAGCGCCATGTTTTTTGCGAGTCGTAGAAAGCTTTCTTTCAAACTATTATTCTCCATCTTTTTTAGCGGCGCTCAACGATGATAAATGATTAAGAAAATACTTTATTCTTCGCGTTCGATTCTCATTGTATGTTTTGAATGTCGCATGTTTGAGCGTCCATGTTTCAGATTTGTTCTCCTGTTTGAATATCATGTCAATCAGCGCAAGAAATTTCCTTTTGAACTCAGTAAACGACGCAACGCTTTTTGTGGCGCGCCACAGAAAACGAGGCGAACCATAGAATTTCAGATAAGCCCGCTTAGTTAAGCGGTCAATCTCTTCGTTGGATAGAGATGTCCATGCGCGTGGCAGTTGCTTTTCTTGTTCAACCCCAAGAACGTAGTCTTTCCAGTAATCCTTCCCTGTGTTCTGAACCATATCCTTCCAAAGTGTTGTCCAAGGCTTGGCTGTTAGCTTGGAAAACTGGGCGTAATCCAATTTCAGTCGCTTTGCGAACTTGACAGTTTGTTCAAGGCTTTTTCTGGTTTCTCCCGGCACGCCTGCGAGGAAAAAGCCGAGGGTTTTAATGCCGGTTCTTCGTGTCAAATCAATAGTGTCCATTACTTGGGCTACACTTATTTGTTTATGCATGGCGGCAAGAATATCTTGATTGCTGCTCTCAATGCCATAATAAATGCGGCGGCAACCTGCTTTGCGCATCTTCTCAAGCAACATGGCGTCGACGTGGTCTATTCGGGATCGGCAGGCCCATGTGACATCGAGTCCGCGTCCGATAATCCCATCGCAAATAGACTCAACTCGTCCTCTTTGAAATGTAAAATCGTAATCAAAGATGTCAATTTCCCTTATGCCGAAATCGCGGACGCATTGCTCGATCTCGTCAACAACGATGACTGGGCTGCGGGGAGAATATTTTGTCCCGCCTGCTTCGCAGAAAACACAGCGCATAGGACATCCCAGACTTGTGATCATAACTGTGAAATTTTTGCGTTCAGTGGGAAACTCCGCATAGAGCTCGTTAGGCAGAAGGTGTCTGGCCGGGTTTGGATAAGCGTTAAAGTCCTCTTCTTCAGGACTGGCTTCGTTTACGATGATATCGCCATTGTGTTTGTATATCAGTCCCGGCACGGATTCAAAGTTGCGCTCTCTCTCCAACTCTCGGAGGAAAGCTGGAAACATTACAAGGGCGTGGTTGAGGCAACCGTAATCCACGACATCGTTCATGAGCGATTCGCGAGGATAAACACGGAGATTGTATCCACCGATTACAACCGGCGCTTTTACGGCGGCCTTGAGAGCGGCCGCCCATTCCATGGTCTCGCGGAACATGTACGTAGTCATCATAAACCCGATCAGGTCTGGCTTGAACTTTTTCAAAATATTTGTGGTTTCATCTATTGTCAATTCGAGGGTTCTCGCGTCGATTATAACAACCTCATGCCCAGCGCTCTCTGCTATAGCGGCTACCCATGCAAGGCTCAAAGGCGGAAATAGTCCGAAATACTTCTGAACTATCCTAATGTTCTCTTCGTGGAGCTTGTAGCTGAACGGGTTGAAAACCAATCCGATTTTCATGAAATGAACGATCTTCCCTTGTGTTTTGAAATTGTATATTTTAAAGTAGGTTATGTAAAGAATCAAAAATAACCGAAGAGATCCGATGATTCCAATTGTTCCGCGAAGCCAGACGAGACACTGCAAAGGACAAACGCGCATTCTATTGAAATGCGCGCTTGGAGAAGAATACGATGGCATGGTGGATGATTTTGAAAAGCGCATTGCGTCGTTTTGCGGCGTCAAACATGCAATAGCTTTTTCTTCAGGCAGAGCCGCTTTTTGCGCGTTGTTGGATTCGCTTAATTATCCGCCTGATGCTTGTGTTTTGATGCCCTCTCTAAATTACCCAGCCATGCCAATGACAGTATTAAAGCGAGGTTTGAATGTGTCGTGGATTCCCCTGCTAGAAAAATCTTTGGCTCCAGATCTCGAAAAAACGAAGGCGTCCTTGCCTTGCAACGCAAGAGCGTTGGTATGGCGCATTATTTCGGATTTCCCGGACCTGTGGACGAACTTCTATCGTTTTGTCGCGACCATGGTCTTGACCTAATTGAGGACTCGGCGCATTCTCTTGGAACCCGTTACAGGGGCATTCATGTCGGAGGCTTTGGTCGCGCTGCCATATTTAGCTATGAAACATCCAAAATCGTGAACACTTTCGGCGGTGGCATGGCAGTCACCAATGACGATGAACTTCGACAACGGCTTTCCGAGTCTAGAGAGAGCCTCGCTTCTCTGTCTAAAATTGATGTCTCGAAAAGAGCTTTGAAAAGCTATTTATCGGCTTTGGCGACAAGTCGTTGGGGTGGCTCTGCTTTCCTATATCCAGCATTGGCCGTGTCCCGCGCTTTAGGGATGCGAGACTTTGTTGAAGAACGCAAAGAAGGAGCAGCTCCGAAATCGCCTTTCCAGCTCGCCGGTTTGCAGTCGCGGGTTGGCCTAGCGCACATGGATCGCCTTAGTAACACGCTGGCTGTTTTAAAACGACAATTCCTCGAAATCCAGAAGGCCATAGACTGCTCCGGCATGGGCATGTATCAGGCGGAGGAAGGCTGCCCGAACGGCTTCATGACCGCCGGCATCTGTAAAGACGCCGGAGAATTGTCGCGCATATTCTTCAAAAACGGCATTGATATAAAAATCAACTACATGAGGGACTGCCCCGAATTAACGCCGGGGCTAGGCGCGGAGCGATGCAAGCCGGTTTCGAAGCGTTTGTTTCATGTTCCCAACAGGACAGGATTCTCCGAATCCGGATTCCGAAAATACATAGCCGCCATTAGCCGCCTGTTAGACAGCGCCGACCAGAGATTGTAAAATTGCATAGAATACACTGTGCCTTTGTTTATTTCTAATTTCAACTCCGATGGAGTGGAGATATTGACAAATCGAAACCAACGAGCTTGCATGGACGGAAAGATTTCTCTAATCGAGAACTCCTTTGGCGCGGACAAAAATAAAGACAGAGGCTCAACGAAGTTGCATCTGTTTTTGTTCATTTCCGCACTTTTCGGAATCGTCGCGATTGCTTTGGGATACATAGGAAATCTCAACAATAAACACGCTTCTAAAGGCGCGACTATACGGGCGCTCGCCTTGGATGACAGCGAGAGAACACACATTGTCACCTGTCATGAGAATTGGGCAAATCCAAACGCTGAATTTGAATGGGGCGATATCGGCAGCCATTTCAAAAGCATTAAACTCATAAACAGCATTGACACAATCAATCCGATCCGGTGCGTAACCAAACGGCTCGACGAGGCTCCAAATCCAGAACAAATCAAGGATTCGCTTTTATTTGTCGGAGGTTCCGTAGTTTTGGGCGAAGGGATATCTAAAAGATCCTCTTTTTCTGAAATCATCCGGGAACAATCAGAAGGCTTCGCCAAAGCCGGTTTTCGAAATGTGATAAATCTCGGATCAATGAATGAAAGTCTCATCGAACAGCATCAAGTGCTCAGCAGCGTTATCAAACACAAACCTGCGCAGGTTGTCTATGTGTGGACACCGGCAAATACTCCTACAAGCGATCTCTTTCAATTTGAATCGAAAAATGCGGTGGCCAATATTTTCGACCGTAGGAACAGGTTCAAAAATGTGACGATTTACCCTTTCGCAAGTTATATCAAAGGATATTATCAAAGCCGAAAAGACACAGAAGCGGCAATCAATTGGATTCTAAAGGCACACAGCGACGACAACTGCGGCTGGAGGGAATCCCTCGTTTCACATGTGGCGACGATGAAGAAGGAAACGGAGACTCAGGGCGGCAGTTTCAAAACCTTTTTGTTTCCGCTACTTGTCGGAGGCCGAGGCGACTATGTGTTTCAAGGCATCCACGACGATGTGAAGCGGTTATTGAAGGCAGAGGGGATAGAAACGGAAGACCTCTCCGAGCGAATTTTGTCGCGGCCCGCAGAAGAAATGCGGCTTCACGATTACAACAGACGTCCCAACAGCGAAACCCACCGCAGAATCGCCGCAGCCATGATGGAGAATCTCAGGATTGTCGCTTACGACCTTGAGCAGCCCCCGCAAGTTAAAAAAAAGGAAAGCGAAAAAAAAGACGCCAGCATGGTTTTGAGCGACGGTTTTTCGCAATGGGTTCGTTATACGGTGGTTTTTGCGCTGGCGCTTTGCTTGGCTGTTTTTCTTTTCGCGGCGCTACGGTTCGGAGGAAAAGAGCACAACCCGGATGAGCAGAAAAAACCGCAAATCAGAGCAGCCGCGGTCGTAGCGCTATTTTTTGTTTTATTAGCGGTTGTTTTCGGATGGAAATCGCTGTTTTTCGGACACCACATGCTTCCACTGGACATATTGAATATATATCACCCTTGGGCGCCGGAGGCAGGCCCGCAGTTTGACACTATCCAAAATCCATACGACAACGACAGTATCGACCAGATGTATGCGTGGCGCAAATATATCGCGGCAGCGGAACGAAATGGCGCTGCGCCTTTCTGGGATCCTTACACGCTTTCCGGCTCTTACTTAGTAGGCAACAATCAATCCGCGCTTTTTTATCCGTTTAGCTTGTTGTTTCGAGCACTGCCAGTTGAAAACGCGTTCGGGTATTACACAATCATTCATCTAATTATTGCCGCGTTCGGCGGTTTTCTGTTCTTAAAGCGGTTCGGGCTAAAAAATGAAAGCGCTGTTTTCGGAGCCTTGGCGTTCATGTTCAGCGGAAGAATGATTAGAGCGACCAATGAAATCAACTGTCTCGCGACTCTGGCGTGGTGGCCGCTCGTTCTCTGGTGTTCAGATATTGTCGTCGAGAAAAAAAGAGCGTCTGTTTCTTTGTTGTGTTCGTTGCCAATAGCCTTGATGTTGATGGCCGGCAATCTTCAAATCGGTCAATATTGCCTGATACTGGCGTTTGCCTTCTCAGTTAATCGAGCTATTAACTTATCTGAATCAGAACAACGGATCAGGGGAATTGCTGCTTGCGTCGGTCATTTTATTATCATGGCCGTCGCGGGAATGGCGATAAGCTCCGTTCAGATACTGTCCGTCATCGAATATTTATCTCAGAGCACAAGGGCGGCCGTGCCTTATGATCAGATTCCCCCAACGCCTTTATGGGTGTTTAAAATATTGTTGCTTCCCAACATAGCGTTAAAGAACAATTTTAGTATGAGTAGTTTTCCGTTCTTCACTAAATACAATATCGCGCTTTATTTCGGAATCGCCACGTTATTGTTTGCGATGGGCGCCTTATTTATAAAAAAGCGTCAACACCCAAGATTCTTTGTCTGGACCGCAATTGTGTCGGCTCTTTTAAGCCAAAAAATCTTTTATTATCCGATTTATCTTCTTGTTCCCGGAGCAAAGAGCTTTCAGCTTACGGAATTGTTGTGTGTTTTTGTGATCTGCTGTTGCTTTTCAGCCGCTTTTATGTTCGACGCCATATTTTTTCCAAACGCTAACGATGAAACGGAGAATGGCAAAAAACGAAGACGTTTTGGTCTAATGGCGGCGGCGGGCGGGATAGGTTTCATGTCCGGCTCTTTTTTATACGCGGCGGCTCCGCTCAGCTATTTACTGATTCCAGTGTCGCGCTTGTTGTGTTTCTCAGGCGTTTTTTTCGCGATTGTCGGAATGTTCAAACTTAGCCGAAAAGATTCCATCCGAGGTGTTAACATTTTCGCGTTATTGCTGATAGCCGCGCTTTCTGTGGACTTGTTGATTATCGCAGGGCGGTATACCACCCAAATACGCGTCGATACTGAGAGCAAGCCAGCCTTGATTTCTTATCTTGAAAATCTGAAGTCTGAGGAATCAAGGATAGTAAGGTTCGACCCTGAAGCCAATGTTGAAACATATTCCAGCATATTGCCGCCCAATTTGGCGCTTCTCGCGCCTGTGCCGGATATTCAAGGATATGACAGCTTGATGCCGAAAAATTATAACGATGTTGTGAATCTGATTGAACCGGGCGTCGCCAACGTCGGACTTGGCGGGGAACGAATTCGGGAACTTCGGAAACACAAATCCCTTGCTTCTCCGATTCTCAACATGCTCGGAGCGACGCATGTTTTATCAAGCAGGCAGTTGCCTGCGCCTTACGAGCTTCAAGAACAAAGCGGAGGGGTATTCGTCTATAAAAACCCCGCTGCGCTTCCACGTATGTTCTTTGCAAAACAGGCTTTGGTTCTGAATTCAGATGATGACACGCTGAAAATCATGGCGCGACGGGATTTCGATCCATTGTCAACAGCCATTCTGTCTCCCGCACACGGCATGATATCCGATAAAAAGCGTATTGATTACAGCGAAGCGAGAGTTCTTGATTATTCGGTTGGATACAACAAAGCATGGGCAAAGGTAAGCGCGGATGGTCCTGCGCTGCTAATCTACACCGACAATTTCATCCGTGGATGGAAAGCTTATCAGAATGGACGGATATTGCCTGTTCTTAGAGTTAATCACTCTTTCAAGGCGGTTCAGGTCGAGGCGGGAACTCACGAAATCTTGTTCGTGTTTAGACCTGACGGACTGGCAATCGGAGTCGCAATAAGCATAATATGCTTGGTTGTATATCTGATTGTCGCTCTGCTTTATTTCTATTCATTAAAAACTCGGATTAAACGGCCTATCAAGTTTTGCGATTCGTCAGGCAGCAATACGATGGAAATCTCATCGCCTACGGATTTTCAATCAAATGAATACGACAAAGGATAAATAATTGTGACAAATGCCTCTTCAAATCAACCGCGGCGTATTTTGTGTGTTATCGAACTAGTCCTTGCCTTGGCTGTTTCAATCGCCCTTCTTCATTTTTCTGTTAAAGGCATCCTCTCTGGTTTGCAATCAACTGGCCAAACTCTCGAAATGGCGGCAAAAGATAAAGCGCAGAATGACTTCCATGTTGTATGTTACGAAAATTGGAACACCCCTTTCGCCGATTTCTCATATTTAGAAGCATTAAACACGTTTACAGATATTGTCCCGCTCAACGGCGCTGGCATGGATACCATGAATTTCGTGCAATGCTGGTCGGAAAGAAGCAGCGTCACATATACCAGCGAACAAATCAATGACAGCGTGATATTTTTGGGCGGTTCCGTCGCTTCTGGAAAAGGCGTTCCCAAGAGTTTTCAATTTCAAGAAGTCATTAAAAAGATAGCAGTTGAGAGCAACGGTGAACCAGTTAAGACAATAGATTTTACTCTTGAAACAAACACTTTTTCACTTATTTTTGAAAAATATTTAGAACTTGTGAGAATGAACCCAAGATCGATTGTGTATGTCTGGTCTCCTGCAGACACCCCGTTCTTTTCACTCGAACCGCCGCTTGCCTTTGAAAACAGTGTGCATTGGGATCAGCCGAATCGTTTCATGATAAAAAACGGGTATCCAGAAGCTCAACTGTTAAAAGGCGCGTGGACATTATTTCAAGATCGCAACGATTCAAAGCGGTGGATTAAGAAAATAAATTCCAAAGCAAACAAAGATGGAATGGAGTATTTATTTTCCGCAATCAAAACAATGCGAGACGAGGCATCGGTTGCGGGCGTGGACTTTTCCTTTGTATATATTCCATTATTGGAAGGGCAGCGCGACCATTATGAATATGATGATATTCATGAAAAGATGTCGGCGTTTCTCGCCGCCAATGGAATCCCAAGCCTAGATATTGCCCCCGTTTTATTTAATCGCAATCCTCGAGAGTTCAGAGTTAACTCCATTAATTGGCGGTTTAATGAGGAAGCTCATAGGAGAGCCGCCGCCGCAATGGTTCCTTTTTTAGGCTTTCATTCCAAGCCTTCGCATTGGGATTCAGGCTTGTCGGATAAGAGAATCAGGCAATCTGATATTTCAGACGATAAATACGCTCGAACGGAGGAATACCCTTTCTGCGCATCAATATTCTTTCTTCTTTCGTTTCTTTTATTATCTTGTGTTATTGCTTTTATTCTGCATCTTCCTCTAATCATGAGAGAAATATCAGCAAGCGGGATGAAAACCTTTTTATTGCTATTATTAATTATCATATATGCCAGCTTGTTAAGGATTTATGTCTCGCCTCATGCGCATCTGGTTTTAGGCGACGAATATGACAGGTTGAGGATTATCGAATTGTGGATTGCCGGAATACACGGCGCACACATATACAATATATTTCCCGGGGCCATGATGGCATATTACCCCGCATATCTGCTCTTCGGGCTTCATTCTCAAGTCGGATTTTATTTCTCGGTCTTCTTGTCCACTGTATCATGCGCTATTATGTTTCTTGTCGTTAAATCCTTTATTAAAAATAATGGCGCCGCTTTGGTTGCCGCTTTTCTTTTAGCTAACTACCCTGTTTGCCTTCGTTTTTCAGGAAGTCACGCCGCAGAAAATCCTAATCTTATATTTATGCTTGTTTGCGTTTATGCGCTTGCGCAGTGCAGAACAAATCGCAGTTTTATTTCATCGTTTTTGTTTTTTATTTCACTTTCTTTCTTTGTTTTTATCCGCATTCACAACATAGCGTTCGCGATATTTATTCTGTATTGTTATATGAGTTATAACAGCAGACACATCGTTGCTGAACACGACAATAGTACGCATAATATATTTTCAAAAATAGTCGCCTCTGTTGTAAGAACCCGATCCGATATTGTTCCGGCCTTTATCTTCATGTTCAGTTTTGTATCCTGTCTAATCCTTATTTATATCAGCGCTACAATCGGCGATTACAACAGGAATATCGAGACAATTGCCATCGGAAATCATTTTGTCGATAATCTTCGTTTTTTTGTGTCAAATAAATATCTTCCAATTGCTTTCAGCGTCATTTGCAGCGTGTCGATTATTTTGTTGCTGTTAAAAAGACACTCGGTCATTTCCAGAAAGACAGTTGTGTTTTTCGTATTATGGATAGTTATCTATTTTATTTGTCATCTTCAGGCTGGGTCGGGCCAATATCTGAGATCGTCCGAATCGGTGCGGCACACGATGGACTTTGCCGCGCCACTTATAGTTTTGACCGCGCTCGGCATATATTTCATAGAAAAGTGTTTTTTCGGTAATATTGCAAAGAATACATTCAGAGTCTCTATGTTTATATTTATTGCCCTTGTCCCATTCTCTCATATGTCTGAGATTAGGGACAAAGGATATGTCGACAACTTGCTTAGAGCCACGGTGTCGGTAGCAGGCTTATATCCTAAAAGCGCTCTTTTTATTACAAACACATTTTTAGTATTTGACGCCATTGACTTAGATTTACGCGCGCCGGCAAGGCTTGCTCACTCTCCATCCGATGCTTTGCGGATATGCTCCAAAGGACAAGAATGTATTCTTGTTTTGTACAAAAATGATCAAGACGCAGATTTCGAATTTATTCGAAATCTGTGCCCGGAATCAATTCATTATATAAATTTGAAGGTAGCAATTTGTCCCTTTGATAAGCTTGCTGATATCCCAGCCAGCTATTTCCGCCGTCCATCATACGAAGCCGGGGGTGGAGACTATGTTAGTAATTTGCCATACGGGATGAATATAGAAATGCGGGACCGCAACAAAACAACCCAATACCAATGATAGCTATCACGGAATTATGAGTTTCTTACTAAATTAAAACGGATAAAATTCCGAAAAGTGCGTAAATAGAAAATAAGGTCAAGGTCTTCCTGATTGTAAGGTTAGGAGACAAAACAACAGGAGGATAGCTTGCGCATCTTCATAATCTCTTACATCATCCAAAGTTTCCATGATTTTCTCTCCTTACGACTTCATATATAAGCTGGCAAAAAGCCTGTTATGTTTTCTGTGTTACGTCTGTGTTACGGTGTTAATGGCTATATTTGCGGTATGACATAAAACCTATAAAACAAAAAACCGCCTTGTTAGACGGTTATTTGTCGATGGAGCTAATGGGATTCGAACCCATGACCTTCTGACTGCCAGTCAGACGCGCTCCCAACTGCGCTATAGCCCCGTTTTGTTTTGTTCCCGGATGCGCGCTTGTGGGTGTGTTGCGCGGCGTGGTGTCCGGTGGCGCTTCGGTGTGTTCGGGCCGGTGGGGGGTAGGTGGTTGGGGCGGGGGAAGCGGCCGGCCGTCGCATTGTGTGTTCGGTTGTGCCCGGTTTGCGTGTCGCGCGGACCGGGGTTTTGCCGAGAGACGGATTTGAACCGCCGACGCAGGGATTTTCAGTCCCTCGCTCTACCGACTGAGCTATCTCGGCTCCTGCTTTGTGTTGACGTTGCGCCTGACGCTGGCTGCGGCTGCGTGTTCTCCTGCGGGGAGGCCGTTGAGGGTCTCCGAGTGTGGCAGGGGAGCGGGCAAGTGCCTGCGGGGGCGGGGCGTCAGAATTTCTTTTTTCTGCTTTTGCGCACGCGTTCTTTGATTTTGCGGCGGCGCTTGTCGCTTGGTTTTTCGTAAACCTGCGAGCGTTTGTAGTCTTCCTGAATTCTGGCGTCGCGGCAAACGCTTCTGAAGCGTCTGAGAGCGCTTTCTATCGATTCGCCTTCATGAACTTTTACTCCCGGCAACTTTTACACACCCTCTCTAGATTTCAGTTTTTCAACTACGGAGCCGACGAGGATTGAACTCGCGATCTCCGGCTTGACAGGCCGGCATGTTAACCGCTACACCACGGCTCCTTGCATCGGGCTTGCTTGGGCGGAGTGGGTTTCGAACCCACGGCCTCTTGCGTGTGAAGCAAGCGCTCTCCCGCTGAGCTACCCGCCCTTGTTTTGTTGCCCCCAAGGGGACTCGAACCCCTGCCGCCGCCTTGAAAGAGCGGTGTCCTAACCACTAGACGATGAGGGCGGCTTTGATGAGCCGTCCGGGGTTCGAACCCGGGACACCCGGATTAAAAGTCCGGTACTCTACCACCTGAGTTAACGGCCCGTACGCGTCCCTTACAGGCCTTATCCGGCCTTCCGGATTGTTTCTCCGGGTTGGGTAAGCCCTTTTCAAAGTTCACAAACTCTAAATTTTAGCGTCCCGCTTTGCCGCTGTCAATATGCGGGGCGGCAAATATGGCGGTTTTTTTTGTCGTTTCCGGTTGTTTTCCGGCGCGCCTCACACGAATTTCCGCAGTATGACGGTCTGCGCGCGGCGCGGGCCGACTGATATGATCGAGATGGGGGCTTTGATGATCCGCTCGATGTTTTTAATGTATTCTTTTGCTCCTTTTGGCAGGTCGCGGTAGTCTTTGACTCCGCTGGTGTCTTCTTTCCAGCCGGGCATTTCCTCGTAAACGGGCGTACATTCGCGGAGTTTTCTGAAGTCGGTGGTGAATTCGGTGATGGTTTCTTTGCCGACTTTGTATCCGACGCAGATTTTGATGGTGTCGAGTTCGTCGAGGACGTCGAGTTTGGTCATGGCGAGGGCGCTCATGCCGTTGATGCGGACGCTGTAGCGGAGCAGGAGGGCGTCTAGCCAGCCGCAGCGGCGGGGGCGTCCGGTGGTCGTGCCGAATTCGCCGCCTTTTTTCTGTATGTGCGCGCCGATCTCGTCCTGAAGTTCGGTGGGGAAGGGGCCTTCGCCGACGCGGGTGGTGTAGGCTTTGGTGATGCCGAGCACGCGGTCGATTTTAGTGGGGCCGATGCCGGCTCCGACGCAGGCTCCGCCGGCCACGGGGTGGGACGAGGTGACGTACGGGTATGTGCCGTGGGTGACGTCGAGCAGGGTTCCCTGCGCGCCTTCGAACAGCACGATTTTCTCTTCTCTGAGCGCGTTGTGGATTATCAGGGAGGTGTCGCCGACGTATTGTTTGATGGCTTGGCCGTACGCGAAGTATTCGTCGCAGATGGCGTCGGCCTCGAATCCTTTGTCCTTGAAGATTTCGCGGAGGATGAGGTTTTTGTATTTGAGGGAGTGGCCGAGGCGGCCTTCGAACTCCTCGCGGTCGAAGAGGTCGCTGACGCGCAGTCCGGTGCGGGCCATTTTATCGACGTAGGCTGGGCCGATGCCGCGCCCGGTGGTGCCGAGCTTGTGTTTGCCTTTGAGTCCTTCCTCGTACTGGTCGAGCGTTTTGTGGTATGGCATGACGAGGTGGGCGTTGCCGCTGATCCTGAGGTTGGAGAGGCTGACGCCGCGCGCTTTGAGGTTTTCAATTTCTTTGATGAGGGTGGCAGGGTCAATTACGACGTCGTCGCCGATGATGCAGATTTTGTCTTCGTATAAGATGCCGGAGGGGATGAGGTGGAGTTTGTATTCCTCGTTGTCGACGACGACGGTGTGGCCGGCGTTGCTGCCGCCTTGGTAGCGGACGACGAGGTCCACGCCCTCTGCGAGCATGTCTGTGACTTTACCTTTGCCTTCGTCGCCCCACTGGGCTCCGACCAGAACTATTGCGGGCATGATTGCCTCCAGATGACTGCCGCCGCGTTGCGCCGGACCGTAACAACAAAAAAACTCAAACGGCGCAATCTCCGTTTGAGCAGATTGCAACAAATGTTAGCACGGGGGGTTGGGGGTGTCAAATCTTTTCTGCTTTGTTTTTTTCTTGTTTTGAGGCGGAATCCGGGCGCGGTTCGCGGAGGGGAAAACGCCAGATTGCGGAGCGGCTCCCGGCTGTTTTGCCGACCTCGCTTTTTGATGGAAACACAATGTCTCGTGGCCCTGCTTGAATAGTTTCACGGGGTTGCGGGAAAGTTTTTTTTGCTATGTGAAAACAAGCTTCCGCGCTCCTAAAAAAACGTTTGACAGCCGGTTTTGTTGAACATTGCTCATTAGTAAAATATTTGGGGGCGGCGCATTTCTTTTTTTGTTCGGTAGGGGGTGCTTTCCGCGCGCAATAGCAGCGACAATTTTGGGCGGGGCAACCCCGCCCCTGATTCAACCCGGATTCGTCGATAGAAGCGACGAACCGGGGCGATTTTCATAGCGGCGAACTGCTTCGTTGCCGCCGCATTTTTTTGTTCATGAATCGTATGTTCTATTCACTGCAAAAACGCGTCTTGCGCCTCGCGTTTCATCCGCTCTGAAAAATCGCTTCCGAATCCTAACCCGAATTTCACGAGAAAAAGCCGGGCTAATGAAGTATTTGGGCTGAGCGTGGAATGCTCAAACAGACATTGCTTGTTTAGCGGATGTCAGATTATGCCTTCGGAGCGAAAAATCACCTAGTCGGGCTGCCGCTTTTGAAGGAGATGACGACTTTGCGGTTTTTGCCTGTGCCTTCGCTGGTGGTGACGATATTTTTGTAGTTGGCCAGAGCGAGATGGATGATGCGGCGGTCTTGAGGGGGCATGGGCGCGAGGGCTTCTGGTTTGTGGGTTTTCATTACTTTTCTGGCTACGGAGCGCGCCATCTTATGGACGGATTCCTCGCGGCGTTTCCTGTAGTCGCCGACGTTGATGACGACTTTCTTTTTGTTGCCGAATTTTTTCGTCATAACGACGTTTGTGATGAATTGAAGGGAGTCGAGGGTCTGGCCGAATTTGCCGATTACGACGCCGGCGTCTTTGCCGGTGATGTCGACCGAGATGTCGTTCTGTCCTTCGCACACGTCGATGTCACATTCGACTTCGAGGCATTTGAAGACTTTTTCGAGGAAGTCGCGGACTTGGTCTTCAGGGGTGTCGTCGGAGAAGACGCGGGGGCTGCCGGGTAGGGTGGAGGCGATACGGTTGGGGTCTGGTTCGATTTCAGGTTCCGGGGCCGTGTTGACGAGGGCGACGCGGAGTTTGATGTTGCGGGAGCCGATGAGCCCGAACAGGCCCTCGCGGGGAGTTTCGAGAACCTCGACGAACACGTCGTTTTCGTCCGCGCCGAGTTTTTCCAGCGCTGCTTTTAGGGCTTCTTCCCGCGTGCGGCCTTCCTGAATGACTTCTTTCATGAGGATCACCTGTCGAATATGGTTTCGGCGCGAGGCGGACAAGTCCGCCTTCGCCGGACTGTTTCAATCGGTCGGTTTAAGACTATCGCTTTTTTCTTTTCTTGCTTTTCTTCGAGCCGCCGCTTTTCTGCGCCGGATAGTTCTTTTTCTGTGAGCCGCCGGACTTTGGTTCCGCCGTTTTCGAGGCGGAGGCGGTTTTTGCCGGACTGGATTTCTTTGAGTCGCCGTCTCCGGATTTTTCCTTCTTAATACTATCCGGTGGAGAGTCGGTTTTTTTGTCGGATCGGGAGGTCTTGGCTTTTTCGGAAGCTTTCTTGGTGTCCGTCACGTTCTTGGCTGGAGTGCGGGTGACGGCCTGTTGGGCGAACTGAAGGAGGTTGGAGACGCCCCAGTAAAGGAGAACGCCCGTTGGCATGAGGAAGGCGAAATATATGATCATCAAATTCATCATGATCATGGTCGTCTTCTGCGACGGGTCTATGGTCATCATCTTCTGCTGCATGATAGTCGTCACGGCCATGACCGCCACGAGGATGAGGGCGGGAGCGTAGAGGTAGGTGTCCCTGAGGAATCCGATGCCGAGGAAGCTGAGGTCGATCATGCCGGGCATAACGGTGTGAAGGTTGGCTAGGAAATCGTTGGAGAGTTTGGTTATGGCGGCAGTGGTGAGGTCGAGGCCGTAGAAGGATTCATTGACGAGGATGAAGCCGTTTTTTTCGGGCAGTCGCAGAACCTGATAGAGCATGATAAAGATGGGAATTTGAAGAACCATCGGCAGACAGCCGCTTATCGGGTTGAAGCCGACCTCTTTGTATAGGGCCATAAGCTCTTTGTTGAGCTTTTCTTTGTCGTCTTTGTATTTGGTCTGGAGTTCTTTGACGCGCGGCTGAGCCTGTTGCATGGCTTTCATGCCGCGCAACCCGCTGAACGTGAGGGGGAGAAGAATTAACCTGATAATGAATGTGAGCAGGATGATATCCCAGCCGTAATTGCGTGTGAATTGGTGGGAGAAATCAAGAAAACGAAGAAAGATGTCTGATAGGAGGTCCACTTTATATAGCCGCCTTGTCGGGATTTGTTAGTTCTTTGTCGCAGGCCGCGCGGGGCGGAACCGGGTCATAGCCGCCGCGGGCGAAGGGGTTGCAACGGATGAGCCTCCAAGCGGCCATCGCGCCGCCTCGGATGAATCCGTATTCGCGTAGCGCGTCCATCGCGTATTCCGAGCATGTGGGAGTGTATCTGCATGCCGGAGGAAGCAGTGGCGAAATGCGCTTTTTATATATCTTCAGAACGAAGATTGCGATTCGGGCTAACACTAATTATCCTTGTGAATCCGGTCGAGCAGCGGCCTGATTTCGGCTTTGGCTTTTTCCAGCGCGGCGCGATCGGCGGATTTTTTCAACAGAACAATTAAGTCTATGCCGTTCATTGCCGGGTGCGGGTTGACTCGGATGTGTTCGGACAGAACCCGTCTGGCGCGGTTGCGCGCGACTGGGCCGCCGAGTCTCACCGGAACGAAAACGGAACATCTGCCTGAAGAAGGCCCCGGACGGTAAATGAGCGTCAGGGTTTCGCCGGAAGCTCTCGCGCCCGAACGGAAAAGGGCGGAAATATCACCGCGACCGCTGACAGATTTCCGGGGCGCGCGCCGGTCAGACTGTGAGCCGTTTGCGCCCTTTTTTGCGCCGGGCATTGATAACCCTTCGTCCCGCTTTGGTTTTCATTTTGGCTCTGAAGCCATGCACGCGTTTTCTGCGTCTGTTGTGCGGCTGATACGTCCTTTTCATTGCTATGCTCCTCTTCTCCGCCTTCGTCCGGCCCTGCCATGAACGTTAACACGGACCCGCCGGAGCCGCCGGCGAATCCGCGCGGTGTTTCATAGCTATTATTTATACAGCATACAGCCAATCCGCGCTCGCGGATTCCGAATATATTAACACAAGCTTTTTTATTATTCAACCCATAGGGAATCTTGGCAGAGAAGCCGGGGAATCCGGCTCGAACCGGCCCCGGCGGGAGTTTAGTTGTTTTTCAAGGGCGTTTTGACGGGGCCGCCGACTAAATGTTATGCGCGCGCTCTTATCGATTTTTCCAGTTCGCCAAGTGTGCGGGCGAGGGATTCCTCCCCGCGCCGATGAGCGTCTACTCGTTTTGCGGTGTTGCACACTGAGGATGGCCCGACGCCGAACATGTCGCCCAGACAATCCAGAGGGGTGTCTGTCATGTTTCTGCAAAGGAAAATCGCCGCGTTCCGGGGGTAGTTAGGCTTGGTTTTATTGTCCAGAATCGACTGCTTTTCCACTTTAAAAAACTCGGCGGTCATATCAATAATCGTATCAGGGAGGATTTTTACGGGCGGCGTCTGGGCGGCTTGGACGGCTTTTTCTTCGAAATCCACGTTTCCCAGAGTTCGCGACTTTTTCAATAAAACTGTCATCGCCTGCATGTTGATTCCCGCCGCCGCCGCCACGTATTCCTGAAACCTTCGAATTTTCCTGTCGCGGTCTCCCCCGAAGCATGAGAGCGCGTCATTGGCGGATACTGACGGGGGCTGGGCCGCGCCGCGCGTGTATGCTTGGTGGCTGCTCCATTGGTATGATTCCGGCGTCCGGGAGAGTTTCAGGTGCGTCGGAAGGTAGTGTATGTAGCGGACGAGTTTAAGAAGGTATCGATCTTTATCGATCAGAGAACTGGTGTAGCGGCCTTTGAAAACCTGAGC
Source organism: bacterium (assembly GCA_029564595.1). Lineage (GTDB taxonomy): Bacteria > UBP15 > UBA6099 > UBA6099 > UBA6099 > UBA6099. The sequence goes on along the minus strand of JAKQPS010000075.1, from coordinate 20,378 downwards.
AGTCCTCTTGCGGCGGGTGTTGGCATAAGCGGTGTAGTGGCTGTTGACGTACTGCATGGCTTTGGTGAGATTTCCGAGAGGGGTTTCGAGCAGCAGCCGGTATCCGTCGTCCAGAAGAACGTAAGCATGCAGGGATAGTGTGTATCTTTTTAGCGCGGCGTCGATGATTTCAAGGAATCGGCGGCGGTCGATGTTGTCCTGAAAAAGAGGCTGGTCCGGCATGGAGCGGGCAGAAACGAAGTAAAGAGCGCCGGGGAATTCAATTCTCGACGGTCTGGGCATAAGGCTGACCTCCCAAAGATGCGGCCCGATTAAAGGCGGCGAAGCGAAGATAGCCGAGCGCCGCAGTTGTGTCCTGATTATGCGCCCCGAGGATTCGGAAACGGGCAGTCGGCCCGTCCGCGCGGCTGTCGGCATGTTTTTTAAAGACAAATCCGCCGGAAGTTCCGGGCGCGGCTTGCCCCGGCGGAATGGTCGATCTGATTGGCTTCGCTCCTTCGGGGTTTCCTGAAGGAGCGGACAGTCAATTATAATAATTATGATTTAAGTGTCAACTGAAACCGGGGCTGCCAGAGCGGAATGTGCGGCGGAGACGACGGAGACGATGTCGGGAGAGAAACCGGCTGGGCCGTCTGTCTTAAGAAGGGCGAAGAACTCGATGTTTCCTTTCGGGCCGGGCAGGGGGGAGTGGCAGAGGGCGGCGGCATGGAATCCGAGGGCATCGGCGCCGGCTATGGTTTCTTTGAGAATCTCGATGTGGGTTTCGGGGCGGCGGACGACGCCTTTGCCGGCGCGCTCTCGGCCCGCCTCGAACTGGGGCTTGACAAGGGCAAGGGCGGCTCCGTTGCTTTTTAGCAATCCTTGCGCCGCCGGAAGGATTTTTAACAGCGATATGAACGACGCGTCGATGACGGCAAGGTCGAATTTAAAAGGAAAATCCGCCGGGTCGAGGTTGCGGGCGTTGACGCGCTCGATGACGGTCACTCTGGGGTCGTTCCTGAGGCTGAGAGCGAGTTGACCGTATCCGACGTCCACCGCGTGGACGGAGCGAGCGCCTCGTTGAAGCAGGCAGTCGGTGAACCCGCCGGTGGAAGCTCCGATGTCTATGACGTCCAACCCTGAAGGGTCGAAGCGCATGGCGTCGAGCGCTCCTTCGAGCTTGTGTCCGCCCCGGCTGACGTATTTGCGGATTGTCCCGCGCAGCCTTATCTCGGCTTCCACCGGGTAGGAGGTTCCGGGTTTGGTCGCCGGGGAGTCGTTCACGAGGGCCTCGCCGGCCATGATGATAGCGCGGGCTTTCTCCCGCGTCGGGGCAAGCCCTCGCTCGACCAGCAATATGTCCAACCGTTTCTTTTCCAACGCGGCCCCGTTCCTCTGTCTCCGCCGGAGGGCGGAAGCTTGATAATTATAGCCTGAGAGGAGCGCGATATCGCGCGGCTATTCCATATTTCGGCGCGCGGCGTTAGATTATCGAAAGGATGCGCGCGCGGAACGCGGCGCGGAGCGGATGTTTTGGGAAGAAGAATAATGGTGATAGGCGGCGGAGCCTCCGGGCTGATTGCGGCGGCGCGGGCGGCGGAACTTGGCGCGGACACGCTTGTCATCGAGCGAATGGAGCGCCCGGCCCGCAAGCTCGCCATCACCGGCAAAGGCCGTTGCAATTTCACCACGGGCCACGATGTGGCGCACGCGATAGAGGCGTTCGGGGCGAACGGCCGTTTCCTCCACAGCGCTTTCGGAAGGTTCTATTCGGAGGATATCATCGCAATTCTCGAATCGCGGGGAGTGAGGGTGAAGGAGGAGCGAGGCAAGAGATATTTTCCGGAATCGGACAGGGCGCTGGATGTGGTGGACGCGCTGGCGGGGCTGGCGGCGGACAACGGGGCCAAGCTGATGACGGGGTTCAGGGTGGAGAGGATCGGGGTCGAGGGGGGGCGCGTCGCGAGCGCGGAGGCGGTCGGCCCGGACGGTTCGAGGGTGGTTTTCGAGGCGGACGCGGCGATAGCTGCGACGGGCGGGATGTCATATCCGGGCACCGGCTCGACGGGGGACGGATACCGTCTCGCGCGCGAACTGGGCCATACGGTCGTCCCTCCGGTTCCCGCGCTCGCGCCTATCGAGTTGGCCGGGGACGCGCATCCCGCGCTGTCTCCGCTGTCCCTGAAAAACGCCTCTGCCGCGCTGACGTCCGGCGGGGTGGTTGTCAAAGAGCTATTCGGCGATATGATGTTCACTCCGTTCGGGGCCACCGGGCCGATAATTCTGGACATGGGAAAGATAGCGGCCGGAAAGAAGCCGAGGGAGCGGATGGAGCTTGTGGTAAATTTCAAGCCCGCGATGTCTCCGGAGCAGGTGCGGGCGAGGCTGCTGAGGGAGTTCGAGGCGGCGGGCGCGGGCAGCGTCCGCAAGGCTCTTGAAACGATGCTGCCGAAAAGGGCCGTCCCGGTGGCGCTGCGGCTGTCGGGCGTCGCTCTGGAGCGCAAGGCGTCTCAGGTGACTAAAGAGCAACGCGACGCCATTCAGGCGCAACTGACCGGGATGAGGTTCGAGGTGAAAGGCGCGCGCCCGATAGAAGAGGCCATCGTCACCGCCGGAGGCGTTGCGCTTGCCGAGATAAACCCGAGGACTATGGAGTCGCGGATTGTCCGCGGCCTGTTTGTGTGCGGGGAACTTCTCGACATAGACGGCCCGACGGGCGGGTTCAATCTTCAGGCGGCGTTTTCGACTGGATATCTGGCGGGAGAAAGCGCGGCGGCGGATTAGCGCCCGGCCTTTCTCAGCCTTCCATTATTTCCCTTATAATAGCGTCCACGGCCAGCCCGTCTTTTCCTCTGGCGACCAGCCTGTCCTCTTCGTCAGGCAGTTCGCCGAGGGCGTCGAGTATGAAGTTGTCTATCTTGTGGTAGTGAGGCAGGTTGTGGGCCGGGCGCGAGTCGAGAGACGGCGGCAGCGAGCGCCGCGTCCCCATCAGCCCGGAATCTGTCTCCACAGTCACTCTGGCCGGCATCCCCGCTTGTTTCTGCGAGTTGGTGTCGTAGGACAAATTTCCTCCGGTCATGCTGAAACGGCCCTCGTGAGATTCCCACAGGGAGAGGGTCCTGCTGCTCATCGTCAGGTAAACTGAAGGGCCGGAGTCGTATTTGAAGAGGGCGACCGCAAGCTCCGGTTTTTCGGCGTCGGGGGACACCGCGCGGGCGTGGCCCTCCACCTTGTCCGGCTCGCCGAAAATCCATAACGCCAAATCTATCAGGTGGCAGAAGACTTCAAGGACGCCGCCGGGAATCCTCGGATCCCGCAGCCGCCAGTCGGGACTGAATTTCTCCGTCGAGAAGCCGAGTAGTTTCGCGAGACTCAGGCCTTTATTGACAATCGGCACATTGCCCATGGTGGTCAGGCCGCGCCATCTGAACTCGGCGTGAAAGCAGTCGCCGTACGTCTTGTCGGCGATGAGGTCTCTTGTCCGGATCAGCCCGCGGTCGTACCGCATGTGGAAGCCGACGTGGAGGCGGACGTTGTTGTTTTCGCAGGCGGATATCATGCGGCGGGCGTCGTCGACGGACGCGGAGAACGGTTTTTCGCAAAGCACGTGGACGCCTCTGGAGGCTGCCGCTTCGACGAGCGCGGCGTGAGTGAATGTTGGAGTGCAAACGCTGACGGCGTCCAGCGCGGACTCGTCGAGCATCCTCTCGGCGTCGTCGAACGCGCGGGGGACGCCGTACTTGCGCGCGAGCGCCTTGGCCGCGTCTATGTTCGAGTCGCACACCGCCGCGAACTCGCACCTCGGATTCACTTTGTAATAGACCGCATGCCCCGGCTCAGCGAACCTTCCGCAGCCGATGAGTCCGACTTTCAGTTTCCTGTCGCTCATTCGCGCCTCCCGTTTTTGCGCCGTCAAATCATCTTAAGCTTCCGCAGTTCAGCTCTGATGATTTCTTTCTCCGTCTCTGATACTTCGAACAACGGCGGTCGCATCGCGCAGCATGATATCGCTCCGACCTCCGCCAGCGCCGCCTTCATCCTCGCCCGGTAGTCCCGCACCGGAACGGCGAAAATCGCCTCTTCGAGCGGCCGTATCCGCTCCCAAATCTCCATTCCTTCCCGGACTCGGCCCGACATCGCCGCGCGGTGCATCTCTATCTGTTCGCTCACTGCGATGGTTCCGAATCCGATGAGAGCGCCTGCCGCGCCCAGAAGGAATGACTCGTATATGAAGTTGTCGTTGCCGGTCAGCAACGTGGCGCGCGCGCCTGATTTGCGCAGTATCTCCGCCGTGCGCACGAATGTGACGGCGTCGAATGAGGCTTCCTTAATCGCCGCCGCGCAGTCGAGGGACGCGAGGGCGACCAGCGTTTCCTCTGTAAAAATCGCGCCTGCCAGCGCGGGCTGCAACTGGAACAGCACCAGAGGAAGCCCCGACGCGCGCGCGACGGCCTCGTGATAAGCGACGGGGATCTTCGGCCCAAGCGCGGCCCCGGCAAACACCGGGGGCGGGAACACCACCAGCGCGTCCGCGCCGGACTCCGCGGCGGCTCGCGCCTGCGTCTCCGCCTCTCTCGTGGACCTGCCGCAGATCCCGGCGAGTATCGGCAGCCTGTCTCCGGCCCGTTTCTTCCACGCCCTTATGACAAGCGCCCGCTCGGCGTCGTCCAGATGCGGCCCTTCCCCGGTGTCCATGTTGACCGCCACGCCCTTCAGCCCTTCAAAACCCGCCAGCCAGTCGATGTATCCGGCGAGTTGCTTTTCGTCTATCTCGAAGTCCGGCGTCATCGGCAGAGCCGCCGCCGGGATTATTCCTTTGAAGTCGATCATCGTCATTTCCCCCTCTGGATTTTCTTCAGTTCGGCGCGATACGCCCGGTCGTGAACGACGCAGCCCGCCGGGGCCTTCGCCCTCAACAGCGTCGAACAGTTGTTTTTCCCGCAAGCGGCGCACCATTTGACGCGCGCGGCGTCGCCGCTCAGCAACTTAGCGGCGGTGTCAGGATCGGCGAAGCTTTGCCGCCCGAACCCAATTATATCGACGTCTCCGGCGATGATGTTTTTGGCGGCCCGCTCGACGCAGCCGGCTTTCAGCGGCGTGTATCCCGCGCCGATGACGGCGAAAGCCGGATTGAACGACTTGACCCATCCGGCCAGACCGTGATGCTCCGCCAGCGCCGTTTCCAACCCCGGCCGCCCCGCCTGCGGGCGGGTTGTTTCAGGATTGTAATAAGGAACTCCCATCGTCTCGCAAACGAACGCCGCCCCCGCCGCTTTCAGCCGCTCCAGAAGAGGCGCGACGCCGCTGAAGTCGAATGCCGTCCCGTCCGGCCCGGACGAGCCGATGCCGCCGAAAAATTTCTCATGAATGGAAATTCGCGAGCCGAATATAAGGCCGTCGGCTCGCGCCGCTTCCGCCCCGGCGCTTATCAGCGCTTCCATGAATCTCAACCTGTTTTCCAGCGAACCGCCGTATTTGTCGTCTCTGTTGTTGGAAGGCCTGAAAAGCTCTGCGGCAAGATAGCCGTGGCAACATTTCAAGTCCGCCGCGTCCGCTCCGGCGGAGGCGCAAAGCTTAACAGTTTCAGCGGTGGCTTCCGCCGCTTCGTCCAGTTCGGCGGTGGATGCGGTCGCGCCCCCTTCGGGCATGTTCCATGTCGGGTCCAGAATCTCCGAGCGGTATGATACCAGCGGACTCAGAGCGTAGCGGCCCCCGTGATTTATCTGATAGATGATGAACGGCGGCGTGTCTGATGCGGCGCGAATCGCGTCCGACAGCCTTTTGAACGAATCGAGGTTGCGCTTGGAGAGCATGAGTTGTCTGGGTCTGCATCTACCACGTTCGCAGGACGCCAGAGCTTCAACGTAAACCACGCCCCATCCTCCTGCGGACAGCCTGCGGTATCTCTCGATGGTTTTTTCAGAAGGAGCGCCGTCAGGTTCGGAATCGTTCGCCTCCATAGGCAGGGTGGACAAGCGGTTCTTCGCCTGTCTTCCGCCTATATCGGCGGGGCGCGCCAGATATGAAATGTATTCATCCATAGTTACGCCGTTCGACGCCGGTTCAGCTTCCGTCGCGCCGACGATATATTATAGTTAGAGGAACCCGGTTTGTGTCAAAAGCTTCGCGCCCGCATCGCGGCTTGAGCATTGCCGGAGCCGTCATGAGCGTTGATGTTGTCGCATGCGAAATCAGATACTGCGGGTTAATGAGATTGTCATAAATAAAAGTTCGCGCGGCGGGGGGTTAGTCCGCGTTGATTGTGAAGTTCACTTTTATTACAGGGCAGTAGAGTATGTAGAAGCGGGCGATGGCGGTGTACTCGCCGGGGGGGACGGGCGCGCCGGATTCGTCGCGCTGATCCCATTCCGCGTTGTATTCAAAGACGGTTTTGTATGTGGGAGAGCCGGACGAGAACAGGGCTGATGGTGTGCAGTTCGTGTTCCTGAAGGTTTTGACGAGTTCCTGTTCGGAGTTGTAGATGAACATGTCGGCGCAGACGTCGAGGGTTCCCCTGTACTGTCCCTCGCGCAGCAGGGCGGCGAAGTTGACGTTGATTGTGTCCGATGTGGAATAGTTGTCGCAGTCCGTGGCGAGGCGGGCGATGGTGAGGTTGTCCGTCCATGTGGCGGCGTTCGCGGTGTCGGCGCAGTGGTTGAGGGGGGTGGAGTCCCAGATTTCGAGTTTTGTGATGTTGCTGATTTTTCCGTTGTATTTTGCGAAGATGGCGGTCGAGCCGACGGAGTTGCCCGTAAACAGCGCGGCGTCCCGGTCGAACGAGCCGACGCTTCTTGAGCCGACCGTCCAGTCCGCGGTCGCGGTCACTTTTCTCGCTTCGAATACTCCGTCTTTAACATAGTTGAGATATACGTTGTACGGCGGGTGGACGCCTTGGCCGGGGATGCGCGTGTAGTATGTGGCGTTGACGGTTATTGTTTCTCCGGCGCGCGCGATAACGGCTTGGTTCGACAGTTCAAGAATGAGAAAATCCTCGATGGAGTTATCGACGACCTGAACCTGAGACCACTCGCTCCATACGCCGTCTAGGTAAGCGCGGACGCCCGTGCGGCCCGCCTTCAACGCGCTAACCGCGCCGGTTTTGCCGACAAGCAACACGCTTTCGTCTTCGACTTCCCAGTTTTCGATGTCTTTGACGGCGTCGTAGCGGTATGTCCCGTTGTTGTATTCGGCGATGGCTCTGTAAGCGCCTTGCTTGCCGACTTCTATGTAGTTGTTGTTGTAGCAATGCATGTATGCGTAGCCCGTCGGGCACGGAAGCGGTTTGAGGTTCGAGGAACTTTCCGGATAGAGGCCGAGCCATATCAATTGCTTTTCGTACACCGAGAGAGCGACGGGAGAACTGACAAGCCCCCCGTAAGAGGCGGTGAAAACCACGTCTCCGATTCGCGCGGGAGAGAAGACGCCGCTCGGTTCGAGCCTTCCGGCGGCGGGGTCGAAGCTCCAAGTGGCGGCGGCGGTGGCGTTCACGAGAGCGCCGGACGCGAGCCGGGCTTGGAGCAGAAGGGTGGCGGTCTGGTGTATTTGTATCAATGCGGGTTTCAGGGAGACAATCAGCTCGACAGGTTTAAGCGGGTCAATTACAGAAATGGACACCGGGGCGCTTGTGATGCCGCCGAAGGTTGCAGTCAGGACTGCTGTTCCTTCGCTTTCGGCTGTGAAAACGCCGCCTGAAACCGAGCCGGACGAAGCCTGAATCTCAGCCTCAGACGTAACATCCACAGTCTCGGAATTTGAATAAACCGCCGCGACTGTCAGCGCGGTCGTTTCACCGACATTCAGCAAGGTCTTGGCCGCCGCAAGCTGAATCGACGCGAGTTCCGGCGGGATTTCACAGATATTGCTGGTTTCGCAATCGGCGTTGTGCGGGATGACCACCGGGGAATAGGCGTACACCCACACGGCGTTCCACGGCTGGATGACGTCCATCTTGGAAATGCTTTCATAGCCGTTGCCGGACAGCTTGAAGACCTGATCGGCGAAGACGTTATCGAATCCGTTCATGATGAAGTGGACGCGCATGGCGCGTTTGTACGGGTTGCCCATGAGGTTCCAGCCTGCCGAGAACCTCACGGCGAGAGGGTCTTCGTCGTTGGAGTTCGCGCAAAGCCCGGCGGTTCCTATCGCCCGGTTGCTGTCCGCGGCGTATCCGATTCCCCTATTTAGCGCGTCGGACGCCGCGTAACTTTCGCCGTTCCATGAGAAGATGCTGAGATGGTCAAACCCGGTTTTGTCCAGAATATCCTGAACCGAAACGTTGCATGGAGCGGAAACAAGGCTCCATCCGGCCGTCATGGCGGGAGGCTCGATATCCGCTAGCGCACAAGTTCCGAATGCTATCGCGACTAAGGCCGACAGAGCGACCATCGCGCATCTTCCCGTCCGGCGCTTTTTCATGCCCGACCACCTCTTTCGCAAGCGTTATACTATTTTACCATGAATGACGCTTCTCGAACCCGAAAGTTAAAAATAAAGTGTTAAAAAGCGAAAACAGAGAATAAACTGGATTTCGTTAAATTGAGAAACATCGCAATGACTGAAGAAGCGCGCGGCCGCGGAGTTTGGAGAAGAGAATCAATCCTCGGCGGCGATGAACTTGCCTAGAGCTTCGGCGTCCGCGCGGGCCGTGGCGTGTTCCAGCATATCCCCGGCATGATCCACGCTCCGGTAACGCAGGCTCCGCCCGGAATCGAATCTGACATCCGTTATCGAATAGAAACACTTAATCATCTGATCTATGCCGTCGAAAAGGGAAGGGCCTTTTGTTCCGCCGACGGCCAGAAGCCAGCCGCGCGCCTCCGCTCCTGTCTCCCGCAATTCCTTGTTAAGCAGATATCTCTTCGCCCACATACACTGAAACCTGTCGATGAACGCCTTAAGTTGCGCGGGCGCGTTCATGAAAAACAGCGGCGTCGCGATTACCACGCGGTCGGCGGCGAGATATTTTTTATAGATGTCGCTCATGCCGTCTTTCTGAACGCACTCGCCGCGCGTGTCGCACCAGCCGCAGTGACGGCAGGGGTTTATGTCGAGGGAACAGACTCGGATTTTTTCCACATCGCCGCCCGCCGCTTCCGCCGCTTCCAGCGTCCAGTCGAGCAGAGTTTCGGAGTTGCCGCCCTTTCGGGGGCTTCCCGACACTCCGAGTATCTTCAATCCGCTCATCTATTATCTCCCGGCGCTCGCCGCAAGCGCGGCGTCGATAGTGAAAACTAATAATCTAAAACAAGCGCCGCGCCAACGTTGTTCCGCGCCCGTCAAAGAAGGTCTTTGGCGATAGACTCCAGAAGCCCGCCGAGCTTGTTCCTTTCAGTCATCATCTTCGCGGTCAGATGCAGAGAGGTGGGAAACGGAGTCTCTTTGGTTTTTCGGACAAGGGTGAGCGCCCCGGCGGGACATTTATGCGCGCACACTCCGCACCCGATGCATCTGTCCTGAGACACCTCAGCCCGTTCCGCTCCCATAGTTATCGCGTCCGCAGGGCATGCCTTCGCGCAGACGCCGCACAGGACGCATTTCGAGCCGGGCGCGCTCTCCGCCCTGAAGTTCGACGCCACGGACGACGCCGGTTTGTTCAGAGACACCACCCCGCGCAACGACGCGCAGCAGCACGAGCAACAACTGCATATAATCGACACGGGCGGCTTCGTGTTCGTCGCCACGTGAACCAGCCCCGCGTCTGATGTCATTTCAAGGTTCTTGGCGGCCTGCCGGGGCGTGAGTTTCCTCGCGAGGTCCCGCCCGACCAGATAGTCCGCCGTCATTCCGAAGAACATGCAGACTTCCAGCGGGGCGTCGCACTTGCGCGCGGATTTCCTGCACGCGCACTCTGCCACCGCTATGCTCCCGGACGCCCGCGCCACTCTGTCCGCCTCCTCGAAACTAAACACCCTTTGTCCGGCTCCGATGGTTTTCCTCACAGGCAGCGTCCGCACGCCGCTTGTCGGGTATCCGTAGTTCTCCTCGCCAAACTCGCCCGCGAGCGCCTTGTGCCACAACTCGCCCGCCTCGCGTCTCTTTTCGTCGATAACCTGTCCCTTCATGAACTGCATTTCCATAAACCCCGGCACGGCGGGCATCAGCGTGTACCTGAACTCCACGAGAAATTTCTGCTCGACGATAAGCCCGCGCTCGGCCATGCCGCGCAGCGCTCTCGCCGCGTCATCCGCATACACGCCCGCCTTGCCCGCTATCGCCTTCGCCGTGAACAGCAGCGGCGGGTTCGGCACGTGCGCCGCTATCCGCGCGTCCTCCTCGCTGAACAGCAGCCGCAATATCTTCATCGTCTCTTCCATCCTCGGCAGCCCGATCGGAAAGAGGTCCAGCTTGCGTCTCAATTCCTCATGCCAGTCCATTTCGTTCTCCCTGCGCTTGAAATGCGGAGCCGCGCGCGCCGCGCCCCGCTGACACATTATAATCCCCTTCGACTTTAAAAATAAACGAATCCCGCCGTTGTATTGATTTTTTTTGCTGTTATAATGAAATCGGAATGAGGCATCCCGCTGTTTTGGTTTGAACCGGATAAGAACCGGGTATCGTTTAACTGAACGGGGTGTGACGTATGAGCGTCGGACTTACGGTTGACGAAAAGGAAGACCTGCTGCACGACCTGCGCAGCTCGGACGACAAGCGGCGGCAGTATGCGGCGCGCGCGCTCGCCAAGAATATCACTTCCGGCGAGACCGCGCGTTTTATGCGAACCCTGCAACCGCACGAATGGGAAGCGAAAATCGCCGTCTGCAAAATCTTCGGCAAGATCGGCGACGACGCGGCTATCGAGAAACTCAAAGGACTGATTCTGGATTTCAACCCCAAGGTGCGTCAGGAAGCCGCCCGCGAACTGAAGAAACTCGGCATCGACAAACCTTTCAGCGACGACGAAGTGGCCGAACTGGTCAGCTTCCTCAACCATCCGAGCTGGTGGGTGAAGATTAAAGCCATCAAGAGCCTCGAAGCCATCAAAGACCCGCGCGCCGCAGAACCCATCAGCCGCCTTATGCTCGATGAAGATGAAGACGTCAGAAACGCCGCCATAGAAGCGGTGTCCTCCCTCAATAAACCTAAAACATGAACGTCGCATACGCCGCCGTCCTCGGACTCGTTCAAGGCCTCACAGAATTTCTTCCTGTCAGCAGCTCAGGCCACTTGGCCTTGTTCCAGAACTTCCTCGGACTGAGCGAACCCATGTTGTTTTTCGATGTCATGCTGCATGTCGGCACGCTGCTGGCCGTGTTCGTGTATTTCAGGAGCGAGATAACAGGGGTGGCGCTAGCGGCGGCGGGCCGCGCGCCCGGCGCGCCCGGCGCATGGCCGGCGACAGTGGCCGACGGCAGGAAAATTATTCTCTGGATATTGATAGCGTCAGTCCCGGCGGGCGCGGTCGGCTTGGCTCTCGGCGACGCTGTGGAATCCGCGTTCGGGTCGGTCGCGGCTGTGGGCGGACTGCTGCTCGTAACAGGAGCGTTCCTGCTGGCGGCGGACGCTAAGACGAGGCGCAATCCCACCGACGGAGCGCCCGCCGCTATGATGGGCCTAGCGGGCGCTCTCATCATCGGCTCAGCTCAAGCCTTTGCCCTCCTGCCCGGCGTATCCCGCTCAGGCGCCACCATCTGCGCCGCCATCTTCATCGGCGTAGCACGGCGGGACGCCGCAAGATTCTCTTTTCTGATGGCTATTCCCGCCATTGCCGGGGCCGCCGTCCTTCACCTGAAAGACGCCGCCGGAACCGGGCTCCCGCCTATGCTCCCCGTGCTTGCTGGAGCCGCCGTCGCTTTTATTTCCGGCCTCATCGCCCTTAAATGGCTTATCGCCGTCCTCACCCGCGGACGCCTCCTGTGGTTCTCCATCTACTGTTTCGCCATCGGAGCCGCCGCAATCGTCCTCTCCCAAGTTCTCCCAGCGCGCTGACCCGCGCGCCTGCTCGTGTCGAAACTATAAGTTAAGGAAAACTTACTTATAGAGTTTTCCCTAAAAATCCTTTCACCCTGAATCCTAATGACGGATTCGGGTTAAAATGATTTTGTATTGGGAGTTTCGGTTTTTATTCCATGCTGTTTCAGCGGACGCTGCCGGAGCAGCGGGGTTCAGCCCCTGAGGCCGGAACGAGACATGTAACCGTGCCGAGCAGGTCGGTGCGAAAAACATCGGCGGCGGCGGCGCGGTATCTTTCGAGGGTGCCTTTATGGGGATGGCCGTAGACGCGCGGGCCGCCGGAACTGACCACGACGGCGCGCGGAGCGACCCAGCGGAGAAATTGCTCGGAGGATGAGGAGGCGCTGCCGTGATGCGGCGCTTTGAGGAGATCGGATTTCAGAGCGGCTCCGTACCGCCTGACCAGCCTTTCTTCTCCTTCGCGTTCGATGTCTCCGGCGATAAGTACCGACGCGTCGCGAAACGAGGCCCGCGCAGTGAGGGGAAGGTTGTTGCGGGAGATATTGCGCATATAAGGCAGAGAGCGGTTGGGGCCGAAGATTTTCAGCCGAGCGCCTGACGGCAACTCGAAAGTCGCTCCGCCGGAGACATGGACGTATTCGACGCCGCGTTTTTTGACGGAGCGGAGCAGGGCGCGGTAGCGCTCGGCCTGAGTGTCGCTGAGGGCGTGGTAGAGCGGCCCTGCGGCGGCCATCCGGCACGCTCCGGGGTCTCCCGTCTCCTCGCATGCGATGTCCGCCGGTGTCGCTCCGTCGATGAACCTGTCAGCGCGGATATTGTTGACGACCCACTGAAGGCCGTTCATGTGGTCTGCGTCGGGATGGGTGAGGAGGATGGCGTCGAGCCTGCGGACGCCCGCGCGCCGCAGATGCCTGCCTATGAGACGTTCTCCGGGTTCTGTGGAGTCGCCGGGGTTTTCCCACCCGCCCCCTCCGTCCGCGAGCAGTCTGAAGATGCCGCGTCCGTCTTCCCTCGCGGGCATCTCGATTAGCGAGGCGTCGCCTTGACCGACATCGAAGAAGACGGCGTGGACGCCGTTGACGGGCGGTTTATGCGCGCCCCACGCCGCGAGAGTCAGCCCGACCGCCGCAATGCCCGCCCAACCCGCGTATATCTGAAAGTCCGACCCGTCCGCCATCCGCCTAAGCGTCCATGTCAACAGGACTACTCCCGCGCCGTACAGCGCCATCCACGGAATCGGGGGCGAAGCGGAGTCTACAACGCCGAAAGGGATCGCGGCGAAGAGTTCGACTATGCCGGTCATGAGTCTGGCGAGAGCCTCGGCGGGAACCGCCGGGACAGCCGCAATGTTGCCGGGCAGCAACCCTGCCGCGCACAGCAGGAAGTCCGCCGGAAGCAGAACGCCGGCCAGCGGCACGACCAGCGCGTTCGAGACCAGCCCCGCCGCGCAGAACTGGTTGAAGTGATACGCGAGGACGGGGAACAGCGGCATCTGCGCCGCTATAGAGGCGAGAGCGAAGCGGGCGATTTTTCGAGGCAGTCCGCCGCCCCGGACGAACGCCGCCATCGCCGGATAGATGAAGATGACGCCCGCGCTTGCCAGAAACGTCAACTGCGTTCCGATTTGAAACGGGGCGGACGGGTTGACGACCATAACGAAAAGCGCGGCAAGGCAGAGGGATACCCCGGAGTCTCGCCCGGCCCCGAACATAAGGGAGACGAGCATGACGAAGCCCATGACGACGGCGCGCGTTATCGACGGTCCGCCTCCGGCGACGAAATAATAGACGAGCAGCGCGGCTCCCATTATCAGGAAGCTCGGAACGGGCCTGCGATTCCACAGGAAGCCGAATATGAACAAGGCGCCGAGCATGACTCCGACGTGCATGCCCGACACGACAAGGACGTGGACGACGCCGGCGCGGCGGAACTTGTCGTAGATGACTTGGTCGACCGGGCCGGTTCTGCCCAGCGCCATATAGCCGAGTATCAGGTTGTAAGGTTCGGAGACGTTTGAGTCGATGGCGCTGCGGAACTTCTCGCGCAGCGAGGCGGCCGACGACAATACAAGGCCGGCGTTTCCTTTTCCGAGCGGCCTTGAACGCCCCTGTTCCGCCACTGTCATCATTGCGGACGCGTCCCGCGCTCTGTGGTAGTCGGCGCTCGCGCGGCTCATCTGAGACGCGGGTTTCATCCATCCTTCCATCTCCCACAGTTCGCCGAACGCCGGGTCTTGCGCGGGAGCCGCCTCCGCTCTGAAGCGCGCCACCGCAACTCCCTCGACCCTCAGCCATGCGTCTTTGCTGAGCCGCACTCCATCGACCTTCATTGTCGCCGCCGCGCTCCCGTCCTCCCGCCGCTCGAACTTCAATATCGTGCCGCGCGCGATTTCGAGCCGTTTTTTGTTGTCCCGGTTTTCGAGGTATCGCGCGAGGGGCGCGTTGTGATAAACCGCTTCGTCAGCCTGATAGGAGAACCAAGAAGCGAACAGCGCGGACGCGCAGATTAGGGAGAGGAAAAGAGATTGGCGGGAGCGGAAAGCGGCTGCGGCCGCTCCGGCGGCGAGCGCCGCGGCGCATGTCAGCCACATAGGCGCCGAAACGAACCGGCCCGCGAGAGCGCCGAGCGCGTACGCTGCGGCCAACGCGTAAATGATCGGCATGCCCTGACTCGCCCGCCTTTCCCGCCGTCCCGCCCGCGACCCGCCGCTATTTACTTAATCCATATCGGACTCGACCACGCCATCTGTCCGTCAGTCTGTGTGACTCTGATGTATATGTAGTCCTCGTCGCGCTCCCGGAGCGCGTCGATGTGCGTCTGTTTGAACTCCGGGCCGCCGTCGCCTTCGAATACGGCGGCGGTCTCGCCGTTTTTTATCACTTCGATTTTTTCCAGCGGGGCGACGCCGCGAGCGTAAATCGAGACGCTGACCGGCGCTCCCCGGGAGTCCAGCCGCCCGCCCATGAATGTCGTCTCGTTCGCCCTCACATCCATCACAATCCTTGCGCCTGTCGCGGCGTATGTTCTTTTCGCCCTCAGCGCCTCGAAGATTCCCTCCCGGCTCAACTCCTCCGCGTACACCGCCGCGATGCCCGGTCCCGGCGTCGCTTTGCCCTTATAAAACATCTGCAGGAACTTGATCAGCCTTGGCGGGCGCGTCAGGTTGCCCGCATACCCGTCATGGCTGTCTGATGATGCGATAAACCCGAAATGATGTCCCGCATCCAGCGGCGTCCGCGCTGAATGCTTCCCGTTTTTATACGCGTTATATATCTCATACGGACAACCGTCGCACTCGCTGTTTCCATGCCACGAATATATCTCCACAACCGGCTCGTATTTAGGATTGAAACGATCCCAGTTGAAAGGATAAATCGGGCCGCCGAGAGGATGGTGGGGGATGGAAATCGCCCCATATTCTTCAAGATGCTCCCAGAGTTTTTCCGGCGTGTCGCAGTCCGGCGAATCCACCGAGCACACTTCCGCCGGGGCCTCGTCTCCGGGATAGTACACATTGCGGTGACCGAAATGCATAGGGTCTTTCTGATACTCCCAGCGGTCGCGCCGCTTGAGCGTGTGGAACATGCAGTCCAGCCCGCTGCCGCTCGTCCATTCGTATGCGATGAACGCGACGTAGACGCCGTCCTCGTGCCACCTGCGGGTGGCGTCGACAGACTGTTTCCAGCGGCTCGGCACCGCCGCCAGCCCCCACGGCGCGTCATGGTCGGTCAGCGCCGCAAAGTCCAGCTTCGCCACTTCCTTGCCGTACCTGTAATACTGCTCCGGCGTGCTGACGAACGCGTCAGGCGAAAGCCCGCTGTGCCCGTGAAGCTCGCCCCAGTAAAGGCCGTACTTCTTTCCGTCCAACTCGATGTCATGCCTGTTCTGGACGACCTTCAGGGGATGGAACGGCGCGTATATCAGCGGGGCCGCGTAGCATATCAGATAGAACAGGGCCACGAGAGAGGCCGCTGTCGCCGCGACGGATATCAAAACTATTCTCGGCCACTTTTTTTTCTTCTTTTCACGCATTGCGCGCCTCCGCTGTTTTAGCCTTATGTCATTTAATTTGCGTCTTCGGCTCAGTATATCTCAACAGCAAAACATTGCGCAAGACGCAAGGCGATATGTTTGTTAAACGGGAATTGTGCGACGAAAGCTGATAACGGAAATATTCAAAAAGTCTTTCTTATACCTTTCAAAAAAAACCTTGCGAGCGGCGAAGCAGATGCTTTAGCCCGGCTTTTTGCCGAAAAAAACCGAGAAACCGAATGAAGGGCGGTCTACGTCGTTGAATCATCGACTCGAACTGCCGTCGCACGCGAAAAAGCATGCTCCCTTATTCTCGCTCTATTCGCCTCGTATCTCATTCCTTTCTTCGATTTCAACCCGCGTTGGCGAAAAATGCGGAATAAGCGGAGTGTTGCGACTGGCTGCGGGAATTAACTTTCGAGTTCGAGTTGCTTTTTCTGTTTGGCAAGTTTGACGGCTTCGCCGACGCCTTTTTCGCGGACGACTTTGAATTTCAGGCTGAGTTCCGTCATTTTGAAGAAGCGGCGTCCGTAACGGCGCAATTTGGCCGGGTCGATGCGGAGTCCGAGACCGGGTTCGGTGGGAGGCGCGAGCCTGCCTTCGGAATCGGGAAGTATTGGGGCCTCCTGAATGCCGTCTCGCCAGCGGGGGATCCATGAAGGCTCTTCAAGCGGATATTCAAGAGGCAGGTTGCGTTCGGCGTCCGCCAGCCACAGATGCATATTTATGATGAGGCCGATGCCGTTCGTCCATGTGTGCGGGGAGAAGTCGAGGCCTTTTTCGCGGCAGGCGTCCAGCGTGCGTTTGGCCTGAGAGATTCCGCAGAATGTCGAATCGGGCTGATAGGCGTCGAGGCAGCCTTTCTCAATCATCACCTTAGTTTCGTCCCAGCCGTAGTTAAGCTCGGCGCCGGCTAGGCGGACGCCGGTTTTTTTCGCGCGCAGAGCGGCTAGGCCGTCATAGTCGCGGGAATCCAGAGGCTCTTCGAGCCAGCGGAAGTTGTTGCGGGCGCAGGCGACGGCGAACTCATAGGCGCGCTCATGCGTCCATGCGGGCATCCTCGCCATGATGGTGACAAGCCAGCCCTGATTGGCGTCCACGCCCATGATAAGCTTGCCGCTCACCCGCGAGGCGACTGTTTCGACATGGCGGATATCGTCTTTCAGCTCTATGTTTTTGACTCGCAGTTTTGCTGTTTTGAAGCCGCGCTCGGCCATTTCGAGAAGTTGTTCAGCGCGTTGAGCGGGGTCTCGCATCTCTCCGGTGGAGATGTATGTTTCGACGGGTCTTGCCGATCCGCCCAGCAATTCGTACACGGGTTTGCCTTTGCTTTTTCCCACGATGTCCCAGAACGCCGGCTCGATCCAGTAGTTGCGCCAGCCGAGGTAGCTTGCCTCTTTGAGCCTCTGGTTCGCCGTCGGGATGTCCTCCGGGTCGAGTCCGATCAGGTATCCGCCTATGAGGTCGCCTAGGCCTTCCCGTTCCCTGCCCATCGCCGCGCCCGCGCTCCATCCCTCAATGCCGCACTTTGTCTCCAGCCTGACCAGCGTGAACGAGTTGTGAGTCTGCGGATATCCGGGTATCCATGTGGGATAGAATGTTTTTTCAAGCGGGATCTGCACGTGATACAACTCGACCTTGGCGATTTTCATCGGCGTCCTCCGGGGTTGAAATATGGGCCTGCCGGGCAAGCCCATATCAAGTTGTCTGAGCTATTCTAACTCTAAATTGGGCGGGGTTGTAAACAAAAAAGATAAAAACGCGTTGCGCGATGACAAATAGCGCCGGAAAGCGGGCGGGGGCCGGCGCGGCTTACTTCGATTCTTCAGGGGCGGCAGGCTCGGCGGTTTTCGCTTCCAGCGCGGCGGAAACGTCCTTTATCATGCCGGGGACGAGGGACATAAAAATGCGGCCCGCCTCGCTGTCGGCAAACCTGCGGATATCCCTTGGGACCCTGCCGTCTCGTTCGGGCAGCGACTCCTCGTCCACCTGTTCCTTTGTCCCGGCGGTGTCTCCCTCGTATGTGTTGAAGAACAGGAATTCCCCTTCTTCGGCGTCGTACAGCACGATTGAAATCTTCATCTTCACCGTTTCATCGTGGGGCGGTTTCGCGTTCTTGTTGATTTTAAGCTCGCGCACGACGCCCGCCGCCAAGACATGCGCCGAAGATGTGGCGGTCGCGGAGTCCATAGCGTCGAGGTTGAAGAAAACCCTCGGGTCGTCGCCCGCGCTGAAATAGTTGAACCCGGCTTCCAGTTGTGGGTCGGGATACGAGCGCTCCCAGATGGGAAGGACTTCGTATCCGGGGACGTCTTCGAGCGCCGAGTTGAAAATCCGCGACATTGTGTTCTGAAGCCCGAACCGCTCGGCTGTGAAATAGTTGTCTCCGACGGGGATTACAGTGTTGGCTAGAGACTCCCTCGGTATCCTGTCGAGCAGAAAGAAGTCGAACACGGATATGACGCGTTTCTCATCCGCCGCCGATGCGGAGTTCCCGGCGGCCAATGCCGCAAAGGTTATGGCACAGACCGCAAAAAGAAGTTTTATCGTTTTCATCTCTAAGCGCCTCCCGGCGGGCGGCGGAAGAAAAAGCGGGCCGCGCCGCTCGGTCTTTATCAATTATGCCCCGGACGGCTCAGCTCTTACACTTCGCCGCGCCGCCCTATAAAGATATTACATTTTTTTTGCCGATGTGTCCAAACGCCGCGAAGCTGGCGTCGCGGAAACCCTTTTATTGAGTAAATGGTTTCCAAGCAAACTCATGGAAAAAAACATTTAAGCGAGAGTATAATTGCTTCAGCGGAAACCGAAAGGCGGCGCGGGAGAATGCCGGAAAGCAATGTCAGATTTACAGGCGAACACGAACTGGTCGAGCTTGACCTGACGCGCGGCGTTCCTGACGGTTGCATGGCGGAAAACCTGTCCGCAACAGAGTCCGGGCTGGTTCTGGCATCGAGCGCGAGCAGGTTTGCAGAAAGCGGATGCCTCGAAACCGGGGCTTTCGCTCTGTCGCGGCCCGCAAACGAGCTTGTCATGACATGGAACGGGAACGCCGCCGAACGCTCATCTTTCCTGTTCGAATTCAAAGTCCGCGCGTCCGGCGGGCCGTGGTCGGTATGGTACACGCTGGGCATGTGGAAGCCGGAAAAGCGGCTCAAAATGTTCCGCGACGATCCGGAGTATGGGCCTCTGAACGTGGATATCCTCAAGGCGACTAGGCATTTCGACGAGGCGGTCTGCCGCGTTCATTTCAGATCTTACTACGGAGACAGAACGCCGTCGCTCAGGCGGTTGACGCTGTGCGCGACGGACTCTGCCGTCGAAGGGCAAACGGAAATCGACGCCTCAGACGGCGGAGCGTTTGATATTTCCGTCCCGTGGTTGAGCCAACATGATAAGGCGACGGTCGCGGACGAGCAGATGCGCAAAGCCGGAGCCTGCGCGCCTGCTTCGACAACGATGGTTCTGCGCTATTGGGGCGTCCCGGTTGAAGTGGCCGAGGTGGGCCGCCGCGCGTTCGACCCCTCCGCGCGCATATTCGGAAACTGGGCGTTTCTTGTGGCCGCCGCCTCCGAGTTCGGCTTGTCCGGCTGCGTCCGCAGATTCAACAGCCTCGCCGTCCTAGAACGCGTTGTCAGAAACGGCTCTCCGGCAATCGTCAGCGTGTCATACCGGAAAGGGGACCTGACGGCGAAGCCGCAAGCCGAATCCTCCGGCCATCTGATGGTATTGCGCGGCGTCGACTCTAACGGCGACATGATTGTGAACGACCCCGACGCCGCATCCCCGGAGTCAGGCGAAGCCGTTGTGTATCCTAGACTCGAATTCGCACGGGCTTTCTTCGGACACGGCGGCGTCGCCCTGTTGATAAGCCCATAACCGTCGCGGCAGGGGGCCGAACGGATATCCGAAGGGGTAGTGTTAAGGGAAAACTTTTTCAAAAGTTTTCCCTTAAAATCCCTTTCAAAACGTTTCACGCTAGCGCCGAATGCGGAGCTTCGCTTCCGCCTTCGGCGCGTATCATGGTAAAAGATATTGGGAAAGATTTTTTCAGAGATATCTTGTTCATGGCGGTTGGCGGCGTCGTGCCCGTAGGGGCGACCCGTCGGGCCGCCCGAAATGTTAAAAGGGCGGGGGCAAGCCCCGCCCCTACGATTACGATTTTACATGGGGCGTCGGGAGGGAAGCGCGGAAGCGATTCTCTCCCGACGACCAGTGAAACGTTTTGAAGAGATTCCAAAGAGAAACTTTTTCAAAAGTTTCTCTTTGGCCGCCGGAGGCATCTCATTGGCTTTTTTGTCTTTTCCGCCGCTTTTTGCTCCGTTTTTGTGACAAAAAAGTCACAGGCGAGTGGACAAAAAAGTCACAGTTTGGCCTTTAATCTGGAATACCGAAAGAGCGGCGAAAAAAATATCGGCTTTAATAAACGGTTTCTTTTTAGGGGTATTTGTCGCAAG
>JAKQPS010000074.1 GCA_029564595.1 bacterium | reverse complement strand
AACAAGGCTGCCCGATAAATATATATCAAAATTGTTGCCAACTTGCGACAAATACCCCTAAAAAGAAACCGTTTATTAAAGCCGATATTTTTTTCGCCGCTCTTTCGGTATTCCAGATTAAAGGCCAAACTGTGACTTTTTTGTCCACTCGCCTGTGACTTTTTTGTCACAAAAACGGAGCTAAAAGCGCCAGTAAAGACAAAAAGGCCAATGAGATGCCTCCGGCGGTTCAAGAAAACTTTGAAAAGTTTCCTTGAAAATCCTTCAAACTGCGCGTCGGAAGCGAATCGCTGGCGCGTCGCGTCCCGTCGCTCCTGTGAAAATATTTATGAAGAAGATTTCATGAAAATCTCTTTCCCAATATCTTTTCACTTGATATGCGCCAAAGGCGGAAGCGAAGCTCCGCATTCGGCGCTAGCGTGAAATGTTTTGAAAGGGATTTTAAGGGAAAACTTTTTCAAAAGTTTTCCCTTAATCGACATGCTTTTAAAGCGCCTCCGGCGGCCAAAGAGAAACTTTAAAAAAGTTTCTCTTTGGAATCTCTTCAAAACGTTTCATTGGTCGTCGGGAGCGAATCGCTGTCGCGCTTCTTCTCCCGACGCCCCATGTAAAATCATTTATGAACAAGATTCCGTCTAAAATCGTCTGGATTCACAGCTCGTTCGAATTGTAGGGGCGATTCGCTGGATCGCCCTTGTGCCCGCCGCTTGCAATTCTATCCGGGCGACCCACCGGGTCGCCCCTACGAAGATATCTCCCGATTCTCAGCGGTATTCGAAGCACAGGCATTCTCATGAAAGTTCTTTTTTAGATATCTTTTCACATGAGAGCGGCGGAGCTAAGGCGCGAACGCGCCTGCTTCGCCGCGCGCATAGAAACGTTTTGAAAGGGTTTTTAAGGGAAAACTTTTTCAAAAGTTTTCCTTAACTCCCCTCCGACATAGCAATCTCTTTAAGCGCGGATACGGCGAGGTCGATTTGTTCCTCGGTGTTGAAGTAGCCGAGGCCGAATCTGACGGAGCCGTCTGGGAAAGAGCCGACGGACTTGTGGGCGGCGGGAGCGCAGTGAAGTCCGACGCGGCACAGGACGCCGAATTCTTCGTCCAGCCGAAGTCCGATATCGGACGGGCTGAGGCCGTTTATGACAAAACTGACGGTGGCGGTGCGGGGAGAGCCGGGAGCTTCGCCGATGATTCTCAGACCGGGGACTTCCTTCAGGCTTGAGAGGAGCCGCGCGGCCAGAGCGGCGTCGCGCGCGTGAATCTTTTCGACTGTTTCGCCGGACACGAAGCGAAGGCCCGCCAGAAGCCCGGCGATGCCCGCAGTGTTCGGCGTGCCCGCCTCGAACATATCCGGAGCGAAGTCGGGGTGAGTCTCGAACTCGGAGCGGCTGCCCGTGCCGCCTTGCTTGAGCGTTGCGAACTCGTTGAGATTCACACTTTCGCCGACAACCAGCCCGCCCGTGCCCTGCGGCCCGAGCAGAGCCTTGTGTCCGGTAAACGCCAGCAGGTCTATAAAGTCGGCCTGCATGTCCAGAGGGAAACACCCGGCCGTCTGGGCGGCGTCCACGAGGAACAGAGTCCCGGACTCCGAGCAGAAACGACCGACCTCGCGGATGGGCGCGGCGACCCCGGTGACGTTCGATGCGTGGTTAAGAACCACCAGCCGTGTGTTCGGGCGAATCGCTTTACGGATGTCGTCCGGGTCGAGCGTTCCGTCCGGCGAGACCGGCGCGACGGAGAGTTGAACGCCGCGCCGCTCCATGTCGCGCAGCGGGCGCATCACCGAATTGTGTTCCATGCCGCCCGTGACGACATGGTCGCAGGGGCGCAGAACGCCTTTTATCGCCAGATTGAGAGCGTCGGTGGCGTTCAGACCGAACGACACCCGCATAGGGTCGGGGGCGTTGAACAGGGCGGCGGCAAGCTCTCGCGCCTCGAACACCACTCTTCCAGCCTCGATGGACAGCCGGTGTCCCGACCTGCCCGGACTCGCCCCGATTTCGTTTATAAAAGAAAAAACCGAAGCCGCCACTTCGGGCGGCTTCGGATGGCTTGTCGCCGCGTTGTCGAAATATATCAAACCGTTATTTCTTGCTGATGATGACACTGAACTCATCGCCCTTTGCGGAGACCTCCGTCTCGCAGCCCTCAAGCCGGGCCGCCCGCATCACATTATCCCTCGAAGTGACGGAGTCCACAAGCACTTCCAGTTTGCCGCCGCTCATGTCGGCCATGCCCTTGCGGGCCATAATGACAGGCTGCGGACAGGACAAACCTCTGGCGTCTATCTGTTTCATTTCGTCAGCCCCCTTTCAAATCAGGCAAATTTTTCCCGCATCGAGAATCCGACAATCAGGCAGAACACGATGCCGATGACCACTGCGGCAGGCCCGAACAAAGCCGGCCCGGCGGGCGAGCTTGCCATCGTGAAGTTATGCGCGAACCCCGCGCCGACTATCATTCCGAGGACGAACACCGCCGCGTCGCCGTCACCCTCGCCGGAGAGAATCAACTGCCTGCCCGGACATCCGCCCGCGAGCGAAAACGCCAGTCCTGAAAGAGCCATGCCCATGAAATTCCACAGATGGTTCGCGTGCGCTATCGGCTGGCCTTCCCAGCCGGGATGAAACTGCTTCACTACAAGGTTCACGGCGAACGCCGCGACAACCAGCGCGACTATCCCGGAAACGAGATGGAAGTCCCGCGTGAGGATGACATCGCGGACCGCGCCCATAGTGCAGAAGCGGGAGCGTTGCGCCAGAAAACCGATTGCAATGGCGACCAGCAGCGAAACTGCCACCGGAGC
Organism: bacterium; assembly: GCA_029564595.1. Taxonomy (GTDB): domain Bacteria; phylum UBP15; class UBA6099; order UBA6099; family UBA6099; genus UBA6099. The sequence goes on along the minus strand of JAKQPS010000074.1, from coordinate 42,277 downwards.
CGCCATCGCGCCGGGGCCTTCCGCGCTGAAAAACACCGGCCCGGTGATGATTATCGTCTCCACCCCGTCCACTACCTGTTTCGCTCTTCCGAACAACGGTTTCGCCATTAGCATCGCAAACAGCGCGACCATTATCAACGGCATTATCAGACCCGCGAAAGGCTTCGCCTTATATGTTCTTCCGAGATTGTAGCCGCCCTTGAGGAACAGCACGCCTACTCCGATCCCGACGGTCAGGCCCGCGATACCCACCAACGCGTTCCAGTCTCCGCCCGCCAGCCTCAGCAACGCCCTCCACGGGCATCCCAGAAACACCAGAGCGCCTATCATGGCGAACATGCCCAGACAGAACCTCACTATCGGGGCCGATCCCGACCGCGCGCGGTATTCCTTAAATATGAGCGCCGCGATCAATGCTCCGATAACGAAGCCCATGATTTCCGGCCTCAGATACTGGACCACCGCAGCGCGGTGAAGTCCGAGCGCGCCCGCGATGTCGCGCTCCATGCACGCCACGCACACTCCCATGTTCGGGGGATTCCCCAAATACTGCAGCAGCGCGGCGGCCACTCCGATGAAAAGCCCGACCGCCACTATTCCCCAGCGTGTCGCAAAAAATCCCGCTTTCATCTTTCCGCCTCCTTTCATCCTCTTTTTTTTAGCCGCGTTTCAACGCGGCGTTTATCCGCGCACAATACATTATTGCTATAAGCATGATAGATTTATAATATTTTCAAATCGATGTCAACCATTTGTTAAAAGCATATTAACTATTGCTTTAATCTATATTAAGGAAGGCGTCGCGCGGCAAGGATGCCGCGCGGCGGAAGAGCGGATGCGTTTGATTTTTTCCGGCTCGTGTATAATCATCTAGAATGAACCCGGCTGTGTCGGCGGCATCTGCGAATCCGGGTGGAATCATGCGCGCCGCGCGCGGGAACGGAAACAGGGCACATGAAACATGTGGTGATGGGAACAGCCGGACATGTCGACCACGGCAAGACGTCTCTGATAAAGGCGCTCACCGGGATCGACTGCGACAGGCTGGCGGAAGAAAAAGAGAGGGAGATAACGATCGACATCGGGTTCGCGCGGATGGACGGCGCGGACGGCTCGGTGATCGGCGTGGTGGACGTGCCCGGACACGAGCGTTTCATCAAGAACATGCTCGCGGGCGTCTCCGGCATAGACTTCGTGCTGATGGTGGTGGCGGCCGACGACGGTGTGATGCCTCAGACGCTCGAACATCTGGACATCTGCAACCTGCTCGGAATCCAGAGGGGCGTCATCGCGCTCACTAAAATCGACCTAGTCGAGCCGGACTGGGTGGAGATGATGGCCGAGGAAGCGAGCGAGGCGATGAAGGGGACGTTCATGGAAGGCGCGCCGGTGTGCCCGGTGTCATCTGCGGACGGACGCGGAATCGAGGCGCTGGCCGAGACGATTCGAGGCGTGGCGTCGAAGGTTGTCCCGCGCAACGAGTGGGGTCTGGCCCGGCTGCCGGTGGACCGGGCGTTCACGATGAAGGGCGCGGGCGCGGTGGTGACGGGCACGTTGATTTCCGGAACCATCCGGCTGGATCAGGAACTTGAGTTGCTGCCGCAGGGCCGCCCGGCGCGAATCCGTCAGATACAGTCGCACGGAAAAAAGTCGGCCGAGGCGGGAGCCGGAAGGCGGGTCGCCGTCAATATCGTCGGGGTAGACGTCGGCGATATATCTCGCGGGGACGTGCTGGCGCAGCCGGGCGCGGCGACGGCGGCGCTAACCATAGACGCGGCGGTGCGCGCCGTGCCGAGGCTCTCGCGCCCATTGAAAAACAGGTCTCGCGTCAGAGTTCACATCGGCGCTCAGGAGCTTTTCGGACGCCTGTCTCTTCTCGACTGCGAGAAAGTCGAGTCCGGCGGCGAGGCGCTGGCCAGAATAAGGCTGGACTCCCCGGCGGTGTGCGCTCACAAGGACGCTTTCATCATCAGGACTTTCTCAGCGCAGGAGACCGCAGGCGGCGGCGTCGTTCTGGACGCCGCGCCCAACCTGAAACGAAGGCCCAAAGAAGAGATATGCGCGGACCTGCGGAAGAAACTGAGCGGCAGCTCGGAGGACTCCGTCGAGCAAGCCGTCAGCGACTTCGGCTTAGCCGCTCCGGCGGTCAAGGACATCTCGGTGAAAATCAACATGGACCCGGAAACAGTTTCCGAACTGGCACGGTCGCTTGTCTCCGCGGGCAGACTGGTCGAGGCTCCGGAAACGGGCAGGCTGATCTCCGCGCCCGCGCTCGAACGCTTCAAGAGCGAAATCATATCTAGGATGAAGGAATATTTTGGGCTGTTTCCGAAAAAGCCGTGGGTGTCGCGAAGGGAACTAAAAACGAAATACTTCGGAAAAACCGACAATAAGATTTACGAGTTCGCGCTGGAGGCTCTGGAGAAGGAAGGGCGCGCGCGCGCATCGGTCTCCGGGCGGGGAGTGAGGCACGCCGAAGACAGCGAGGCGGCTCTGGCGGAAGAGGCGCGGCTGCGCGAGGAGATTTCCGCCATATACGCCGAAAAACAGTTCAACGCGCCGGACGCCGACGAGGTCGCCGCCGCGATCAAATCCGCCGCGCTGGACATCGGCGAGATATACAACACTCTAGTCGAAGCCGGGACGCTGGTGAAGCTCGGCCCGCGCGCGTTCCTTCACGCGGAAGCCGTTGAAAAAGCCCGCGCCGCGATAATCGGGCATCTCGAAAAAAATGGAAAGATAACCGTCGCCGAAGCGCGCGACATTCTGGGGACTTCCCGTAAGTTCTCCGTGCCTCTTATGGAGTATTTCGACAGGGAAAAGGTGACGTTCAGACAGGGCGACGAAAGGATAGTGTACCCGTTCAAATAGTCCGGGGCGTCGAAAAACCCGGCATAAACCCGGCGCGGAACGCGCGCGAAAGGCGGACCAAATGTTCGGCAAACTCGGACCTCTCGAAATAGCCATAATCGCAATTGTGGCGATATTGATATTCGGCCCCGCGAGGATCGGCTCTCTGGCCCGCTCCGTCGGCGGCTCATATTTCAAAGTCAGAAACGAAATCGATCAAGTGAAGAAATCCGTGACCACGGACGTGGTGGAATCGATAAAAGAAAGCGGCTCCAAGCCCGCCGGGGAGGCTTCACAGCCAGCCGCATCCGCGCCCCGCGAAACTGACGACAAGGCTTAGAATCCGCAATTTCACGCGCGGCCCGCCGCGCTTTTTTTTAATTGACTTACGCCCCTTTTCTGAGTACCATTCAAGTATTGGAAATCAGAAATTGCATACTTGTCCGGCAACCGTAGGAAATTAAATATTAGAATACTAAAAAAATTTTAACGGCGTATGTTAAAATTTTCACATGGGTGAGAAGGTAAAAACGATGGCGAGAAGAAAAAAGTACAAATTCCCCAAAACCACGATAGAGCGGCTGTCATATTATTTCCGCGCGCTGGAAGACCTCTCAAAGCGCGGCATAGACACGGTGTCGTCCGAAGCCCTCGGCGGCAAGCTCAACATCAAATCGTCCCAGATTCGGAAAGACCTGTCGTATTTCGGCGACTTCGGCAAACGCGGCATGGGATACGACGTGAAGTACCTGCTCAAGGAGCTGAAGTACATACTCGGACTGGACAGGGAGTGGTCGGTGGTGATAGTGGGAGCCGGGCACATAGGCGCGGCTATGGCGAACTACGACAGCTTCGAGAAACGCGGTTTCAACATTGCCGCCATATTCGACAACGACGAGAAGAAAATCGGCAAGGAGATAAACGGGACGCCGATTTTGCCGTACGACAACATAGACGATTTCGTGAAGCAAAATAAGATAGAGATGGCGATAATCGCCGTGCCCGCCGCCGCGGCGCAGGCTGTGGCGGACAAACTGGTCGAGAGCGGAGTGACGGCGATACTCAACTTCGCGCCGGTCGCCGTGCAGTTGGACGAAAACGTCCGCTGTCTGTCCGTCGACCTCACCACCAAGCTCGAAGCCCTCGCCTACTACATGAGCTACTCTCAGGACAAACTCTGGAAAATATACTCCTGACGCGCGCCGACGCGCCCCCCCCGCGCCGCTTTTTTTCGCATCGTAAAGATAAGGATCGGTTCTGCGTTATTGCAATTATCTTGCAGCGCAACTTGCATTTTTGCTGTTTTTGCGCAATAATCAACATGTGTTTGTAAATATATCGCAGAACAATTGTAACAATCAATGAGGTTGATCCGCTATGTTGATAGAGTTCAAGGTTAAAAACTACCTTTCATTCAAAGAAGAAACCGTTTTGAGCATGGTCGCGTCAAACGATAAGCAGACGCTACCACAAAATGTAATTGAGCCTTCTGGAACATTTAAACACAGGCTGTTAAAAAGCGCAGTCATATATGGAGCCAACGCGTCGGGCAAATCGAATTTCTTAAGCGCATTATCTTTCGTGGAGAGTTTTGTCAGGAATTCTACCAACGGAGACAATGAGACCATAATCGGCATTGAACCATTCGCCTTTGATAGCGATTGTTCAAATAAACCGAGCACGTTTGAATTGGACTTCATTCAAGATGGAACAAGATATATTTATGGATTCAGCGCCGACAAAAGAATGGTCCATAACGAATGGCTATATCACTTTCCTAGAGGTCAGCAAGCTTTACTCTTTGAAAGAAGTGCCAATGAGAATTTCGAACAATTGTACAAATTTACACGAGAGCAAAAAAAAAGACTCTCAGAGTTATCTAGAAATACGCGGCAGAACAGTCTTTTTCTTACTGTCGCAACTCAACTAAATGTTGATTTTGCAAAAAAAGTAAACAGTTGGTTTTCGTCATTTCGTCAGTTGCCGTTGATAACATCGTCATCTCCTTTCTTCACATCGGACTTATTCTCTAAAAATAAAGACATCAAAGATATGGTGCTATCGTTTTTAAAAAAAGCCGATCTTGAAATAGACGATATTGTATATGTTAAAAAAGAAAAAGAAATTGACAAGAAGGCTGATTTTCTACTCCAAGAGTTGTTTTCTATGATAGACCCAAGCGGGAAAAAAATGCCAACCATTTCAAGCACAACATCTGGCACTTTTATTGAATATGATTTATGGTTTGTTCATAAAACAATAAATAGCTCAGGCGAGGAACAGCGAACTCAGATAAGATTTGATCGTGAATCAAGTGGAACGCAAAGGTTTTATGAAATCGCAGGGTATATAATACTAACAATTTTAGATAACCTAACTATTTTTTCCGATGAAATCGACTTAAGACTGCATCCACGATTAATCGCGTGGATGATTGATTTGTTTCACAAATTCAAAGAGAAAGCGACTTCTCAATTGATCTTTACGACACACAACACAGAGTTGCTGTCTCCTGAACTCATGCGGAGAGATCAAATATGGTTTGTGGAAAAGAACCGTTCCACAAACGCGTCTCATCTTTTCTCTCTGGCTGACTTCAAGCACGTTCGAAAAGAAGAGAATTTTAGAAAAAACTATCTTGATGGCAGATACGGAGCAGTTCCGATTCTTCAAAAGTTCGACATTTACGACGATACGGAGAAATAGTCGGCATGAAGGATATGTCATCGCGAAAACGCAAAAAGCTTCGAAACAGAACCGCTTTCTTGCCTTTGAAACCTCTGATCCTCATCTTGTGCGAAGGAGAAAAGACCGAGCCTTATTATTTCGAAGATATCAAACGCGCGTGGAATCTGACATCGATGGATGTGAGGATAATCGGCAGCGATGAATGTGGCACTGCTCCCAAAGGAATAGTTGAGCATGCTAAAAAGGAATTCAACAAGCTTGCAAAGGGCAAGCTGGAAATAAAGAAAGAAGATGTTTGGTGCGTGTTCGACAGAGACGATCATCCTTCTTTTGATGAAGCCGTAAAGATGGCTGTTGACAACGGCTTTGGAGCGGCTGCATCCAATCCTTGCTTCGAGCTATGGTATCTTCTGCATTTTCAGGATCAGACTGCTCACATTGATCGTCACAATGTCGCGAGAATCCTGAAATATGAATGGATTCCGGGATACGCCAAGAACATGAAAGGGCTGTTTATAGAGCTTGAAAGCAGACTCGAAGCGGCGGCGCAACGATCGGTTCAGTTGAGGGAAAAACACGCGGGCGATGGCAACCGCGAAACATGCAATCCTTCGACAGGCGTTGACAGATTGATTAGCCGCCTGTCAAACATCAGGGAAAAGCCTAGCAAAATCAGCGGTTGCGTTTAACGAAAATCAAGTTCTCTCTTGTTATGTTTTTTATATTTGCATTATAGCCGATGAAAAAATGCGGGATAATATTCCGCATGGAGAAGTTTCGCGCTGGTGGCATTGAGGTTTGTTTCGGTGCGGGACGCCGAGACTGGCTGAAACTCAGCTACCCGGCGGACTACGGCCTGTTCGCGCGGGTCCAGTGGCGCGGGTTCGAGTTCGACTTCAATCTGAACGGTCAACTTAAATGGGTCGGCGGCAAACCGCCCGCGTGGCCGGACGCGCGCGAGAGGCTTAAACGCACCGCCGCAAACGATTTCGTGTACTACGCCGTCTTCGGGTACGAGTCCGCCCGCGCGCTGACGGGAGCCTACTACGTGCCGTACACCGGGCGCGACGACCCCGAAGTGTTCAACGAGCGGCCTTTCGACAGGTCGTTCATCGGGGAGGCGCTCGCCGCTTTCGAGGCTCTGGCAGACGCCGCGCGCGATATCTCCGCGTCTCCGCCTCCCGGCTCTCATCCGCGCGCCGTCGAATTTCTGTCGCTGGCGGGCCGCAACGGGCGCGAAGCCCTAGCCGCGTCCGCCGAACGGCTGCGCGACATCATCGGTTGCTCCGTGCCCGTTCTGCCCCCGGACGCCATAGAAGTCGATTACGAGGTGGTTCCGGTCGCGGTGGCGGACGGCTGTTGCTACCAGTGCGGATTCTGCGGTTTCAGAGAGCCGGGGTTCAACGTCCGCTCCCCGGAAAACATCCTCTCGCAGATAGACGCGCTGGCGGATTTCTACGGGGCCGACCTTGTCAACCACAACGCGTTGCTGGCCGCCGGCAACGACGCTCTCGCGGCGGGCGCTGAGACGATAGAGAGGGCCGCGCTCGCGGCTTATGAACGCTTCAATTTCGCGCGCTCTTATCACAACGGGGCGAGGCTGTTCATGTTCGGCTCCGCCGGGGCGCTGCTCGGCGCGGACGCCGCAGACCTGAAAACGCTTGACGCTCTCCCTTTCGAGTCCGTCGTCAATGTCGGACTGGAATCGCTGGACGAAGAAACGCTGCGGGCGCTCGGAAAGCCTCTCTCCGCGCCGGACGCCCGCGAGGCGCTCGCCCGCGCTTCCTCCATCAACTCTTCAATGAAAAACCTGCGCGTCTCTGTGAACTTCGTCGTCGGCGACGCCCTGCCGGAACGGCACTACGACGAGATAAAGAAAGCGCTCTCCGACCCCGCCCTCAGACGCGCCCGCAACACTGTCTATCTGGCTCCTCTCATAGGAGCTTCCCCGCGCAGGGACACCATACGCCGCCTCATGGAAATTAAACGCGCCTCCCGCGCCGATGTTTTTCTCTATTTGTTTCAAAGACTTTGAAAAAAGCCGATGTCAAAACAGAAGTCTATGCCGCGCCTCCGGCGGCCAAAGAGAAACTTTTGAAAAAGTTTCTCTTTGGAATCTCTTCAAAACGTTTCAATAGCCGTCGGGAGCGAATCGCTTCCGCGCTTCTTCTCCCGCCGCAAATTAATCCGCCCTCAACCCCGCCCATAATCGAACAGCGCAAGATGTCGATTGCTGTAACAAGCATTTTAGTTTTGATGGCGCTGGATTTGTTGTAGGTTTCGTGATAGCATTGCACAAATCTGTCAAAATAGACGCGGGAAATAATTAGAGGATATAAGATCTTTTCTAAAAAGGAATAAACTAGTGTTAAAAAAAAGTATTTGTTATGCATTTTACCAACCCGCTTGCTTGTTTCTTTTTCAGTTCACGAGAATTCTTTTTTTTATAACAATATTCACAGGCATCTTTATATTTATCAACTTTGACAAATTACTATCTTCATCGGAAAACATTCAATATATTATGAGTTTGTTTGGTATTTACGCAGACAAACAGGGCATTTTTCGCTCAATAGAGTTGTTTAGAGCATATTATTATTGCAAATATTTTTTTATCTTTCTTTTAAAGTTGATAATAGTTTCGTCCATGATATATTTCATGGTCTATGCATTTAAGAATAATCTCAAAGCTCCAATATTTATCATTTCAATCCTGTTTCTTTTTGTTGTAATTCTATATGGATATACAAAAACGAATAAACTTCATATTTTTCTGCTTCCTCTGCCAGTAATACTCCTTTGGGTTGTTTTTATGTTAAACAAGGTTGATTTCGAAAAGCTTGATTTAATAATGGCTCGATCTAGAATCATTAATATTCTATTTACTGTGTTTATGATAATTCCGGGTATTTTTGAAATCTTTTTTCCTTCATTTATTTTATATATATTCAAAAACTCTAAACTCCATATTTTTAACATCACTGTAAAAAGCAGGCGCCGTCATATTGCAGATATTTTATCCCTGTCTGTTGGAGGAAGCATCATTATTGCATGTACAATGCCACTTATTGTTGGGCAAGGTTTTTTCGAAACTAAGAGAGACGACAAAATATCAACTTTAGAAGTAGGTTGTTTCTACTCACTTGAAGTAGATGAGACCACGCATAGATTGTTTGCTTGTAAAATGGACGGCGCTGAATTGATGATATTTGATGTTTCTAATCTTGACAAAAAACCTTTAGTAAAACCCATGTTAAATACTGAATTGCAGGATTTACTCATAAACGAGAAAAGACGCGAATTGTATCATGCCTCCAGATATGATTCAAGGCTTCATGTATTCAATCTTGACACACTGGAAAAGGTCAATGTATCGAATGAACTCTTTGGAAATGGTTCTCGAAGAGTTGAATACAATGAGAAATCGAAAACAATTATTGTAACTGCGGAAGATGACTACGCATGGGTTCTGGATGCAGACACCCTAGACCCGATAACTGTGACTTCTTTCAGAAGTCCAGAAACAGTATGGACAAATGAGTATATTGATTCCGACCCCGATGAACCTGTGTATTATTTGACGCATTATAGAGGATACAATTATTCTATTGTTTACAATGTGAAAGAGAATCAGGTCCAAGATTTTCAAACCGGGCTGTATCAGGGAGCAATAGAAATCTCCAGCAAAAAAAATGAATTATATATAGCGCTGCCACTCAAATCTGAAATTTTAGTTCTCGACAGAGAAACATTGCGCAAAAAGAATGTGATCCCTACCGTATTCGGAGTAAGAAATATTAAGTTGGACGAAAAGAACAACACTCTTTTTGCAGGAAGCATGTGCAACGGTTTTGTAGATGTAATTGAACTAGGTCAGCCAAATAAGCATAAAAAAGTATTTGTCGATTATTATATTCGTGAAATTGAAATTTACCCGCCAACGAGATCCGCTTTCATTTCATCGTATTTTGGACTGTACCATTTTAAATATTAGTTTTGTATTCTATTTAATATGAGAGCGGCAAAGAGATTATTCGAAAAAGACAGTAATACAATACACTTCATTACTCACGCTTTCCATTAATAATCATCATAAAAATAATCGGCGTTGCTTGCACAACGTTGCCAAGGTGGCTTAGGCAACGGGGAAAATTGACAACCTCTCCGGGCGACCCGGCGGGTCGCCTATACGGTTCCGCCGACGCCAACCGCCATGAACAGAATTCCTCTGAAGCCATTTCCAAATATCTTTTCCCATCAGCGCGGCGGAGCGAAGGCGCGGATGCGCCCGCTCCGCCGCGCGCAAGGAAATGTTTTGAAAGGGTTTAAGGGAAAACTTTTTCAAAAGTTTTCCCTTAATCTTTTTTCTTTTTTAAAACGCTTAACGGCGCTGTTAAGCGGGGAGTGGCAGAATAGGGGAGAAACGCGCCGCTTTAGATGTGACATGCACTTATCGCCTTGCCGCGACAGCGGCAGGGGGCCGCCGTCCGGGATAAGCGGCGCGTTTATTGCCGGGCGGCGGCTTTTTTTGTCACAACCGTCTGATACAATCGGGGTACTGAACGCGCGTACAGCGCCTCTTAGGGGGAGGTGCGGTGTTGGACAGACAAATAGAAGAGTTTGACGAGGAGAAGAGAGAAGAGATAGTCAGATGGATACTTGCTGGAAAAGATATCTACCGTGAAAACATAGAGTGCGTAGGAGACTGGGTGTGCATCTCTGTGTATCTGCCCAAATGAAGAGAGGGCGGGAGGAAAGAGAGGCGGCGCGCCTATCAGCGCTCATGCGGGTCGTTGTGTCAGCGGCCTGAGCGTCCGCGTTTGGCGATTTCATCTACGGCGGATTTGCCGCGCAGAGGGGCGTCTGCCCTTTCGCGCGCGGCGCGGACGATTGAGAGTATGGCGTTGCGGTCGTGTCGCGTAAGTTTGCCGTCCGACTCTGCGCGTTCGATCTCGCGGGCAAGAGCGCTCGCGCTTCCGCCCAGCAGGTCTACTCCGAAATATTCTTCCAGCGCGTCGAGATGGCCGATGTGCTTTCCGGCGAATTTGTCCGCGCTGTATTTGCTGGGAGAGAAGAAGTTGTTTGTGAGGCCGAGGTCGGCCGCCGTCTGCGCCCTGCCTGTTCCCTCGACTAAGTCCATGACGATTTCGTGGAGCCGGGAAGAAAAAATATTTCTGTCGCCCACTTGACAACCACCTACCTAATCCGGTAATATAGTTGGCATAAGCAGTAGGCCAGCCCTCCGGCGCTCCGAGCGCCGGAAATGTGTTCCCGGCGGGGAGGCCCGCTGCTGCTGGATCAAGGGCCGGCCGCCTGCTTTGCCTCGTTTATTATAGCGCCGGGCAAGGCGGGCGTGAATAACAATATAAAAACAAATAATCCGTTATTCCTCTGCCGGATCGAGGAGGAAGCGGCGGAAAACTTGTCGGAGGAAGGGAATGAATCTATCACAGCAGGTAACGGCGGCGGCGGGCGCGGCGCAATGCCGCGAGTGGATTGTCAGGGGGAATCCCGGATGCGTCCACTACTGGGTCGGCACGGGGAAAAGGGAGCGTGAAAGGGAGGAGTTCGCATGTTCGCGCTGCGGCGCGAGGATGAGCGAGCCGTTGAAGCTGTCGCCGGTTCGCAGGACGAGGCCGCGAGCGCCGTTCGGGTTTGCGCCCTGCGCGGTTTGCGGAGGAGCGTTCAGGCGGATGAGTCTGGTCAGTGGCGCGATTGCTGAAGGCGACGTATGCATGGATTGCCTTGAGCGGATAGCGTCAGGGGCTGCGGCCTGATTGTCTGCGGGGTGGCAGAGAAAAAACCCCATCAGAAGTGGCAATTATGTAATACGGAAACACAAAACAAGCGCGCGGGCTGCGCGTTTCAGGGGAGAGACTTCGATGGAAGAGAATCAGGGAATTGAGAATCAGTGTTCGGAAATTTCAGAGAAGACGGGAGAGGGATGCAGGCAGAAGGCGTCGAGGGAGAGCGGAAGGCGCGCGCATCATGGCGGCGTGGCGGTCAGGGGAAAGAGGCTGAAAGACAGGATAAACGCGTGGCGGGACGACCCGGCGCTGATGGAATTGAAGTCCGGAGTGGCGACGTTGAGGACGCTGATGGACGAGCATCTTTCGAGGCTGGACATGATACGCAGCGGGGAGATAGACAGTTACAACGGGGCGCTGGACATTCACGGCAAGAGGCTTCAGAGCCTGTCGGGGGAGTTGTTCGCGGCGATAGACAAGGTGGGGCGGATAGAGGAGAGGCAGAGGCGGCTGATGACGGGCGAGGAGGTCGCGGCGCTGGTGGCGGAGTTGAGGGAGAGGGTGATAGAGGCAGTGGAGACGATGGACGCCGGGGCGTCGCCGGCGGAGATGGCGGGGCGGCTGGCGATCGCGTTTGATTCGGTCAGTCTGGCAGGGCGCGGGGAAGACGGCAAGGAAGATTGAGCCGAATTCGCTGTTAGGATTCGGCAGCGATTGTTCAGAGCGGATGAAATGCGAGGCTAAAGACGCGCTTTCGAAGTAGGGGCGGGGTTGCCCCGCCCCAAATTGTCGCAGTTATTGGGCGCGGAAACCGCGCCCCTACCGAACAAAAAACGCGGCAGCAACGAAGCAGTTCGCCGCTGTGAAAATCGCCCCGGTTCGGCGGCTCTATCGACGAATTCGGGCTGAGGAGAGAGAGGAGTCGGGACGATGGCGAGAGCGGCGGGCAGGGCGGCGGCGTTGACGGAGCCTCAGAAGGCGGTGCTGGAGGAGTTGCGGGCGTCCGCCGAGCAGATAGGGTTGCGGCTTGCTGCGGGGCGGGCGGGCGCGCGGGTGTCCCGCGTCGAGTGGGCGACGCGCAACATAACGCTGGCGGGCGGTCCTTTTTCATTCGCCGGGCACGAGTATCAGAGGGGCGTCTACGAGTGCGAGGCTCCGCACATAGTGATACGCAAGGCCGCGCAGATGGGCGGTTCACTGTTCGGGATTCTTGACGCGTTGTGGGCTTTGGACACCGGGCAGGCGCGGACCGCCATCTATTTTTTTCCCACCGCGCGGGACATCCGCGATTTCGCTCACGACAGGGTCAAGCCCATCATCTCCGGCAGCGCGCGACTGTCCGCCCGCTCGCGCGGCATCGACAACGCCGGATACACCCAGTTCACGGACGCCTTCGGCGCGGTGTCCGGCGCGCTCTATTTCAGAGGCATGAAATCCAAAGTGTCAACATCCTCCGTCCCGGCTGACCTGATAATGATAGACGAGCGCGACAAGGTGTCCACCGCGGACTACGAGTTGGCGTTGAAAAGGGTTTCGCACTCGGAGCTTGCGCTGGTGCGGGAGGCGTGCACCCCCACCGTGTCGGGAATCGGCATAGACGCGCTGTTCGAGCGGTCGGACAAGAGGCATTGGACGCTGCGGTGCGCGCGTTGCGGAAAAGAGAATCGCCCGGAACTGGAGTTCAGGGAGAACGGGGGGCCGGAGCGGACGCTGTACGAGAGGGGAGGGGAGGTCTATCTGGGGTGCGCGGCGTGCGCGGCCCCGCTGGACGCCGCCTCCGGGCGCTGGGTGGCAGAGATGCCCGGTCGCGACATCGCGGGCTTCCAGTTCTCTCAACTCTGGTCTCAGGTGGTGCAGCGGGGCGCTCCGATGACCCGCGCAATTCTCGACGATTTCCGTAATACGCGCCATATCGCGGATTTTTGGAATTCCAGAATAGGGCTTCCTTATGAGGATAAAACGACGTCTCTGACGCGGGACGCGCTCGACGCGTGCGACGGCGACTACGGGCTTGCGCCTCGCGGGTCCGCCTGCACGATGGGCGTGGATCAGGGCGACGAACTGCATGTGGTGATTTCCGAACGGCAGCAGGGGATACGGCGGGTCGTGTGGGCGGGCGTTCTTGACGGGTTCGGCGGGTTGCCCGGCCTGATGCGCAATTACGACGTCCGCTCCTGCGTAATCGACGCCATGCCGAACACGCATTCCGCGCGGGACTTCGCGGCGATGTTTCCCGGCAGAGTTTTCCTCTGCCACTATGTGGAATCGGCCCGGGGCGGCCCGAGGTGGAACGTCTCCGAGCGCTCGGTGGCGGTGAACCGGACGGAAGCGCTGGACGCCGCGGCCGCCGCATACCGCAGGCTTGAGGTCAGGCTGCCGAAAGCCCCCGTCATCGAAGACCTGTTCAAACCCCAGATGGGGGCGATGGTCAGAAGGCCCGTCAGAGATGAAAACGGCGATATCGAGGGGTACGAGTGGGCGAAACGGGGGGCCGACCATTTCCGCCACGCCGATTGCTACGACCAGTTGGCGGGCGCGCGGCGCGGGCGCTCGCTCGGCGACATCCTTTCCGGCGTGCTGGACTCCGGCCCACGCGAATCGGTCGCATCCTCCCCCACTGATTCTCCGCGCGTCCCTCCGGCGGCGAAATCCGCGCGCGCGCCTTCAGACGAGCCTTTCATTAAAAAAGAGATGGAAAACTGGTGACTTTGCAGGTATTACGGAATGCCAAAACATTGAATTGCGAAATAACTGCTCAAAAAAGCGTAATAAATCAATGAGAAATTGCGAATTTCAAAGAAGGGAGATGTGAGCATGAAGACAAGAAAGGAAGCTGAAGAGCGCTCGTGCGGGCATCTGGGGGAGATGGCGCAGATGGAGATGGCGGCGAAGCTGTGCGACAGGCACGCGATACACGGCGAACTGCCGGCGGAGGCGCTTGACGCGGCTCTGGCGGACATCGAGCGCGACATAGCGGATTTCGAGAGGTCGCCGACGGGGGATTCGACGCGGAACGCGCTCGTTCTGGGGCTGGCGCGGCGGGTGTTCGTGTCGAGGCTCAGGACGATGGCGGAAAAGGTGAAGGCCGCGAAAGCGGCGGGGACGGGGATAACGGTCGAGCGGCTTCGCTCCTGACCGGTTAGACTCCGCCGGGAGATATCTATGAACTATCCGTTGTTCGACAGGTCGGAAGGGTTTTATCACGCTCTGGCGCTTCTGCCCGACTGGGAGGAGCGGCTGGCCAGACAGCTTGACCTTGAGACGTTCGCCCGCGCGCGCCTCGACGAGGCCGAGCGCATCGTGTTGCGTTTCAGCCAACTCGGATACACCTCGCGCGAAATCGCTTCTTACTACGGCGTCAGCCAGTCCGGGCTTTCGAGGAAACTCAAGCGGATATTCTCGCGCATGGCGGACGCCGCAATCATGCGGGAGCGCAGGGAGGAAAGCATAAGGGAGATGCAAAGAATTCTGAGCGTCGGGGAAGACGGTGCGGACGAAGCTGCCGCCTGAACGCCTCTCGCTCCACAACTCAAAAGGGGGAAAGAGAATGAAAGCTATGGAAACGATAGGGAATCTTTTTAGGAATAGGAGAGCCGCGAGGGCGGAAGGGCGCGTCGCCGAATACTCCGCGCGCGCCGAAGGAGGAGCGGAGGGCGAAAGCGCTGGCGCTGGGAGCGTCCCGGCGGGAGCGGAGCGCGAGCGCGGCGTCGATTCGCAGATTGCGCGCCAGCGCGGCCCCGGCGGTTTCACGGGCTTCGTCAACCCGGACGAGCTTGCCGCCGGAAAAGGGCTAGAAACCTACGACCGCATGATGACCGACGCGCAGGTGCGCATGGCGATCAACTACAAAAGGTTCGCCGTGATAAGCGCCGACTGGGACGTGGTTCCCGGCGGTCCCGGCAAGCGCGACGCCGACATCGCCGCGTTCGCCAAACGCTCTCTTGAACTCATGCGCGGCTCCGTCGTTCAGACCGTTTTCGGGGTGATGAACGCTCTGGTCCACGGCTACAGCATTTCCGAAATGGTGTTCAAGCCCGTCGAATCGGGCGAGGACGCGGGCAGATGGCGGATCGACGCGATCAAACCCAAGCATCCCCGCGACTATGAGTTCGAGATCGACCCGTTCGGCAACCTGACCGGGCTTGAGCTGATCGACGAGAACGGGCGGCGCTCGAAGCTGCCGCTCTGGAAGTTCGTGGTGTACACCTATCTGCCGGAGTTCAACCGTCCGTGGGGCCGCTCCGACCTGCGCGCGGTCTACAAACACTGGTGGAGCAAGGATTTCCTATTGAAGTGGTGGAACATCTATCTTGAGACGTACGGCGCTCCCACGCGCGTCGGCAAATATCCTGCCGGAGCCACCCCGGAATCCCGTCAGGCCGACCTCAAACGCGTCCTGCGCGACATCGTCAACAATACCGCCATTACCATTCCCGACGACATGGACATCGAGTTCATATCGGCGGCGGGCGACGCGGGCTTCGAGTCCGCCGTCGAGTACCACGACCGCCAGATAGTCAAAGGCATCCTCGGTCAGACCCTCACCACCGGCGAAGGCGCTCATTGCGGCTCCTACGCCCTCGGCAGCGTCCACGCCGACACTCTCGAAGACTATGTGTCGTTCCTGCGACGCGACATCGCCGAATCCGTGATGTCCGAACAGGTAATAAGGCGGCTGGTGGACTTCAACTTCGCGGACGTCGAAAGCTACCCGTCGTTCGAATGGCGGCCCAGAAGGGAAAAAGTGGTTCTCGCCTCCGTCTCTGACATCGTCGCCCTGATGGACGCGGGAATCGCCACCGAGGCGGACCGCAATATCCTGCGCGCTAGGGTGGACCTCCCTCCCGATGCCGCTCCTCAAGCCGCCTGATTCGCGCGAAAAAAGGGGGAGGGAGAAAAAGGAGGGAAGACGGAGGAAAAACGAAGTGAAGAAAAAGGCCAAAGAGAAACTTTTGAAAAAGTTTCTCTTTGAATCTCTTCAAAACGTTTCACTGGCCGTCGGGGGAGAATCGCTGACGCGCTTCTCTCCCGACGTCCCATGCAAGACATTTTTGAACGAGATTCCTCTTGAAAATCCTTTCCCAATATCTTTTCACATGACACGCGCCGAAGTCAGAAGCGAAGCTCTGACTTTGGCGCTAGCATGAAACGTTTTGAAAGGGATTTTAAGGGAAAACTTTTTCAAAAGTTTTCCCTTAAGCGCGACACGGGCGACCCGTCGGGTCGCCCGTACAACCCCTGTTTCATCCGCATATCGGAACGGCATATCAGGTCTAACCCGGATATTTCACATGAAAAAACTGAAGAATCGAATGAGCGCGATTTACCCCGTTGAAACGTAGACAGGAACTCGGTCGAATCCGAGACAACATGCTGCCTCGGTCTCGCTCGATTCGCCAAGCGTCGCATGCCACTCTTCGATTTCAGCCCGAATAGACGAAAAAGCGAGCTAATCGGAAGGCAATTCATGAAACGTCCGATGACCGGCCTCGCCATGCTCGTTGTTTTGCGCTGGGCCGGCCTCGCCAAGCTCAGCCGGGTCGAAGCCCCGTTATCCGTCAGTAATTTATCCTGTACGACTTGATGTGGCAGGTCCAATCCCTGTTTTCGACTCTGCCGGGGTCGCTGAATGTGGCGACGTCATAGGAGACGTAAAGGACGCCGTCTTTATGAAACAGCCACGGCCTGTCTGACGCGGTGAGAAAATCGGGGTCGTCGAACACTCGGACTGTCTCCAGCAGGTTCCAGTCCGAATCCAGCGCGGCAAGTTTTATCCCGGCAGGCGGGTTGGCTGCGTCCGTCACGTAAGCGACGTAATATATGTCGCCGATGCGCAACGCGCCTTGGGGCCATCTGCCGCCGTCGGATGTAAGCTCCCGCGAACCGATAAAGTTCCAGTTCGAATCGTAGCTCAGCGAGAGCAGTTGGCCATGCCATGATTCAGACGAGAAGAGGTGGTATGCCCCGTCGGCGAACAGCATCGACGATCCGTTCACATGCCGGACGTCCTTGAGTATTCGTTTGCCTTGGTAGACAAGATTAGTCGTGTAGAATCGGTGGTGTGTGCCTTCGAAATCCGATGGTTCGTCCGGGTCGTGATGCAGCGAGCTTGCCACCAGCAGTCCGTTTACATAAGCGAGCATCTGGTCGTTGTTTTTCTCCACAGGCAAATCCACGGGGACGCTGACGGAAGCGACCTCGTTCCAAGCGGGGTCATATTTAATCAGGAGCCAGCCGCCGGGCCCGCCGGTGAGCAAATAGTAGTAGTCGGCCACCATCGCCGCGGCGTAGTCGCCTCCGAAGACCGTCCTGAACGCTCCCGATGCGACCGGCGCGCCGAAGCCCGCTCCGTATTCCTTGTACGCGTTGTACGGGTCCTCCGCCAGCCCGGAACTGAATGTGACGACGAACCGGTTAGTCGAGCTTCTATGGAAGACGCGGCAGAAACAGCCGTTCTGAAACGCCCCTTCCGCGTTCGCGTCTACGGTTTGCAGCGCTGTCAGCCTCTCGCTTGTTCTAACCGAAACCTCCGCGCTGCCTGAGCATAATCCGGCGGAGTCGCACACATACACCTTGAAATAATATGTCGCCGCGCTCGAAAGCCCCGAAATGTCGCGGGATGTCTGAGCCGCGCCGCTTATCGCCGCCACAAGCGTCGAGCTTTCTGTGACGCCGGGAGACGTGGAGCGGCGGAGCTTGTAGCTGTGGAACTTGGGAGACGCGCTCATAGACCAACTGAGCCTCGCGGATGTCGACGAAAGTATTTCCGGGGCGTTGATAGCGACAGCGGGCGGCGCGGATGTCGCGACGGCGTATGTGGTAGATGTCCCGCCGCCGCATCCCGCAACAAAGACAGCCGCGACCAACACTGTCAGCAGCCGAGTAAAACACGCCGCGCGGAGTTTTTTGATCGATGTCCGCCGCGTTCGTTCGCCTGCCGCTCTTTTTTCAGTCATTTTATTCCTCTAACTAGTTCTAATATTCTGTCTTCTATCATTCTACCCGCATTGCTCCCGCATGAAAATATTTGCGGCAATTCGAGACGGAGCGGCGGAGCCGGATTATGATTTCGGAGACGGAGGGAGTTGACGGAGATGGACAGGAAACTGGAGAAAGCGCCCGCTTCTATAGTGAGCGGCGGAAAAATGAACTTCGGTTTTTTCGACGCGCCCGTAAGGCGGATGAACCTGAGCGACGCGCGGCCCAGCGGGCCTCTCGCTTTCCGCCCGCTCCGGGAGGCGCGCCTCAAGGAGTGGCTCGGTTTCGTTATCACGGCCCCCGGCTGGATGTTCACCGTCTTTTTGCAGGACGCGAAATATCTCGGCTCGGCGAACGTGTACGCGGTGAACCTTGAGACGGGCAAGATGCTCAGGTGGATGAAAAGCGCGCCCGGCCGCACCGCGCGTCTCGGACGGTCGGCATACGGCGGCGTCAGCGAATGCCGCGCGCGCGGGTTCGAGGTGGAGGCGAAAGGCGCGCTCGACAAGGGAATCCACGAGATATCGGTGGCCATAGACGGAGACGCGCGGACGCCCTCGGCGGAGATGGAGATATGCGTCCGGGAGGATTTTTCCGAGACGCAACCGTTGACGGCGTGTTTCCCGTTGCGAGACGAGGGATGTTTCATATACACCCACAAGGCGGCGATGCCCGCCGGAGGCCGCGTAAGGATAGGCGGACAGAAAATCGAACTCGACCCGGAGCGGGACATAGCCATAATGGACGAGCACAAGTCCGTGTTCCCGCGCCGCACAGTGTGGCGGTGGGCCACGTTCGCTTTCCGAGACCCCGAAGGCGGCATCGCCGGGCTGAACATCGGCGACCACGAAACCGCCGACAACAAATCGGCGAACAACGAAAACTGTGTGTGGACGCAAAACGCGATTTCGTTCTTGGGCGCGGCGAGGTTCGAGATGGACCCGAAACGGCGCATGAAACCGTGGCGGATATCAGATGAAAGCGGGCGGGCGGACGTCGTTTTCACGCCCTTGCACGACAAGCATGAGAAGTTCGTCATACCGGGGGCCGGAATAAACTATTTCCAGCCGGCGGGAGTGTTCAACGGGCACATCGAAGCGGTCGGAGGACGGAGGATGAAAGTGGAGAACGCGATAGGCGTGGCGGAGATGATGGACGCCCGATTCTGACCCCTGCGCGCGCCTCTCCGCAAGGCCGCATTAATAGGATATTTTCATTGACACGCCGCGCGAATATGAATATAGTCTAACGTGCGCTGGGAAAGGGGAGGCGTTTTTTTTAGAGCGAGGCTTGTGAAAAAATCAACAAGCCGCGCGCCGACCGCCCTCCCGGCCACCGTGGAGAAGGAGTTCAAATCAAATACTTTCAAGTATAAAGAGGAGGAGTTATGCCAGATTACCGCGTTGACATCAGGGACATCAGGTTCTGCCTGAACGAGTATCTCGACCTGAACGATTTGTGCAGTCTGCCCGTGTTTCAGGAGAGAGGTTTCGATCCTGAGATGCTGTTGGACATGGTCGAACAGGCCAGAAAGCTTTCCATCGAGAAAGTCGCTCCGATGAATGAAACGTCGGATCAGGAAGGCGCGAAGTACAACAAAGAAACAAGCGAAGTGACCACCCCGGACTGCTTCAAGGAAGCGTACCAGTTGTACGTGCAGAACGGCTGGGGAGCGCTGCCCGCGAACCCGGAATACGGCGGGATGGGCGCGCCCGAAATCATCAACACGGCCGCCGGCGAAATCTTCACCGGAGCCTGCACCTCGTTCACCATGCTGCCCGGCCTCTCCAAGTCCGCCGCCGCCGTCATCGACGTGTTCGGCTCGGACGCCCAGAAAGCCACATACCTCGAAAAGATGCTCACCGGCGTATGGGGCGGCTCGATGTGTCTGACTGAGCCGCAGGCCGGTTCCGACGTGGGCGCCGCCAAGACTATGGCCACCCCCATCGAGGGGAAAGACGGCTTCTACAAAATCGTCGGCACGAAGAGCTTCATCACCTTCGGCGACCACGATATGACCGAGAACATCATTCACCTCGTGCTGGCCCGCACCCCCGGCGCCCCCTCGGGCACCAGAGGCATCGGCCTCTTCATCGTTCCCAAGATGAAGTTCGACGCGAGCGGAAAAGTGACCGGCTCCAACGACGTGGTGTGCAGCGGCATCGAGCACAAGATGGGCATCCACGGCTCGCCCACCTGCACCCTGAACTTCGGCGACAACAATGACTGCGAAGGCGAACTCATCGGCGACATCTACAGCGGCATCAAGTACATGTTCCTGATGATGAACGAAGAGCGGCTGATGGTCGGCATGCAGGGCCACGCCCTCGCGCAAGGCGCCTACCAGCTCGCCCTCAAGTTCGCCCAAGAGCGCGTGCAAGGCTCCGACATCCGCAACATGAAGGACCCGGACGCCCCCAAAGTCACCATCATCAACCACCCGGACGTCCGCCGCATGCTCATGACCATGAAGGCTTACACCGAAGGCATGAGGGCGCTCCTTTACACCACAGCCAAATACATCGACATTGCCCATCACCACGAAGACGAGAAGATGCGCGAAAAGTGCGGCGGCTGGGTTGAACTGTTCACCCCGATATGCAAAGCCTACTGCACCGACAACGGCTTCGAAGTGACCCAGATGGCCATTCAAGCCCACGGCGGATACGGCTACTGCACCGAGTACGGCGCGGAACAGAACTGCCGCGACTCGAAGATCACCGCAATCTACGAAGGAACCAACGGGATTCAGGCGCTCGACCTTCTGGGCCGCAAGATGGCCATGAAGAAAGGCTCCGTTCTGATGAGCTTCGTCATGGAACTCAACAACCGCCTCGACGCTCTCGCAAAGAACGAAGCCACCAAAGAGCTGTCCGACCTGACCCGCGCCGCCAAAGCCAAACTCGACGGCGTCATCATGAAGTTCATGTCCCTCGGACGCGAAAAGAGCATGAAGGCATTCGTTCCGCTCATCAACGCCTGCGGACTGCTTGAAATGTTCGGCGACGTCATCCTCGCCGTGTTCCTCACCGAACAGGCCGCCGTCGCGGACGCCAAACTGAAAGCCATCTTCGCCGAAAAGGGCGCCGCCGATGAAAAGGCTCAGGCCGCCATCATCGCCGACAACTCCGAAGCGAAGTTCTACTTCTCCAAGACGAAGACCGCCGAGTTCTTCGTGAAGAACCTGCTCCCGCGCGTTTACTGGCGCGAAGCCGGCATCATGAATATGGACATCAGCCCCATGGCCGACGTGTTCGAACAACTCGTGTAATCCGGTTTTCCAGCCGCCGCGCTTCAGACGCGGACGGCAAACATCAAGCAATCAAAAGCCCCCGGCCTCTCAGCCGGGGGCTTTTTCGTTTCAACAGGCTCTTTTGTGGTATAATATTTTCGAATATATCTAATAGAAGCTTTACAGGGTGAGGGAAACGCTATGGAGATAAAAGCGGAGCCGACGCCGGCGGAATCGCCGTACTACCGGGAAGACGCGCCTGATCTTTACTGGCGGCTGCTGAAGGTTCTCGCGCCTCCGATCCGCCGGATGCACAGAGTTAAAATCATAGACCACAAGAAACTGCCCCAGTTCGGAAAAGGCGGGGTGATAGTCGCGGGCATCCACAACGGGCCTCTGGACGCCGCGCTGATATCCGTCGGAGCGGCAAGCCAAGGCCGCGCCGTCCGCTGGGTCGCCGAAGACGACCTTTTCAAGGCTCCCGTCATAGGGGGCGTCCTAAAGGAACTAGGCTGCATCCCCATCGCTTCAAACAGGGGAAAAAGCACGGACCCGGAACAGGTGAAACAGGCTATGGCGGCGGCCGCGGAGGTGTTGAACGCGGGCGGCACCGTAGGCATCTTCCCGGCGGGAGTCATCCACCCATTCTTTGAGGGCAATTCCACATTCCCCTTCAAGACAGGCGTCATCCGGCTGGCCATAGAGACCGGCGTCCCCATAGTTCCCGCGTGGGCGCGCGGCGCGAACGCGATTTTTCCGTGGCTCTCCCCCGTGTCAATCCGGGACAAAAAGGTTTACGCCGCGCTCCCCGTCTGGACCCCCGTCGAGGTAAAAGTGCGTTTCGGAAAACCGTTCCGAGTCAAAAAAAGCCTTTCTATGGACTCCCCGCATGAAGAGCTTAAGGCGGAAGCGGCGCGTCTCGAACAAGCCGCCCGCGCCCTCTTCGACGATCCCGAATAAACTGTGGCTGGATTGCGCCTGCGGCTGGTAAACATCAAAAAAAGCGAATAGAAAAGACAAAGAGAAACTTTTGAAAAAGTTTCTCTTTGAATCTCTTCAAAACGTTTCACTGGGCGTCGGGAGTGAATCGCTGCCGCGCTTCCTCACCGACGCCCCATGTAAATTCATTTAGAAACAGATGCCAATGAGCCATCCTATCCGGGCGACCCGACGGGTCGACCCTACGATTCTTTTCTTGCCGAAATCATTTTAAGAAACAGATTCCACTGAAAGCTCTTTCCCAATATCTTTTTACATGAGCGCGGCGGAGAGAAGGCGCGAACGCGCCCGCTTCGCCGCGCGCAAGGAGAAGTTTTGAAAGGGATTTTAAGGGAAAACTTTTTCAAAAGTTTTCCCTTAACATTCCTTCCATTCATCTTTTATTCATTCTTTTATTCATTCTTTTATATGAGTTATGCGGTCGAGGCGGAAGATGCGTTGTTCGTTGCGCAGGAGGCAGTCGGCGGTGACGTATGTTCTGCCGCATGAGCGGAACAACTTAATCGGTTTGATGTTCCGTTCGCTGAGGAAGTTGCCTGAAGATTTGTAGGCGATGGCTACGGTGGATTTGCCTTCGATGGCGCGCGCGAGGATGTTTTCAGCCGCTGAAGACGGAGCGAAGACGATGTCCTCGAAGCCGACGCGGGGCCACTGCATGGAGCCGCCCTGAAGCGAAAGGGCGCGGCGCAGCGTGAGAGGCGGGTTCGGCGCGGCGGCGACAGGCTCGAGCAGCGCGCGGAACAGTTGCCAAGTGGCCATAGTGTCCCCGGAGGCGCGGTGTGTCTGCCCGGCCTCAAGACCGAAATGGGAAACCATCGACGCGAGGCTGTATCCGCCGGGAAGCCCGGGATGCAGCGCGCGCGCCATCCTCACGGTGTCGAACACCGGGTTGCGCGCTTTAGGCATATTCAGCTCGGCTATCTTCCAAGCGACGAACCCGATGTCGAACATGGCGTTGTGGGCCACCAGCGGCAGTTGGCCGATGAAGTCGAGAAAAGCGGGCAGAGCCTCGGTTATGAGCGGGGCGCCGGATAGCATGTCGTCCGTAATGCCGTTCACCGCCGAAGCGCCCGGCGACACCGGGCGGCGCGGGTTGACAAGCGTCTGGAACTCGCCGACCACGCGAGCGCCGCGCGCCTTCACCGCGCCTATCTCCACTATCTCGTCTCCGAACCTCTGGCTGAGTCCCGTCGTTTCGAGGTCGAACACCACAATCTCGGTGTCGAAAAGCAATTCATTTCCGCTGACGCCGTCCATAAGAAGCCGCTTTCGTCGTGTCCGGGGAGCGGCGCGAACGCGCCCCCGCGTCGCCAATCATTATAAGCTTTTGACTGCGACATTAAAGAGCGCGCCGAAATAAGCGGCTTGTTGTGCGGGATGCTGATGTGTGATATGCTGAGCGTGTGTTACAAAATTCACAAATGGGTTTGCGGGAGGAGACCGATATGGATAAATATCTTGTCACAGGAGCTTGCGGCTTCACAGGCTCTCACACTTGCGACCTGCTTTACGAGCGGGGCATCCCGTTCAGGGCCACCGACATAGCCGGGGCGAACCGGCAGTGGCTGCCGCCGGACTGCGAGTTCGTTCCGGCTGACATCACGAACCTCGCCGAGGTCGAGCCGCTCATGGACGGCATAGACATCGTGCTTCACCCGGCGGCCATCTTCGACTGGTCCGCCACAGAGGAACAGCTCAACGCCGTCAACGTCACAGGCATGGAAAACATGTGCGCCGCCGCGAAAAAAGCGGGGATCAAACGCTTCGTTTCTTGGAGCACAAGCGGCGTGTACGGCAACCAGCAGTTCGACACTCTCCCCATCTGCGAGGACTACCCCGTCAAGCCCATCGACAAATACAGCATCTCCAAACACAAACAGGATAAAATCGCTCTTAGATACTGCGCCGAGGAAGGGCTGCCCACCACCATCATCCGCCCCGGAATCGTTTACGGCCCGCGCGCCAAGTACGGCGCCATGCAGTTCTTCGACACGTTCGCCATGCTTCCGGTTATTCCTATCCCCGTGAATTTCGACAAGTACAAACTCGGAACCATCCACGCGCGAGACATCGGCGGCGCCGCGCTCTTCGCCGCCACTAAGCCCGAAGCGGTCGGACAGATTTACGGCGTTGTGGACAACTCGGACGTCACCATCGCCGAATTCTTCCGGTACATCGCCGCGGCGATGAATAAAAACACCATCCCTCTCTACGTGCCTCCCAAACTGTCGGCAAAAATGGGCCTTGTCGCGGCCACAATCTCCGAACTTCTCGCTAAACACGTAACCAAAAAACGCCCGCTCCTAGAAAAAGAACCGCTCCGCTTCTTCCCGACCTCGCTTGACATCAGCAACCGCAAAATCCGAGACCTCGGCTACGAATTTGAGTACCCGGATGTGCGCATCGGCGTCATCGAAACGGTAGACTGGATGCGGGACGAGGGCTTGATGGATGTGTCCATCATCGATAAACTGAAATCGGAATTCTCTCCGCCGGCATTATAAAACGTTCGGCTCTGAGATATAGTATAATTAGTTATCGGATTGCCGAAATCTGTGCGTCGGCAAAGCTGTTTTTGTTTTGCGCAACACCCGGAGACTCTAATAATCCCGTTCAAGCGGCGTCGCTGATGCGGGTTGTTCAGCTTAGCCTCCCGGTGAATAAAACGCTCTGCGTATCACTATGAGAAACTGTTCGATTCTGATACCGACATACAACGGCAGAGACATACTTGAACAATGCCTGCCGAACATAGTGGACGCCGCGACGGACAGGCGCGCGGACGACGAGATTATCATTCTGGACAACGCGAGCGGCGACGGCACGGCTGAATTCATCGCCGAAAACTATCCTCAGTGCCGGGTCGTCCGGCTGCCGGAAAACAAAGCGATATTCGCCCTGAACGACGGCGCGAGAGTTGCTGAACGGGAACATCTTTTTCTGCTGAACAACGACATGCTTCTGCGCCCCGGATGCTTGGAGGCGCTGCTTGAGCCTTTTGACGACCCGGACGCGTTCGCGGTCACCGGGAAAGTCTTCAGGCGGGACGGCTCTCTTCAGGCCACTCGCCGCCGCCCGGAGTTCAAGCGGGGCAGGTTTTGGTACGTGGACACCGGAGAAGACGGCGCGCGCGGGCTGACTCTCCACGCGCTGGGCGGACAATCCGTCGTTAGCCGCGAGAAATTCCTCGCCCTCGGCGGCATCGACCCTCTGTTCTCTCCGTTTTATCAGGAAGACTTGGACCTCTCATGGCGCGCCATGCGGCGCGGCTGGAAAATCATTTTCGAGCCTGCCGCCGAGATGATCCACTTCGGCGCCGTCACCGCCGACAGGCTTTTCTCCAGAGACGAAATTCTCTCTATGATTCAGAAAAACCTCATCACTTTCGCTTGGAAGAACATACATGATCCCCGGATGACAGCGTCGCTCATAGCGTGGGCGGCGCCGCAGGCGGCGCGCGCCGCTATCAAAGGCGATTCTCACTATCTAAAAGGGCTTGCCGGCGCTCTGGCCCGTCTGCCAGACGTCCTCAAGGCCAGAAAACAAGCCGCCGCTTCGATTCTATCAGACAAGGATGTTTTCAAGCTGTTCGAGAAATAGCGAAAACCGAATTAAAGGCAAAATAATGGTTGCGGAAAACCATAACAGCGATCCCGAAGCCCCGCAGGCAGCGGATTCGCCCCGCGTAGCCCACGTTCTGATTCCCTATATCCGCCCGACGGAAACTTTCATATACGACAGGTTGGTCAACCATATCCGGTATTCGCCGTTCATCCTTACAAACGAGCCGGTCATAAACATGGATATGTTTCCGTTTGGAGGCCCGGTACACACGCTTGCGGAGCGCTCGCTGACGGAGAGGAAGGCGGACGCGCTCGCGAGGAGAGCGGCGAACAGTTCGCCGTATTTCACCGCGGCGCTTAAGAGGGAAAAACCCGCCGCCGTCCACGCGCATTACGGGCCTGTCGGCGCGGCGGTCGCCCCCTCGGCGGAAGCGGCAGGCATCCCCCTGACCGTTTCTTTCTACGGCATAGACGCGTCCGCATTCCTGAGAGACCCGCGACACGCCGCTCGTTACCGCCGGATGTTCAAGACCGCCTCGGTCGTCTCCGCGCTGTCCGCCGACATGGCGGAACGTCTGGCGGACGCCGGATGCCCGGAAGAAAAAATAAGAATACACCATCTGGCGGTGGACACGGAGGCGCTGACGCCCGCGCCAGCAACCGACCGCGCGCGAGTCAGAATCGTTTCGGCAGGCAGATTCGTAGAGAAAAAGGGGATGGAGCTTCTGATAGACGCTTTTGAAAAAGCCGTCTCGGGTGGGGCGGAAGCCGAGCTTCATCTATTCGGCTCCGGCCCTCTCGAAAAACAGGCCTCTGCCCGCGCCTCCGCATGCCGTTTCGCGGACAGGATTTCATTCTTCGGCCACAGGCCCCGCGCGGAAATCATCTCCGCCGTCCGGGACGCTGACATATTCGCGCTATTCTCGATAACCGCGGCAGACGGAGACATGGAAGGCACGCCCACCGTCCTCATAGAGGCTGGCGCGCTGGGCGTCCCTTGCGTTTCCACCCTGCACGCTGGCATCCCCGAAGTGACAGCCGACGGCGAAACCGGGCTGCTCGTTCCCGAACGGGACACAGAGGCGTTCGCCTCCGCGCTTGTCCGGCTCGCGTCTGACCCCGGACTCCGCTCCTCGATGTCCCTCGCGGCCCGCGCGCGCATCGAAAACCTTTTCAGCATCCGCTCCGTCATGCGCCAAATCGAATCCGATTACGAACGATAAGCGCTTAGCCTAGTTTTTTTTGCGAGTAAAATCCGAAAATAGAATAAACTCTAAAATCTGTGACAAAAAGGTTCGCGCCCCCCAAACTTGTTCCTGAATAGCCTAACCCGCATTGGTGAAAATGGACAAACAGCGAAGCAGACACATGAGAGCGCAAAAAAACGCCGCTCCGCAAGAATCGGGAGCGGCGTTTTCATTTGCGTTGATTCCCGGTCGCGGCCGGAACCGAATCGGATTATTTGCCGCATTTGCAGTTGGAGCCGCAGGCGCAGTCCTTGCCATGGGGACAGCTTTTTCCGCAGGAGCAGGCGGCTTTTTCAGAGTTGCCGCCTTTTTTGCATTTGCATTCGCCCTTGCAGTCGCAGCCGCCGCCGCAATCGCAATTAGTCGCGGATTTGTTCTTGCCACATTTGCAGTCGGCTCCCGCTTTCGTTCCTTCGCATCCGCAGCCTTTGCCGCAGTCGCAGTTGGCGGCGGATTTGTTCTTGCCGCACTTGCAGTCTTTCCCATCCTTCTTTCCATCGCAGTCGCAGCCGCCGCCGCATTTGCAGTTGGAGGCAGGTTTGCATTCGCACTTGCCGTCGCATTTGCATTCCCCGCCATTTTTGCATGAACACTCGGAGTATTTCGCGTCGGCTTTGGCCGCAGCGTCTTTAGCCGCGCTAATCTTTGCTTTCTCCTTGCCCGCTGAATCGAGCGCGCTTCCCGGCGAAGCGGCGGAGAAGAACATGAATACGCTGACAAACATGGCGAGCGCCAGCAGGGCCGGCTTTCTGAGAAAATCTTTTTTCATAACAGGTCTCCTTTTTGTTTTATTAAATGATTTATGCGCAACCCGCGAATCCGCGTCTTCGCGGGACAAAACAGAACCGGGCTTTCAGTCGGGAGTTGAGTTGATGCCGTCAAAATCGTCATGCCAGTTAATAAGCAAAAAACGCGCCAAGCAAAAAACGTTTTGATTAAAGGGATAATTATATTTAGCCATTGCGTTTTGACGGATATTCGTCAGATGCTCTGACGAATATCGGTCATTCCGAAGCAAAAAGAGGGAATCCATTCGAAAGATTCAAATTGTTAAAACAGGGCGTCAAAAAATTTCTGTGAGGCCGCTAATTTTTCGGTATCTCCAGTTTTTCCATTCGGTAGATAAGAGTGTTCCTAGGGATTTGAAGGAAGCGAGCGGTTTTCGATTGGTTGAAGTTGTTTTTTTCGAGGGCGCGCTCGATGGCGGCTTTTTCGATTTGATAGAGGGAAATGCCGTCGTCTGGCAGGTCAATGAAGATGCGTCCGGCGGTTCCGCCGGGGCGGCGTATTTTTTCTGGCAGGTCGGCGGCGGAAACAGCGCCGGAGGCGCTCACTGCGGCGCAGCTCTCGATGACGTTTTCGAGTTCTCTGACGTTGCCGGGCCAAGGGTATTGAAGCAACGCTCTGAGAGAGTCGTCTGAGAACCTGATGCGCGGCGCGCCGAACTTGACGCTGAATTTTTCGACGAAACGGTCTATGAGCATGGGTATATCGTCCACCCGCTCGCGCAGCGGGGGCAGAGTTATCGTCACCACGTTTAATCTGTAGAAAAGGTCTTCCCTGAACTCGCCGGCGGCGATCTTCTCTTCAAGGTTTTCATTTGTGGCGGCGATAATCCTTACGTCGATGTCGATGGGGCGGGAGCCGCCGACTTTTTCTATCTGTCTTTCCTGAAGGACGCGCAGAAGCCGGGCTTGAAGATCAGGCTTCATGCTGCCGATCTCGTCTAGGAAAAGCGTGCCGCCGTCTGCTAACTCGAATTTGCCCGTTCTCGCCGCGTGCGCTCCCGTGAACGAGCCTTTCTCGTGGCCGAACAGCTCCGAGTCGATCAGGTTCTCCGGTATGGCGGCCATATTGATCGCGACGAAGGGTTTGTCTTTTCTCGGACTGTTGAAATGAATGGCTTTAGCAAGAAGTTCTTTGCCCGTGCCGCTCTCGCCCAGAAGCAGCGCGGTGGCGTTCTTCGGGGCCACCTGCGAGGCGACTCCGAATACTTCTCTCATTTTCTTCGACGCGCCGACGATTGATTCAAATCGGAAGTTCTCCATCGCCACCTGTCGCAGATATCTGTTCTCTTCGATGAGGCTGGAGACGCGCATCGCTTTTTCAACGCACAATAACAGCGCCTTGTGGTCGAAGGGTTTCTGTATGTAATCGTAAGCTCCGGCTTTCATCGCCTCGACCGCCGAATCGATTGAGCCGTGCGCGGTTATGACGATGAAGACGGTGTCCGGGGAGACGCTTTTCACTTTTACCATAAGCTCCATGCCTGTAAGTTCGGGCATTTTTAGGTCGGTGATGACGACATCGGGCCGGAAATCGAGGAAAGCGTCGAACGCCTCTGTTCCGTTTGAGGCGGTTCTTACTATGTGCCCGGCTTCTTCAAGCCTGTATTTTGCGACTTCGACCTGACTTGGATCGTCGTCGACGAAAAGCGCTTTTTTCTTTTTTTCAGCCATAATCATTCCGCGTCGAGGCGCGCCTCGAAAACGCTCCCTTCGCCCTGTTTGCTTTTGACGGAGATGTCTCCGCCGTGTTTCTCGATTATGCCGCGGCTGACCGCCAGCCCCAGCCCTGTTCCGGCGGTTTTGGTGGAGAAGAACGGCTCGAAGATTTTTTCCAAGTCGGCCACGCAAACGCCGGAGCCGTTGTCGCGCACACGGATGACGGCCTGACCGTCTTCTTTCTCGACGCTGATAGAAATCTCTCCGCCGGGGCCGCACGCGTCGATGCCATTAAGGGCGAGGTTGAGCAGCGCCTGTTTTATCATGTCCGCGTCCGCGTTCGCGTGAATGTCGCCGGCGCTCGGCTCGACTCGCAGCCCCACGCCTTTAGCCGCCGCGTGGTTGCAACACATGTCTGCCACGGAAGAGACCACCGCGCCGATGTCCGTTCTGCGCATGTTAGGCTCGCGCGGCCTCGCGAAATTCAATATCTCCGAGACGATGTCCTCCAGCCGGGACATCTCTTTCCTGACGATTCCGATGAACTTGAATTCTTTGTCTTCGGGGGTGAACTTTTCGAAGACGATTTCCTGAGCGCCTTTGATGCCGTTGATGGGGTTTTGTATCTCATGAGCGACGGCCGCGGCAAGACTGCCGATGGCGGCCAGCCGGTCCGCGTTCTTCGCCTTCTCAAACGAGCTTTGCAGCATCTCGTATGCTTCCTTGTACTTGCTGCTCATTTCCTTTTCCTTCTGCGAGAACAGCCCTGTAACGCAACCGATGATGTTGAACATAACGATGTCGCATATCTGGTCTCCGAAGTGGTGTCCCATGCCCCACTGCAAAAAAATGTGAGGAAGGTAGAATGCGGTTGAGGCTGCCGACGCGGCCAGCCCGCCTTTCACTCCGAACTTGTACGCGGCGAATATTATCGGCACGTAATAGAGACGCTGGTACGCGGCGTGCATAAGGTGCTGATGCAAGTCCGTAAGGTAATGCAGCAGGCTGATCGACACTATCGCGCCCAGAATAGCCGCGACAGCGATATATGGTTTATCGCGTTTCATATCCTGATTGCCCATATAGGCTCCGTTTTTGTTTTAGTATAACGAACGAAAGCAATAGCGCCACTGTTTGACGCGCGCCGTCCGGAAAACCCATCGCGCGGCTTTGGGCGGAATGTCATTCAGCGCTCTTTGCTCTGGTATAATTAACGTTGGCCCGCAAAACGCGCGCGGCTCTTTGAGGCGGAGGAATAGAAATGCGGAGAATAACAATAACTGCGATGACGGTTGTGGCGGCGGCGGTAATGTTCGCTGCCCCGGCTCCGGCTCAAGTATCTCTGACGCTTCCGTTGATAAATCTTCCGGACGACGAAAAGCCGCACGCCGGCTCTCCTGTGGAAGAGTGGCGTTTGTGCGGGGTTCTCCAAGACGACGAAGGAAGAAGATACGGGGTATCGGCGGAGTATGTCATCGCGAGGCGCGGAGGCATGCCGCCGGCGCATTTTATTTTCTACAGTCTGACGGAGAAGGCAGCCGGCAAGTTCCACGGCGTCGCGTTGATGGACAAGGCGGGGGCGGAGCTTGCGGCGGAAGACAGCGCCGCGCCGCGCCCGGAAATGTTTGACGCGAATGAAAACGAGAAGAGCCGCGTCTTGATGAAGAAAGAGCCAGTGGCGATTAGCGAGAGTCTGGGGCTGATGTTCGACGGCAATTATTTCGTCAACGAGAAAAGCCCCGGACGCGACTGGGAGGACTGGAGATACGGCGCGAGGTTGGCGGGCGAAGGGTTCGAGGTCGAGTTGGAGATGAAGCCGGAGCGAGGGCCGCTTTTCATGGGCGGCGCGGGAAGCGCCGGGCTGAATCCGGACGAGAATTTTCTTATGTATTCGTTCGCGCGAATGACGGCGAAGGGGGAGTTGAGGATAGGCGGCGAGGCGAGGCGCGCGCGCGGAGCGCTGTGGTATGACCATAAGTACGGCGCCGCGGGGGCCGCTGGCAAGAACGCGGGGTGGGAATGGTTCCGCGTCCAAATGGAAGACGGAACGGACATAAATTTGTTCGTCGCCCGCAGGCCGGACACCGGAGAGAGGTTTCACAGGATGGCGACGATTAAATGGGCGGACGGCCGGGTTTCGGTCGCGCGGGACATCGTGTTGGAGCCTCTGAGTTGGCGGAAGAGTTCTGAGACGGGGATAGTTTATCCGGTTGAATGGGCGGTGGCGGCGCCGTCGTTGCGCGCGCATCTGACCATCAGGCAGGATATGCCTTATCAGGAGACGAAGGCGTTCGGCCCGGCGCGCGGCGGGACATGGGCGGGCTTCGGCAGTGCGGAGGCGGTGATCGACGGCGAACGGCTGTCGGGAGACGTTTTCACGGAGCTTGCAGGTTACGGCGCGGGGCAGGGCGGCGCGTTGCCGTAAACCCGCCCTTATTTACTATCGCCTGTCATTTAAACTAAAATCAGCAAAGCGTATCAACATCGAACGGGGGACGGCAAATGATGAAAGACATCGGAACGGAACTGGAAATCAAATGCGTGAACACGATAAGGATGCTGGCGGTGGACGCCACGCAGAAGGCCAATTCGGGGCATCCCGGCGCGCCGCTCGGAATGGCCGCGATGGGATACGCGCTTTTCGACGGGTTCATGAAGCACAGCCCGGCGAACCCGGAGTGGCCGGACCGCGACAGGTTCGCGTTGTCCGCCGGGCATGCGTCGATGCTGCTGTATTCGCTGCTGCATCTCACAGGCTACGACCTGCCGTTGGACGAGTTGAGGAACTTCCGGCAGCTTGGCAGCAGGACTCCGGGACATCCGGAGAGAGACCTTGCGGCGGGCGTGGAGATATCGACAGGGCCGCTGGGGCAGGGGCTGGCGCACGCGGTGGGGATGGCGCTCGCGGAGGCGCGGCTCGCCGCCCGCTTCAATAAACCCGGCTTCAATATCGTGGACCACAACACGTATGTCGTCTGTTCTGACGGAGATATTCAGGAGGGACTTTCCACCGAGGCGGCAAGCTTGGCGGGACATCTCGCGCTCGGGAAACTCATCTGCCTTTACGACGACAACGGAATTCAGATCGAAGGCCGGACGAGTCTGGCGTTTGGAGAGAATGTGGCGGCGAAGTTCAAGGCCCTCGGCTGGCAGGTGATAGGGCCGGTGGACGGGTTCGACATCCCGGCGGTGAGAAAGGCGCTGCGCCGCGCGCGCAGGGATGCCTCCAAGCCGTCTCTCATAATCTGCAAGACCATCATCGGGCGGCACAGCCCGCTGGAGGACAGCGAGAAGTCCCACGGCTCTCCGCTCGGAGCGGACAACGCGGTCGCCACCAAGAAGGCGCTCGGCTGGCCGCTCGAACCGGAATTCATCGTGCCGCTGGAAGTGGCCGCTCACATGCGCAAGGCGGTCGCCCGCGGCAAACGCGCCGAGTCTAAATGGTCGAAGCTGTTCTCGGTTTATGAAAAACTTTATCCGGCGGACGCGCAGGAATTCATGTCCGCGATGAAAGGCGAGTTGCCGCAAGGATGGGAGTCGGCGCTTGAGGGAGTTGTCCCGGCAGACTCGAAACCGATGGCGACGCGGGCGGCGTCGGGCAAGGCGCTGAACGCGCTGTTCGCAAAGTTGCCGAACCTAATCGGAGGCTCCGCCGACCTCGGCCCCAGCAACAACACGCGGCTGGCCGCGTCTGGAAGCTTCAGCGCGACCGACCGCGCGGCGAATAACATCCACTTCGGCGTCAGAGAACACGCGATGGCAGCCGTGTGCGGCGGGATCGCGCTGCACGGCGGACTGATTCCATACGCGGGCACGTTCTTCACTTTTGCCGACTACATGAGGCCGTCCATAAGGCTCGCGGCCATTATGGGCGTCCGTGTGATATACGTGTTCACGCACGACAGCATAGGAGTGGGGGAGGACGGGCCGACGCACCAGCCGGTGGAACATCTGATGTCGCTGCGAGCGATGCCGAATGTGACGGTTATCCGGCCCGCGGACGCGGCGGAGACGGTCGAAGCGTGGCGAGCGGCTCTGTTGAACTCGTCCGGGCCGACCGCCCTAGTGCTTTCGAGGCAGAACCTGCCGTGTCTTGACCGCGCTGAATATCCGTCTGCCGCCAACCTTCACAAAGGCGCGTACACACTGTGGCAGGCGAGGGAAGGCGCACCGGACGCGATTATCATCGCCACCGGCTCCGAAGTGGAAATCGCGCTCGCCGCCGCCCGCGCTCTGGCGGAAGAGGGCGTTAACGCCCGCGCGGTGTCCATGCCGTCATGGGAACTGTTCGACGCCCAGACGCCCGAATATAAAGAGAGCGTGCTGCCGGACGCCGTCCGCGCGCGGGTCGCGGTCGAGGCGGGCATACGCACTGGCTGGGAAAGATACGCCGGGCTTGACGGCGAGATTGTCGGCATGGACGGCTTCGGGGCCTCCGGCCCGGCTTCCGCCCTGTTCAAGAAGTTCGGCTTCGTCCCCGGCGCGGTGGCGGACGCGGCGCGGCGCGTTGTCGCTAAACAGAAAACTAAGAACGGGGGCTCCGCGTCATGACCGGAAAAGAAAGATTCCTGACCGCGCTGAACAGAGGGACGCCGGATATGGTCCCCATCTGGGACCTCGCTTTCAACGAGCCGAGCATAGTCAACATCGCCAAGCATTTCACTGACAATGTGCCGCCGCTGAAACTGCTTCATCAGATGGACGCAAACGACCTTGTGGCGATAATGCGGGCGCTGTTTCTCATAGCCGAGGAGCTTGACCTCGACGGGCTGACTATGCCGACTCTGCTAGGGCGCGAACACATCGAGGGCGACATCATAAAGGACAGGCTCGGCGTAATCCAGCATGTCGGCTGGCACGGCGACCCCATCCCCTTCGACGGCCCGATAAAAACTCCCGCCGACCTAAAATCTTACAAGCCTCCCAAAGTCGACGACTCGTGGCTCATGGCCGCTATGTTCGCAAAATCGCATTTCAAAGGCCGAATCGCAAACGTGCTGATGATGCCCGACCCGTTCAAGATAAGCTGGGCCTTGCGCGGCGAGATGATTAACACGCTCATCGCGTACATCGACAATCCGGCGTTCGCCCACGACACGGCAAAACTCGCCACCGAGATTTGCCTCGCGGTGTTCGAAAGGGCTGTCGCCGCCGGGGTGGACGCGGTCGTGCTGCCCGGAGACATCGCCATGAACGAGGCGACCATCATGTCCCCCGCTCATTTCAGGGAATATCTCAAACCGAGATATAAAGAGATTGTGGATGTCGTCCACGCGGCCGGGCTGCCCGCAATAAAACATTCCGACGGCAACCTCAACGCCATCCTCGACGACCTGCTCGAAATCGGGTTCGACGCCGTGCATCCGATACAGCCTCAATGCATGGATATCGCCGAGACGAAGAAGAAGTGCGCGGGACGCGCCTGCGTCATCGGCAACATCGACTGCGTCGACCTGCTCACTTCCGGCAGCGTGGAGGAAGTCGAGCGGACGGTGAAGGAAACCATAGAAATAGCCGCTCCCGGCGGCGGATACATCTTGTCGTCGTCAAACACGATTCACCCGGACGTGAAGCCTGAAAACGCGATAGCGATGTTCCGCGCGGCGCGCAGGCACGGCGCGTATCCCATAGGCGGCGCGGTGGAAAAATAACTTTTCGGAGACGAATTTATGGCGGACGAAAAACTTTATTTCATGATTCGGGACGCGCTGGCCGCGTTCTTAAAGTTTAACAACAGGATGGAAGTGTCGGGGACGGAAAACATACCGTCCGGCGGCGCGCTCGTCTGTCCCAACCACACGAATTACTCCGACCCGTTCTTCCTCGGCGCGGCGGTGGAGGACAGGGTGATGCACTTTCTGGCGTGGCACGGGATCGCGGAGATGCCGCTCGTCGGCCCGCTGTTCTCCCGCATCGGAACTATGCACCCGATACACGAAAGCTACGGCGTGGCGGAAGATAAAAACGAAGTTCGCGAAAAACTGGACACGTTGAGAGACCTGCTGAAGGCGGGCGAACTGTGCGTGATATTCCCGGAAGGAACGATCAAACACTGGATACGGCCCGGAGGGGACGAACTGGACGAGTTCAAGCCGGGGGCCACGAGGCTGGCGGCTCAGGCGGGCGTCCCCATCATGCCTGTGGCGATGACGGGCACGCGCTGGGTGGTCGCCAACGTCATCAATTACCATGACTGGGGCGGGCCGGACAAAGGCTTCTGGATACCGTCCGCGCTCCCGGTCAAGGTGCGGGTCAGAATCGGCAAGCCGTTCAAGGTGGACCCGGCGGCGGCGGACGACAGAGAAGTCAACGCCCGCGAATCCGAACGCCTTCGGGACGTAATTTCGGACATGCTGGACGAGATGCGCGGGCGCAAACGATAGATCGCGGACGAAAAAAGAGGCGCGACGGCGCGCGGAGGTTGCTCTATGGCAAGGCAGGACGATATTGACGCGACAATAAACGAGGCGAAGGGAAAACTGCGCGGCTCTTTCAAGGACGCTGACGCGATGCGGCTGCTGGGAAGCTGTTACATGTATCTGAAGATGCGCGACGAGGCGCTGTTCATGTACGAAAAAGCGCTCGACGCCGCGCCCGATTCCCCGACGGCGCAGTTCGCTCTCGCTTCGTTTTACGTCAACGACGGGCAGCGCGCCAAGGCCGTTGCCATGCTGCGCGACATCAATTCCGCCCATCCTTCATTTGCCCCCGCCTTCGAACTTCTCGGAAAAATCCTCTCCGAGGACGGCGACTCCGCCGGCGCGCTCGACGCTATGAAAAAAGCGGCGGACATCGAAACCGACAACCCGGAAACACTTTATGAACTCGGCAACCTTTACGACGACAACGATATGCAGGATATGGCGATGCGGATGTACGAAAAGGCGGTCGAAATCGACCCAGAACACGCGCCCGCCCTCAACGCCATCGGGTTGCTCCATTCGGACAACGAGGACTGGGACGCCGCAATCGCCGCGTTCCGGCGCGCTCTCGCCGCCGTCCCCGGATACTCAAACGCCCACCTCAACCTCGCCAACGCTTGCCGCAATCATCCGGGCATGCCTTTTCAGGACGCCGTCGACGAGTTGAATCTGGCTATCCGTTTCGACCCGGAAAACGCAGACGCGCTCAACGCTCTGGGAGAAATCTATTACGAGGACGAGGACTACCGCCGCGCGCTCGACCTCTTCAACAACGCGGCTGACGTCAACCCGGAATTGCCCGAAACATTTCTCAACCTCGGCAACGCCTACTACATGCTCGGCGAGGCGAACGAGGCGGTGAGCGCGTGGCGGCGCGCGTCCGAGCTTGACCCTGAAAACGCCGACCCGCACTTCTGGATCGCCCGCGCCTGCCTAGACTCAGGGCAGGAGCTTGAAGCCGCCATCAGGTTCAAACTCTGCCTCTCCATCGATCCCGACGGCGACAACGCTCAGGAAGCCTCCGCCGCGCTCGATAAAATCAAATACGAATGGCCCGTCTGAACAACGTCGGCAAAGGCAAAGGAAATAGTTTTCCCTTAAAATCCCTTTCAAAACGTTTTAAGCTAGCGCCGAATGCGGGGCTGCGCCTTCGCCTTCGGCGCGTATCATGTGAAAAGATGCTGGGAAAGGGTTTTCAGAGGAATCTTGTATTTCTTGTTCTTAATAGTTGTTTTTTGTCTGGAGGTTGACGCGACGGAATGAGGGGCGATATAATGAGAACAAAGTTAGATGATTATCTAACTATCTAATAAAAGCGGGGGCGGCGCTTATGGATAAGGTCAGCGTTCTGGTGATATGCACGGGGAATTCGAGGCGGAGCCAGATGGCGGAGGGGCTGATACGCGCGGAGTTGGGCGATAAAGTGGACGCATACAGCGCCGGCGTTTCGCCCGCAGACAGGGTGCATCCCTATGCCGTGGAAGTGATGAAGGAGCTTAAGATTGATATTTCCGGACACAAACCGAAAAGTTTAGAGCAGTTTATGGACAAGGACATAGACGTGGTGATAACGGTGTGCGACAACGCGAAGAAGACGTGTCCGGTGTTTCCGGGAGCGCCGGTGGTTCTGCACTGGGAACTGGCGGATCCCGGGGCGGTTCCCGGATGCGCGGCGGAGGTCAAAGAGTCATTCAGGGAGACAGCGTATATCATAAGGAGAAAGATGTCAGAACTGGAGAAGATAGTGGATGAAATCAGAGCGAAAAAAGAGGCCTGAACGCGAGTCGGTGGCGGAGGCGTGCAAGGCGCTGTCCAGTCCGACGCGGTTGAAGGTTTTCGAGATAATCAGGAAAGGGCCGGACGGGAAGCGCGGCTGCGCAGGCGACGCCAGACCTGCTGAGGCTCCGGCGGACTCGGTTTGCGTGTGCGAAATACTGTCGGAAGCGCTGAATGTGTCGCCGCCGACGGTTTCGCATCACCTGAAAGAGTTGCGGAACGCGGGGCTGGTGGAGGCGACGAAATGCGGGCAGTGGCAGTATTATCGCGCGCGGCGGGAGGCCCTTGAGACGCTTGAGGCTTACTTCGCCGTGACGGGAAACAAGATAAAGAGGGAGAAAATATGAGCGGAAGAGAACGGGACGGAGAGAAGATAAAGGAAGACGTGCGCAGGTCGTACGGCGCGGCGGTGTCGGGCGGCTGCGGCTGCGGAGGCGGTTGTTGTTCGAGCGCGCCGGGGACGGTTGCTGCGGCCGAGGCTTCCCGCGCGATGGGGTATTCAGACGAGGAACTGGCGATGGCTCCCGAAGGCGCGAATCTGGGATTCGGCTGCGGCAACCCGACGGCGACAGCGGGGTTGCGGGAGGGCGAAACGGTTCTTGACCTCGGCAGCGGCGCGGGTTTCGACTGCTTCATCGCGGCCCGCGCGGTAGGCCCGCGCGGCAAGGTCATCGGCGTTGACATGACTTCTGAAATGATTGAGAAGGCCAACGCGAATCTGGCGGAGTCCGGCGAGAAGAACATCGAGTTCAGGCTGGGCGAAATCGAAAATCTGCCGGTCGAGAGCGGCTCTGTAGATGTGGCGATCAGCAACTGCGTCTTGAACCTTGTTCCGGACAAGGCGAAGGCGTTCGCGGAAATCTACAGGGTTTTGAAGCCCGGCGGGCGCGCGGCGGTGTCGGACATAGTGAAGCTGCGCGAGTTGCCGCCAGAGATCGAGAACGACGCGGAGGCGCTGTCGGCGTGCGTTTCCGGCGCTCTGATGAAAGAGGACTATCTGGAGAAGATGTGGCGGGCTGGGCTTGGCGAGGTGACGGTTGAAAGCTGCGACGATTTCGGGGCGGCGCTGATGTCCGCGCCGGGGCCGGGGAGCGACAGGATAAGGGCGGCTGCTCCCGGCGGTTCGTTCGATGGTTTCGTCGCTTCGATAAAGGTGGCGGCGGTCAAGCCGCGCGCGAAGTGCGACTGCGGATGCTGTTGCGGCTGACGGCGACAGACAGAACGCCTGCGATTGTTATGTTATTGCTATTAAGCATTTGTGAGGGCGAGACATGAAAAAGCTGTCTTTTCTTGACAGGCATCTGACTCTTTGGATATTCATGGCGATGGCCGCCGGGGTGGCCGCAGGATATTTCAGCGACGGATGGGTCGCCTTCATCACCCAGCCCGCGTTTCAGAAGGGGACGACCAACATCCCGATCGCGGCGGGTTTGATCCTGATGATGTATCCCCCGCTTGCGAAAGTTAAGTACGAGGAACTCGGCCATGTGTTCCGCAACGTCAGAATTTTGGCCCTTTCTCTGGTTCAGAACTGGATAATCGGCCCTGTCCTCATGTTTGCTCTTGCGATAATCTTTTTGCGTGACTATCCCGAATACATGGTCGGGGTGATGATGATCGGGCTGGCGCGCTGCATCGCGATGGTCATCGTATGGAACGATCTAGCGGACGGCGACACGGAATATTGCGCCGGGCTTGTGGCGTTCAACTCGGTGTTTCAGGTTCTTTTCTTTTCCGCGTACGCGTATGTGTTCATCACCGTGCTGCCCGGCTGGTTCGGGGTCAAAGGCGCGGCGGTGGACATCACCATAGTCGAGATCGCAAAGAGCGTGTTCATCTATTTGGGAGTCCCTTTCATCGCCGGAGCGGCGACGAGGTTCGCGCTGATAAGAATCAAGGACAAGGAATGGTATCACAAGACATTTATCCCGAAGATATCGCCCATCACGCTCGTGGCGCTGCTGTTCACGATAGTCGCGATGTTTTCGCTGAAAGGCGAATACATAGTGAAGATACCGCTCGACGTCGCAAGGGTGGCGGTCCCGCTTCTGATATATTTCGCGGCGATGTTTGCGGTCACGTTTTTCATGAGCCGCAAGATAGGGGCTCCCTACAAACAGACCGCCACGCTGTCGTTCACAGCTGCCAGCAACAACTTTGAACTGGCCATAGCGGTGGCGGTGGCGGTGTTCGGCATAGACCACGGAGCGGCGTTTGCGGCGGTAATCGGCCCGCTGGTCGAAGTCCCCGTCCTGATAGGCCTCGTCAACGTTTCTTTAGCGCTTAAACGAAAATATTTTAACGTTCCTTCCCGCGCGTAGAGCGGAAAAGAGAAACGAAAAAGGATATAAGAACGAGTCAAAAGAGCCTTTCGAGAAAGATACAGCGTTGGAACTCTTCAAGAGTTTTTAAACGCCTTGCGAGATGATCTCTATTTTATCCCGGATTCGTCGATAGAGCCGACACAAACCGGGGCGATGTTCATAGCGGCGAACAAATTCGTTGCCGCCGCATTTTTTGCTCATTAGGGGCGCGGTTTCCGCGCTCATCAACTGCGACAATTAAAGACAGGGTGTGCCTCTACTGGGAAAATGCGCCTTGCGGAATTTTTCAGGCAAAATCCTCTCTTAAGGAGAGATTTGTGATAAAATAATTCTTGGTTCATAGCTATAACGCAATCTGACGTGTGATGTTGCATGGAATTTGGCAGTTCCAAGACAGATGATGACGGTTCGGAAATTGACATGGAGAATGTTGGAATAAGCTAGGATTGATACGGAGGGCGGACATGATCAAAAAAGTATTGCTGATATCATGTTTGTGTTTTCTGGCGGCGGGATTTGTCCTAGCGGGATGCGGAGGGGGCAGGGTGGCAATAAATGTGCCGCAGATTCCCGCGCAGGAGTGCAGCGAGGAATGGCATGAATGGTGCAACTGGGAAGTTGAACAGCCGAGCGAAGAGGACGCCTTCGGCAATATACTGGAGACAACATTCATAACAATCGACAGCGTGACTTACACTCCGACCGCGGGGAATCCGGTAATTGTAACCGCGGCGCTTACCCTGACAGACGAGGGTGAAACTACAAGTATCAGGTCGGTGAAGTTGATATATTCGGTGAATAGCGGACAACAGACCGCCGTGGCGATGACAGACAACGGGAACGGCACATGGACGGGAGCGATCCCCGCGAAGAGCGCGGGCAGCAACGTTAAATTTTATATCTGGGCGGCGGACACGAACGGAAATGTGACAACCGGAGCAATTTCATCACCTTGCGGGCTTGTCGCAGGAGTGCCCGACATCGACAACTCTCCCGACATCGTGGGCGACGATGCGGATTTGCTAAATCTTGCGGTGAATTACGATTCTAATTATCTTTACATCGGATATGACGTTCAGGGCAATATCACCGGAGGAACCGTTGATCCGCCTTTTTTGATGTTATACGGCATTAAGATAACGAATCCTGACACGGAACAGAGCGAAGGCCTCATGGTCGGTGATTTGTGGATAAACATGCCCCTCATTAAAGATGATGAGACCGTACAGGAAGAATTTCTGCCAATGATTCTTGAACAGGACGGCGAAATCGAGCAGGAAGATATCGATCAAATAAAAAACACGGGAATGATGGTATTGGATATTCAGGATTTGATGGGTGGCAATATGGCGGAAGGATTGATAGTAGAAGCGGAACCTGAAGGAACGGTGACAGGCGGAAGGTTCGCGGGGAAAGTGAATCGCGCTGCTCTCGGCGCCAATCCGTCGGGTTATCTTCGCGTAATCGTTCTCACCGCCGCGAACGCATCGCTGGATTCTTTCATGCCCATACCGCTCAATTGCACGAATTTCCTCACGTTGTACACATCGAATTACAGCTATACGGCGCTTTAAAATTGCGAAAAACAGTTATCTCGTAATCTTGTTATTTGGTAGTCTGGTTAACCCGGGTTTTTCATGAAAAAAATTCGGGTCAGCGTGGGGCGGTTTCAGATCGCCCAATTTACCGGTGTCGAATTCGTAGTGGATGTGGGAATGAAGGATTCGGGCTTATTATCCGATTGTCTTATTCATCGGCAGGCGCGTAGGACGCCCATCTTTTGAGACGGCTTTGTTCGCGCCTGAACTTTTTGCGGTCGAATTTTTCATCCGTCGGGATCGGTTCGGAAAAAGCCGCGGGAGCGGATTTATTATCAGGGAATTCGACGCCGGCTTTTCTCATGCGGGCAAGCCGTTCTTCGTGTTCGCGGCGGGTGAGGCCGTATTCAAGCTCGTAGAGGTCTTCGAGTTTGGATTTCATCCATTTGCCGGAAGCGAGCGCTTGGGC
>JAKQPS010000058.1 GCA_029564595.1 bacterium | reverse complement strand
CGGGAATCCGCTCTTTTTCTCGTAAAACGTTTTAGCGTGGGTGAAATTTATTTCACCGTCGATCTGCCCGACATCCTGACCGTCGATGTACAGTTTTCCAGTTCCGATCAGAATGTCATTGGCATTCAATACATTAGCCATTGAATTACCTCCTTATGCTTACCGTCATTTGCAAAGCGCCGCACCAAAGCGGGAACCACGGGGTACTCAGATCGACCGCATATGTCCCGCTCGCCGCCGTCCAGCCCGGCTCCACGCGCTCTATCGAAGCGGCTATGAGCGCACCCAGTTCGTCGCAAAGCCGCGCACCGTCGTATTCCGTGAGATTGCCCGTGACCGTCTTCGAGTCGCTTTCAACGCCCCAGAGCACGTCAAAAAAAAGACCTCCTTTTGCAAGGAGGCCTTTCTCTGTCGATTCACTGCTTGAGATTGCTACGAATGGGACGTCTTGCGGCGATGGAGGGCGCTTCTGGTCGATTCCGATCTGGACGTGCACGTCGCTTCCGTATTGCGTTTGACACCAAGCGTTGATTGCCGCGTTCGTCGCTATGCCGGTCGCAATCTCGCGGAGGATTGAATAAATCACCAAAAATCCCCCTTCACGATGTATTTACGGCGCGTTTTGGCTGGTCCGCCGCCAGCGCCGTTGATGTACTGCCATATTTTTTCTTCCATGTACGGCGCGATTCGCTTGTGGAGAGCGTTGTACATGGGTTCAATCGTCGGTCTTGGAGGAGCGCGGAAAAATGACTTTCCGCTCATGCCCAGACCGACCGCTGCA
This sequence comes from bacterium, assembly GCA_029564595.1. Classification (GTDB taxonomy): domain Bacteria; phylum UBP15; class UBA6099; order UBA6099; family UBA6099; genus UBA6099. The sequence goes on along the minus strand of JAKQPS010000058.1, from coordinate 285 downwards.
AGCGCCTTGCGCATTTTCGCCGTGACCTTCGTCGTGAAACCATCTTCAAGCCGCTTCCCCAGACGGACGGCGGAAATTGAGAGCCAACCCACGCGCACCGCGTTATTGTTCTTCTCGTATTCGTAGCCAATGGCGTTGCGCAAGCGTCCCAGAATGGGATAGTCTTTTTTCTCTTTTTTGCCGAAGGCCATGTCTATGAGCTGTCGCGTCTGCGTCGGGAGCGTCGGCGCGTATCGCTGTCCACCCGGAGCGCCGCTTTTGATGCCCTTCTTGATCTCCTGAGAT
>JAKQPS010000024.1 GCA_029564595.1 bacterium | reverse complement strand
CCCTTATCAAACTCATTGCCGGAGCGGCCCGGGTTTCCGGTCTATCAGCATGCAGAGTCTGACCGCGCGTTTCTGCCAGCCGGTAAACATGGCGGGGCGAGAGTTGCGCCAGCGCTGCCACTTCTTTGATGGGCACACCGTCTCTGACAAGCCGGGCAACCAGTTCGGCGCGCTCGGCGCGGTCAAACTCCTGCCGAGGCATCCACAGCATCCCGGCTGGAAAATGCTTCCGCATTTCATCAAGCAGCGGCTTTGGGAAGATTTTCGCCGCATTTGCATACTTCATGGCTGACACCTCCTTTCGATTTTGTTGTGACTGTCTTATATGCTGTGGGCGGGATTGTAAGGGCATGCTTCTTGAAACGAACGAAGAGCGCAAGAAATTGCCCGTTTGAGTGGCCGTGTTGCGATAATGCTTAATTGTGCTTAATAATGCTGCGTTTGAGGTTCCCAAAACGTCAGTTATCCCATTAATATATTGGAATAATCGCACTTTCGGGAACCTCAAATTTTTAGGAAGCAAAGAACGCATGATTGAAAAACTGAGGTTCCTGAAAAAGTGAAAAAGCTCAAACATTGGAATTTTCCTCTCTTTCCGGAACCTCAAATTCACATTTTGCGGACGGAATCGTGAAAACAGCGTCATAGCCTTTCCTAGATTTCTCTAGAAGCCCGGCTTCGACAAGCGCCTTGATCGCGGCAATCCAGTCGGCCTTCCTGCCCAGCCGGTCGCCATGCGTTATGGCTCCGTTCCCGCGCAACGCGCTCACAAGGTGTTCTATGATGTCGACAGATAAAGATGGCACAAGCAGCGCGGCATCCCTGAACGCCACAAATTCGTCCGTGCACGGGTCCGTGGCGGTAGAACTATCCGCTTCAGGCAAAGCCGCTGGCGCAGGCTGAGCAAACCCGTTCACCATTTCCTCAAAGTAGCCGGCCAGCGCGACCATTTGCGCGGCTTCGTGGCTTTCGGGCTTGAACCTTTCTTTCAGTTCCTCGAACCTCTTTTTGCGTGTGCCTTCAAAATAGTCGCGGTAAATGTCTTCCGCCAGAACCACCCGGTTGCGAAGATATTCCGGCGCATCGAACATGGACATGTCGCCGTTGTAAACGATAAGGTGTTTATGCCTGTCGTCGCGGGGAGTTCGAAGCATAGCCTGACAGACGACACGCGCGCGATTGTAATCGAGAAGTTCGCCCATCGTGATCTTCTGCCCCGTGGCGCGGTTTATGGCCGCCACATAGTCGAAAAATCGGTC
>JAKQPS010000188.1 GCA_029564595.1 bacterium | reverse complement strand
CTCACAGGAAGTATGCTTTTCGCTGTTTGATAAGGATTGCCTATCGCTTTTCGGGAGAAGTCTTCGGAAAGTCCTATGGGAAGAGCACCGCAAGGGGATGGGGAAATAGCAAAAGCCCCGCGTCTTGGCCGGGCCGGTTTCTTCTTCGCCGGGGGTGCAAGACGCGGGGCTGATGTTTGTTACATCCACTCTCTGCCGTCGGGGTCCAATTCCCCATTGACGGCTTCAAGCAGATGCTTATGATGAGCAAAGTCTATCAAGACGAGCCGCGCCTGTCAATCACCCCTGCGATGCCCTCGTGAAACGCGATGTCACCCCTGCGATTCCCTCGTGAAACGCGATGGAAACAGGCGACTAGCGTTTCGCTACGGCGGAGGGGCGTCTGTGCAATTTTGCACCGTCGCCCCGTGGTGCAGGGGGTGGTAAAGTTTACCAGCCCCCGCACCGGCATAAGCTGTCTGTCTTTTCAGTCCGCAGTTCTGCCTAGTCGTCGATCTCGCGCAAAAGTTCCGCTCTCTGTTTCGGTTCGAACAGGAAGCCGATGTTCACGACGGAAGCGTCAACCTGTACTCGCTCGCAAAAGTCGGCCTCGGACTTCCCGAGCAATTCCGCCGCTTTGAGCCGGTGCTGCATCTCGGCGTTCTCATCCAACATGACGGAAGTCCAAAACTTTTGCCGCTCTTCCCTTGTGGCTATAAGGGGTTCCTGTCTATTCCTTTCTCGCTCCTGTATTGCTTGCTGAATAATCCTATTTCTGCCTAGAGTGATATGAGCCTGCTTCAAAGCGTACTGTTCGGAATATCCAGCGAGCCTTGCCGATTCGACTACGTTCCCGTTGAATACTTCGATGAAGCGTTGTTGTCTTGTAGTAAGCCCCATGCTATCCCCCTCCATACATGCGTTCCAGTTCTGCGAGCAGCGCCGGGTTCAGATGCACCCCGAGGGGAGAAGAATCATCCTCGCGCTCCCGGACTACGCCCTCGCCCTCCGCGTCCTCTCGGACTACGCCCTCGTCCGAAGCGATGTAAAGCCCC